>JAPLUL010000201.1:0-2578 GCA_026397635.1 Verrucomicrobiota bacterium | reverse complement strand
CCGTTGCAGCAATGGCACGCCCACATTCAGGTTCTGCACTTGGGAAAGCGTGTAGAGGCTGTAGGCGTTGGGGGAGTTGATCACATCGCTCTGCCCCGCCGTGCGGTTGGCGTTGTAGAGTGTCTGGTTGTAAAGGCCGGCGGCGCTTGCATTTTCGTAGTAGGTGCTCACCAGGGCGGTGTTCGGCGTCTGCCAGTCAAAACCCAAAGCGCTCAGTTTGACTTCACCCCAGTCGTTCATGCCATCGCTGTCCGCGTCCAGCGTGGTGGAGTAGGCCGTGCCGCTGAGGGCGATGTCGAAGGGGTTCTCATCCGGGTCGTTGCTGGCCACTTGGAGCGTGGCCGTGCGCGTGCCGCTGGCGCCTGCGCCGGGGGCAAAGGTCACAGTGAAAGCAGTGCTCTCGCCGGGGGCCAGGGTGGTCGTTGAAAGACTGCCCAGCAGGAAGTCGGCGGCATGGGTGCCGGACTTGGTGAGGCCGAGGTTGAGCAGGTTTGCCACGCCTACGTTGCGGATCACATACGGCGCTGCGACGGCGGCGCCGCCCGTGGGGAGTGCCTGCCAGGTGGTCGTCGCACTGCCATCCACCAAGGCTGTGCCCGAGGGCTGCTCCAGCTCGATTTCGGGCATGGGCGCATCGGATTGATAGAGCTGGACCGCTTCGCTTTCTGTCAGGGCGCGGCCGTAAATACGCATCGCGGAAAGTTCGCCCGAAAAGAAATCCCCCCCCGAACCATAATTAAAGTACCCGACGTTAGACCGAAGCTTGTATCCAACATTACTGCCAGCTTGGTTCACCGTGGCAAATAGTTGACCGTTGACATACAGTTTTGATGCTGCAGCACCCATCACCCAAGTTATGTGGTACCAATTAGAAGCTGTCATAAATGAGTCACTCGTCCAAAGCAATGTTGCCTTTGATCTTATGTGAATGCGCCCATTGTCATAAATTAGATAGACATCCTTGCCAAGTGCGTCATCCCAATCAGAAAATAAATGAGCATAATGGTTCGTTGTCCTCGGCCTTAGCCATAAAGACAAACTCATCTCAGTCAGATCAGGAAGGTTCGGGCTGAAATCCATTCTGGAGCTGGTGCCATTGAAGGAGGCTGATCCGGCGACGGTTCCCAGCGGGCTGACGCCGCTGGTCACGTTCGATTGAGTCACCGTACGAGCCGAAGGACTCAGGTCGGTGGTGTTTCCAGCGAATGGGAGGAAGAGCAGCAAATCCTGCCAGAGCGAAGCAGGCTGGGCGGTGTTGAGGGTCAGTTGCGCCGCTTCGGACACCACGGTTCCCACGCTGTCAGTGATGCGCACGCGGTAGCTGCCCACATTCCAGGGCTTCACAGCTTGAAAAGCGAGCGTCGAAGTCGTGGCACCCGGAATCACCACACCGTCTTTTTCCCACTCATAAGACAACGTTCCAGCGCCTGTGGCTGTCACACTCAGCGAGGCAGGCTGGTTTTGGATCACCGAAAGGCTTTGTGGCTGGGATGAAAAAATAATTATTGTCGAGATACCACCTGAGAGGGAAACCGAAGCGTTTGAGCCTTCTGTCCAACCTACGGCAGGGCGAAACCCGTGACTATTGTTAAACAATGCAGGGTGATTGATGTTGCGCCACGCACAGCGCCCAAATGATGCATTTTCTGACCAGCTGCCACCACGCTTAACCCGACCCGTGCTGGCTACCGCCGGACCACGGGGATTTGTGCCAGACTCATATCCACTTGAACTAAACAAGTCCCAGCACCGCTCCCAAACGTTCCCAGTCATATCATATAAGCCATAACCGTTCGCTGCAAAGCTACCAACCGGCGAGGTGTAGGGCATGACGCCAATGTATTCAGAGTTGTAATCATTCGGCCCAAGATCGTAGACATCAGCAGTCGTATTACTGCGGTAGTTTGCTTGCCCACCGCTTGCGGCCGGGCCGTTCTGTATGGTGTCCCCCCACGGAAAACGCTTGCCATACAACCCACCACGCGAAGCGACCTCCCATTCGGCCTCTGTTGGTAATCTGTAACCGTTTGCACCCCAATTTACCATTAAATTGGTCAGATTTAATTGACCACTTCTATATACCAAAGTTTGCGCATTATTTGTGTAATAACACGGCGTCAGACCCTCCATTTCGCTCGCCGCATTGCACCACTTCACTGTATCATACCAGGTCATCATCTGAACCGGGTGATTATCGGCCTTGCCCGCTCCCACGGCTAGGTCCGTGTAGCCTTGCGTGCTCGCCCAGTTCCGAACAAGGTCCCACTGCGATTTGGTCGTTTCCGTCGTCTGCATATAATACTCACTTAATGTCACCGTCTGCACAGGCGCGTCAGTGATGTCAACATCACCGATGACATTCCCCCGTTGGTAGCTTCCAGCCGGAATTCGTGTGTATACCACCGCGTTCGGGCCAAACAAAGCTTCCGCCGACACCGGCGGCGCAATTTTTATTCTGTAAAAGTGGCGATCAGGTAAGGGATGGTTCGGCGGGGTTCATGTTGAGGTAAGTTTTGCCGGTGCTCCACTCGTCGCTCTGCTCGCAGAGCAGTGCGGAGACGAGGCGCAGCAGCGAGGC
>JAPLUL010000065.1:0-23625 GCA_026397635.1 Verrucomicrobiota bacterium | reverse complement strand
GGTGGCGATGTTTTCCTTCTCCTCCTGCCCGGGCTCGCGGGCGTGGACGTGGATGTCAAACATGGCGGGCATGAGGACACGTCCCGTGCAGTCGATGATCTCCGCGCCGTCGGCTTTCTCGATGCTCGCGGCCACGCCGATGATCTTGTCTCCTTCGACAAGCACGTCGGCGGTTTGCAGCTTCGGCGAGTCTTCGCTGGCGATCTGGGCGTGGCGGTAGAGGCGTTTCATCGTTGGTGGCATGATGTCACGCAGGTCTGGCGAGGCAAGCGGGCTTCTTGCATGCCTACGGGATCAAGCCTCACTTCTTCCGCACATAAAGCAGCACGCGGTCGTGCGTCAGCAGGCAGAGATCAAGGCGGCCGTCGGCGTCGAGGTCGAGAGCGGCGTAGTCGTGCGGTTCGCTGGCGAGGCCGGTCTTGCCACGGAAGTGCGGGTCGGTCTCGAAGACGCGGAAGTGCATGGCGCTCTGCCATTTCGCGCCGGCGGCGGGCTGGAAGAACTCGATCACGCGGCTTTTCGCAGAGTCGAGCAGGGCGATGTCGTCGGTGTCCTCGCCGGAAAAGGAGGCGGTGATGAGATCGGAGTAGGTGGAGTCCTTCAACTCGCTGTCAAAGGTGGTCACGGTATCGAGCGTGAGGGTGGAGCCCTCGAGCGGGGAGATTTGGAAGCTGTTTTTGGCGAGCAGGAGCAGTTGCGTGGCCTTGTCCGCCGTCATGAGCACACAGCGGTCCGGCGTCATGACCGGCAGCGCGTGCGTTTGATCGGCGCGATAGACGCGGTCCTTATCCGCGACGAGCTCGTGGAGCTTGCTGTGCGTGGCGTCGATGAGCAGCACAGAAATTTGGCCGTTCTTGCGTGAGATGAGCGCGCTGTGCAGCTCGGCGGCGGGATCAGGCGCGTTGAACTGCTCGACGATGCTGGCTTTACCCTCAGCATCGACCTTGAAGGCGCGGGCGAGCTGCTGATGCGCGATGATGAACTCTTCCTTGCCGTCGCCATCGAGATCGCCGGTGGTGAGCGCAGCGGGGGCGATTTTGCTCACAAACGAGTCCGGGATGCCCTCGACGCGCTTGAAGGGGGCTTTTGCATCGCCCGAGCTGAGCAGAAGCTGCATGGGACCGAGATTGGAGAACAGGGCGAGGTCTCCACGACCATCCTGATTCGCATCAACCACGCGCAGGCCGTTGATGCGGCCGGTTTTGATGGTGAGCTCCTGTGTGGCGGCCAGGAAGCCTTTGCCGGAACCGGATTGGCGCAGTGTGACGAGCTGTGGCTTCGATTTGATCTCGCTCACGCAAAGAATGCCCGCGTCTGGCAGCGCCAGGAGCGAACCGGTGGTCAGCGCGAGCAATGTCTCGCCTTCCTTGGCCTGATAAACGATCTCGGGATAAACGAGGCGGTTGTCCTTCCAATGGGCAACGCCGATGGACTGTTCGCCGGGGCTGAGCAGCACGAGATCAGGCTTTTGATCGACATCCACGTCGGCAATGGCGAGCGACTCGACGCCGCTGAGGATCGGAAACTCACGACCGGCGCTGAAGGAGCCGCTGGCACTGCCCTCAAACAGCCACGCACGCGCGGCTTTCGGCTCGGACATGACGACATCGGCGTGACCGTCGCCAGTGAGGTCGCCATAGGCCACGGCGCCGGTCTTCGAATCGGTCGGCGGCATGGCGTGGCGGATGGTGGCGGCACGATCCGCGTTGGGTTCGGCCATGCCACGCGTGAGTTTGGCAACCTCCACCATATTTGTCTCCTCCTGAATCCAAGCGAGGCCGGTTTGCTTGCCACCAAGGCGGACGGGGTGCAGCCAGTGGCGAGTGGTGGGGATTTCGAGCCGCCATTCCTCGCCGAAGGTCACGCCATCGCGCTGAAGGCGCACAAGCAACGCGTCACCCTCCGGCGCGGTATAGAAAAGGTCGGCTCGGCCATCGCCGTCGAGATCGTTCGCGCTGAGGCCGCCGCAGCCGCTTTCGCCGAGCGCATGATTTTGCGGTTCCGCCCATTCGCCGGGGGCTTTTTGCAGCAGAACCATCAAACGGGTGTTCGTCAGCAGCGCGATGTCATCGCGGCCATCGCCGTTCAAATCGCGGGCGACGAGGGTTTCGGTGTCGTCGTTGGTCGAATCGAGCGTGAACTCGCGTTTCTGCGTCCACGTCGCTTTCTCGCCCTGCATGCGAAGCACGAGCTTGTCCTCATCCGTGATGAAGGCGACGTCGGTTTTCTTGTCGCCGTTCCAATCGCCCGTGACCAGTGCCAACGCGGCACGGCCGATGACGAGCGGTTGTTTCTCGAAGCGTGAGACTTCGAGGATCGGATTCCAGCGGTCGGTGCGGGCGGATTTTTCAGGATCGCCCGGCTGCACACCTTCTTTGCGTTGCAGCAGGAACTCAATGCGCGCCCGGGATGCGTTGATGACGGCCAGATCAGTGAGTCCGTCGCCATTGAAGTCGCCCGAACGCGGGCTGGTGGTGTTCCAGTCGAGTTTGACGACCTCCGGGCCGTCAAAGTAGAGCGCAGGGGCTTCCGCGAAGACGCTGGAGGCGAGGAGGCTGAGAAGAAGGGGACGCATGGTTCTAGTGGCTGGTTGCTAGGTCCTGGATGCTTGACGCTAGATTCTGGATGCCTGTATCTAGCCCCCAGGATCAAGCATCTAGCATCTAGCTGCTACTCCTCCGGCGGGATGACGAGATAGTGAACCTGCACGGCGTCCGGGTGCGAGTACTGCGTGCCGAGCATGCGGCCGAAGTAGCGCTGGAAGACTTCTTTTGGCGGGAGGGCGCTGGCATCGAGCATTGAGCCGCTGGCGGCGGCGGCATCGTCTGCGGCGGCTTTTTTGCCGGGGCCTTTCTTCTGGGCGCCCGCCTTCTTCTTGCCGGCATTTTGCGCCTCCAGCGTGCTGGCGGCGGTGGCGACCATGCTGATCATGCTGCCCACATCGGCCACGGTGGCGCTGCCGTAGTTCGGCGGCACGGCGGCGAGGAGCTTCTGCACCTGCGCGTTCTCCCAGATGCTGGGGCCGGAGGGGTCTTTCATACGGGAGAGCACCTTGTTCAGCGTGCTCGGGGCGCCGATGGAGATGAGGAGGTGCTTGCCGGTGTTGCAGTAAGCCATCTCGGTGGAGTTATCCGAAGTTTGAGTGAGCTTGAGCGTGTTGACGCTATAGCCCAGGTAGTCGCTCTCCTCAAAGGCACCGAAGCCCGCGCCGACGTAGCGCTTCAGGCTTTCCAGAGCGCCGCCGATCTTGTCCGCGCTTTTGATTTTGAAGGCCAGCACCTGGCTTTGCTTGTCCAGAGCACCGTCTTGCACGGTGGAAATCTCATCTTCGAGGCTGCCGAAGAAGTCATCGCGGATCTTAAAGCCGAGCTGCTGCTCGAACTGCGGGATCTGCATCGTCACCATCATGGCCATGGGGCCGAGCTTCATGATCATGCCCATGAGGCCATCGTAGAACTTGCCAAAGTCATAGCGAGTGACGCCGCCCTGGAGCACATCGCCAGGAATGAAGGCTGGCAGCGCTACCTCATTGGCCGTGGTGCGCATGAGGGAAATCAGACCCGCTGGCTTTTCAGGATGCAGGATGGTGAAGTCCGAGCGCATCTGCCCGTCCTGCATTTCCATCGTGAAGGCGATGGCCTGCAGCTCCTGCACGCCGAGCATGTTCATGATGACCTGCGGGGTGATGCCCATGGCCGCCATGGCGTCTTTCTCTCCGCCCTTTTTCGCCTTTTCAGCTTCGACCAGGGCTTTCTGCCCGAGTTCAAGAAACTTCACGCCATTGAAGTAGATCAGCATGTCCCCGCCACCGTTGGTGAGCTGGCCGACGCGGGTCAGGTGCTCACGAGCCTCAGCCGGTGCGTCTGCTGAGCCGCTTTTGACCGCGATAATCATCTGCTCCAGCAGCTTGCGGGAGGTGGACTCGACCATCACATCCCCAACGATCGCCCAGGCGCTAAAACAGGCATCGTCATCAGGATTATCCGTGGCGATCTGAGCGCTCACGCCAGCGAGGTCGGCAGTTTCGAGTTTCAAATCCGCGTTCTTTTTCTTCTCGGCCTCGAACTCGGCGAGTTTGTGCGCCTCGATCTCCTTCTGCTTGCCCGCGATCTCGCAGATCGACACGTTAGGCGGGTTGTCTTTGAAATCTTCGATGTCATTGAGCACCAGGAAGCTCACCAGACCGCCCGGATAGTCTTTCAACGTGTCGTACATGCCGGTGCCGTAGTGATCCTTGAAAAACTTGTCCCAAGGCGCATCGCCTCCCTCGCGCATCGGAGCGGTCCAGCGCTGCACGGCCTCGTCCTGCATGTACTTGGCGAAGGTGCTCTTGTCCCAGTCGGCGAGCAACTCCGGCGTGTTTTTCACCGCGATGACGGCAGTGGTGCCTTTCGGCATCAGATTGTACCACTGCTCCAGACGGTCTGCGGCGGAGGCAGGCAGGACGCTGGTGAAGGCCAGGGCGAATAAAATGAGGGCGCGTTGGGGTTTCATGAGATGAGATTGAATGAAGGGCGTGATCACTACCGGCAAATCAGCCGCCGGTGGTTACAGATTCCGGCTTTGATTTTTCCGTCGGCGGAGCCGGTGGCGGCAGATAGCGGAAGCCGCTGTTTGGATTGCGCGGATCGAAGGCGAAGGCCTCGCGGTTTTTCAAAAACAGCTTCAGCACGTTCGAGGGGATCGAGAAGCCGAGGCCTTCCACGCCGACGCCGGCGGCCTTCATGTTGTTCACGCCCACGACCTCGCCACGCGCGTTGAAAAGCGGCCCGCCGGAGTTGCCGGGGTTGATCTGCGTCGTGCTTTGAATGTACCAGCGCCCGCCGTTCTCACGTGCGCGGATGCTGACGATGCCCTTCGACACGCTGCGCTCCAACCCCAGCGGACTGCCGATGGCGAAGACCTCCTGGCCCTGCGTGAGCGTCTCCGAATCTCCCATCGGCACGAAAGGCAGCGATGCAGCCGCGGGATCGTCGATTTGCAGGATGGCGAGGTCGAGGAAACCGTTCATCGCGATGATTTTCACCTGGGTGAACGGCTGTTTCTCCAGCCCCCCCGGTTTTTTGCGATACACCACGACGGTGATCTCACGCTCACCCGCGATGACGTGCTGGTTCGTGATGACGTAGCCGAGTTTGTTGATGATGAAGCCAGAGCCGAGGCCTGACGCGGTCTGGATCTGCACCACGGACTCCGCCACACGCTGGACGTTTTTTTCTACGGTCACCGCCTCACGGCCCGGTTCCACGAAATAGATGTCCTCGCCCTGCACCGCCGCCGCTTTGGCCGAGGCGGTGGCTTTTTCGAACACGGAAATCTCCGCGCGGGGCAGCGTCAGCACCGTGTGGCCGAGATCGAGCACCACGGAGTCTTCCCGCTCCTTCAGCACCTCGCCACGCAGTTCCGCGCCGTTTTTGAGCACGATTTTCACCGTGTCCGCCGCCAATGCCGAAACTGCCGCGCAGGCGGCCGCGAGAACTCCCAAGCTCAGTATTTTTCGCATCACAGACGCGGACTCTAGCGGACACGTCTGCGGATACGAGTTCTTTTTCCTTCAGCTTTGCAGTGCCCGCTGACGCAGGCAGTGGTCCGATCTTACTCCGTGCGTTTGCGCCAGTAGTCAGGCTCGCGGTGCAGGTGCATGACCGCCACCACTTCAATCCAGCCAGGCTCCGGCTGGTGATACACCAGTCCATAAGGAAACTGCTTCAACAGCTTGCGCCGGTAAGACGCGCCAAGGCTGCGCCAGACGTTCGGGTGGAGCATAACCTCTTCTTCGGCGACCTCGATGCGCTGTTTGAAAGCGCGGGCCAGCTCATTTCGAGCAGCGCTTCAGCAGTGTAGCTCAGGCGCATCAGGCGATGATGGCTTCGATTTGCTGGCTGGCTTCCTCCCGGCTGTAAGAGCGGGTTTCGCCACTCTGGCGCCGCTTCACTCTGGCATCCAGCTCAGCCCGCCAGGCGGGTGACAGCTCGCGGTCATCCTCCAGGCTGACGATCAGCCGTTCTGCAAGGTAGGACCGCTCAGCATGTGGCAGTGATAGCACGTTCTGCAAAACGCTGGTGATATCGAGAGCGGCGGCAGTCATGGGGAGAGTTAACAGGCCGCGTCGGTGATTTCAACCACGGACAGGCAACGAGGTAGAGGAATCACCCCCGCAGTGCCCGCTGGCGCAGGAAGTGGTCGGCCAGCACGAGATGCACCATCGCCTCGACCATGGGCACGGCTCTTGGCAGCACGCAGGGATCGTGGCGACCACGGGCGGATAACGTGGTGTCCTCGCCAGTGTTGGTGACGGTCTTCTGCTCGCGCAAAACGGTGGCCGTGGGTTTAAAGGCCACGCGGAAGACGATCTCCTCGCCGTTGCTGATGCCGCCCTGCACACCGCCGCTGCGATTCGTACGCGTGCGGACGTTTTCACCGTCCATGTAGAACTCGTCGTTGTGCTCCAGTCCGGTCATCGTGGTGCCGGAGAAGCCGCTGCCGATTTCAAAACCCTTCGTCGCTGGCAGGCTGAGCATGGCCTTGGCCAAATCGGCCTCTAGGCGGTCGAACACAGGCTCGCCCAGACCCGCAGGCACGCCGCGCACGACGCACTCGATCACGCCGCCGACGCTGTTGCCCTCACGGCGGATGTTTTCGATGAGCGCGATCATTTTTTCCGCCGCCACAGGATCGCAGGCACGGACGATGTTCGATTCGATGACCTCGGAGTTCAGCGCAGAGCCGGTGGGCACCTCCGCGTGGATGTTTTGCACCGTTTTGACGTAAGCGAGCGCTTCGTAGCCGGAAAGCGAGTGCTGGAGCACCTTCCGCGCGATGGCACCAGCGGCGACGCGACCGATGGTCTCGCGGGCGCTCGATCTGCCACCGCCGGAGACGGCGCGGATGCCGTATTTCGCATCGTAGGTGTAATCAGCGTGGCTGGGGCGATACGACTGCTGCATCTCGGTGTAAGCCGAAGGACGCTGGTCGGTGTTGCGCACGAAAATGCCGATGGGCGTGCCCAAAGTCTGCCCGTCCAGCACGCCGGAGAGAATTTCGGCAGTGTCGTCTTCTTTGCGGGGCGTCACGATCTTGCTTTGGCCGGGGCGGCGGCGATTGAGCTCATGCTGGATGTCCTCAACGCTGAGTGGGATCTTTGGCGGGCAGCCGTCCACGACGACGCCGACGCCGGGGCCGTGGGATTCGCCCCAGGTGCTGATGCGGAAAAGAGTGCCGAAGTTGCTCGCCATAGGTCGTCATCATGGGTTCAAAGTTCAAAGTTCAAAGTTCAAAGTTGTCGTTCCTGACAAAGTGCGGTGGAATGCGGGCACCTACGAGCGCGGAGCGAAGCCCTGCGGCCTCACGATCTGCGATTCCAAGGAGCTCGTTCCGCTCAATCTGCGGCCCGGCGAGGGCAATTTTTACCTCAAGCCTAACGGCATCTTCTATCTCGACGATCAAACCGGCCCAGGCGGCATGGAGGCCGCTGAATTCACCCGCAGCGGCCTCAAACCGCGCCTCGCCACGCAGTCCGGCCCGCTGATGCTGCGCAACGGCGTCGGCGTGCGCAAGTCCGACGGGCAGATCCTCTTCGTCATGAGCGACTGCGACGACTCCGTGAAAGGCCGCGTCACGTTCCATCAATTCAGCCGCCTGTTTTTACATCTCGGCTGTCAGGACGCCCTGTTTCTCGATGGCGACATCTCCACGATGCTGGTGCATCCCAAACCGGAAGCGAACTTCATCTCCAACACCTTCGCGGCGATGTTTTTCGTGGCGGAGTGAGAAGTGAACGCTCAGTCGTAACTCAGCACGTCGTGGATTTTCCACGACAGCACCCCGCGTCCCAGGCCACCGTCACTCCACTTGCGCAATTCCAGCACCTCCAGGGGTTCCAGCCACTTCGCCGCTTGCTTGAGGCCTGACACATCATTGCCGCCCTGGCCGCGCACCACGGCAAAGGCCTTCAAAAACTCCCGTAGCTTGGTGAAGCTCAGCTTCATCCGCGTTCCCGCCGTCACGACCTTCCCCGGCTGGCCGAGGCTCTCCGCCCATTGAGACTGCAAGGCACGCGACGTCCCCAGCATGAAAAACCGGTCCGTCAGTGACACGCAGGGCAGCAGATCCTCGGATTCAAACGGCAGCGTGTAGGCGTAACTCGTCACCGGTCCTTTCTGCCTCATGATCGCCTGCGGCAGCTCCAGCGGTTGTGGCAGTGGAACCTGCTGCGCCAGTTTTTGCAGCGCGGTTTCGATGTTCTGCCACGAGACCCCGATCAATGCGCGATCTTTCATCTCATGCAGCACCGTCAGGCGCGGCAGCGGCACATCCTGTCCGCCGGGCGGCAGGCCTGGCAGCAGGGGCATCTTGCCGCCGACATCCAGGATGAACGCGCCATCATTTCCCAGCGCTTTTTGCCAGATTGTCTTCGTGCCGTCATAAATCTCCCGCACGCCTGGCAGCACCGCTTGAGCCACCAGCTTAAAAAGCTCCGCCGCCTGCTCACCGCCCACGCCTGCGCCGATGACCTCCTTCGTCGCCGCATGGGCCAGCTTCATCCAGGCCTCAAAATAAGCACGTCCAGCGCCCGAGGCCGCGCTATGGCCGCTCACACCCAGCACCACGGATTCATCATCGAGCAGTGGTGTGAACTGTGATCCCTGCGCCAGCACTGCCGCATTCGCCGGGCTGACACGGGCGGCCCAGTCCAGGTGCAAACCCGCGTCCCACCAGGCCACGGCGGCGCCGTTCGTGAAATCAGCGCGATAATACGCCTGCTCAGCGGCTCTCAGCTCCACGACCAGCGGTGCCAGTGATCGCGCCACGCCGGCAAACATCTGCTCTTGCTCCAATCCCGCCAGCAAACCACTCAGCAACGGGTAAAACGGCTCGTCGGATTGCAGCGCGTTCAAAAACGCCCCGTCCCAGCAAGCCATGAGGCCCAGTTCGCGCTGCGCATGCGCGTCGTCCGCGAAACGCATCTCACTCCGCGCCAGCATCGAGTCCTCGACGGAATTCGCCAGCCGCACCTGCTCCGTCGTGCGTCCCACAGCCAGATAAGCCCGGCCTTTGCCCAGGCCGAGTGCCAACACCCATTTTTTCCGTGCCAGCACTTCCAGACCACGTGCCAATCGATCCCGGGTCTCGGGAGTGATCTGGGGCATCGACTTTACCAGCGCCTCCAGCCAGACACGCCGCCGCTCCAGCGTCAGAATCTCGTTCATCGCGATCTCGTTGACCGTGATCTGTTCCCCCTGCGTCGTCACGATGCGAGATTGCGGCGCGTCTCCAAGCCAGTCTGAGGTCCGCAGCAGGCCGCGCATCTTTTGCAGTAACTTTTCCGGCTCAGGCGAGGCCACGCCGACCATCAGCGGCGGCATTTCAAAGCGCTCCAGCCACAAAATCAACGCCTCCAGCACCGCCGAGTCACGCAGCGCCGCTTGCAGCATCTTTCCAGCGTCAAAACTCGTTCCCAGGCCCGCCAGCGCACCGCCGCTCATCATGCCGCGATACGCGGTCTCGTTGTAGAGGTCGTTCAACTGCCGGAGCATCACGATCCCCTTCCCGCTCTCCTTCCCCAACGCCACAAACGCCTCGTCCACCTGCACCGCCTCCGCCCCTCCATCTGCCGCCGGAAGCTGCTCCTCCACAAACGCCATCGTCTGCTTCCACCAGTTCGTCGATCTCAAGGTCTCCGCATGCTGGCGGAAATTCACGCTGCTGACGCAGAACTCCACATCCCCCGGCACCCGTTCCGCCAGACCCAGGCGTGCAGACTCCGTTAGCAAAGTCGGACGCACCATGATGGGTGCTTCCGCTTTAGCCTTTGCTGGCATTTTCTTCTTCCCGCAGCTGCAAAGGACCAGCGATGCGAGGAGAAAGAATGACGAAATCCCAATGACGCGTGACGAATGACGGAACCCACGTTCGTCATTCGAGCTTCGGCATTCATTCGTCATTCGGATTTCGTGATTACTTCAGCGCCGCATACACCCGATGCACGTCATCATGCGCGTCGAGGGACTGCAAAAACTCCGTCGCCTCATCGCGCTGCGCGTCGGTCAGTTCCGGGTATTCCTTCGGCACATAGCTCATCTCTGAGGTCGTCACCTGCCAGCCCGACGCCTTCAGCGCCTTCGTCACCGCGTCCAGAGTCGTCGTTTGTGTGAAAAACCTCGCGCCGATGTGCCCTGCGGCCTCCTCGTCCTCGATCTCCAGCGGTTCCACGTTCTCCGCCTCGGCCTCCAGCGCCGCGACTTCGATGTCGATCGACTTGTCCGCATGATGCGCCTCGATCAAGCCCACGTGGTCGAACATCCACATCACCTTCCCCATGCTGCCAGCGCGGAAGAGCACCTTGAGATCCGAGGACGTGCGGTTGTTGTTGTCTGTGAGGCATTCCACGATCACCGGCACCCGATGCGGCGTGAAGCCCTCATAAGTCGTCGTTTCATACTGCACCGCGTCCGGTCCGGTGCCCGAGCCCTTCGCAATCGCTCGCTCGATCGTCTCGCGAGTCACGCTCTGCTTCTTCGCGACCGCGACCGCTGCCGCCAGCCGAGCATTGTATTCAGGATGCGGCCCGCCCAGCTTCGCCGCCACCTGGATTTCTCGTACCAGCTTGCCCGTGATCTTGCCTTTCTGGTCCGCGGCCATCTCCCGCCATTTCTGTTTCCATTGTGCGCCCATGATGTGTCTTTCAGTTCAAAGTTTAGGTGCCCATCAAAGGTGGGAGCGGTGGGAATGCAAGCTGCCCGACAGGTCAGAGCGGCAGATGAAGGAGGAGGTCGCGAGCTTCGCTTTCCGCCAGCGCATCCAGGATCACTTCGATGTCTCGCACGCATGCCCCGATGGAAACGGCCTGCCTCGCAAAGATCACAGTGGCAAAACTACGCCCTGCCGCCTGCCTTAGTGCCGTCTCCTCCAGAAAATCCTGGTCTTGTGTGAACAGCAGCCGGTTCAACTCCATGGCACGATCCAACAGCAGGTCATCCGCCAGAGTGCTGGTGCCGTCGTCTTGGGCGGTCAAAACATCGACTCTCTTCCGCCGCAGTGCCCGCGTGATCGCGAGCGGCACATGCACATCCATGTAAAGCGCGTGGGTCACGACACTTGCGCGGTTTTGAGCCTGCTGAGCCGCTGTTGAACCGCATGGCTGCCCATTTTTTCCAGCAGTTCACCCGCCTTCTGCTGCTGCGTCTGAATCTGTGCTTCAATCTCCTCAGCGTGGTCATAGAACCACGCCAGAGCCGCATAAATCTGCGCCAGGGTCAGGTCTGGATGGTTTTCATGCAGCGTCTCCGCGCTCCACCCATGCGCCAAATGCTCGGCGGCAAGATGGACGACCTTGTAAGGCGTTTCATCGATCCACGCCTCGTTCGAGGCGTCGCGCCAGACATGCGGCATGATTTGAGCAGGCATGGCAAAAGTTAGTCGTTTGATGAGCCGAGAGCAAGCTGTCGTATTTTGACAGCACCCTGAAATGAAGGTCTGCGCCAAAAGTGGAGGTGAGCCTCACCCTCACTTGCGCAGCGCTTCCCGTGCCTTCTTCGGCAGCGCATCCACCACGAGCTGATACGAATGCTCGACTAATTCCCGGATCAGCTTCGGCGGCAGGCTGCCGTCCAGCATCACGGTGTTCCAGTGCTTCTTGTTCATGTGCCAGCCGGGTTTGATGGCCTTGTGCTCCTCCCGCAGCTCGATGGCGCGTTCGGGATCGCACTTCAGGTTGATGCGCGCGGGGAAATCCTCCGGAACGGTGATGGCGAACATTTTGCCGCTCACCTTGTAAACCAGCGCCTCGGGTCCAAACGGCGTCGTTTCCCCCGCTCCCGGCAGTCTCAGGCAATGGGCGATGACATCCGGCAGGTCCATGCGGTCATGACGCCAGCAGCGCCAGTTTAAAGCGGCCGTCATACTGGCCGCCTGCGTGTTTGTTGCAGCAGTGCAGGCAGGCGGTGGGACGGCGGAATTTGCGCACGCGTTGCACCGTCGTCTGGCAGGCCGGGCAGGCATAGACCAGCTTGCGCACCACCTCGTTGCGCGGCAGCGGCAGGCGGTGGTGCGCTTTTTCCCCCGCGATGCCCAGATCCGCGCAGGCCTGACGCCATTCACGCCCATGTGGCTCGATGCGCCGACGCCCGCTGCGATGGTAGGCGATCAAATGCGCCAGCTCATGCTTCAGCGTGCGCTCCACCTGGCCTTCAAAATCGCGCAGCAGCGGATTCAGCTCCACCGCCCACTTCGGATAACGTGCGTAGCCCGCCGTGCTGCGCAGCCGGGCATTCCAGCTCACGGTCAGCAGTTTCGCGCCGCCGGGCATCTCCAGCGCATGCAGCCACTCGCGTGCCTGCGCCTCCAGCGTTTCATCGCGACCGTCCTGCAGGGCGGATTCGCTCATTTCAGGCGGCTCCACCGACTCCAACTCACGCACCGACTGAAACGGCGTCCACACCGGTGGTGCTGTGAAGTCAAAAAAAAGCTGGGAGAGATCGAGCATGCCGCGTCACTTCTGCTTTTTGGCCTTCACCTGATGCTCCTGCTGCCCCAGTGCGTAGAGCATGTCCGGTGGCACCGATTCGAGGATAAAAACATTCGCGCCGATGGTGCTCCGCGCACCGATCACCGTGTCGCCGCCGACAATCGTCGCGTTCGCATACACCGTGACGTGGTCTTCCAGAGTGGGATGGCGCTTCTTGCCACGCAGCGCCTGCCCGGCGGCCAGGGACCGCGCCACGAGGCCCACGCCTTGGTAAAGCTTCACATGGTTGCCCAAAGCCGCCGTCTCGCCGATCACCACGCCCGTGCCGTGGTCGATGAAGAAATGCGTGCCGATCTCGGCGCCGGGATGGATGTCGATCCCCGTGCGGCCATGCGCCCACTCCGTCATCATGCGCGGGATGAGCGGCACGTTTTCCGTGTACAAAACATGCGCCGTGCGCTGGATGGCGATCGCCTCCAGGCCCGGATACGCGAGAATGATCTCCTCAAAGCCACGCGCCGCAGGATCGCCCTCGAACGCGGCCTCCACGTCGGATTGCAGCAGCGCCCGCACTTGCGGCAGCGCCAGCATGAAGCGGCACACGAGGGCCTCGCTCTCCGCAGGCGCCGAATCGCCGTTCAACCGCACGGTGCGGCGCACCTCGACATTCAAACGCTGGCGGATGCCCGCGACGAGCTCGTGCGTCATGAGCTGCAGCTCGTCCGATGCCACCGCCTCCTCAGAAAAAAAGCCGGGAAACAGCAGATGCAGAAGATCCTCGCACAGCGACGCAATCGCCTGCTTCGACGGCAGGTTCCCGCAATCGACGTGATTAATCCCTCCGACCTCGTGATACGAGGCCATGAGGCTGGTGACGATCTCATCCTGGCGGCAATCCATGTGAATCCAGCGATACCGCGCTGCGGAGGGGATTCAAGCAAGGCGTGGCAGAAACCTTGGTTGCGCAGAGGTGAAGTTGTTCGTAACCACCCACTGCCGTGTGAATAACCATGCTCGCGAACATCAACCAGCTCAAACTTCCCGATCCCTGGCAGCACCAGGCGGTGAATTTGTTGCGCACGGGCACGGATGTCGTCGTCAGTGCGCCGACTGGAGCAGGGAAGACGTATATTTTTGAGCTGCTGCATCAAGGGCGGCATTTGTCCGGTCAGGCGATCTACACGGTGCCGACGCGTGCGCTCGCCAATGACAAATACGCGGAGTGGAAGGAGGCGAAGTGGAATGTGGGCATCGCTACGGGTGACATCGCCGAGAATGTCGATGCGCCGGTCGTGGTGGCGACGCTGGAGACGCAGCTTGAACGCCTCGTGCGCGGTGAAGGGCCGTCGCTGCTGGTGATCGACGAATATCAGATGATCTCAGATCACGCTCGCGGTGCGAATTATGAAGCTGCGGTCGCTCTGGCTCCGGCAGGCACTCGTTTGCTGCTGCTCAGCGGATCGGTGGCGAATCCTGAGGATGTGGTGGTTTGGCTGCGCGGGTTGAATCGCCAGGCCGAGGTCGTTTTGACGAAGGAACGGCCTGTGCCACTCGAAGAAGTGCCGATGGAGACGCTGCCACAACGTCAGCGGCAGTTTCAGAACTACTGGCCGCGCTTTGCTGCCGCCGTGATGATCGCGGATCTCGCGCCACTGCTCATTTTCGCCCCGAGACGCAAGGAAGCCGAGTCCATCGCCCGCCGTCTCGCTGCCGATCTGCCGATGGGTGATCCGCTGGAACTCACGCCAGAACAGCGGGCCGTGTGCGGTAAAGATCTGGCGACGCTGATCGAAAAACGCATCGCCTTTCATCACAGCGGCCTTTCGTATGGTGCACGTGCCGGGGTGATCGAGCCGCTGGCAAAGGCGGGGCAACTCCGCGTGATCGTGGCGACGATGGGACTCGCCGCAGGCATCAATTTCTCCGTGCGTAGCGTGCATGTGGCCGGCACGACTTATCACGACGGTCGCAGCGAGCACAAACTCGCTCCCGACGAACTTTTGCAGATGTATGGCCGCGCGGGTCGTCGCGGACTCGATGACAAAGGCCATGTCGTCACCAGCCGCGACAGTCCTTCCATCTTCGATGCGCGGCCTGCGCGGCTGCATCGCAGCGCCTTGCTCGCGTGGCCGATTTTCCTGCGCGTGATGAAGCACGCGGCTTTGAAGCAGGAAAACCCATTTGAAGCCGCGAAACACTTCTCCGAGCGTCTTTTCGCCAAAGTGCCGCCGCTGCTTGGTTTGGAGGAATTGGAGCCAAATGTCGTACAGCCGCAGTTGGAGAACGCGAAGGCTCTGTTCGGTCTTGAGGCGACGGAAAAGCAGATTTTGAACTCGTTGGGTGAATGGGAGCGCCAACACAAACACGCGCTGCAACGCGTGCCTTTGAGCCGAGTGCATGCCTTACTTGGTGTCCCAGCCTTCGCGGCGAAGTTTGCACATGGCATCGGCCGCGTGGGCAAGATTCGTCGAGAGAAGGATGTGTTCTACGGTGTCGAGATCAGCCTCGGCACGCCGGTGGGTGATGACATCAAGCCCACCAAGTCGATCCGCCGCCTGCTGAAGCTGCCACGCCAGGCGGAGACGGTACCTCTGGAGGAAATCACGGTGCTGCATGCCGGTGATCTGGCGAAGGCAATCCTCGCGAATGTGGAGGAGGCCATTCAAGACGTTGCGCCTGAATTCATCGGCACGGTGACGAAGGAGAACCTGGTGTTCGCCTGTTTCGACCTCTCACCCGTCGAGGTGATGGCGTATGCGGACAGTCACGGGCGCCTTCTCTTCGCTCCGCAGGAGCGCAGCATCGTAGTGCGGAACGAAACGGGCGTCCACACGCCCGAGACGGCCACGACAGATCGCGAACCGCGTCCAGGATCGCCGATTCATGCTTGGCGCACGCTGGGTCTCATCGACGCGGAGGGTGCGCCGACTCGGCGCGGCGAAATTTTTAGCTTCTTCCAGCATGGCGAAGGTTTGGCCGTCGTCGCGGCGCTGGAGGACGAAAGTTATCCGGCGGACGATCTCGTGCATCACATGGCGAACCTGCGCAGCGGCTCGAAGTTCGATCTGCCGCTCGATTGCGGCTCCGAACGCCTCGCTGCCGTGTGTCGCGGCACCTACGGCTTCGTCAATCATCACGGCTACCTCGAAAACGGCCTGCCCCTCGACTACGGCGAAGGCGCGGCGGAGCTTCTCGATGCCATGCTGCACCCTGAACAACCGGGTGCCCAAGCTTTAAAAGCCGACATCGCCGAAGGCGACATCTCCCGCGCCTACGTCGAATGGCTGAGTCTGCTGCGTCACATCAGTCATGCGCCAGATCATTCATGGAAGCGCTGGGTCGCGCTCAAAGAGGCCGCGAAGGCTGTTTTGAAGCATCACACCAAGACGCTTCGACACTTCTTCCACCTCGATCTGCCGCTACTGACCAATAAACAAAGGTACGGCAAGACGCGGCATTATTTGATGGTGAAGTGAACACTTGAAGCAGCGCATCAGCGCCAGATAGTGGTCCGCACAGAGGATTGTGCGGACCCCATGATTACCGACATGTCACTCATCGCTCTTCAAAACGCCCGCCCAGAAACAGCCTTTGTGCTTGGTTCCGGCCTTGGAGGTGTGGCGGAGGCCTTTGGGGTCGAATGCGAAGTGCCGTATTCCGAGGTGCCCGGATTGAGCGCCTCCACGGTGCCGGGCCATGCGGGGCGCTTTGTTCTGGCGCGTCATCGCGACAAGCCGATCCTCATCGCGCAGGGCCGCAGGCATTTGTATGAAGGTCTCAGTGCCGTAGAGGTCACAGCGGGCATTCGTTTCATGCACGGCCTCGGTGTGAAGCGTGTGGTGCTCACCAATGCAGCGGGCGCGATTGATGAGCACTTCCACGTCGGTGGTTTGATGCTCATCACCGACCACATCAACCTCCAGGGCACCACGCCGCTGCTCGGCGGGCCGCATTTCCATGACATGAGCGAGGTCTATTCGCGGGCCTGGGCAGAAAAAATCCACGCGGCGGCGGTGGAGATCGGCTTGAAGCTGCATGCGGGCGTGTACGCCGCGCTGCTCGGCCCGCAGTATGAAACTCCTGCCGAAATCCGCATGCTGCACAGGCTCGGTGCCGACGCCGTCGGCATGTCCACGGTGCCGGAGGCGATTCAAGCGCGTGCGCTCGGCATGGAAGTGGCTGGCATCTCCATGCTCACCAACTGGGCAGCCGGTCTGCGGCCGCAGACACTGCATCACGCCGAAGTCGTCGAAGTCGGGAAGACCGCGAGCCTGTATCTAGCGCGGTTGTTGAAGGCGGTGGCATGAGATTTTCTCCACTCTAACCTGATTTTCGGGAATCACGATTCCCCGCGAAAGGTGCCGCCCGCAGGCACTTGGGATCAAAAGGAGGAGCAGGAATCCATCGGCAGAAGCAGGATGCTGCGCTCAAAGGAACACCCCCTAGGACACGCATCACTCCAAACGCCAGGTCGCCTGCCGCAGCACGGCGAGTTTCGGCTCTGTCATTTTTTCATACCACACGCTGAGCAGCGTGCCGTCCGGCAGTTCCACTGTGCTTGGGTAGCCGAGATCACCCCCGATTCCGTCACCAGAAAGAATCAGCGTCTCGCCCCAAGTCTGACCGTTGTCCGAGCTGATGCGTGCTTGGTTGCCGTAAGGCTTGCGGCGGTGGCCGTAGGTCATGACGAGGCGCCCATCCCGCAGCCGCAGCAAATGCGAAGGCAGGCCCCAGACGCCGATGGAACGTGGCACGCTCCATGTTCTGCCGCCGTCTTTTGACTCTGACTGGAGCGTCTCGCCTTTGCTCGTGTCGTTGTGATTGCGAATCTGCGCGATGAGCGTGCCATCAGCGGCCTCGATCGCATGCAGTTCGTGGTAGCCGCGCACCGCGCTGTCTCCCTGCCGAGTGGGAATATCGGCCAACCATTGCCAACTGAGTCCGTCGTCCTTCGACTCGGCCACGCCGATCTTCTTCTCCGCCGTCCACAACTGTTTCCCGGCATAGAGCAGACGGCCGTCTTTGAGCTGAACTGGCCCATGCGGACTGTTCACGACGGTTGGAATCGGTTGTGACCAGGTTTCGCCTCCGTCGGTGGAACGCAGCGCCCATTCACCGAGCTGCGCCTGACGTTCGGCATCGCTGAGCTTCTCATGCGCGGCTTTCCAGCGTGCGTAGCGCTCCGCGGGCATCGCTTTTGACACCCAGCCCTGCGGTGTGAGCTCGGCCATCGCCGTGGCCTTTTTATAGGAGTCCTCGTAGGCCAGTGAAGTGAAGGTGGTGACCAGCAGTGTGCCTTTCGCGGTTTCCAACACACCTGAGTCACGATCATCAATCGGCCCATCGTAAATCACCTGCGGTGTGGACCAAGTGCCGCCATGGTCGCTCGATTTCATGGCCACCACCTTTCCAAAAGGGCAGACATGCGCCTCACGCCCGCCGGAGCAGGTCACCCAAAGCTCGCCATTGGCCCGCTGCACCACCGTCGGCCAGCCATGATAAAACTCCGGCTGCTGCGAGATGATCTTTGTCTCGATGATTTTCGCCACCGGAGCGGCTCCTCGGACGGTGAATGGGAGTGCAAGTGCGGTGGTGGCGAGAAAACGGCGGCGGCTGGTCATGGCGTTGCAGAATACGCACCCGGCACACGGACTTGAGCAGGCCGGCCCCGAGATTTCAGCCCGGCGGTGAGTTGGAAAAAACAATCGGCGGAATGTGACCACGAAAAGTCTCTCGCGATGCGCCGCAGGCCGTTTTCAGCCAGATCTCTGCGCAACTCATCGTTGTTCAGCAGACGGAGAATAGCGTTGGTGATTCCGGGAACATCATCTGCCATGAGCAGATCCTGGTTGGAGTTCAGCGGCAGACCCTCAGCTCCGACCGTCGTACTGACGACAGGCACGCCCGCAGCCATAGACTCCAGGATTTTGATGCGGGCACCGCTGCCTGCGCGCAAAGGCACGACCATCAGCGTGCATTCGCGCAAGGGAGCGGACACGTCCTCGACCGTTCCGGTGAATTGAATTCCCGCATCGTGCGCGGTCAGCCGCAGTAGCCGATCTGGTGGATTACGACCAATCACAGAGATGCGAATCCCAGAAATGCTCTTGCGCAGCCTGGGCAGAATCTCCTCGATAAACCAGACCACGGCATCTTGGTTGGGCAGCCAGTCCATCGAGCCCAGAAAGGCGATGCACGGGCTCTCCGGCACCTCGATCACGGAAGGCGGCGCTCCGCGCGGATCGGTGGACGCGCCTGCGGGCACACAGCCCAGCACGTTTGATAGGCCATAGCTGTCGCGGTGATAGGCCGCGTCCTCCTGGGAAATGGTGATGACGCCATCGAACAGCCTGCACAGCTCAGGCTCCCGCCGCCGCATCCGCTTGGCGAGCACATGAAAATACAGATGATGGATCAGGTGCCGCCGCACCGACGCCAACCGCTCCCAGATCAGCGCCTCGACATTGTGCTGAAACAGTACCGCCGGAATGCAGCGCTGCTGTTCCCAGCCTTCAAAGGCCGCCGCTGCCGCGAGACCGTCGCACACCACCAGATCAAACCCACCACTGAGAGTCCGTTCTTTAACCACCTCAAAGAAATCCCGGCTGTGGTAACGCTCGAGGGCAAATGGCTCGCGCGACGTCGCGTAATTCCTCAGCAGCGGCCAGGCGAATCGAGCAAGCTGACTTGGAGACCACGCTGGCAACCCGGGGAAGAGAACCCGCTCCAATGCGTGCGCGTAGGGCACTTGTTCTTGAAACGGAGCCTCACACTCCCGATGAAGCTCCAGCAGGTGCAGTCGGCACCTGCCGAGCATGTGGGTGAGGGTGTGGTGAGAGCGTATCCGACCACCGCTGTTCAGGGGCAGGCAGCCACCGACCCGGACCCAGAGGATCCGCTTGGGATCACGGGTGGTTTGCGCAGTGGTGCGAGGAGAGGTGGAGTCGAGCACTTTGTCTGTTTTCTTCTCACAGTCCGGGCCAGGAATCAATGCTAGGCAGTGTTTTAAAACACAGACAGGATCAAAAATCCAGTGGTACGAGCTGGGGGCATGAGGCAACAAGAAGGCCTGACGCTCAGACAGCGGCTCTTCAAAAAGGTCGCATCGTCAGCAGGGCGATCGGACGCAGACTGGAGCTTCGCCAGGAAGGTGCGCTAAAGTAAGAGACTTTACCGCCAGAGGTATTGCGTCGAAAACTACTGGGTCATCACTCAGTTATCTTTTGTCATCGATTGGCTCTCCATGCTCTATCTACAAGGAGCTAGATGCAAAACACCCGCTCTTCTCGGTCATTCTTCACTCATTTCTGTCGAATTCGTGGTGGGTCATTTCATGCCGAAGCACATGAAATTCACGAATGCATCACCCACCCGCCATCGATGTTAATCGTCTGGCCGGTGATGTTCTTCGCATGATCTGACGCCAGAAACGTCGCCATAGCGGCATATTCGTCCGGCATCTGCCAGCGGCCGAGGTGGGAGACCTTCTTGATCTTCTCCGCTGCCCAGTCGTCGAAGCTCTGACGCTTGTCTTCCGTCAGCTTCTTCTGCCCGGCGGCCCAAATCGACTGATTCAATTCCGTCTTCACCATCCCCGGAGCCAATGCGTTCACGCGAATGTTGTGTGGTCCGAGATCCTTAGCCGCGCAATGCGTGAAATTGATCAGCGCCGCCTTCGAGGCGCTGTAAGGCGGGTCAGTTTGCGATCCCATTTGTCCGGCCACGGAGACGAGAAACAACATCGAGCCCGCGCCGCGTTCGATCAGCCTCGGCGCAAAGGCATGCGCCACATTCACCGCGCCGATGAGGTTCACCTCCAACACCCGCGCCCAGTCGGACGGCTCCAGATTCCAAAACGGAAAGCCAAACTTCCCAGAGCCGATGCCTACACAGAAAACGACGTGATCCACCGCCTCAAAGCCCGCCGCGAAGCTTTTTACCGCCTCATAGCTCGTCACATCGCCGGTCGTGATGAAGTCCGCGCCTGATTCACGGTCAAAGCCACGCACCGCGCAGCCCTCAGCCACAAAACCATCCGCAATCGCCCGGCCAATGCCACGGGCGGCTCCAAACACGGCGATCGACTGGCCTGCGAGATTCAAGTTCATCGGGTGATCATAATGCGCGTTATCACTGATGCAAAGAGCACATCGCTACGATCGCCACTGACGGAGCAGGCTCCTTCCATGAGTTCTCGGGTGTTGCGCAAGGAAAGGCGGTTGAGATCAGTAAGTGCAGGCTCACGTTTTCGCGTCATCTTTTCCCCGCCTCATGCAAAACTCTTCTTCCCCCGGCTGCTCCGGCTTTCGACAAATGAACTTCCAGCGTCGCGAGGCGATGCGGATCGGTATTTGCAGTGCATTGGGGCTTAGCATGGCTGATTTACTCAAACATGAGGCTCGTGCGACGGTGGAGCCGGGATTCTTTAAGGAAGGAAAGGCGAAGAGCATCATTCATCTCAATCTGCCGGGCGGGATGTCGCAGCAGGAGTCTTGGGATCCAAAGCCGGAGGCACCGTCGGAGTATCGCGGGGCGTTTGGTGTGGCGAGGACGAACACGGGTGAGGTCTTCAGCGATAACTTCACGCGGCTGGCCAAGGTGGCGGACAAGCTGACCATCGTGCGGTCCGTGGTGGGCAAGATCCCGGATCACCAGCAGGCGACGTATCATCTCTTCACCGGCTACACGCCGACGACGGTCATCGACTACCCGCAGATGGGCAGCGTGGTGTCGCATCTGTTTGGATCGCGGAAGGAAATGCCGCCGTATGTCGCGGTTCCGTCGATGCGTGGCTTTGAAGGCGGCACGGGCTTCCTCAGTAGCAAATACGGCCCCTTTCAGCTCAACGCTGACCCTGGGGCGAAGGGCGAGTTTCAGGTGCGTGACTTCAGCATTCCAAAAGACATCTCGATGCAGCAGTTTGAGCGCCGCAAAGCAGCCCGTGACATCGTGGAGTCTCAACTCCGCAAGCTGGATGCCGACATCGACAAGCTGAACACGATGGATGACTTCTACAAAAACGCCTACTCGCTGCTGACCTCCGATGCAGCGCGGAAGGCCTTCTCGTTGGCCGATGAAAATGACGCGATGCGTGAGCTTTACGGTCGCGGTTATGAGCTGAAGCAAAAGGCTCCTGCGGCGGTGGGTGAGCGTTTATTGCTCGCACGTCGTCTGGTGGAGGCTGGTGTGCGCTTTGTTAGCGTGAACTACGGCTCCTGGGACTCGCATGTGGACATCAAAGGCACCTGCACGGAGCACATGCCGGCGCTCGATCACGCGATCAGCGGTCTCATCACCGATCTCGATCAGCGTGGCATGTTGGATAGCACACTCGTCATGGTCACCACCGAGTTTGGCCGCACGCCGAAGGTGAACACCAGCAATGGCCGCGATCACTGGGCGCGGGTGTATTCCATGCTGCTCGCCGGTGGCGGCATCACACGTGGACAAATCTACGGGGCCTCCGACGCGACTGCCGCCGAGCCTGCGCGGGACGAAGTGAAGCTCGAAGACTTCCTCGCCACCGTTTACCACCAACTCGGCATCGACTCGAACCAAGAACTCTCTGCCTTTGGTGGCACGCGGCCGATTGAGATCGTGAATGGCGGCAAAGTCGTGAAGAGCATTATCTCGTGACCAAAGAGCATTCTCCAGCATGGCAAAGGAATGTTTTGGCAATGGAATAGACCCAATCCAAAAAATCCGTCATGCATTCATTCCCTTGCCATCTCATTCCCTTGCCAAAAATAACACACCTCTTCCTCCTCTGCACCTCCGCAGCGCTTGCAGGCCCGATGGTGCATCACATCGAATATGTCACGCCTCGCGCAGGTCAGCGTGACACCACGGTCGAGGTCACGATCGAAGGTTCCTTCATCAAGGATGCTAAAGAGGCCCTCTTTTATCGCCCTGGCATCCGCTGTGTGGAGCTGAAAAGCCTGCCGTTGCTGCCTGAGCCTCGCAGCACGATTCACGGCGGATTCATTGAGGGCAGCGTGACGGCGAAGTTTCAAATCCACGCCGAATGCCCGCTCGGACTGCATCCATTCAAACTGCGCACGGCCACCGAGCTGACCACGCTCAGCACCTTTGCCGTGACGCGGTTTCCCATCGTCAAAGAAGCGCAGGAAGACCAAACGGTGCCGATGAACAGCGCCGTGCTCGGCCGCATGGACACGAATCAAGTCGGCGATGTCGATGTGTATCGCGTGACCGGCCGCAAAGGCGAGCATCTGTCCGTCGAAGTCGATTCTGTGTGGCTGACCGAGAAGTTTTACGCTGGCTCCGAGTTCGACCTCACCGCACGCATTCTCGATGCGAGTGGCAAAGAACTCGCTCGCAACGACGACAGCGCTCTGCATCTGCAAGACCCCGTTTTGAGCACCGTCTTGCCCGCTGACGGCGAATATCGCGTTGAAGTGAAGCAGCGCGTCTTCAACTCCGGCGGCAACTGCTACTACCTCGCGCACATCGGCTCGAATCATCGTCCGCTGGCCGTGTATCCCGCTGGTGGCATGAAGGGTGAAAAACTAACCGCCACACTGCTTGGCGATGCCGCAGGCGATGAGGTCGTCCAAATCACACTACCATCTCAAACGGGAGATTTTCATTTCAACGACACGATGCCATCGCCGTTACTGATGCGTGTGAGCGAGTTCCCCAACGTGCTCGAAGCCCAAGACGCCGATGAAACGGCCGTCAGGGCTCTTCCCGCCGCTTTGAATGGCAAAATCGAAGCCGCGGGCGATGCCGACAGCTTCCGAGTAAAAACCAAAGCGGGTGATCGCTGGCGTGTACGTGTGTTTGCTCGTTCGCTTGGCACGCCACTTGATCCACGGCTCACGATTCGCAAAGCGGATGCTGAAACCGATGATATCACCGCTGATGACTCGGCCCTCACGGATCGCGATCTGTGGGCCATGTCGCGGCAGATTCAGCGGAAGGAACTCATGGACCCGTCGGTGATTTGGGAGCCGAAGACGGATGGCGATTACCTGATCAACATCACCGACATGCGTGGCCTCGGCGATCCGACTTCTGTTTATCGCATCGAGGTCGAATCCGTGCGCGATGAGATCAACACCTTCATCCAAGCCCGCGTCATCGACATGGTGGAGTGTCCGCGTCTCACCAGCATTGCCGTGCCTCAAGGCGGCCGC
>JAPLUL010000033.1:0-5182 GCA_026397635.1 Verrucomicrobiota bacterium | reverse complement strand
GCCGGTGCAGAAGACTTTCTTCGGGCCTTTTTCGCCGCTCCACAGAAGGATTTGATCAAGCCAATGCACACCCCAGTCGCCCATGGTGCCGTTCGCGTAATCGAGGAAATGCCGCCAGCCGCCGGGATGTAGCTTGGTGTTGAAAGGGCGCATCGGGGCCGGGCCGCACCACATCTCCCAGTCCATGCCCTCGGGCACCTTGCTGTTCGGCTTCGGCACTTCGGCTCCGCCCTTGCTGATGGCAAAAGCGCGCACCATGCCGACCTTGCCCACGGCACCGGATTTGAGGAAATTCATCGCTTCGACGTGATGCGGTCCGATGCGGCGGTGCAGACCGACCTGCACCACGACGCCCGCCTCACGCGCAGCCTTCACCATCGCCTTGCTCTCGTTGATCGTGTGTCCTGTGGGCTTTTCCACCAGCACATGCGCCCCCGCCTTGCACGCGGCGATGGTTTGCAGCGCATGCCAGTGATCCGGCGTGGCGATGATGACGATCTCAGGCTTCTCCTTCTCCAACAGCTCACGGTAGTCCTTGTAGAGCTTCGGATTATCGCCAGAGAGGCCGTTCACATCATCTCCCGCATTCGAGGCCACGTCTTCATGCACGTCGCACAGGGCGCACACCTTCACGCGACCCGAAGCCAGCGCTTCCTTCAAGATGTTCATCCCCCACCAGCCAGAACCGATCAACGCCGTGCGATATTTCTTCGCCGGATCAGCACCGAAGATGTGAAACGACGAGGCAGCAAAGGCTGCCGTGCTGGCAGAGAGAAAATGGCGGCGGGAGGTCATGGCGGAGGACGATGAAAGCATGCGTGGCAACAAAACGCCACCGGTTCGAGAGGCTTGCGGGAAATGGCAAAGTCCGATACCTTCGCAGCATGAGCACGATCACCGCCATCCTCGAACCCCACGCCGACGGCACCCTGCACCTACCGCTGCCTGCCAATTTGAGGCGTGGCCGTGTGCGTGTGGTCGCCAGTCTGACGGTTGATGAAGAAAGCATGGCCAAGGCCAGCAAGGAAACGCCACTGCAAGCACTGCAAGAGCTGCGCAAGCTAGGGGGACTCCGTCATGCAATTCCCGACCCCGTGGCCTGGCAGAAGGAGCAACGCCAGGAACGCGAACTGCCCGGTCGTGATTGATCGATGCTCCTGGACAGTAACATCCTAATTTACGGTGCGGATGGAAGTCATCCGCAGCTTGATGTCATTCTCGATCGCACCGATCTGGCCGCCGCGAGTGTCACACGCATCGAGACCCTGGGTTTTCATCGCCTCTCTGAAACTGAGCGCGGCTGGTTTGAAGCTGCCTTTGATCGCATGCGAATTCTGCCTCTCGATGATCGGGTGGAGCAGCGGGCCATTGACCTGCGTCAGCAAAAGAAGATGGCATTGGGAGATGCGATCATCGCCGCAACCGCCTTGGTGCATGGATTGAAGCTAGTGACTCGCAATGTGGACGACTTTGATCACATCATCGGGTTGGAGCTGATCAACCCGTTTTCGGCGACCTTACCTTGAGTAGGTTCACAACTCCACCTGCTGTCCCATCACCGCCACTTCTACGCTGCCGGCGGTGTGTTTTACATCCAGCGCAGCCTTGAGCGCAGATGAACGCTCCGGTTCGCCGTGGACGAGGAAGACGCGTTTCTTCGGGCCATGAACGCGGTCGAACCAGCCGAGTAGTTCGTCGTGGTCGGCGTGGCCGGAGAAGGAGTCGAGGATTTCGACGTCGGCATTCACTTGGAACTCGTCGCCGAGGATGTTCACGTGCTGGTGACCTTCGCGTAGCTTCCAGCCGAGGGTGTTTTCGGCGCAGTAACCGACGAAGAGCAGGATGTTGCGCTCGTTTTCGACGTTGTTGCGCAGGTGATGAAGAATGCGGCCGGACTCGGCCATGCCGGAGGCGGAGATGATGATGGCGGCACCTTTGATGTGGTTGAGACTCTTGGACTCATCCACGCTGCGCACGAGTTGCAAGCCCTCGAAGCCGAAGGGGTCGTTGCGCATGAAGATGGCGTCGCGCACGGCGGGCTTGAGGTCGTCGATGTGTAGGCGGAAGATTTCCGTGGCCTTCACGGCCAGCGGGCTGTCCACAAAGGTGGGGATGGTTGGGAAACTGTTCTCATGCCGCAGATGATCGAGCGTGAAGAGAAGCTGCT
The DNA here is from genome assembly GCA_026397635.1 of Verrucomicrobiota bacterium. Lineage (GTDB taxonomy): Bacteria > Verrucomicrobiota > Verrucomicrobiia > Verrucomicrobiales > Verrucomicrobiaceae > Prosthecobacter. The sequence goes on along the minus strand of JAPLUL010000033.1, from coordinate 3,015 downwards.
GCGTGCGCTCGACGGCGAAGGCGGGGATGATGAGCTTGCCACGCTGCTGCAAGATGCGGCGGATGATCTGGCAGAGGTGCTCCTTGGCATTGGTGGAGAGTTCATGATGCCGCCCGCCATAGGTGCTCTCCATGATGACGTAGTCGATGTTCTCGCAGGGTTCGGCATCGAGCAAAAGGTCGTTGTCCGGCCGGCCAATGTCGCCGGAGAAGAGCAGGCGTGACTTTTTGCCAGTCTGCTTGTCGTCGATGTCGAGAATGACCTGCGCGGAGCCAAGCACATGCCCGGCGTCGATGAAGGTCATCTTCACGCCGTCGGCGATGATCATGGGGCGGTGGTAGCCCACGGAGACGAACTGCCGCATGCACTTCTCCGCGTCGATCATCGTGTAGCTGGTTTCGAGCAGCGGTAGCTTGTCCTGTTTGCGATGGCGGTTGAGCCATTTGATGTCGCTCTCGTGAATGTGCGCCGCGTCTGGCAGCATGATGCTGCAAAGGTCGCGCGTGGCTGGTGTGGCGAAGATGTTGCCGCTGAAGCCGCGTTTGCAGAGGTGTGGAAGGTTGCCGCTGTGGTCGATGTGCGCGTGGGAAAGCACCACCACGTCGATCTTCGCCGGATCAAAGGGAAAATCACGGTTGCGCTCGAAGGCCTCGTGCCGTCGTCCTTGATACAGGCCACAGTCGAGCAGGATGCGCTGACCGTTGACCTCGATGAGATGCTTCGAGCCGGTGGTGGTGCCTGCGGCGCCGCAGAACGTGAGTTTCATGGTTGGTTGGAAAGTAGCCCAGTTGCGCCGCAACTGGTGGCCGGGACACCCAACACAGCAAACGGTTTGCTTGGCCGATTCCGAAGCCCCGAGCAGCGTTTTCGAGAGCCTGCGTCCTCCCTCATCGACTGATCCACTCCCAGGCCGAATTTCAGCGTTCCCTCAGGCCAGCAAGTAAACCAGCGCGCCCTCTGCATAATCGCCAGGGTCGCAGACATTGGCTTGAGATTTCCAGGCGCTTTCGGCGTTACCAAAACCAACATGCGCTTTGTTCTCCTGACCTTCTTTTTTCCTGCTATCTCCAGTCGGCGGTCTTCTCCGCTGAGCAGCCCAACATCATCGTCATCCTCGCGGACGACCTCGGATTAAGTGAAACAAAAGTCCCTGCCCACACCTCCATTTATGCAACGCATCCTCCTTCTCGCCGCGCTGATTTCGTCATTCTTCGTTCCGCATTCGTCATTTTCGGCGCAGCCGAATGTTCTCTGGTTCGTCGTCGATGACATGTCGCCGAGCTTTTCCTGTTATGGCGAGACATTGATCCAAACGCCAGCGGTGGACAAACTGGCGGCGGAGGGCACGAAGTTTACGCGGGCCTATGTCACCGCGCCCGTGTGCTCCACCTGCCGCTCGGCTTTGATCACCGGAATGTTCCAGACCACCATCGGCTCGCATCATCATCGCAGCGGACGCGGCGAGATGAAAATCCATCTACCGCCCGAGGTGACGCCGGTGCCCGTGCAGTTCCAAAAGGCGGGCTATTACACCTGCATCGGCAGCGGATTGCCCGGCCAGGACAACTGCGGCCTGCCTTTTGGCAAGGGCAAGAAAAAGGGCGGCGGCGGTTCACGGTTCGGCAAGACAGATTACAACTTCGAGTGGGACCCCAAGATGTATGACAGCCACGACTGGGCGGAGCACCGGGAAAAGCCTTTCTTCATGCAGGTGCAGCTGCATGGCGGGAAACTGCGCGAGGGCGATGAAAAGGCCCGCGTGGCCTTCAAACAGCGCGTGATCGCCGAACTCGGCAGTGCCACCGACCCACAGAAAGCCACTCTGCCGCCCTACTACCCGCGTGATCCTGTGCTGCTGGAGGATTGGGCGCTCTACCTCGACAGCGCACGCATGACTGACCTGCATGTGGGGCGCGTGATCGCACGGCTCGAAAAAGAAGGCCTGCTGGACAATACCTTCATCATCTTCATGACCGACCACGGCATCAGCCATGCGCGTGGAAAGCAGTTCCTCTATGATGAGGGCGCACACATCCCCTTCATCGTGCGCGGCCCTGGCGTCGCGAAAGGCGCGGTGCGGGACGACCTCGTCATGCAGATCGACATGGCGGCGATGTCGCTCGCCGCTGCGGGCATCCCGATTCCTGCGACCATGCAGGGGCGCGACATCCTCGCGAAAGACCATCAGCCGCGCGAGGCCATCTTCGCTGCACGGGATCGCTGCGATGAAACCATCGAATACCTCCGCAGCACGCGCACGGACCGCTTTCTCTACATCCGCAACTTCCTGCCGCTGCGCCCTCACTTGCAACCCAACGCCTACAAAGACGGCAAAGCCATCGTGCAGACGCTGCGCTCACTGCATTCCGAGGGGAAACTGCCTTCGCTATCCGAAGACCTGCTTTTCAGCCCCACGCGCCAGGCCGAGGAACTCTACGACTACCAGGCTGATCCCTTCCAGCTCACCAACCTCGCCGCCAATCCCGACTTCAAAACCGAACTCGAAAGCCATCGCGCTCAAATGGACCGCTGGATCAAGGAATCTGGCGACAAAGGCCCCGAATCCGAAGCCATGTATGACAGCGACATGGTTGAGTACACGAGGAAGAAGAACCCCGAAGTGGAGAAGAACATCGCGCTTATGAAGCAATGGGCCAGGGAAGGGAAATGACGGAACCAGAGCCGAGCAAAGCGAGACAGCCAGCACCGCGATGCGCGTGCTGCTCCGAAGGAGTGAGCGAAGCGAAGCAATGATGAATGACGAATGAACTCGAATCCTTGAAACCCTTCGCCCTGACCCCGGCGGTGCGGGGTGCCAGCCTCATGGATCCGGCCCAGGTCGCGGTGGATGCTCTTGCCTCCTCAAGTCCCCACTTTAGAGCATTTTAAATAATATTGTGGAACATTTTGACAGACGGTGTATAGCTAAGCATGGCCGCACTTTCCCTTGATCTACGTCAACGCATCATCAACACCTGCGACCGGGGTGAAGGCACCCAGGAACAGATCGCCCAA
>JAPLUL010000006.1:0-18583 GCA_026397635.1 Verrucomicrobiota bacterium | reverse complement strand
ACAGCAGAGTAGCGAGATCGCTTCATGAGTTGACGAGATACGGCTTTGGAATTGATTCCAGAGGGCCGACTGAACGGAGATCATTGTCCCAATGCTTCACCGCCCCACATTGCCATACCCATGCCCGCTGGAGCAGAGGCGGAAGAGGTGGTTGCAGACTTCGTGGGCGGCGAGGATGCCGGTGCGGGGGAGTTGGTCGAAGTCGCCGATGAGGACTGGCCAGTCGCTGCGGTCTTCGGGGATGCGGCCGTGGGAGCCTTTCACGAGTGAGGCGTCGAGCGGGATGACGTCCATGAGCATGCGCTGGCCGAGGGCTTTCTTGGCGAGCTTACCGGCGATTTTGAGCTTGGGCCACTTGATGGCGGGATCGAGGAAGAGTTCGGCGGGGTCGTAGCCGCATTTGCGGTGAATATCGACGCAGCGGGCGAAGTCGGGGGCTTTGCGGTCGTCCTGCCAGTAGTAGTAGGTGAACCAGCTCTTGGCGTCGGCGATGGCGATGAGATCGCCGCTGCGCTCGTGATTGAGGCCGTGAAGATGTTTTTCCATCTTGCCGAGCACTTGGGCGACGCCGGGTGTGGTCTCCAGAGCGCCGCGCACGTTGGCGAGGAGGCTCGGATCGTTCACATAGACGTGGGCGATCTGATGATCGGCGATGGCGAAAGCTTTGGAACCACCGAGGTCGAGCGTTTCGCGACCCAGTTCGTCTTTGATGCTGAGCCAGCCGCGTTCGCGGAAGACGCGGTTCAGGTGGACGGGCTGTTCGACGTTGGTGATGCCGTATTCGGAGAGGATGACGACCTTGATGTTGCGCGTCTCGTAGAAGCGGATGAGATCGCCGACGACGTTGTCGATCTGGCGGAGGTCGCAACGGATTTTCTCCATGTCGAGGCCGACGCGCTGGAGGTTGTAGTCGAGATGCGGCAGGTAAACAAGCGAGAGGCCGGGCCAGTGCTTTTCCTCGATCCATTTGGCGCTCTCAGCGATCCAGATGGAGGATTTGATGTCGGAGCCGGGTCCCCAGAAGCTGCGGAAGGGGAAGGGGTCGAGGTCTTTTTTGATGCGATCCCGCAGCGGCATGGGCTGCGTGTGGATGTCGAAGACTTTGCGGCCATCGGCGGGATAAAGCGGACGCGGCGTGATCGAGATATCGGCGGTGGAATACATGTTGTACCACCAGAAGAGCTTCGCGCAGGTGAACTGCGGATCGACTCGGCGGAGCGCCTCCCACAATTTTTCTCCCTGCATGAGCTGTTCGGGCTGTTTCCAAAAGCGGTGCTCGGCGTACTCGCGGTCATACCAGCCGTTGGCGACGGCACCGTGATCACGCGGCAGTCTGCCGGTCAAATAAGTGGCCTGGGCCGTGCAGGTGACGGCGGGCAGGATTGGCTCGATGAGTGTGGAGCGGTTGCGCTCGATGAAGTCACGGATCGCTGGAGTGTGCTCACCGATGAGCCTCGTGGTGAGGCCGACGACGTTTAAAATGGCGGTGCGCTGCATACGCTCGGAGTTTCAAGTTACAGGTTTAAGGCTTCAAGTTGTCGCCCGAGATGAATCGACGCGCAGTCACAAACTTGAAACCTGAAACTTTGGACTGGCGGTCCTAAACGAGCATGGCCACGACGACGTAGCCGATCTTGCAGATGATGTGAAGCCACTGATCCTGATCGAAGCTGGTCCAGCTTTCGCACTTGGCGAAATCAATGATCCAGTGCAGGACGAGTTCGACGAGACAGAGGATGAAGCAGCCGGTGATGGCCCAGACCATGACAGCGTGGAGCAGGCAGTGAGCCGTCATACAGATCGGCCAGATGGAGACAGGCCGGGTGGGATCTTTGCGCTCGGCCAGCAAGTGGCGGTTTTTGCAGGTGGAGAGGAACTCGCCCTGAAGCGGGTAGTCCATGAGCGCGTGGCCTGCGGTGAGAAGAATAATGGCCTGGATAGCATCCAGCCAAGTTTCTGAGGGAAATGGCAGCAGACCCGTCATGTGATTTCAACGTCCCACCAAGACCATGTTTCCGCATTGAACGAAACACCCAAGGCGGAGATTTAACCCCAGTGGCTGAATGTTAGGCGCTGTAAAAGGCTGCGATCTTCTCGTTCACGGCGCGCAGGCGGTGTGCGATGGTGCGACCCACGCCGATGAGCAACCAAGCAGCAGCACGTGGATACTCGTTGATGTAGCCTTCAAGGCTTTCGCCATCAATTCGCCAGACCTGAGAGAATTCTACTGCTGTGACGGTGGCGCTGGCAACATTGGGATCGAGAAGATTGATCTCGCCGACAGTCTCGCCTTTTTGAATGGAACCGAGCAGCACCTTGTGACCGCCGCGCATGGCCGTGGCGTGGAATTTGCCAGAGGCGACAAAGAAAAGACTGTTTTGCTGCATGCCTTCTTCGATGAGGTGCTGGCCGGGCTGCACTGGCAGAAATTCGCCGTAGCCGCTGAGGATGTCGCGATCCTCCTCGCCGAGGGGTTCGAGAATGCCTTGAGCGGGGAGCTTGGGAGAGGAGAGGGAGCTCATGTTTGCGGAGGGATGGTTCAATTAAGAATGCTTTTTTAAGCGGTTTCTCTGTTAATGGCAAGCACTGTGAGCTGAAAGCCCGAGAAACACGCTGAGTTGTCAGTCTTGCGCTGCAGCATTTTCATCGGCTGCGGTGGTTCAGAATCTCGAATGCCTCGGATTCTAAATTCTGCTGGATTTTCAAGTCCAACGGTTCAGTATCGCACCCCTTCATTCTTAACCAGCAACCCAACCTATTCATGTCTGACTCTTCTTCCTCCAAGTGCTGCAGCAATTCTGGCTACGCCTATGCGCACCTTCTTCTTCGTCTTTGGGTTGGCATGCGTCTTTTTATGGCGGGTCTGGACAAGTTCCGCTGGGGCAACGGTGCGACCACCACGTTTGGCCTCGATAACTACGCCAGGAAGACCGAGCCGCTGGCCAAGCTGATGTCTGACAACAGCTTCCTCCCCGAGGCCGCCTGCCAAGGCTTCGCCGCTACGATTGGCTACATTCTCATTCCTGTTGGCATCTGGGTCGCCATTGGCATTTTCACCGAGCTGGGTCTGCTGGCCGCTGGCTTGGTATTCTTGATGCTGGGCTTCGGTCTGGCCGCCCTGCCGGATGATACCGAAATGGTGACCAACATCGGTCTCTCCGTTCTGATCGTGGCCGCAGCGCTCGTGACCTCAAAGGCGAAGACTTTCTCCTTTGATGGAATTTTGTCCCGCAAGAAGGCCGAATAACGTCCTTCGGTCGTAAAAGCTCGTGAACCCACGCGCCTAATTGCCCCTATGAATTCCCAGCCACTCCCTTCATCCACAGCGCCGCTGTCCCGCTTCATGGACCGCCGCGGCTTCCTCCGCACCAGTGCCCTCACCAGCAGCGGCCTGTACCTCGCAACCAGCAAAACCGCCGTCGCCCAGCAGGCCGCGCCTGGCCGCACCATCAAGTGCGCCCTTGTCGGCTGCGGTGCGCAGGGCAACGCTCTTCGAGTCGCCTCCAAAGATGTTCCTGGTGTCCAGTGGGTCGCCATGTGCGACATCTGGAAATTCTCCGTCGCGAAGACTCGTGGCGGCTTCCTCGGTGAAAATAAGCATCAGGTCGAAGGCGAGGTCAAAATCTACGAGGACATCAGTGAGATGCTCGACAAAGAGCCTTCGATTGAAGCGGTCTTCATCGCCACGCCTGACTTCCTGCACGCTCCGTACTCGCGTCTTTGCCTCTCGAAGGGCAAGCATGTGTACTGCGAGAAGATGATGAGCAACACCATCGAAGGTGCCCGCGACATGGTTCGCGCTGGCAAGGAGTTCGGCGACCGCATCTTCCAGATCGGCCACCAGCGCCATTCGAACCCGCGTTACATCAATCTGCGCGACAACGTCATCAAGCCCGGCAAGATGCTGGGCAGAATCACCCATTCTTACGCTCAGTGGAACCGCGGCGTCTCTGGCAGCGCCCCTCAGGGTGCCGTCAAAGGTTACGACATCCCTGCCGACGTGCTCGCCAAGAACGGTTACGCCAGCATTGAGGAGTTCCGCAACTGGCGCTTCTTCTCCAAGTTCGGCGGTGGTCCTCTTTCCGACCTCGGTGCGCACCAGATTGACATGTTCAACTGGATGTATGACTCCACTCCTGTCTCCGTGATGGCTTCCGGTGGCGTCGATTACTTTGACGGCACCGAGGGCAAGCCGAAGTTCGAGCTGCCTGACAACGTCATGTGCATTTACGAATTCAAGACGCCTGCAGGAGCCCTCCGCGCCTACTATCAGGTGCTGACCACCACCGGATCCCAGGGTGCCTATGAAAAGCATATGGGCATCGGTGGCACCGCCCTCATCTCCGAACTCGACACTGCGGGCAATCAGCTCTACGCCGAACCCGGCCAGGCATGGGACGAGTTCGCCGGTGGAGAAAATCCACCCATCCTCAAGGCGGCTGACAAAGCCAAGAACAAGTTCTGGGAACATCCCCGCGACTGGGAAAAGCCCAAGCCTCCATCCTATGGTTCCGTCAGCGTCGCCGACGTCCGAGAAAGTAAGGCCCTGGCCCAGTGGGAACTCGGGGTGAAGCTCAGCCGCAAGCCGCACTCCCCTCATGTGCAGAACTTCATTGAGGCCGTGCAATTAAACAAGGCCGCGCACCTCACCTGCAACGTCGTCGATGCCTTCAAATCCTGCGTCACCGTGCTGAAGGCCTATGAGTCCATCCAGAACGGCGGCAAATACATCTTCAAACCCGAAGACTTCCAGGCATAATCCTACTGCTAAAGCTGCTGCTCCTGCTGCCGCTCCAGCCGCTGCTGTCCCCGCTGGTGACCTTGAAGAAATCAAGCTCGACTTCCCCAAGCCCATGTTCATCGGCACTCCTGTGCCTGCTGAGCTGCCAAACCTCGAAAAGCCCGGCACTTACAAGCCGATTCTCTCTATCCAGGTCCCGAAGGGCACCACCAACCTTGCCAAAGGCAAGAAAGTTAGCAGCTCTGACGCCGCTCCGATCATTGGTGACCTCACCCTCGTCACCGACGGCGACGCCGACGGCGCTGACGGCTCTTTCGTCGAGCTCATGCCCGGTAAGCAGTGGGTGCAGATCGATCTCGAAGCCCCGGCCAACATCTACAAGATCGCCATGTGGCACTACCACAAGCAGGCCCAGGCCTACATTGACGTGCTCGTGCAGGTGTCTGACGATGCTGAGTTCAAGACTGGTGTCACCACCCTTTGGAACTCCGACAATGACGACACTTCCGCCATGGGCAAAGGCGGTGATCCTGCCTACGTCGAAACCAATCATGGCCGTATCATCGATGGCAAGGGTGCCAAGGGACGCTACGTGCGCCTCTGGAGCAACGGCAACACCAGCAACGACATGAACCACTACTGTGAAGTTCAGGTCTATGGCGCAGCTGCCAAGTAAGCCGAAATAAGATCTTGTTTGATCCACCGCCGTGCAGCTTCCCTGCACGGCGGTTTTTTGTGGGTAGCTTGGCCAACCGGAATCGAGCCGAACGACGCTGATCCATCCGTGCGCTCAATGCTCTCCCGAGTGATCCCAGTTCAGGAGAGTCGGGCTACACATCCACGACCTTGCTGCCCCCAGCTTTTGCCTTCGCCACCACCCACTCCTGATAGCGCTCGATCTCCCGCTGGACCAGCTTTAGGCAGAAAGCCACAACGGTCGCGTCGTCCAAATAACCCACCCCTAGCAGCATGTCTGGCAGGACATCCACCGGGTTCAGCACATACAGCAGCGCCAGCGCCACCGCGCCGATCGCCCAATACGGCACCTCCCGGTAGCTACCCTTCCAGTAGTCCTGCACCATGCAGAGCATGATCTTCCCCTGCTCGAAGAGCGTTTTGAGCTTCGGCAGCTTGCCTTCGATGTCCTGGGCGCGTTGGTTGACGCGTTCGATGCTCAAATCGTGTTCGCCTTGGGTGCTGCTCATGGCAGAAAATAAGCGGACGCTCTGATGAAGTCCAGTTGGCAGTGGCAGATGTCATGCTCCCCGCAGTGTCTCATAGAAAAGGACACCGAGAGGGGAGAGATCGGGGTAGCAGGGTAGAGTCGATGCCTCATCAAAGGGGACACCGTGGTTACCAGTCTTCCCGTGTCACGGGACGCATGCTTTTGAGTGCTTCGGCGTGTTTCACTCCACAGGCCAGACCGCGATAGCGGGACAAAACCGTTTTCGTTTCCAGCGCGGCGTCTGTTTTCGCCGGATCGTAGTCTTCCTGCCGTACAAAGGCCATCAGCCGTCCCAGCCACTCGCGCGAGGCCTCCCATTCAGCCGACACGTCGATGTAAGTGTCCGGCTCGAAGCCGAGGGTGTGTCCGGGACCGTTGTCATACCAAAACACCCGCGATGGAGTGCGCGCATCATCTCGGCCCGTCAGTCGTGCCGGTTGTTGCAGCGCCGCATGGCAGATCGCGCTGGCCGCCTCGTGGTCAGGGTGTCGGTCGCGCGGCCATAGCATGAACGCCGTGTCTGGTTTCACCTCCGCCACCACCTCGGCCACGGCGCGCTTTGTTTCCAGCGTCGGCTCAAAGCCCATGCTCTTCCACGGCAGGAAACGCATCTCCATGCCGCGCTCAGCCGCGAGTTGCTTTGACAACTCGATCAAGCCCTGCGCCCGTCCGCGCACGGGCGGCCAGTCGGCGTAATCACCGATCAAACTCAGGATGACCACGCGCTGATGTTTCTGCACCGCTCGCAAAAGGGTGCCGGGAATTCCGAAAGGACAGTCATCGTAGTGGGCGCCGATGGCGAGGATGGTTCGAGTCATGCGCGGATGATGACGAAAGCCCCCTCACAGGGCAAGCATCATTCCGAGACGCCGCCTCAGCCTGCGTTTTGGCTCAAAACATGCCGCACGTGTTGGGCGATGGTCGGAGTGTCTCCCACTGTGAGCGCAGCCGCCATACCAGCCGCCTGACCGGTTGCCAGAGCCGTTCCCATCACCCGGATGCTCGCCTGGGCGCGATGCGTGGCTGAAATACAGCGTCCGGCGATGAACACGTTCTGCAAATCACGCGCTCGCAAGCATCCCAGCGGAATGCCACAGGCTTTGGGTTCGCGCGGATACAGCAATCTTGCCCCACGGGCCGTTTCACGCAGTTCGATCGGCCACGTCGCGTTGGCGATGGCTTGATCCCCGCTGCGGCTTTCGAGGATGTCTTCTTCCGTTAAAACTGCTTCGCCAATCCAAGAGCGGCTTTCGCGAATGCCCGCACACACTGGCAGTGTCGTGACACTGGCATGAGCGAAACCTTCGAACGAGGCACGCAGATGATCGACGATGGCGAAGGTCACTTCGCGGCCCTGCATCTCGATCCAGGTCAAACTGCGCGCGTCGGTGGCATCAAACGGGCATTCCGGGGAATCACCAGCGAGATCGAGCGTGAGGAAGGCTTCGTGCTTCGTTGTGCCAGCACGGAAATGCGCCCCGGCGGCTGCGGCGGGCAGTTGTTGGTCTTTGATGGCGCCGGCGAGGCAGCCTGAGATTTTCAGCGGGCCGTCTCCTGTGAACGCGCCAGGATCAACGCCGCCAAGACCCACGATGTAGGCCGGACGTTGCAGTTCTTGGGCGGGAGTTTGTGCCCAGGGATGATTGACAACCGCCGCCAGCATCGCATCTCCGCTGGCATCGACCACCGTGCGCGGGCGCAGCTTCCACGTCTTGCCTCGGCAGTGCAGAGTCACTTCGCTGATGCGGTTACCTGCAACGGCGGCGTCAATGACCTTGGTATGCAGCAACACCTTCAAGTTCGGCTGCTTGGCGCACCACTGATCGTAAAAAAGGGCCAGCCGTGCTGGCTGATGCATCAGCACATCGACCTTGCCCATGCGCAGCGGGCCGTGCGCGATTCCTTGTGCCAGCAATTCATGCTCCAGCTCGACTGGAAGGCCTGGATTCGCGATTTTTGCGGCTGCATCCGGCGTTGGCGGCATGACATACAGCCCGCAAAATGAATGCACGAGGGAGGCCGTGCCCGTGCCGCCGAAGAAGCCGTTCCGTTCTACCAGCAGCGTGTCCGCGCCCTGGCGTGCCGCCGTGATGGCCGCCGCCACGCCCGCGCTTCCGCCACCGATGATGAGCACGTTGGGATTCATGCAAGTTTATGAACGAGAGAGCACGAGAATGCAAATCGCCCTCACGGATACTCGTGGCCGAGATTGTCATCGGTGATGATCTCGGCATCGCCCCAAGCTGTCTGCATCGCCTCACGGCGGCACCAGCGGGACATATGGCCGGATTCTGGCAGGGCTTCTTGAGTGAGGAAATCGAGCGTGGCTTCGATTTGACCGGCGGCGATGACGGGCTGGCGGTCGATGCGGTAATCGGCGAGGATTTTCTGCCAGCGGTCGCGGTTTGGCTCCAGCGGCGCGTTGCTGGCGAGGCAGTGGTTCATGACCATGATCGTGTGCGGAAAGACCTCCATGCCGGTGCGGGCGGCACGGGGTGACTCGGTGCAGTTCCAGAAGGCGATGCCGTCGGGGGTGAGGTGGGCTTTGACCTCGGTCAAAAACTCGCGCGAGAGCAGCGCGGAGGCAAACTCACGCCAGTGATGCGTGGTGTTCATCACGATAGCGTCAAACTTCGCGTCAGGATGCTGGCGCAGCCAGCGGCGGCCGTCGTCGATCACGAGTTCGAGTTTGGGATTCGTGAGCAGGCTGGCGACTTCGGGGCGCGAGCGGATGAGATCGAGGTAGCCGTGACTGAGCTCGATGGCGGTGACTTTTTTCACCTGCGGATGATTGACGAGGATCTGCGTCCACGAACCGCTGGCGACACCGATCACGAGCACGTTTTCGATGCGATCCCGCACGGCGGAGAGGAAGTAAGGGCGCACGAGCCAAGATTTCGGCTCAAGCTTCGTGCCGATCACGCCGTCGTAAGCGCCGTTGCCATAAACCGCGTTGCTGGTGTCCACCGTGATCACGCCGTGACGTGATTCGATGATCTGCGCGAAACGCATTCCTAGCTTGGACTCGTGTTTGTATTGCAAGTATTCGTAGAGCCACCAAAACGAGCCCACCAAAAGAGTGGCTGAAGCTCCGATCTGCGTTGCCCTGATCCTATGTTCGCGTGTGGGGGCGATGTTTCTGACCCACAGCCATGAAATGATGAGAAGCACCCAGCTCAGAACATGGAGGCTCATCCATTCCATGAAGAGAAAACCAGTGAGCAAGCTGCCTGCGCCGGAACCGACGATGTTGGCGAGATAAAGCTGTGAGAGCTTGCTGCCAGTGTCCTGTCCCGCAGGGATGGCTGCGTGGCAGAGCAGCGGAAAGGTGATTCCGATCAGAACTCCGGCTAGAATGACCAAAAGATAGCCCGCTTCCCAGGAGAGGTGACAAGCCGCCTCTGCGGTCAGTGGCGCAACGGCGAATCCGGCAACCGTCGACCAAGCCACCCAGCGTGAGAGCTTGCCACGCAGGTCTCCAGTTTGGGCCAGCAGACGCGGACTGAGCAGCGAACCCAGTGCGAGTCCGAGCAGGTAGCTGCCCAGCATGTAGCCGAACACGGGCGCGAGGGACGCGCTGGCAAAATTGAAAACACGCGACCAGAGAATCTCCCAGGACAGCGCGAGGAATCCCGACAGCGCGGACCACACCAACGCCGTGCGGAAAGGGATTTGAGAGGAGGGATCCGGGCTGAGAGCTGGAGCAGGCTGGTCGTCGTCGGCTTGCGGTGCTTTGCGTAACGCGATGAGCACGATGAAGGCCGCCAATGCATTCAAACTGGCCGCGATGCGCACGGTTCCACTCATGCCAAAGCCGCCGAGCAGCCAGTGCGCGGCGATGAAGGCTCCCAGCGCGGCTCCAAGGGTGTTCACGAAATAGAGCCGGCTCACGCTTTGGCCGACGTGGGCCGTGTCGCGCACCTGATGAGCCACCAGCAGCGGCAGCGTGGCTCCCATGAGCAGCGTGGGCAGAAACACGAGCAAGAAGACCAGAACGCCTGTCGTGAGGCCATGGGCTTGCACGGAGGTGATGGCGCCGACGGCATCGAACAACTTCAGCGAGATGAGGCCGTAGGCTCCGACGCCAAGTTCGGCGAGACCAAACAGCAGCACGAGCGGTGCGCGTGTGGATTTGGAAATCCAGCCGCCCGCAAGACTACCGATGCCGAGTCCAGCAAGGAAGGCCGCCACGACCATCGCCACGGATTCGACGTTGCTGCCGTAGATCGTCAGCAGCGCACGCTGCCACACGAGCTGGTAGATCAGCGCCGAGATGCCGGAGAGGATGAAAACGCCATGCAGGATGCTGGCGTGGAGGCGGCGTGAAATCATTCGTAGTGGAGACGGCAGGCGGCGATCACGATGGCTTCGTCAGTGACTCGATAGACGAGCCGATGCTCGTCATTGAGGCGTCTGCTCCACCAGCCTTTGAGTTCATGACTCAGCGCCTCGGGCTTGCCGATGCCGGTGAACGGATCGCGAGCGCTTTCGTTGATGAGGCGTACGAGACGCTCGAACAGCTTTGGCTCCTTGGTGGCCATCGCCGTAAAGTCCTGCCACGCATCCGCGTGAAAGCTCACGGTTCTCATTGGAACATCGTCTGATCGGGGGTCACCACGTTGCGCCCGGCATCAATGTCCGCCACGGCACGCAACAGACGTGCGCGATTGGCGGGCTGGCGCAGCAGGTAGGCGGTTTCATCCGCCTCAGTCACGGAAATCTCAATCGAGCCGCTTTTGAACGCGGCCCGCACGCTTTCTAGGAAGCTTTCGTCCAACTCCTCGACAGTGGTCCGAAAGATGGTGGTCATGGCCAGAGTGTGTCACAGAGGTTGAATCCGGCCAAGCGAATCCTTGCTTCACTCGAAGCCATTCGTGCGCAGGAATTTCAGGCTCGCAGGGATCTGATCCATGGAGGTGGGGGATTCGTCCTCGATGAAGTAGTGCTGGATGCCGTTCTTACGCGCGGCGGCGAAGATCGAGGCCCAGTCCATCTGACCGGAGCCGAGGACGACATCGTTGGCGACGTCGGTCTTGCCGCTGAGGGAGCCGGTGGCGATGCCTTTCTTCAAATCCTTGAGGTGCATGAGCTTCCAGCGGCCGCTGTATTTCTCCAGCAGCTTCGCGGGATCCTGGCCGGGGAAAACGATCCACAGCACGTCCATTTGCACGGAGACGAACTCGGGCTTGGTCTCCTGCATGAAGAGGTCAAACAAAGTGCCTTCGCCGTGCGGCTCAAACTCGAAGCCGTGCGCGTGGTAAAACATGGTGATGCCTTCCTTGGCGAGCGCCGCGCCCGCTTGGTTGAAGACGGCGGCAGCTTCGCGGCACTCAGCTTCGTCGAAGCTGTCCTTGTGGTTGATCCAGGCACAGCCGGCGAATTTGATGCCGAGCGTCTTGGCGTCCTTCACCACGTTGTCGAGGTCGTTCTTGTAGCGGTCATACGGAAAGTGGCTGCTGACGGCTTTCAGGCCGCGTTGCTCAAGCTCGGCTTTGAACTGCTCGGTGTTGAGGTTGTAGGTGCCGGCGAGTTCGACCTCCTTGATGCCAAACTCCTTCACGCGGTCGAGCGTCCATGGCACGCCGCGCAGCGTGAACTGGCTGCGCAGGCTGTAGAGCTGCAATCCGGCGGCGTTGGGAGCATCAGCGGCCTGGATTTGAAAAGCGAGGCCAAGGGCGAGGAGGATGGGCGTGATTTTCATAGTTGAACTGACATCCTGCGACGAAGCGTGACAGTTGCGAGGATTTTGTGACTGGTGAACACGGTGCGTCGGGGCTGTGGCGGTCCCTCAAGCGCTCATCTTTCGCCAACATTCGAAATAATCTTTGACAGAAGGCCTCAATGTCCTACTATCGCACACTTTTTCGGTCACAAAGCCGGGGCGTACTGTCTCCTGACACTTGTCTGCGAGATTTGCATTCCCCGGTTTTATTGTCGAAAGAGGAGGAGGTCTCTCACGAGACTGCCGCCGGTTACGCTGTTATAGCTCAGTGGTAGAGCACGTCCTTGGTAAGGACGAGGTCGAGGGTTCAAGTCCCTCTAACAGCTCCAGTGGCGTATTGTGGAGATCTTCGAAACACGACAAACGAATCAGTCCCAAGCGCACCCCCTCAACTAACCTACTCCATGGCTAAAGAAGCATTCCAACGCAACAAGCCGCACGTCAACATCGGCACGATTGGCCACGTTGACCACGGCAAAACCACACTGACCGCCGCCATCACGACCGTCCTTTCCAAGAAGGGATTCGCCCAGGCGCGCGCGTATGATCAAATCGACGCTGCTCCTGAAGAAAAAGAGCGCGGCATCCCGATCAACACTGCCCACGTGGAGTATGAGACCGACAAGCGCCACTACGCGCACGTCGATTGCCCCGGACACGCCGACTATGTGAAGAACATGATCACCGGTGCCGCCCAGATGGACGGTGGCGTTCTTGTTGTTTCCGCCGCTGACGGCCCGATGCCACAGACTCGTGAGCACATCCTGCTCGCTCGTCAGGTTGGTGTGCCAGCCCTCGTGGTGTTCATGAACAAAGTGGACATGGTGGACGATCCAGAACTCCTCGACCTCGTCGAAATGGAAGTTCGTGACCTCCTTTCCAAGTATGACTTCCCAGGTGACGACATCCCGATCGTGAAGGGTTCCGCTCTCAAGGCTCTCGAAGGAGATCCTGAGCACGAGGCTAACATCCTGAAGCTCATGGATGCCGTGGATAGCTACATCCCGCTGCCAGAGCGTCCGATCGACAAGGACTTCCTCATGCCCGTGGAAGACGTGTTCGCCATCGAAGGTCGTGGCACCGTCTGCACCGGTCGTGTTGAGCGTGGCATCATCAAGAAGATGTCCGAAGTCGAAATCGTTGGCATCCGTCCGACCGTCAAGACCACCGTCACCGACATCGAAATGTTCCGCAAGCTGCTCGACGAAGGTCGTGCCGGCGACAACGTGGGCCTTCTGCTCCGCGGCACGAAGAAGAACGACATTGAGCGCGGTCAGGTTATCGCCAAGCCCGGCTCCGTGACCCCTCACAAGAAGTTCACTGCTGAAGTGTACGTTCTTTCCAAGGACGAAGGTGGACGTCACACGCCTTTCTTCAATAACTACCGCCCGCAGTTCTACTTCCGCACGACGGACGTGACCGGCAGCGTGAAGCTTCCTGAAGGTGTTGAAATGGTGATGCCTGGTGACAATGTCTCGATCGAAGTCGAGCTGATCACCCCGATTGCCATGGAGAAGACCATCCGTTTCGCCATCCGCGAGGGCGGCAAGACCGTGGGTGCTGGCCGTGTTGCCACCATCCTCGACTAAGCCCTGCGCAGTTCGTTTGTCTCGAACCCCGCCGGGTCTGGCGCACAGACCCGGCGGTGGTTTCGTCTCCTAGGAGGAGCGAAACGAGGCTGCCGACTTGCAAACTTTCATTCATCCGTTATTCATTCCGGGAAGCGTTTTCGCTCATACAGGTCAGTAGCTCAATTGGTAGAGTAGCGGTCTCCAAAACCGTTGGTTGTGGGTTCGAGTCCCTCCTGGCCTGCCAAGCGAAAAAACCCCGGAAACATCTCCGCAGAAAAGTCGAAACGCTTCAAATGAGCCGCATCCGCAAATACATCAGCGAAGTCGCCCTGGAACTCAAGAAAGCCACCTGGCCATGGGATCCAAAGGAAAAAGGCTTCGCCAAATACCGCGAGTTGAATGAGTCCACTGTAGTGGTCTTCATCGCGATGATCCTGCTTGGTGCCTTTGTGGCCGCTTTCGATGTCAGCTTCAAGTGGGCCTTCGAGGCCGCTCAGAAGATTGGCATGTAATCTTCAGTTTTCACCAACCCCTCTTCACCCGACCTCTTATGGGAGCCATCCCCGCACCCCGCGACCAGTGGTTTGTTATTCATGTTCGTTCCGGCCTTGAACAAAAGGTACGCGACAGCATGCTCCGCCGCATTGAGACGGAGGAGATGGGGGATTATGTCTTCCAGGTGCTCGTACCGATGGAGCGCGTGGCCGAGGTCAAAAAAGGCAAGCGTTCTGAGAGCAATCGCAAGTTCTTTCCTGGTTACGTTATCGCCAATTGTCACTTGCTCGACGAGCACAACCGTCTTGTTGACAGGACTTGGTACTTTGTCAAGGAAACCGATGGCGTCCTCAATTTTGCTGGCGCCAAAGACCATCCCATCGCCATGCGTGCGAAGGAGGTCGAAGCTATGCTCTCCCAGGTCCGTGACAAGGACGAGGGTGCTGTTCCAAAAATCGCCTTCAATCTCGGTGATACAGTACGCGTCGCTGACGGTCCGTTCGAAAGTCAGAACGGCACCGTGGAGGAAATCGACCCCGAACGCGGCGTGCTGCGCGTCTCCGTCAACATCTTCGGCCGTTCCACCCCGGTCGATCTCGAATACTGGCAGGTGGAAAAAGCCTAGAGCCGCCAGACTCATTGATCTTCATCTCAAGCAAGCAACACATACAACATGGCCAAGGAAATCATCAAACAAATCAAGCTCCAGATCAAGGCTGGCGCCGCCAACCCCGCACCGCCCATCGGCCCTGCTCTGGGGCAGGCCGGGGTGAACATCATGGCGTTCTGCAAGGAGTTCAACGCTGCCACGGCCAAAGCCGGTGGTGATGTGCTGCCCACCGTCATTACTGTTTACAAGGACAAGAGCTTCACCTTCATCACCAAGCAGCCACCGGCTTCCAACCTCCTCAAGAAGGTGGCGAACATCGCCTCCGGCTCCGGCGAGGCGAACAAAAAGAAAGTCGCTAAGATCACCAAGGCCCAGCTTCTGGAAGCCACCAAGTTGAAGCTGGCAGACCTTAATACCACCGACCTCGAACGTGCCTCCCGCATCATGGCTGGAACCGCGCGCCAGATGGGCATCGAAATCGCCGAATAACACCAACCCCAGCAGGAGAACCCGTCGTTCGTCATTACTGCAAAACTACCATGCAAAAGAGAAGCAAACGTTACAAGAAAGCCGCCGAGATGGTTCCGGCAGGAAAAGTGTTCACGCTTGAAGAAGCCGCTGAACTCCTGCGCAAACTCCCAGGCACTAAGTTTAACCAGACCGTCACCCTTTCGTTCCGCATGGGTGTGGATCCGAAGAAGAGCGACCAGATGGTCCGCGGCACCTGCCCGCTGCCCCATGGTTCTGGCAAGAGCGTCCGTGTCGCCGTGTTTGCCCAAGGGGCCGCTGCCGAGGCAGCTAAGGCCGCTGGAGCTGACATCGTCGGCAACGAGGACCTCATCGCCAAGGTGAAGGAAGGCTTCACGGATTTCGATGTCGCCATCGACACTCCGGCTGCGATGAATGAAGTGCGTAAATTGGGTAAACAGCTCGGACCTCGCGGTTTGATGCCCAATCCACGAACCGGTACCGTCACGGACGACACCGCCGCTGCCGTCAAAGCCGTCAAGGCCGGTCGCGCCGACTTCAAGCTCGACAAAAATGGCAACATCGCCTCTTCCGTCGGCAAAGCCTCTTTCGAAGTGGCCCAGCTCGCTGAAAACGCGGCCTCGCTCATCGAAGCTGTGGTGCGCGCCAAGCCCGCTTCCGCTCGCGGTCGGTATGTCGAGACCATGACCCTTGCCGCCACCATGTCGCCTGCGCTTCGCATCGACGTGTCGAAATACATCAAACTTTAATCCTCGCAGCACTGACACATGAAAGCTGAAAAGACATTGCTCATTGATGACCTGCTGCGCCGGGTCAATGCCTCCCCCTTCCTCTTGGTAGTCGATTACACCGGCCTCAAGGTGGATAAGTTCGCTGAACTCCGCAAGCGCCTCACCGGCGTGGGAGCTGAGATCCACGTTTTCAAAAACAATCTCGTGAAGAAGGCCGCTGAAAAGGCCGGTTATCCAGGGGAACTGGGCTCCCACCTCACCGGCCAGAGCGCCTATGTGACGGGTGTGAAAGACATCTGTGCCACGGCGAAGATTTTGAAGAACTTCACCGCCGAGTTTGAAAAGCCGGTGATGAAAGTAGGCGTTCTCGAAGGCAGCCTGTTGGATGCCGCGACCATCAAAACGCTGGCAGATCTGCCTTCCCGCGAGGTGCTCCTCTCGCAGCTCCTCGGCGTGCTCCAGGCTCCTGCCTCGGCCCTCGCTCGCGTGCTCAAGGCTAAGGCAGACTTGGATGGTGCTCCGGCGGAAGCTGAAGCTGCACCTGCCGAATCTGCTCCAGTCGTGGAACCTGCGGCCGCACCTGCCGAATCTGCTCCAGCTGTCGAAGCCGCGCCTGAACCCGCCGCTGTCTAAAACAACCCCCAATTTGACCAGATGGCCCTTCAAACGGCCTGAATAGATAAACACCCAATGGTTCCTCGCCGGAGCGAAAGCTTTCGCTCTTAAACCATCCGAAGCTTCGGCAAGCGGCGACACCGACAAACTAATATGGCTGACCTGAATAAAATCGTTGAAGAACTGAGTGGCTTGACCGTGATGGAAGTCGCTGAACTTGTGAAGTCCCTCGAAACCAAGTGGGGCGTGAGCGCCGCTGCTCCTGTGGCCGCCGCCGCCGCTGGTGGTGCCGCCGCAGCTGCTCCTGTCGAAGAGAAGACCGAGTTCGACGTCATCCTGACTGAAGCTGGTGCCAACAAGATTGGCGTCATCAAGGAAGTCCGCGGCGTAGTCCCCGGCCTTGGCCTTGCTGAAGCGAAGAAGCTCGTCGAGAGCGCTCCGCAGACCCTCAAGGAAGGCGTCAAGAAGGAAGAAGCGGAAGAAATCAAGAAGAAGATGGAAGCCGCTGGTGCCAAAATCACCATCAAGTAATCTCTCCAGTTACTCCTGCTCTTTGCCGCGTGGCGGTTGCCTTTCAAAGCATCGCCACGCGGTCTGGAGTCCGCTCAAGTTAGTGTTTCAGAATCCCCCGTCAGTTTCGATCCATCGCATGCCCGCATCCGTAAGTGAATCCCAGAACCTCCGTGGCAGTGGCCTCGGTTCCGGGATCTCTCGCGGTGAGAGCTCTGCTACAGACAGTTTTCATGGCCTGAGCCTTGGCATCCGCCCGGTCTCTGGCTGCTTCGTTTTCGCGTTCAATGCGGCTAACAAACGGCACCATGCCGTCTGTTTAACGCTTTGACCGCAAATGCGGAACCCACCTCCGGCTCCGCAGCTTGTGCCAACCGCCACCGCCCCCTAACCGCCTCATCTCTGCCTTATGTCCCAGCGCACCAACTTTGGCAAAATCCACGAAGTCGCCGAGCCGCCAAATCTCATCGAGATCCAGCTCCGTTCCTACGAGGAATTTCTCCAGAAGAACATCCTGCCCTCGAAGCGCAAGGACCTCGGCCTGCAGGCCGTGTTTCGTGAAGTTTTCCCCATCACCAGTTATGATGAGAAGATGACCCTCGATTTCGTCATGTACGAAATCGGTGATCCAAAGCTCTCCTCTCTTGAGGCCATTCGTGAGGCTGAAACCTACAGCGCACCGCTTTACGTTACCTATGAACTGAAAGACGAGGCCGGAGCTAAACAGGAACGTGTTTACATGGGCGAAATCCCGCTCATGACCGTTCGCGGCACTTTCGTCATCAATGGTGCTGAACGTGTCGTCGTTTCCCAGCTTCATCGTTCTCCCGGCATCTGCTTTGAAACCACCCAGCATCTCAATGGGCGCTGGCTGCACGGCTTCCGCATCATTCCTGACCGCGGCACCTGGCTGGAGGTCCAATTCGACACGAATGATCTCCTCTACGTCTATCTAGACCGCCGTCGTCGTCGTCGCAAATTCCTGGCAACCACGCTTCTGCGCGTGATTGGCTATCCGAACGATGAGGACATCCTCAAGTTATTCTACGAAATCCAGGACTTGAAGCTCAAGGAGGGCATCTCCGAGGAGGACCTCGCTACCAAGATCCTCTTCAAGGACATTCTTGATGGTGAACTGATTGTCGCGCGTGCTTACGAGCCGCTCACTCAGGGTGTCGTGCGCCAGCTCATCCAGCTCGGTCATAAGACCGCCAAAGTCGTCACTGCTTCCCCTGACGACCTTCTCATCACCTCCCTGCGCAAAGATACCGCCCGTGATGAGGATGAGGCGCTCAAAGAAATCTACCGCCGTCTGCGCCCTGGTGATCCTCCCACCACGCCCAACGCCCGTGCCCTCGTGAAGCGTCTGTTCTTCGATCCGAAGCGCTATGACCTCACCCGTGTTGGTCGCTATAAGATCAATCAGAAGCTCACGCTGAAGATTGACACTGAAATGCGCATCCTCACCGCCGAGGACGTCGTTTCTGCGCTGCATTATCTCTTCCGTCTCCGCGGAGGTGAAGGCTTGCTCGATGATATTGATCATCTTGGCAGCCGTCGTGTGCGCGCCGTTGGCGAGCTTCTCGCTAACCAGTGCCGCGTGGGTCTTTCCCGCACGGAGCGTCTGGTCAAGGAACGCATGACCTTGTTCGACGTGAACATGGACACCATGACTCCAGCCAAGCTCGTCAATCCGAAGGCGCTCTCCGCCGTCGTGCGTGACTTCTTCGGCCGTAGCCAGCTCAGCCAGTTCATGGATCAGATCAATCCTCTGGCCGAACTGACCCACAAGCGTCGTCTCTCTGCTCTCGGACCAGGCGGTCTGAATCGTGACCGCGCCGGCTTTGAAGTGCGTGACGTTCATCCGTCCCATT
>JAPLUL010000121.1:0-13851 GCA_026397635.1 Verrucomicrobiota bacterium | reverse complement strand
GCCTTAGCGATCACGCTTTGGCCTCACGCCTCTCGTATTTCTTCTGGAGCACGCTGCCGGATGACGAGCTCATGCGCCTCGCCGACGCCAAAAAGCTCCAAGAGCCCGAAACGCTCAAATCGCAGGTGAAACGCCTCCTCGCCGACAAACGCAGCCAGGCCTTCGTGAAGAACTTCGCCGGTCAATGGCTCGATCTGCGCAGCATCGACGCCACCTCACCCGACACCACGCTTTATCCCGAGTTCGATGAGATGCTGAAGTATGCCATGGTCGGCGAAACAGAGGCCTTCTTCACCGAATTGCTCCACAAAGACCTCTCGGTGACGAATTTCATCCACAGCGACTTCTTGATGCTCAATCGCCGCATCGCCCAGCATTACGGCGTCGGCACGGATGTCGCGAAGAGCGAGGAATTCGTCCGCGTGAAGCTCCCGGCGGATAGCGTGCGCGGCGGCATCCTCACGCAGGCCAGCATTCTCAAAGCCACCGCCAATGGCACCGTCAGCTCGCCCGTGCTGCGCGGTGGCTGGATGATGAAGCGCCTGCTCGGCCAGCCCCCACCTCCACCACCGCCCGGCATTCCCGGCGTCGAGCCCGACACCCGCGGCGCCAGCACCATTCGTGAGATTTTGGCCAAACACAGCAACGCTGAAAACTGCGCTGGCTGCCACGCCAAGATCGACCCGCCCGGCTTCGCGCTTGAGAGCTTCGACGTCATCGGCGGCTGGCGAGATCGCTACCGCAGCAAGGAGAAGGGCGATAAACCCGCCGCCAAAGTCGAAAACCGCGGCGTCTGGCAATACAAAGTCTCCCTTCCCGTCGATCCCACCGGCCAACTCGCCGACGGTCGCGCCTTCAAAGACATCAAAGAGTTCAAACAACTCCTCCTCGCCCAGCCCGCTGACGTCCAACGCTGCTTCACCGAAAAACTCCTCACCTACGCCACCGGCGCCACACCGACGTATGCTGACAATCGTGCCGTCGCCTACATCGTCGCCAAAGCGCTGAAACAAGGTGGCGGCTTGAAGACCTTCGTGACTGAACTCGTTCTCAGTGACACCTTCCGCCGTAAATAACATCACTCCACTTCTCCAGCACTCCATGAGCCCTCACCTCTCACGCCGCACCTTCCTTCGTGGCTCGGGCGTTTCGCTTGCCTTGCCGTTTCTCGATGCCATGTGGGGAACCCGGGCACTGGCGGCCGATGCACTGCCGCCGAAGCGGTTGGTGACGATTTGTTCATCGCTCGGCATCTACGGACCGGATTTCTTCCCGGCGGAGAGCGGGGAGGCTTACACGCCGACGCCCTATTTAAAGATGATCGAGGCGCATCGGAAGGACTTCACCGTTTTCTCGAATGTGTGCCATCCGGATCAAAATGGACGCGATGGGCATGCCTCGGAGCTGACTTGGCTCACGGGGGCGCGGCATCCGGGGTTGGGTGGATTTCGCAACACCATCTCGCTCGACCAGTTCATCGCGAAGAAGATCGGCTTTGAGACGCGCTACCCGTCACTGCAACTCAACACCGGCGGCGGCAACAGTCAGAGCTACACGCGCAGCGGCGTCATGATCCCGGCGGAGTCCAGACCCTCGAAAATCTTCGCCAAACTCTTCCTCGATGGCACTGCGGCGGAGATCCAGCAGCAGATGCGCAAGCTCAAGGAAGGTCGCAGCATCATGGACACCGTTGGCGAAGAGGCCAAGCGGCTGGAGAAGCGCTTCAGCAGCGCGGATCGCGACAAGCTCGACGAATACTACACCAGCGTCCGCGAGATGGAGCAGCGTCTCCAAAAAGCCGAGGCCTGGGTGCAAAAACCGAAGCCCAAGGTCGATGCGCAGCCGCCCGAGGACATCAAAGACGAGAAGGACCTCATCGGACGCATGAATCTTCTCTTTGACCTCATCCCGCTCGCCTTTCAGACCGACAGCACACGGCTCGTCACCCTCGTCATTCAGGGGCGCGGCGACGTGCCGGCCATTCCAGGCGTCAAAGCGGATCATCACAACCTCTCCCATCACGGCCAGGACCCCGAAAAGATCGCGCAGCTTCGCCTGATCGAAACCGCGCAGCTTAAAGCGCTCGGCACATTGATGGAAAAGCTCAAGGCACGCAAAGAAGGCTCCCAAAACCTGCTCGACAGCACCGCCGTGCTTTATGGAAGCAACCTCGGCAACGCGAACTCGCACGACTGGCACAACCTGCCGCTGCTGCTCGCTGGCGGCGGCTTCAAACACGGCCGCCATGTCACCGGCGATGCGAAGAACAACACGCCGATGAGCAACCTCTTCGTCCGCCTCATGCAAAATATGGGCATCGAAGCCGACAACTTTGCCAGCAGCACGGGTGCGCTGACGATTTGAGCGAAATCACGCCCCCACTGCCGGAATCAACCAAGAAGCGCCCCTGGCGCAGGCCAACTTGTGTTCATGAAGCGCATTCCAATAATCGACTCCCACACTGGCGGCGAACCCACGCGTGTCGTGCTCAGCGGGGTCACGGCGGACGAGCTCGAAACGTATCGTCGGGCGATCATCTGCGAGCCTCGCGGGCACGAGGTGATCGTCGGTGCCTTGCTCGTGGAGCCGAAAGACGCGAGTTGCGCGGCGGACGTGATTTTCTTCAACAACGTCGGCCTGCTGGGCATGTGCGGGCATGGCATGATTGGCCTCATCGCGACGCTGAAGCATCTAGGACGCATTTCGGCGGGCGAGCATCGTGTGCAGACACCCGTGGGAGTGGTGACGGCCGTTTTGGACGACAGTGGCCGCGTGAGCATCCGCAATGTGCCGTCGTATCGACAGGCAAAGGGGGTCAAAGCCGGTGGCGTGACTGGTGATGTCGCGTGGGGCGGAAACTGGTTCTTTCTCGTCGCAGATCACGGCCTCGATCTCACGCTTCAAAACGTCCCGCAGCTCACGCAGGCCAGTTTGGCGATGCGCGAGGCCGTGCGAGCCGCTGGCTACCCGGAAATCGATCACGTTGAGCTTTTTGGTCCGCCGCACGATGCCGCGAATCACAGCCGGAACTTCGTTTTGTGCCCCGGCGGCGAGTATGACCGCTCGCCCTGCGGCACAGGCACCAGCGCGAAGCTTGCATGTCTGGCTGCGGATGGAAAACTCGCTCCGGGCGAGGTGTGGCGGCAGGAAAGCATCCTCGGCAGTGTTTTTGAAGGCAGTTACCAAAACAGCGAAGGCGGCATCATCCCCACGATCACCGGAGAGGCTTTCATCACGGCCGAGACGACGTTGATCCTCGATCCGGAAGACCCGTTTCAATTAGGTATTCATTAAGACAAAAACATGACAGACAAAAATATGTCCAAACGCATTTCATTTTTTTGCCTGTCATTTTTTTGCATTCAAATCTGGGCCGCCGACTATGAGGCGGCGTTGAGTTTTCCCAAGCGCACGGAAAACAAAGTCTTCCGCGACCGCGTGCAGGCGAACTGGCTGCCGGATGGCAAAACGTTCTGGTATCGTGTGCAAACAGGGCAGGGGAAGTCCGAGTTCGTTTTGATCGACGCCACCAAAGGCAGCCGCAAAACGGCCACAACGCTCAAAGAGCTCGGTTTGCCGGAAAAAGAGGCCGCGATGACTTCCACCATGAAAATCGAGCTACGTCGCACGCGGCGCACCGGCGAGTCATCGGGGCTAAAGTTCATCAATCAACTCGACCAGGATGTGGAGCTCTACTGGATCAACCAGCAAGGTGAGCACACGCGTTATGGCGGCGTTCGCGCAGGCTCGGAGCGCGAGCAGCACACCTTTGACGGCCATGTCTGGCTCATCACCAGCCGCACGGGCGAACATCTCGCGGTTGTGGAGGGCGCGTCACAACTCCAAACCTTCATCATCGACGGCAAAGGCATCTCGAAGGCTAAAACGGAGGCTCCGAAGAGGCCCGAGCGCGGTTTCCGTTCGCCGGATGGTTCGTGCGTCGTCTTCACCGAGGCGGACAAGATGGAGCGCCGCAAGGTGACGATCGTCGAATCGACACCGAACGACAACGTGCAGCCGAAGGTGAAGGTCATCGACTACATCAAGCCCGGCGATCCGCTGCCGAAGCCGCAGTGGGTCATCGAAAAGAGCGATGGCACGAAGCTCCGCGTGGCGCGTGATCTCTACGAGAATCCGTTCACCGAAAGCGGTGAACTGGACGCGGTGTGGGCACCGGACAGCAGCGAGTTTTACTTCAACTACAACCAACGTGGCCATCAGCTCTACCGCATCCTCGCGGTGAATGCGAAGACGGGCGCGGTGCGTGTCGTTGTCGAGGAAACCTCGAAAACCTTCATCCACTACTCCGGCAAAAGCTGGCGTCACTGGCTGCACAACAGTAGCGAAATCATCTGGATGAGCGAGCGTGATGGCTGGTGCCATCTCTACCTATACGATGCGAAAAAAAGCTCGCCGAAGCACCCAATCACCAAGGGCGCGTGGCCCGTGCGGGAAGTTTTGCATGTGGATGAGGCGAAGAATGAGATTTGGTTTCTCGCGAGCGGTTTGCGGGCAAAGGAAGACCCCTACCATGAGCATCTCTGCCGAGTGAACTTCGACGGCAGCGGCTTCAAGCAACTCACGGAGGGCGATGGCAACCACCGCGTCGAGTTCTCACCGAATCGTGAATTTTTCATCGACACCTGGTCGCGTGCCGACCTGCCCCCGGTGATGGAACTTCGTCGCAGCAGCGATGGAAGCCTCGTGTGCGAATTGGAGAAGGCGGAGGTCTCCGCACTGCTCGCTATGGGTTGGACGATGCCGGAGCGCTTCGTGGCGAAGGGGCGCGATGGCCAAACGGACATCCACGGCGTGATCGTGAAGCCCTCGAACTTCGATCCGGCGAAGAGGTATCCCATTGTCGAGAACATCTATGCCGGTCCGCATGGCTCGTTCGCGCCGAAGGAGTTCAGCCGGTCGATCGGACATCATGTGATCGCTGAGCTTGGCTTCATCGTCGTGCAAATGGACGGCATGGGCACGAATCATCGTGGCAAGGCCTTCCACGACGTGTGCTGGAAGAACCTCAAGGATGCAGGTTTTCCAGATCGGAAGCTGTGGATCACAGAAGCGGCCAAAACACGCCCGTGGATGGATTTGAGTCGCGTGGGCATCTACGGCGGCAGCGCCGGTGGTCAAAACGCGATGCGGGCGCTGCTCGATCATCACAATTTTTACAAAGTGGCTGTCGCCGACTGCGGCTGTCACGACAACCGCATGGACAAAATCTGGTGGAACGAGCAATGGATGGGCTGGCCAGTGGATGAGTCGTATGTGAAAAGCTCGAACAAGGAGGACGCGACCAAGTTGCAAGGCCACCTGCTGCTTATCGTGGGCGAGCTTGACACGAACGTCGATCCCGCGAGCACGACGCAAGTCGTCGCCGCGCTGCAAAAAGCTGGGAAGAGCTTCGACTTCATGCCCATCGCCGGCACAGGCCACGGCGCGGCGGAAACGCCGTATGGCTCGCGTGTGCGCATGAATTTCCTCGTGCGGCATTTGATGCCGTGAGCCGGCCAGCTACTCAACCTTGATCGGGAAGTTGGCCGTCGCAGCTCGTTGGTGTGTGTCGGTCACGCGAACGTGGACTCGATAGTCGCCGGGCTTCTGTGGCGCTCGAAAGGTCGCTGTCGATCCATCGGCCTTCACCACACACTCAGGCATCGAAGCAGGTGCGCGTTCTTTGCCTTTGGCATCGCGTCCGGCGCTTTCAGGGGTGAGGCTCCAGTGCCAGGACAGTGCATCGCCATCGGGATCACGCGCCGTGGCCTCCGCCTGGAACTCACTGCCGAAGGCGATCTCTTGTTTGGCGGCGGTGCTCACCAGTTTCACTAGATCAGGTGCGCGATCCTTCGGCTCATGCCCTTTCCATAGTTCATGCATCACATCGTGCACGGCGGTGGATTCGCCGCTTTCGGTAAAGATGCCAAACCATGTCGATGTGGCCTCCTGTTTCTGACCCCAGAGAAACACATAGCCGCCCCAGCAGTCGCCACCGGGTAGGATTGCGGCCTGATAGGCTTTGCGGATGAATTGGGCCTTCTCGGTGCTCGTTTGCTCGATGGGCGCTCCCCAGGGGGCACGCGGGCTTTCCCAGAAGCCCCGCGGACCGTATTCGGTGACCACCCACGGGCGTTTCCATTTTCGCTCTGCTAGATAGCTGCGCAGTCCTGTCAGTGCGCCGTAGGTGTTGACGCCGACAAAGTCGAGACTCGGTGTGAGAGCATTCAGCCCCGCAATTTTCAACGGTTGCAGGCCAGCGAGTGCGGTGAAGGAGGGGTGCGCAGGGTCCAGTTCCTTCACGGCCTTGGCGAGCACCTCCAATTGTATCCAGTAGGCCATGTTGTTGCCATCGCCTTCGGCTTCGTTGCCAATGCCCCAAAAAAGCAGCGCTGGATGATCACGATACTGAAGCACTTCCTTTTTCACGCGCTCTGTTTGGCGTGCACAGTGCTCGGCATTCGAATAGGAGAACCAACTGCACTCCGATTCCAGCCAGAGGCCCGCGCAAACCGTCAATCCGCGTTGCTGAGCATCATTGAGTATCGGCCCCAGGCCATTCGTGGACCAGGTGCGGAAGCTGTTGCCACCAGCGGCCACGAGTTCATCGAGATGCTTGTCGCCCGCTGCGCCTTTGACAAAGTAAGGCTCGCCACCGCGCGTGATGCCGACTCCTGGCACGATTTTCACCGGCACAGCCTCCGCAGAGGCGTTGGTGGTCGTGATGGAAAAAAAGATTAGCGAGGTGAGGATCTGGCGGATCATGAGCGACTCATCGTGTGTAGTTTTGACCGGAGCAAGACGATCAGGGGGCCAGCCGCCGATGCTCTGTCGGCGACATGCCCGTCACGGCTCGAAACGCCCGCGTGAAGGCACTGTGGTCCGAGAACCCGCAATCGAGCGCGATCTGCGCCACGCTGGCGTTCGTCTCGCGCAGCAGTCGGCAGCCCACGGTGATGCGTGTCTTCGTAATTAACTGCATGGGGCTAATGCCGTGGATGCGTTTGATCACGCGGGCAAAGCGGGCCGCCGTCATGCCCGCCTTTTTTGCCAGCGAGGAGGGGCTCACCGGATCATCGTAAGCGCTTTCGAGATAGCGTAGCACGCGTGCGACCTCGGCCGACACGTCTTCACGACTCACGGGTGCGGCGAGATCCTTGGAGATGCCGATGAGGCCCGTCACCTGGCCGCGGGCATCGCGGATGGGTAGCTTGCTCGTGAGGCCCCACACCGGCACATTCGGCTTCCGCCAAAATAACTCCAGCCGCTCCACGATGGGCTGCCCGGTGCGCAGCACCTGCTCATCCTGCTCGGTGGGAATGCGGCCGTAGTCACCGGGGCAGACATCGCAGGGCCGCCTGCCGAGCATTTGCGATTTACTCCGCAGACCATGACGCTCGACGAGCGATTGATTCACCACCAGGTAGCGTCCCGAGACATCCTTGATGAAAAAAGCCGTGTCGTGCATCAGATCGGCGATCTGCTCGATCATGCGCACTTCCATCAAGAGTGTGCCTTGCGTGGACAGGGTGCCGGGAAAGGCTGTGGCGGCTTTTTTCATGCGGTGTGGATGCTGCCAAAATGGCCGCGCGCGGCCTGCCTGCCACCCGTTTCGTCATTGTGCGGCTTTTCACAGCTGCGGCGGGCAGAAAGGTCAAGACACCTGGGCTCTTCATGCCAGATCATGAGGAGATCATGCACCGTACCTTTTGCATCCTACTCGCCGCCTTTCTCATGAGTCATGACGCGTTATCCGCCGATGAAATCACCGAATTGCAATCCCGGGCAAAAGGCGGCGATGCCAAAGCTCAGATCGATCTCGCCATTCGTCTTCGCGATGGCAAAGGCGTCACCAAAAACGATTCCGAGGCCATGCAGTGGGCTCACAAGGCTGCCGATGCAGGCAACGCCGACGCGCTCGATTTTGTCGGCTTCGCTTACCTGCGCGGCGCGGTGGTGAAGCGGAATCCCGCCATCGCCATCGCATACTTCAAAGCTGCCGCGAATGACTCGGCGCAGGCTGCTTTCAACCTCGGCCAGTGCTACTTCGGAGCGCAGGGGACCGAGCAGGATTGCGCAAAGGCTCTCGAATGGTGGAAGATGGCCGCCGAGCGCGGTCACGGACGCGCCGCAGCCAATGCTGCGATGGCTTATCACTCGGGCGAAGGCATTCCCGCCGATCCCGCGCTCGCACGCAGCCTCGCCGAGCGTGCGGCAGAGCTGAATGATCCCAGCGGCCTCGTGCTGCTCGGCGAAATGCATTTCCAAGCCGGTGAAGTCGATGCCGCGAAGGCGAACTGGACGAAAGCCGCCAAACTTCATCCAACCTCGCCCACAGGCCATCCTGCACAGCCTTCCGGCAACGCCTCGGCACAACAAGCCGCTGATCTCCTGAAGCTCATCGACTATCGCCAACACAAAGGCGAACCAGGCAAGTTTGCCTTCGTGCAGATGCCCCACATCCAGCAGGGCTACAACAACTGCGGCTCCACCGCCTGCGCCATCTTCGCCCGCTTCCATGGCAGCAAAATCGGCGGCTGGGATTTCAAAAAACTCTGCCCATCCCCTCTCGGCACCGGCACGGACTGGGGCCACCTGCTCGATGCCTCGGCCAAAATCGGCCAGAAATGGAAACTCGTCACCTACACGCCTGACGACGACGGCTTCGTGAAAGCCACCGACATGCTCAAAAGCGAACTCGATGCCAGTCGGCCCGTGATCGTCGATTTCAAATACATCGGCCCCCAATACCCGAATGGCAGCGCCGGTCACACGCTGAATGTCTGCGGCTACATCGCCAAAGAGGATCTCTACATCCTCTGCAATCCCGCCGTGGCCACCCCCGGCCTGCAACTCATCACCGCCACCGATTTGAAGAACTTCTGGCGCTCTGACCATTACGGCGCGCTGTCGAAAGGCGTGCTCTCGCGGCCAGCTTTTGTGATTGATCACCGTTGATGTGACTCCCTCATGCGCCCATCGCTCTTCATTTTCATCGCCATAACTACTTGTTACGCATTTGCGGCAACACCACGCGATACACT
This sequence comes from Verrucomicrobiota bacterium, assembly GCA_026397635.1. Taxonomy (GTDB): domain Bacteria; phylum Verrucomicrobiota; class Verrucomicrobiia; order Verrucomicrobiales; family Verrucomicrobiaceae; genus Prosthecobacter. The sequence goes on along the minus strand of JAPLUL010000121.1, from coordinate 4,807 downwards.
GCCTCTCGATGCCCCGGAATGGCCGTTGAACTATCGTCTGCACCTTGAAGGCGCAGCGAACGTGAAGCTTTGCGATGAACTCACGCTCTCGCTCGATGCGAAAGGGCCGCACGACATCGCGGTGGAGCAACCGCCGAAAGGAGTGCCCGTGCTGCGAGTGTGGAGCAATGGCAAACTCGTGCGAGGGCCGGAGGAGGTGCCGGCGTTGGCGAAAACAGGAGCGCAGGATTTTCTGGACGCGGGGCTCGATCTCGGCGCGGACTTCACGGCGATGGCGGAGTTTGAATCGACGGGGCAAGGCACGCTGTTCTCCATGTGCGCACCGACGGGTAAGTGGTCGCCGGATGCGAAGGCGCTCTTCATTCGCGGTGGCAGACTCGTGTATGACATCGGCTGGCTAGGCGCGATCAACTCTGGTCCGAAGGTGAACGACGGCAAACCGCACACTGCGGTGCTGAGCGTCAACGGCGGCACCGCGAAACTGTGGCTCGATGGCAAGGAGATCGCGGAGAAGGCGAACTTTACGAAGCCGGATCAAAAAGGGCATGTCTTCAAGGTGGGCCGTGCTGCGCCGAACTTCGCAGGCGATTTCACCAACGGCAAAACCAGTGTCGTGAAGGTGTGGAAGCGGGCGCTGCCTCGGAAAGAGATCGCGTTGCTCTTCAAAGACAGCGGGGCGCGACGATCTACAAAACGCTCTGCGTCGTCTGCCACGGCACGAAGGAGCAGCCCGGCTCGCTGCCCACCGCGCTGCGATTTTCCGAAGGGCAGTTCAAAAACGGCAGCGATCCGTTCTCGATGTATCTCACGCTCACCAAAGGCTTCGGCCAGATGGTGCCGCAGCCGCAATACACCACCGCGCAGAAGTATGCGGTCATCCATTACATCCGCGAGACCTTCCTGCGCCCACACAATCCGTCGCAACTCAAAGACATCGACCTCGCCTCGCTGCCGCGCGGTCTTGCCCGCGCTGAAGTGGAAAAGATCGATACCACGCTGCCGCCGTATCAACGCATGGAACTCGGCAACGCGTTGTTTTGGACGCTCGAGGTCGCTGCGGACAACATTGCGCAAAAAGGCATCGCCATCCGGCTTGATGATGGCCCCGGTGGCGTGACCAAAGGCCGCGCTTGGATGGTTTACGATCACGACACGATGGCGAACGTCACCGCCACCACCGGCAGCTTCGTGGACTGGAAAGGCATCGCCTTTGACGGTAGTCACGGCACGCATACCAGTCTCACGGGAGAGCGTCAGTTCATTAACGCTGGTGGCCTCGGTTACAGCACCGGTGAACCCTTCACGGATCCACGCCCCAAGGGTAAGGATGGCAAGCCTTACGGCCCTGGCCCCACCGCTTTCAAAGGTCTCTACAAGCATGGCAACAAGACCGTGCTGGCCATTGGCACCAATGGCACGATTGCACTCGAATCACCGTCGTGGATCGACTACGGCAGCACGCCCATTTTTGTCCGCACCATCAATATCTCCAACGTCATCACCTCGCATTACGTGCGGATCGCACCCGAGTCGATGAACGTCGTAGTCCAGGGCGATGGCAAGCTCATCAAGGAGTCTGGCGACTGGGTTCTGGAGATGCGGAATGACATTCGCGAGGTGAAAGCACGCGTGTTCTTGTCCAAATGTGACCCAGGCTCGCTGGCCACGCTGGCCGCCAACTACAAGGAGCCGATGGACCTCACCGCACTGACGAAAGGTGGTCCTGCGCAGTGGCCTCAAACGGTCATCACGACTTCCACAGCTGGAAAAGACGATGACGCGTTCGTCGCCGATGACTTCACGCTGCCGCATGACAATCCGTTCCAAAGCTGGCTGCGCCCCGGCGGCTTTGATTTCACGCCGGATGGCAAAGCGGCCATCGTGGCGATGTGGAATGGCGATGTGTGGCGTGTCGATGGCGTGATGGATAAAGCACCCGCAACGCTGACATGGCGCAGGATTGCCAGCGGCTTGTTTCAACCTCTCGGCGTGAAGTTTTTCGGCGATGAGCTGTATGTGCTCTGTCGGGATCAACTCGCCAAGCTCGTGGATCTCAACGCCGATGGAGAAACCGATTTCATCGAGTGCTTTAACAGCGACCATCAGGTTACCGAGCACTTCCATGAGTTCGCGATGGGTTTGCAGGTGGATGGTGCTGGCAACTTTTACTATGCGAAGTCCGGTCGTCACGCCTTGGACAGCGTGGTGCCGCAGCACGGATCGCTATTAAGAGTCAACTCCGGCGGTTACAGCACCGATATCCTAGCCACCGGCTTCCGTGCGGCGAATGGCGTTTGCCTCAACGACGACGGCACTTTCTTCGTCACCGACCAAGAAGGCTTCTGGACACCGAAGAACCGCATCAACCGCGTGAAAGTCGGCGGCTTCTACGGCAACATGTATGGCTACACCAGCGTCACCGACACTAGCGACAGCGCCATGGAGCAGCCACTCGTGTGGGTAACGAATGACAAAGACCGCAGCCCCGCTGAACTCATCTGGGTGCCGAAAAACGCGTGGGGCAATCTTGGCGGCTCGTTGCTCAACCTCAGCTACGGCACCGGCCGTGCCTTCATCATCCCGCACGAAGAAGTGAACGGCCAATGGCAAGGCGCGGTGTGCGAGCTGCCGATGCCCGCCTTCGCCACCGGCATCATGCGCGGCCGTTTTGGCAGCGATGGAGCGCTTTACACCTGCGGCATGTTCGCCTGGGCCGGCAACGCCACCTCACCCGGCGGCTTCCACCGCATCCGTCGCGGCCCGCAGCCCGCGCAGGTGCCGCTGGCCGTTCATGCCACGAAAGGCGCGATGAGCGTCACCTTCAGCGATCCCCTCACCGACACGAAGAGCGCGATCAAAGTGTGGTCACTCAAGCGCACGAAGAACTACGGTTCCAAGCACCACGACGAGCACGACCTCGACATCAAGGCCGTGAAGCTCAGCGAAGACAAGCGCACTGTCACCCTGGAAATACCCGACCTCGCACCCACGCAGTGCTACGAACTGAAGATCAACGACCGCAATCTGCACGGGACGATTCACCAACTCGCCCAGCCATGACGTGTTCAGACTTTCACCAACATCCCCTCGGCTTCGGCCAAGGTCTTCTGATTGGCATCAAAGGTCAGGAACTCATCCGCGCCGAGGTGCAAGGCGGTGGCAATGTGCAGGATGTCAGCCAACCGATGCCCTTTCGCCTCGGTATAGCGCTCGCTCAGCTCTTCCGCCGTATGATGCACGGCGGACCAGTCCACCGGCACCACTTCCAGCACTTTCGTGCGCAGATCGGATTGAAGGTCCCGCAGCATATGAGTCGCCTCGCTCTTAGTGAAACCCTTGGTCTTGTCTTTCGTTTGAAGACGGACTTGAAGCCGCAGCGACTGGCGGAACTCGAGGAGCAGCAGACTGGAAACGGGAAGTGGTCCGCTGCGTTGTGTCATGAAAGCAATCGCTCTAGGCGAGTGGACTTGTTTTCGATACAGCGAGCAGAGGAAAGAGGTGTCGGGGAAGTTCATCAGCCTTCCTCTCCCTCCAGTTCATACTCACGCATCTCCTTCACCTCCTGCTCGCTAAACACACGATCTCCCCAGATCGCCTTCTGGCGTGCAGCAAAGTCTGGATTCTTCACCTTGGCAGGGCTGCGTCCGCGCTTCATGGCCGTCAGCATGGCCAAAGGCTCACCGCGTTTCTCGATGCAAACTTCGACTCCGTCACGGAGCCATGCCTCGATCATGGCGAAGTTGTTTCGGAGGTCACGAACGGTGGCAGTTTTCATGTGGACATTTTCTGTCCCCACGGTGCGTTTGTCAATGGCTGCGTCTTAAACTCAACTAGATCATCATGAAACACTTCCTCGCCTTACTCCTCATCGCGGCATCGCTCCAGGCCGCGCCGCTGAAAGTCTTCATCCTCGCGGGCCAATCGAACATGGAGGGGCATGCGAAGATCGAGACCTTTGATTACATCGGCGATGATCCGGCGACGGCACCGCTGTTGAAAATGATGCGCGACGACTTGGGCGAGCCGCGTGTGTGCGATCACACCTGGATTTCCTACTTCACGGGCAAATACGACGGCAGCGCGAATGGCGAGGGCACTGGGAAGCTCACGGCGGGTTATGGAGCGCGGGACGATGCAACGAAGTCGAATGGCAAGATCGGCCCTGAGTTCACTTTTGGACTCACGATGGAGGCAGCGCTGAAGGAGCCGGTGCTCATCATCAAGACCGCGTGGGGTGGTCGCAGCCTGAACACGGAGTTTCGTCCGCCGAGCGCGGGGCCGTATGAACTCAACGACTACCAGAAGAAGCTCTACTACGGCCCGCCCGGCCACGGTGTGCCGAAAGACATGAGGCTCTGGCTTGAAGAAAAGCGGCGCGAAACCGGCCGCTTCTATCGCTACATGGTCGAGCATGTGAAGCACGTGCTCGCAGATCCAAAACGCGTTTGCCCTGCTTACGATGCCAAGGATGGCTACGAGATCGCTGGCTTTGTGTGGCTCCAAGGCTTCAACGACATGGTGGACGGCCACACCTATCCAGATCGAGGTAAGCCGGGACGCTTTGCGGTTTACAGCGACCTGCTCGCGCACTTCATCCGTGATGTGCGCAAAGATTTCGGTGCGCCGAAAATGCCCTTTGTCATCGGTGTCATGGGCGTCGGCGGTTTGAAGGCCGAGAAGGACACCGTCGCCTTCCGCGAGGCCATGACCGCGCCCGCCTTGATGCCGGAGTTCAAAGGCAACGTCTTCGCCGTGCCCACCGCGCCGTTTTGGTCGGAGGAACTCGGTGCGATCGACGACAAACGCG
>JAPLUL010000015.1:0-58645 GCA_026397635.1 Verrucomicrobiota bacterium | reverse complement strand
GTTGGGCGATCTGTTCCTGGGTGCCTTCACCCCGGTCGCAGGTGTTGATGATGCGTTGACGTAGATCAAGGGAAAGTGCGGCCATGCTTAGCTATACACCGTCTGTCAAAATGTTCCACAATATTATTTAAAATGCTCTAGGCCTCGCCTGAACGGGTCTGGAAGGCCTCATGCCGCTCCAGGTTAGCGGTGACCTTGTCCGACGGCGGGGCCACGGCGAAGGGGATGGGGTCCACGCACAACCATTCTTCTGCTCCTGTTCACAACTGCGGCGTCCAGCGGCGTTTGCGGCGGATGACGGGGAGTTGGTCCCAGGTGAGGTGGACGCCTTGGCGGTGGATGTTGATCAGGATGCCGACGGCGGCCATCGCGGCGACGAGGCTGGAACCACCGTAGCTGACGAAAGGCAGCGGCAGGCCTTTGTTCGGCAGCAGCGCAGTGGTCACGCCCATGTTCAGGAGTGCCTCCATGCCGAGCAAGAAGGTCAATCCCGCACCGAGCAGCTTGCCAAACCGGTTCGGCGCGTAGGCTGAGACGACCATGCCGGCCATGACCAGCACGGCAAAGGCCAGCACGACTGCCGCTGTGCCGCGCAGGCCCAGTTCTTCTCCGACCATGGGGAAAATGAAGTCGGTGTGAGCTTCGGGCAGGTAAGAGAGCTTCATGCGGCCCTCACCCAGGCCGCGGCCCTCGACGCCGCCGGAACCGAAGGCCAGTTTGGAAACCCACTGCTGCAAGCCGAGGCCTTCTTTGTGCTTTTCGAGGTCAAAGGTGACCATGATGCGCTCGAAGCGGTTCGGCAGGTATTTGACCCCGGCCCACAAACCGCCGGCGCAGAGCAGGACGATGAGCGAGAGGTAGCGCAGCTTCGTCCCGGCCATGAACATGACCCCCAGGCCGACCGTCGAAGCCAGCAGGGCGCTGCCCAGGTCAAACTCGCAGCCGATCAGGCCCACGATGCCCATCAAAATGAGTCCCGGCAGCAAAAAGCCGCGCCGGAAGCTGCGCGTCATCACTTCATGCATGGCAAACCAGCCTGCCAGCGCGATGATGAGTGCGATCTTGGCAAACTCAGAGGGCTGCATGCGGATTGAATGCCAGCCGATCCAGCGCCGTGAACCATTGATCTTCACGCCGATCATCGGCACATAGCACAACACGAGCAGCACCGCTGCCGCGATCAGGATGTGCCAGCGCCAGCGCAGCCAGACGTTGTAGTCGATGAGCGCCGCGAACACACAAGCGGCCACCGCCACGACGAGCCACACGAACTGCCGCCAGAGCGTGCCATAGTCCTTGGCACCCTCATGCGCGACCTCGAACGTGGTGCTGGCCAGCATGGTGATGCCGAGCGCGATCAAGGAAACCACCGCAAGGATGAGCAGGAAGATGGAATGACGGGCCATGAGGTTCGCAGTTCTCGGTTCGCGGTTCTCTGTTCAACCGCGAACGGCAAACGGAGAACTGCGACGTTTTACTTCGCCGGGATCACCAGCTTCATCCCATCACGCATGACGTTGGGATTCTTGATGTTGTTCGCCTTTTGGATGGCGGCGACGGAAACACCGTATTTCGACGAGAGGCGATAAAGAGTCTCGCCAGGCTGAAGCGTGTGTGAGCGCCCCGGGGTGGCTTTGGGCGCTGATTGGGGCGCTGTGCTGACAGTCTTCTTCACCGGCTCGGCTTTTTTCGTCGCAGGGGGCTTGTCAGCGATCTTTTTCAGCAGCTGGGACGGTGGCGGGACGGGGTTTGGTTTTGCCAGCGGCTTGGGCTCGACCTGTGCGGCCTGTGGGGCCTGTTTAGGCTCTTCAGTGGGGGTGGGAGGCGAAGAATCCAGCAGTGAGACGACACGCGGATTGGCAGGCGGTGGCAGGGGGGCCATGTTTTCCACCGGGGCGGGAACGGTGGCGGAGGTGTCAGCAGCGGCGGCGAGTGAGCTGGGCGCGGGCGGAGCCTCGCTCGGTGCCACGAGGGACATCGGGATCAGCACGGCGGCGGACAGACTCGCGGGCGCATCGGCAGGCTTCACGGCCTCACTCGGCACGTTCATTACTGGCGGCTGATCCTGCACGGGGACCGCCTTCGGCACTTCTTCCGTGGAGGCCGTCGGTTTGAGCGTTTTCGGATCGACCGGGATCGCGCTTGGCACGGCCTGCTTCGGCACGCGCAGCATGGTGCCGGGGCCGATTTGCAGCCCTTTGTCGATCAGGTTGAGGCGGTTGATCTCTTCCTCGGAGGTGCTGAATTTGGCGGCGATGCTTTTCAGCGAGTCGCCGGAGCGCATCTCATAGTTGTCGAACTCCTGCGTGTCCGCTGCGGCCTGCGCCTGCTCCACGACGAGTCCAGGAGCGGGCAGTGGCAGACCGCTGGTGCTTGCCATGGCGCGGGCGGCCTGTGTGACGGTTTGCTGAGGTGTTTCCTCATCCCCCATAAAATCATAGAGAATGATGCCGCTGATGAGCGCCACATGCACCAGCAGCATGATGACAAACATGCGCGCCATGCCGGAATTCGGCTCATGCTGGTTCCATTCACCTTCCTCAGTGACGAGGGCCACGCGGTGCCTGTGGCGCTCACCATTGATCAAGTTAAGCAGCAGCTTCTTGTCCTTGTTGGGCTGGGTCTTCGTCTTCATGGGACGGACTTGGGGTGGTGGGAGTTTGTATTTCAAAATTCAGTTCAGTTCAGTTCAGAGCGTTGACGGCATCGCGAAACACATCGCCGCGTTGTGCATAGCCGGTGTACATGTCGAATGAGGAGGTGCCGGGGCTGAGGATGACCGCGTCTCCGGGCTGCGAGAGCTGCGTGGCGAGCGCCACAGCCTCCGCCATGTCCGCGCCGCGTTTGCAGGGCAGCAAGTCTCCAAACGTCTTTTCGAGCTCTGGCGCGATCTCGCCGATGAAGACCATGGCGCGCACTTGGCCATTCAAGGCATCCCGCAGCGGTGTGTAGTCGAGCTGCTTGTCCTTCCCGCCTGCAATCAACACGATCGGGCGCTCCTGCGAGCGAAGGCAGGCCTCCAGCGCGTGCAGGTTCGTGGCCTTCGAGTCATTGATGTATTCACGGTCCCGCAACGTACGCACCAGCTCGCAGCGGTGGCGCGGCGGCTCGTAGTCGGCCAGGGCTTTGAGCATCTCCGTAAGGCTCAGGCCAAACACGCGGCCGGTCATCAGCGCGGCCAGCACGTTTTCCATGTTATGCTTCCCCCGCAGTTTCAAACCAGCGGCGCTGCCAAACCTCTGCCCTTCATGGAAGAAGTGGCCGTCTGCATAGGTGTACTCGGCTTGGTCTCCATAAGCGCTGAAGGTCCAGCGCTGCGCCGTGCCGGAGGAGACGGACTCGCCGGCCCGCACGATGGCGTAGTCATCCCGCGTCACCTTTTCAAAGATGCGCGCCTTCGCGGCAAAGTACGCTTCCATGTTGGGGTAACGGTCCAGGTGGTCCGGTGCGAAATTGAGCCACAGGCTGGCCTTGGCGCGGAAGTTTTGGATGGTTTCGAGCTGGAAGCTGCTGATCTCGAGCGCAAGCACCTCGTAAGGAACGCCGCTGGCGACGACCTCACTCAGGGACATGCCGTGATTGCCGCAGGGCACCGACTTCAAGCCGCAGCCGTTGAACATGGCCGCGATCAGCTCCGTGCAGGTGCTCTTGCCATTGGTGCCGGTGATGGCCGCCATCGCCATGTTGGTGAGATTGAAGGCAAACTCTGTCTCACCGACGAGCGGCACGCCCGCGTCGGTGAATTTCTTCGGCAACGGCCAATGTTCATCGAGTCCTGGGCTGATGATGACGCGGTCAAACTCACCGGGCTTCACGACGAGATCACGCGCAAGCTGCCCGAGCACGCATTTGAAGTCCTCGACCTGCTGGGCCTTCTCACCCTCATCGAAAATCGTCACCTCCGCGCCATGCAGACGCGCCAGACGCGCGGCACCCAGCCCGCTGCGTCCTGCACCGAGGATGGCGAAATGTTGGGAGGCGAATTTCATGGCGTGTGGCGAAGAACTGAAGGCGAAAAGCTAAGGGGTTAAAGTGCGTGAGGTGATTCGTGGATGGATGGGCATTTTGTTCTCAGCCCTTGGCGTTAGCGGAGTTTGAGCGTGGCGAGGCCGAGGATGGCGAAGAGAAGCGACATGATCCAAAAACGCACAATGACTTGGTTCTCGTGCCATTTTTGCCCCTTGGAGTCTTCTAGCTCGAAGTGGTGATGGATCGGTGCCATGCGGAAGACGCGCTTGCCGCGGGTCTTGAAGCTCCAGACCTGGATGATCACGCTCATGGCCTCCATGACGAACACGCCGCCGACGAGGGCGAGCACGATCTCTTGTTTGCAGCCGATAGCGAGCGCGGCGATGCAGCCACCGAGTGCAAGAGAGCCGGTATCTCCCATGAACATCTTGGCGGGGTGCGCATTGAACCACAGGAAACCAAGGCAGGCACCGGCCATCGCCATCGCCACGATGGGTAGCTCGTTGGCGAGGCTATGGTGCGCGACGCCGAGGTAGTCGGAGTAACGCGCATTGCCGCAGATGTAGCCAAACGCTGCATAGGCGAGCGCGGTGGTGACCGAGCAACCGGTGGCCAAACCGTCGAGGCCGTCGGTGAGGTTCACCGCGTTCGAGGCACCGACGATGATCAGCGCAAACAGCGCCACCGCGAAGAGGTGCATGTCCGAGATCACCGCGTCCTTCACGAAAGGCAGATAGAGCGCTCGCAGCGTGACACCGTTATCTGCTGGCACCGCGTACGCGAACATCAGGCCGGCCAGCACCGCCACGGAGGTCTGCCAGACGAGCTTGGTGCGTGCACTCACGCCCTTGGAGTTCTTTTTGCTGATCTTGAGGTAATCGTCACGAAAACCGAGCGCTCCGAGGCCGATGGTGGTGAACAACACGATCCATACCATGACGTTGTCCCACTTTGCCCACAGGAGCGTCGAGATAACGATGGCACCGAGGATCAGAATGCCGCCCATGGTTGGTGTGCCGGCCTTTTTGCCATGAAGCTCGTGCAGTTTGTGGATTTCCTCGGCCGTGCGGATCGGCTGGCCGATTTTGAGAGAGATGAGTTTGCGGATCAAACGGCCACCATACATCAGCGAGAGCACAAAGGCCGTGATGGCGGCTCCACCTGCACGAAACGTGTGGTACTTGAACAGGTTGAGGAGTTTGTACAAGACTGCGTCATCGCTGATCCAATGATGCGCGGTGAGCCATTCCCGGAGTTCGTAGAGCCAGTACATCATGAGGCAGAAAAATGGGTGAGGATCTGTTCCATGCGTGCGGAGCGGCTGCCTTTGAGCAAAACAACATCGCCTTCACCAAGCCACACGCGCAGATGGGCGGCACAGGCGGCGTGATCGGGGAAATGCTCGGAGGGCACGGCCTGGGAGGCTTCCGTGATCCAGGCAGCCTCGCTGCCACCGACGCTGAAAACAGCATCCAGCTTCAACGAACCGGCAAACTCGCCCACACGACGATGCTCCGCCTCCGCGATGGCCCCCAGCTCGCCCATGCGCCCCAGCACCGCGACACGCCGTGCTTTGCCCAGCGTGCTGAGCGTGCGCAATCCAGCGATCATGCTGTCGGGATTCGCGTTGTAGGAGTCGTCGATGAATTGAATGCCGTTGATGACCTTGGGCTCGACACGTCCGCCTGTCAGTTTGGACTGGTGCAACGCCTCTGCGATGTCCGTTGGCGCGACACCTTGCCGCCAGCCCATGCACGCGGCGAGTGCGGCGTTGCCAACCATGTGTTCACCGAGGATGGGGAGTCGCGTCTCGACTTTTTCACCGCTGAAGTCGAGCGTGAAGGTGGTGCCAGTCGCGTCAGCACGCAGATTCGAGGCGGAAACATCGCCGCAATCGACTCCGGCAGTGGAAACGGAGGCCTGACAGTGGCGGGCGATGAGTGCGGTGTATGGGTCGTTCGCATTGAGCACCACGACGCCGCCGCGCTGCACCTGAGCAGGCAGCGTGGCTTTTTCCCAGGCAATCGCTTCCTGCGTGCCCATGTACTCGATGTGGGCCATGCCGACGTTGGTGAGAATGGCGGCGTCAGGATCAGCGATGTCAGTCAGGACTTTGATCTCACCCGGATGATTCATGCCCATTTCAGCGACGCAGCATTGATCTCCCTCGCGCAGCGAAAGCAGCGTGAGCGGAAGACCGATGTGGTTGTTCAGATTGCCGAAAGTGGCACGGGTCTGGCACTTGCGGGCCATGACAATGGCCGCGAGATCCTTGGTGGAAGTTTTGCCATTGCTGCCGGTCAAACCGATGATCAGCGGATGGTGATGCTGGCGGTAACCCCGAGCCATGTTTTGCAGGGCGACCAAGGTGTCACCCACCTCGATCACGGCGCAGGGCAGCGCTCCCCAGGCGGGATTGATCTTGCTGACAACAACTGCGGCAGCCCCCGAGGCGGCGACTTGCGGAATGAAGTCATGCGCGTCGAATTTATCACCGACCAACGCTACGAAAACCTCGCCAGCAGTGATTTGGCGTGAGTCAGTGTTCACGTTCGTCACCAAGCACGATCCATCTCCCCGCAGCGTGCCTGCGGCGAAGTTGGAGAGCGTTTGGAGAGAAAGCGGAATCATTGTCGGTCGGGGCGGTCGAATCCGCCGCGCATGGCTTCGCGTTCGGCGTCTTTTTCCTCGCGCTCCTGGGCGCGGGCAGTTTTGAGATCCTGCATGAGATAGCGGGCGATCTTGCGGTCATCGAAGGGATGCTTCTTGCCCTGGATGTCCTGATAATCCTCGTGGCCTTTGCCCGCGATGAGCACCAAATCGCCTTCCCGAGCGTTTTCGAGTGCTACGCGGATGGCCTCGCGGCGGTCGGCAATGATGGCGTGCTTCTGCGGACGGGCGAAACCAGCCTTGGCGTCATTCAGAATCTGCTCGGGGTCTTCCGTGCGGGGATTGTCAGAGGTGAGCACACAGATGTCACTCCCCGCCTCGGCGGCAGCAGCCATCTTAGGGCGCTTGGTGCGGTCACGATCACCTCCACAACCGAACACAGTGATGAGACGGCGAGGGCGCAGCGCACGCGCGGTGCGCAGGGCGTTTTCGAGACCGTCGGGTGTGTGCGCGTAATCGACGAAGACCTGGAAGCGTGAGTTTTCCGAGACACGCTCCATGCGTCCCGGCACCTGAGGCGCGTTTTGCAGGCTTTTGACGGCCTCACGCAAATTCAAGCCCACGCCATGCGCAGCGGCGAGAGCGCCGAGCGCATTGTAAACATTGAAGTCACCGATGAGCGGCGAGCGCACGAGGAAACAGCGGCCTTTGGCCTCCAACTCGAAGGTGGTGCCAGTGAGGTCGTAACGCACGTTGATGGCGCGGAACTCATTGTGAACGCCGAAGCCAAAACGCGTGACCCGTCCGGTGTGCTGGAAGCGATCCACGAGCTTGCGGCCCCAGGCGTCGTCACCGTTGATGATCAAGGTGGAGCGCGGCGATGATTCGGCGGTGATTTCAAAGAGGCGCACCTTGGCCTCAAAGTACTTCTCCATCGTGCCGTGGTAGTCGAGATGGTCCTGCGTGAGATTGGTGAAGACGGCGGCAGCAAAGGGCAGACCGAAGACGCGATCCTGATCGAGCGCATGCGAAGAGACCTCCATGGCACAAGCGCGGCAGCCATTGTCACGCATGGTGGCCAGCAGGCCCTGGATTTCGAGCGATTCGGGCGTGGTGTGCGTGGCGGGCAGTCGGTCGCCGTTGCCGAGGTCATAAAACACGGTGCCGAGCAGGCCACTGCGTTTTTGCGCCGAATTGAAGAGATGATGCAGCAGGAAGGCCGTGGTGGTCTTCCCATTGGTTCCGGTGACACCAGCGATGGTGAGTGATTTGGCCGGATGGCCGTGCAAAGTGGCGGCAGCCTGCGCTAGAGCAATGCGTGAGTGACGCACATGCACCCAGGGCACGCTGACGTCCTCCGCGGGTGCCTGCTCGGCGATGATCGCAGCCGCGCCGAGCGCGATGGCCTTCGGAATGAAGGAGTGGCCGTCCGCGCTCGAGCCACGCAAGGCGAGAAAAGCGATGCCGGGGCCCACTTTGCGGGAGTCGTAGGCGAGACCGGTGATTTCGGTGTCGAGGCTGCCTGAGACGGCAGGCTTATCGAGATTCGGGATGAGATCGCGTAATTTCATGGCGCGTCTCCTTTCGCGGCGACTTTCAGCGGCTGTTCGTGACGGATGGCGAGGTGGTCGAGCGTCTCACGCACGACTTCGGCGAAGATCGGAGCGGCGACTCGGCCGCCACGCACGAGTGCTGGACTATCGGCCTTTGGATCGTCGAGCATGACAAGACAAACGACCTTGGGGTTTTCCATCGGTGCCATGCCGACGAAGGATGTGAGGTAGGAACCGTCGATGTAGCGTTTTTTCACAGGATCATAGCGGCGGGTGGTGCCGGTCTTGCCACCGACACGCACGTTTGGCACCTCGGCGCGGCTGCCAGTGCCTTCGGTCACGACGCCTTCGAGAAAATCCCGCAGCGCAGCGGCGGTCTTCGCGGTGCAGACCTGCCAGACCGGCTGTGCTGGGATGATTTCGGTCTCGCCACCAGATTTACAGATGCGGTCGATGAGTCGCGGCTTCATGAGCACGCCTCCATTCGCGATCGCGCCATAGGCCAAGCACATTTGCAGCGGTGTCACCGAAATTTCGTAGCCGATGGGCATGCGTGAGTAGGTGGTGTTGCTCCACTTGCCGGTGTTCATGTAACCGGCCTTCTCACCCATTAGGCCGATGCCAGTGGGAGCACCGAAGCCGAAACGTGAGGCGTATTCGAGCATCATGTCCTGACCGACACGCTTGCTGATTTTGTACATGCCAATGTTACTGGAGTGCACGAGTACGCCTTTCACGGTCTGCATGCCGAGCGCCTCGTCGTCGCTGAGCTTCACATTCCTCACGGGATCGTGGTAGAACATGTTCCCGCAGTCGATGCGCTCACCGGGGGAGACTTTGTGATTGTCGAGCGCAGCGGCGAGGGTGACGACCTTGAAGATGGAACCCGGCTCGTAAGGATCGGCGATGACGTGATTGGTCCAGGTGCTGACATCAGGATGACTCTCATCGCGGTGCGGACGCGCAGCCATGGCGAGCACGGTGCCGGTGGTGGGTTCGGTGACGACGATGACGACGCGGCGGGCCTTGCTGGCCTGCCAAGCGCGTTCGCAAATAGCTTCGACGTTGTCCTGAAGCTGCATGTCGATGGTGAGATGCACATCGCTGCCATGCTGCGGCTCGACATAAAGACCGCGATAGGCTGGCAGTTCGTGGCCGGACTTGTCACGTTCGATGAACTGCTCCCCCGCAACGCCGGTGAGTCGTGCATCCATGAGTTTTTCGACACCCCAGCGACCTTTGTTGGCCATGTCGGTGTCACCCAGCACGAGAGACAGACGGTCCTTGGCCGGAAAGCGCCGTGCGACGGCAGGACGCAGGTAAATGCCAAAGATATGCTCGGCCTTGAACAAAAGCTCCCAACGCTTCGCCTCTTCCTCAGGCACTTGCTTGGCGAGCACGATCTCCGGCTTTTCCGAGGTGATCTGTTTGCGGATTTCCGCCTCTGGTTCTGGCAGAATGGTGGCGAGCACCTTCGCGACGTGGGCGTGATACGCGGCGAGTGTTTCAGTGACTCCAAGCTGCTCACGCAAGTCAAGCGCCTTCACACCGCGCACGGCGGCGAGGCGCTGGCGCACGGTGATGATCTCGCGCAGGTGCGTTCGATCGGTGTGCAATTCGCTGACGTCTTCGTCATGGGCGAGGTATTCGCCGTTGAAGTCCTTGATCGCACCGCGATGCGCGGGCAGGGCGATGTGGCGCTGGTATTTTTTCGCGGCGAGGGCCGTCAGACGCGGCGATTCCTTGATCTGGATGACGGCGAGCCGCCAAGTCACGAGCGAGAAGCCAAAAAGCAGCACAAACAACAGCAGAAGCATGCGAAGGCACACAGGGCGGTCACGGCGGAGCTGAATTTGAGTTGGAAGCGGCTGGCTCACGGATTGCTGGACGTAGTTTGAGCGATCGCGGGATCGGCGGCCGGAGCGGACACGGCGGCCTGCATGGAAAGAGGTTTCAAGGTCAACAGCATGTCGCGGGTGATGGGACGCAGCAGCGTGCCGGAGTTGGTGAGACGCGGCTGTACTTTGTCGCGAGTGAGCAGCGTCTCGATGCGGTTGTTCAGGGCGAGGATCTCGGCATTTAACAGGCGCATTTCGGACTCGACCTTACGTTGCTCCTCGCCCAAAGCGCGGACGCGGTTCTTGCTGACGACGATGCCCAAGCCCACGAGCGCAAGCGAGGCAACGACCATGATAATGGCCGTGAGCGCGGGCAGGCCAAGGCTGTTGCGGTAGCGATTGCGCGGGGAAGATTTCATGAGGGAAGACGTTCGGCCACTCGCAGCACGGCGCTGCGGGCACGGGGGTTGAGTTCGATTTCCTCGGGATTGGCCTGCACAGGCTTGCGTGTGATCAGCTTGAGCAAGCAGTCAGGATTTTTGCGCGCTTCGGGCCATTCCGGGCGGTCGATGAAAGGTGCCGAGAGATGCTGCAGCGTTTGTTTAACAATGCGATCCTCCAACGAGTGGAAAGAGATCACCGCGAGGCGTCCGCCGGGCTTCAACCATCGCGGCGCGGCGGCCAGGAAGTCGTGCAGGGCGGCCAGTTCATCGTTTACGGCGATGCGGAGTGCTTGAAATACCAGCGTGGCCGGATGGCGCTTGCCGCGCTTCGGTGATGCAGCGGAGACGATCTCGGCGAGTTGCAAGGTCGTCTTAATAGGACGTGATGCGCGCGCCTTGAGGATGGCGCGGGCAATGCGGCGGGCGTTGGGCTCCTCGCCATACTCAAAGAAAATGCGCACAAGCTCGGCTTCCTCCGCTTGGTTCACGATGTCAGTGGCGCTGCGTGGCGCGTCGGTGTCCATGCGCAAGTCGAGCGGTCCGTCGCGCATGAAGGAGAAGCCGCGGATGGCATCATCGAGCTGATGACTTGAAACACCGATGTCCACCAGCATTCCATCGAAACCAGAAACGCCGGTTTCCTCGACGATCTGCGGGAAACGGCGGAAATTGCCGCGAAGGGCGCAAAACTGGGCCGCGAAGGGCTTCAAGCGTTCGGTGGCGTGTTTCAGCGCGTTCGCATCCTGATCCATCGCAACGACACGCGCTCCATGCTGAAGCAGCGCCTCAGAATGACCACCACCGCCCAGCGTTCCGTCAAAAAACAACTTCCCAGGAGCGGGTCGCAGCAGATCAATGACTTCCGCTAGCAGCACTGGGGCGTGATAAAAGGGCAGGTTGCGCGAAGAAAACTCTGGCGGCTCGGGTTCCGGCACGGTTCCCCCTCCCCCGCCTCCGGGCCGCGTCACCAGCATCCCGCGCCCCCAGGGCATCAGATCATCCATGGCATCTGCCGTGCCAAACCAAGGCCAGCTCCCGACTTGAGAAAATCCAATCAATCTAGAAATCCTGGCAAGGCATGCCCACGTGAAACCCGCCTTGTTCCAGTAAAACCGGTTCAAGGTGTGCGGGTGGGCAAAGCCAACTGCGGGTGTTGCGTTCATGAAAAGAGCAGAATCGAAAGGCAAAACGCCTGAAAAAGGCGAAGAAAGGCCACGAAGCTTAGAATTTAACCATTCCTTATAATCTATGGCGTCCCTCCTTGGCAATCGTGTATTTTCAGAATTTCACTTTTGAATACAATTACTCAAAAACTGTTCATCTGATCAGTTGTGGGTTTTAGAAATACCAAAAAACGCCCCTCTCTCGAAAGCGCTAAAGTTCCCCCCTGCGATCTGCCTCCAATGGCCGGAAAGGGCTCCAATTGGGTCGAAGTCGAAGAACTTACGCTCCAAAGGGCTACCTATGGTCGTGGACAATTTGCAGCGCTACCCCAAGAGGAATCTCGACAGACCCCCAGTAGTATTGCTAGCCTACAGAAATTGAAATAATTCTGCCCCCCCGAACACCATGGCCAAAAAATCTGCTTCTCAAAAGGCTCCTGCGAAAAAGCCCATCCCAGCCAAGAAACCCGCCACTAAAAAGCCGGTGTTCATGAAAAAAGCCACCACTCCAGAGGCGCCGGCGTCGAAAAAGCCCGTGGTTGCAAAAACTAAACCCACAGCTGCAACTCCTGCCCTCAAGAAGACCGAGTTAGCACCAGTGATGAAGCCGGTCTTTGAAGAGTCCGTGCCTAAGCCAGCCGCGCCCGTTGTCAGCGCTCCTTCACCCAAGCTGGTGATGAAAACAGGAGCCGGAGGAGCGACCTCTCTCACCATCTCCGCCCAGACCTCTGCCGGGGCCGCCGCGAATGGCAACACACATCCCGCCAACATTCTCGCCCTGGTCAGCAGCGGCGGCTGGCCGGTGACAGAGCTCACCAAAGATCATTTCACGCTCATGGAGTATTTCGAGGTTCCCGGACAGCAGGCGCCCTTCAGCAACAACATCACCTCCTTCCGCAACGTCGGCACTGGGGCTTATCTCCTGCAAGTCAAGCCGATCAATGGCGCGCCATGGCGCACGGGCCATCATCTGGCGCAAATTCTCGTTTCATCTTCGGACGACCGCCAGGGCCAGTGCGCGGCAAAGCTGATCATCCGCTGACCTCGTGAACGAGCCGGAGGAAAAGCCAAAACGCGGTTGATTCACAGGTTTGCTTTCCTCGGTGACTGATTTGTGCGCTCAGGCGGAAACTCACCGCATCCGCCTCTTGATCGGCAGGGTCGTGGGATTGCTGCTTGCGGACGGGAGTGTTTGCCGCGGGCTGCGTCACAGCGGGGGCGCTCATCCGGCATCGCCCTTAGCAATCGCATTTCTGCCGTGACACCGGAAACAGCTCCGCTAGCATGCGCCGCATGAACCGCCGCTCCTTCCTCGCGCAATCCCTCGCCACCACTGCTGCCGCATCGTTTTCCCAAGCCGCCACTGGCTCAAAGCTCACCGTCGGCCTTGATCACTTCGCCATCCGCGCCACGGGATGGAAGGCGGCCCAGTTCATCGACTACGCAGCTTCGTTGAAGCTGGACACGATGTTTATCTCCGAGCTGCCGGTGTTTGAAAACTTCGAGGAAGCCTACCTGAAAAGCCTCAAAGAGCAGGCAGACCGCGCCGGATTGAAGCTTTACGTCGGCACCGGCAGCGTGTGCGAAAGCTCAAACACCTGGAAGCCCGCAAACGGCACTGGCGCTGAGCATCTGGCCCTCACCATCAAGATCGCCAAGGCGCTCGGCTCACCCGTCGCCCGCTGTTACCTCGGCAATCAGAAAGACCGTAGCACCGACGGTGGCATCGAAAAACACATCGAAAATACGATCAAAGCGATCAAGGCCAACCAGTCTCTGGCTGAAGGAGAGGGCATCAAGATCGCCATCGAGAATCACGCGGGCGACATGCAGTCGCATGAATTGAAAGCGCTCATCGAAGCCGCAGGAAAAGGCTACGTCGGCGCGAATATCGACCCCGGCAATGCCGTCTGGGCACTCGAAGAGCCCATGCTGCATCTCGAAACACTCGGCCCACTCACCGTTTGCAGCAGCGTGCGCGACAGCATGCTCTGGGAGGACGACAACGGCGCTGTCGTCCAATGGACTGCCGTCGGCGAAGGCCTCGTCGATTTTAAAGCCTACGCCCAGCGCTTCACCGAACTCGCCCCCGGAGTGCCCTTGCAGGTGGAGACCATCTCCGGGTTCGCGCGGCCCTTCGCCTGGAAGCAGGACGAGTTCTGGAAAATTTTCCCCAACCACCGCGATACGCCGATGTTCAAAGCTTGGCTCGACCTGGCAAAGCGTGGCAAAAAGATCGACAGCTTCAAAGCCCCCGACGGCCCCGGCAAAAAAGACGCTGAGATCGCCTACCAAAAAGGTGAGTTCGAGCGCAGCATTGCCTGGCTGCGGACGAATGCGTGATTGCACATTCCTTTTTCCGCGATAAATCGCAGCGTCTGCAATGCGTGGATAGCTCAGTGGTAGAGCGGCTCGTTTACACCGAGTTGGTCGGGGGTTCGAATCCCTCTCCGCGCACCATCTTCCTTTTCCTCATGCCAGCCTGCGGAGCGAACGTGGCTGGGGGACTACGGTACGAGAGCCTCGAGGAACTGCATGCCCTCGTTGGAGAGCTGCTGCGCAAGCCGTTTCTGCACGGCCGTAAACGGCGGCTTTTCCTGGCGACTCCGCCTGGGATGATGCTCCTGCAGACGGCCTCACTTTTTGTGCAACGAATCCGCAAGCTGTTTTCCGCGTCTTCCGGGTTTTCCGTGGGCCATCCATTCCCGCGCTAAACCGCGCTCGAATCGTCACACCAGCTTCGCAATGACCGCCAGTAGATGATTGCCGGTCGCAAACGTGTCCACCGTCATCATCGCATCGGGAATCTGCACGCCGAGCTGGCTTTCGATGTCCATCAGCAGGTCGATCGATGCCATTGAGTCTAGGCCCAGCTTGCCCAAATCCTCGTCCATGGGCACTGCCTCACCTTCCTTCAGAAAGCGCAGGCGCGGGCGGAGGATTTCCTGGAGTTTGGGGGCGAGATCAGTGGGGGTCATGTCTTGGGGGCCATAACAAAGGTTCACAGCCCGCGCAAGTTCGTGTGCCAGCAGGGCAGATGCCAGGTTTCCACCTCCTCCGTGCCGCGATACGCCACTTCGGCGGGTGTTTCATGGCTCAGGAAGCCCAGCAGGCTCGCCGTCAGGCCATAGGCTCCGACATTCGGCACCGCCAGCACATCTCCCACCACGACGGGAGCCATTTTCTGCCCACGTGCCAGACTGTCCAGCGGGCTGCACAAAGGCCCCACCACATCCACCACGATCTCGCCCTCACGCTGTGCCGTGAGGTTCTGCAACGTGATAGCTGCGCGTGGGATGCGCCCCAGGCCCGACATGCCGCCCAGGTGATGAATCCCCGTGTCCAACACCACAAAGGTCTTCTTCCCCGCCTGCTTCACATCCAGCACCGTGGTGAGCAGCGTGCCCGAGCTCGCACTCAGATAGCGGCCGGACTCAAAACAAAGCCGCGCCTTTCCATGCAGCGGGGAAGCCTGCCAAACCGCGTCCAAAGCCTCGCGCAAGCCGCTCAAGTCGGGTGCGCTCGCATCACTCGCATACGGCCATGGAAACCCACCGCCCGCATTGATCACCGCGCATTCAAAACCCACGGCTTCCGACACCCGCACCGCCGTCTCCAGCGCACACTGCATGTTCTTCGCCAGCGCCTCCACCGAGGCCACCTGCGTGCCGAAGTACACATGCACGCCGCACAGTTTCAAACCGGGCAGCTTCAGCCGCGCCGCCGCGCCTGCGGCCAGTAGCAGCGCCTCATCAAACCCAAACTGGCTCTCCACCCCGCTCATCGCCAGTCGTGCGTCAGGAGCCTGCGCCGGGTTCACCCGCAGCATCACGCTCACTTCCACGCCAGCTTGCTGCGCCCGTTGGGAAATCCGCGCCGCATCGGTGAACGACTCGCAGGAAAACATCCGCACGCCCTGGCTCAAGGCCGTCTGGATCACCTTCTCGGTCTTCCCTGGCCCACCCAGCACGATTTCCTCTTTGAAACCCGCATTCTGCGCCGCCATCAACTCGCCTGCCGAGGTGATCTCCGCCCGCACGCCCGCCAGACGCAGTTCACGCGCGATGGCTGGCAGCGGGTTCGCCTTGAACGAGTAATACAACCGCCCTCCCGCTGGCAAGCCTGCCTGCAACTCCGCTGCACGCCGCGCCACCGCATCCAGGTCATAGGCAAACAGCGGCGATCCATGCGCGGCGATCAGTTTTCGGGCAAGCTCAGCATCCATGGCCTGCAATGACACTCGTTTCAGCGTTGTTGGAAAGCGCAAAAGACGATTCTATACCTTCCGCCGCCACCGCATCCCCAGCGCCACGCTCCACTGATACTTCCGCGCATGCTCGCGGATCAGGAACGGCATGTCGCAGGTTTTGGAGAGGTCAAAATGAGGCTCCAGCAACGAGGTGAGCCATTCAAGCGTCGAACCCTGCGGCCAGTTGCCACGCGGGGTGAAGTCTTCGAGCCAAGTGCAGGGCGTCGTCAGCAAAAGCTGCCCTCCGGGCCTCACCAAGCTCGGCAGCCGCTCGATCAACTTCAGTGGATCGGTCAAACGGCACAGCAAGTTCGCCGCATGCACGATGTCGTAGTCTCCAAGATCACTGCGCAGATTCATCGCGTCTCCCTGTTCGAAGCGCACACGATCCCGCCGCAGATTTTCCGGCACATTGGCCACCAGCGCCGTCCTCGAGCTGCCTTCATCGACGCGCTCGTAATTCATGCTGCCATCACGCGCCAATGCCGCCGCCGCATCGACAAAACTCTGCGAGTAGTCGATGCCCAACACGCTCACGCCGAAGTTCGCCAGCTCAAAGCTAGACCGCCCCACCGCACAGCCCAAATCCAGCGCTACCGCTTCAGAAGGCGTGCGCGGCAGATCGATCAATTCCACCACCGTCCGCACCGGAAAGCCCAGCGCTTCTCGCGGCCCGCTTTCCCATGGCAGTACCTCCGAGGGCTGGCCGTAATGAAACAGCAGGTATTCGTCAAGCAGGCGACGGGTTTCGTAGATATTCATCAGGCGTGTCTCTTATTCCGCCGCCAGTGCGTCCAGCAAGTACTTCGAAGGCTGGAAGTGTTCGTTGAGCACGGTGACTTTGCCATCGCGGAACATGCGGGTCTGTTTGATGTCGAAGTTCGGCGTCTTGTGCGGCGCGAAGAGGATGTCGTCGTGTGTGGCGTTCTGATGGCGCTTGAACTTCTGCGGCGTGATGTGACCGCCGAGATGGTCGTCGCGTCCGGTGGCGAGGTGGCAAGTGCCGAGCACTTTTTCGTCCTGGATGTCCGCGCCGGACACGGGAAGCACCTGCGTGCCGAATCCAAGCTCACCCAGCACGCCGGTCATCGGATCGTCAGCGAGTTTGGCGTTGTGTTCGTCGATGGTGCTTTGTTCGCCTGCGATCAGCTCCGCCTTGATGATGCACCCACCTGTCACGGTGAGTTTGCCGAGTGTGCCGTCTTCGTATTTGAGCGGGAAGGTGCCTTCTGCACCCGTGGGCACGAAATAGACCTCGCCCGCAGGCAGATTCGCGATGTCAGGCGTGTCGCCTTGGCAAAGGCCATGGCTCTTCTGCGCTTCCTGCTGGTTCAATTCGAGACGCACGGTCATGCCGGGTCCGTTTTCGACGGTGAAGTCGATCTCCACCCAATCCGCACGCGTCATGGCACGGCGCAGCTTCTCAGCATCCACACTGACGTCGTTGTAATCGACGGCGAGACCCGAATTGAGGATCACATCATTCACGCCGTGCAGGGTGGCACCTCGGAAGCCATACTGTTTCGCGAAGGCCGTCAGCGGCGCAGTGGCGCTGAAGGTGGAGATGCAGAGGATGATGTCGTAGTTCGGGTAGATGTCTCCTTCGAGACTCAGCTCTTGGCCGCTCATATCAACACAGAGATCCGGCAGATCGAGATTGCTGCCCGTCGTCTGGGTGTAGGCATACATTTCGCCACCTTTGAGCACCAGCTCGTCTGCCACGCCGTTCTTGAGAGCAAGATGAAAGTTCTCGTAGGCCTGACGTTGCACGGCCCGCGCCGGGTTTTTCAAGAAGGCGTGATCTTTCGCCTCGGCGAGATCTGGCAGGTCGATGAGGATGCAGATCTTGCGACCTAACGTAGGTTTGAAAACGGTGCCGAGAAGGCGGGACAGGTCGAACTTGGGAAACTGGCGACCCTTGGCGGTGGACTGAACGTTTGGCATGGGAGCGGCGATCATAGGCATGTGGAAGAGTCAGGCTATTACGGCCTGCATAATCATACCGGACGCCACAAACCATCACCCTGCGCTAAATTGATCCCACAGGAGTTTCATCACCATCGCGAAGACCACGGTGATGAAAATGACACGAATGAACGGTGCGCCATGCCGGATGGCCATCGAAGCACCCATCCGCCCGCCGATGAGTTGGCCGGCGATCATCGCAAACGCGATGGGATAATGCACACGGTCTGAAATCACAAAGACCAGCAGCGAGGCCATGTTGCTGGTGAGATTCACCACCTTCGTCAACGCCGTGGCGCGCGTGAGTTCAAGCCCGAGCAACGAGATGCAGGCCATCGTCCAAAACGTGCCGGCCCCAGGGCCAAAGAAGCCATCATAAAAACCCAACACGCCTCCCACGAGACAAGCAAAGGCCACGAGGCTCAATCTCCCCTTCGCTGCTGTCTTCCCCAGCCCCGGACTGAGCAGCACATACACCGCGATGCCCAGCAGCATCCACGGCACAATCTTCTTCAGCACCTCGTTGCTCACTTGCGTCACCGTCCAAGTGCCGAGACAGGCAAAGACAAACGTCACGAGCACCGTGAGCCGCACCTGCGGCCAGGAAACGAGTCCTGCCTTCGCATACCGCCGCACGGCCATCAGCGTGCCCCAGGTGGACTGCATCTTGTTCGTGCCCAGCGCCATCTGCGGCGTCAATCCGGCCCACAGCAGCGCCGGCACAGAAATCAATCCGCCGCCGCCCGCAATGGCGTCGATGAATCCGGCGCTCAAACCGGCGAAGAACAGCAAGACCATGAACTCCCAGGACATGCGATGCCCTTAATCGACGAAATGATGGGGCACAATCTTGGAGCAAACGGTCGGCCGCTGCCCACAGTGCACGGTGATGGAGACAATCCCTGTGATGCGCTTCTATCGCGTCAGCGTTTTTTTAGCGTCGGCCAAACCCTACACTCCGATTGGCGCACCTTTGGCAGTGCTTTCCACGGCCCGGTGTTTCGGTCACTGGCACGAAAAACCCACTTGGAGGCTGTGAGTTCGGAAGATTCGAGTGCCAGTCGAATCTTCAAGGGAACGGCAGACGTAAGCGGTGACATGGCAGTTCACACCTTGCAGACGAAGCAGATCATCCGCGCGAGCATGGCGGAAGCCTGGGCATTTTTCTCGAACCCGCGCAATCTGGCAAAGATCACACCCCCGGAGCTGGGCTTTGAAGTGCTGACGCCGGATCTGCTGCCGCAGATTCAAGCAGGGATGATGATTGCGTATCGCGTGCGTCCCTTGCTGGGGATTCCAATGACGTGGCTTTCAGAAATCACGCTCGTGGAGCAGGGTGTGAGGTTCATTGATGAGCAGCGCGTGGGGCCTTATGCGGTGTGGCATCACGAACATGCATTTCATGATCTGGGGGATGGCCGCATCGAGATGCACGACCGGGCGACCTATGTGCTGCCTTTTTCGCCCCTGGGAGATCTGGCGCATGGAATCTTGGTGAAGCCACAGCTCGCGAAGATTTTTGCGTTTCGCGAGAAGGCCGTGCGGGAGCTGTTTCCGTGCTGATGCCGCATTCCAGCACAGCACTCAAGCTGGTCCTGGAAGGTTGAACTGACCGAATCGGCCATCAAGTCAGTGGCGAGGAGGAACTTGTGTGGGCAGGTGGTTCAAAGATCAGTGGACGTTTGGGTGAATTTTAACGTTGTCCGCAAGGAGGCTAGCCCAAGCAATCTTCCGCCACGATTTCCTCCTCGCTCTCATCGGCATGAATGCCCTGCGAAATCACGCGCTGGGTCACTTCGTCGAGATAGGCCTGCAACACGTCACTGAGTTCGATGAATTCAGGCCACAGGGTTTCTTCCACAAAACTGCGCGGCACTTTGACCATGACAGTATTCCGCCGCTGACGGGCACGGCGATAAGGTTTGAGCGAATAACGCCTGAGCAGCGCGATGAAGAGCTTGCGCGACCAGCCATCGACGAGCGTGAACTTGTACTCAATGGGGTGGTCCACCTTCGCGGCTTCACCGAGGCGGCGCTTGATGCGGGCGATGGCCTCGGCGGCGGCTTCTTTTTCACCATGCGTCGTGGCGCCAGCGTAGAGGCGCTCGATTTTACGCAGCTTGTCGAAAAGGTCTTGTTCACGCATGGGGTTCTTTCCCAAACGCAGTGGTGCTGTCAACGCGGGCCTGAATCATGATGCGCGCCGAATCCCGCGTGTGGCGAGGATGTTGCGCACGAGGCGTAGCATGTCGGCTGGCTCGTAAGGCTTTGGCAGCACGGCAGCAAAGCCGTAGGAGCCCGGTTTGGCCATGACGGGATCGTCCGAATAACCGCTAGAGACGATGGCAAAGACCTCGGGATCGAGGGCACGGAGTTTTTCCATGGCTCGGATGCCGCCCATGCCGTTCGGGATGCTGAGATCAAGGATGACGAGGTCGAAGGCGCGTCCCTGGCTCATGCCTTCCTGGTAAAGCCGCACGGTGTCGCTGCCCTCGGCGCTTTCAGTGACATCGAAGCCGTTGCTCGTGAGGTTACGGACGATGAGAGAGCGCACGAGCGGATCATCTTCAAGCACGAGGATGCGGGGCGCGGCGGCCTCGACTTCCGGCGGAGTGTCGAAGACCTTGCTGAGTCCAAAGGCATCTGCTTCGTCGGCGTCTGAGTCGAGCGGGAGGTAAAAGCGCACGGTGGTGCCGCGTCCTGGCTCCGACCGCACCGTGAGCGAGCCACCATGAGCCTTGGCGATGGATTCGCAGACGGTGAGGCCGAGTCCGGTGGCGTTGTCGGCCTTCCGGGTGCTGAAATACGGCTCAAAAATGTGCGGCAGGTGGTCAGGTGCGATGCCCTCGCCTTTGTCCTCGACCTCAATGGCCAAGCCGGAAGGCTGGAAGTTCGTGTCCGTGACCATCTCCCCGGGAAACATCTCGGCATGATCGGGCGCAAAGCAGCGGATGATGATCTCACCGCCGTTGGGCTGCGCCTGCTCGGCATTGCGGATGAGATTGCTCAGCAGGCGGCGGACCTGGGCGCCATCAATGGCGATCTGCGGCAAACCGGGCTGCACTTCGATGCGGTACTCGATGCGGAACTCGTTGCGGTTGGCGCGGGTGTGGTGCGTGAAGAAGGTGTCGATCAGATCGCCGAGATGGATCAGTGTTTTGATCGGCGCTCCACCACGGGCAAAGGTGAGGAGCTGCTGCACGAGGTTCTGTGCCTGGAGCGTGGCCTGCTTGGCTGTGTGCAGCTCTGGCAGCGTGATGGCATTGCGCAGGCGCATCTCGGCAAGCGAGATGTTTCCGAGCAGAACAGTGAGCAGGTTGTTGAAATCATGCGCGAATCCACGCGCCAGCAAGCCGAGGGATTCGAGACGGTCGATGCGGTTGCGGCGCTCAGCTTCCTCACGGCGCGCGGTGACATCCTGCACGAGCAGTAGCATGCCTTCACCGAAAGGATAGCCGCGTACTTCGAGCCAGATCTGCTTCTCATCGAGGAACAGCTCACGGTTCACCGTCTCCCGGTGGAGCATGGAGCGAGCCAGCGCCTCGTAGTGCGCATCACGCGTGGCGGCGGGCACTAGGTCCCATAAAGACAGGCCCAGCATGTCCTGAAGGTTGCGGTCAAACAGCCGCAGGGCGCTGGCGTTTGCGTAAGTCACACGCCAGCGGGAATCGAGGGCAAAGAGCGGATCAGAGATGCTTTCCACCACATCGACGAGCGGTGCGGAACTGCGTTGGGATGCGGCTACAGGAGCGGGCGTGGCAGAGGCGGCACGGAAGAGAATGATCAGACCGGTGAGCTGGCCCTGCTCATCGCGCAGCGGGGCCGTGCGGTCCTGGATCGCCAGGCGCTCTCCGCCCCATGTGGTGAGAAAGACCGTGCGCTCGGCGGCCTGCGGGCTGGTTTCCGCGGGCAAGACCTCTGCCGGTTCACCGCTAGCCTGGTAAATGCGAAAAACCTCGTTCAACGAGTGTCCGACCACCTCTTCCGAGGACCAACCGGTGGCGCGAGAGGCCGCAGGATTCATGAAAATGACGCCGCCAGCCAGATCCGCAGCGATCACGCCATCCGCCAGGCTTTGAAAAGCGTCCAGGTAACTGTGCTCACGCCGCTGTCTCTGCCGCTCCTCGAAGTGACGCTGCGCGGCTACCTCGACGGCTAGGCGCAGCTCATCCTGATTGAAAGGCTTTAAAAGATAGCCCTGAGGATACGTCCGGCGCGCGCGTGCCACAGTGTCCAGATCCGCGCAGGCCGTCACATAAACGATTGCCACCTTGCTGCGGCGCTGCAGCTCACAAGCGGTGTCGATGCCGTCCAGCTGGCCGGAAAGATGGACATCCAGCAGCACAAGGTCAGGCCGCAGATCGGCAAACCTCTCCAGCGCCTCCTCCCCGGAGGCACAGATGCCGACGACTTGATGACCCAACTTGCCGAGAGACGCAGCCATGTCGCAGCCCACGAGGCCTTCGTTTTCGACGATCAAGATGCGAATGGGGTCGGAACTGGTCATTTCCCGGATGATTTGACTATTCTAACCGAGATAAATTATAAACGCCATAGGAAATACAGCTCTTTTCTCTGACTCCTCAACTTTGCCGCTTCCAACCGGCCATCCGCTCCAGAGCTCTCGAACCGTAAAAAGCGCAATGCCCGCGCTTCTCCATCGTTTCAGGATGGCATGATGCACCAGCTCCTCATCCTACCGGCATGGCTCATGGCCCCGCTTCGCTCACTCCTTCGCAGCAGCACACGCTTCGCGGTGCTGGCTGTAACGCTTGGCTCGGCTCTCCATTCGTCATTTTCGGCTCCGCCGAACGTCGTCGTCATCCTCGCGGACGACCTCGGCTACGGCGATCTCGGCTGCTACGGCCATCCGAAGTTCAAAACGCCGCGCATTGATCAAATGGCGGCTGAGGGCGTGAAGATGATGCATTTCAACACGCCCGCTCCTTTCTGCGCTCCCACGCGGGCCTCGCTCATGACCGGGCGTTATCCCTTCCGCTGCGGCATGACGCAGAATCCCGCGCCTGATGGCGGTGCGGAGGCGGATGCACTTCGTTTGCCTGCCTCCGAGGTCACCCTCGCGCAGGTGATGAAGTCCGCCGGTTATGCCACCGGCATGGTCGGCAAATGGCATCTCGGCCACCAAGCCGGCACGTTGCCCACCGATCGTGGTTTCGACGAATACTACGGCATTCCTTACTCGAACGACATGCGCCCCGTGCAGGTCCTCCAAGGCACCGCAGTGGCCGAATATCCCGTCGTGCAGGCCACGCTGACCACCCGCTACGCGAAACGCGCCGCTGACTTCATCCAGCGAAACGCGAAGAAGCCCTTCTTCCTCTACTTCGCCGAGGCGATGCCGCACAAACCACTCGCCGCGGCCGAGAAAAACTACCAGAAGAGCGGCGCAGGGCTTTACGGTGATGCCTTGCTCGATCTCGACGACAGCGTGGGCACGGTGCTCGATGCGTTGAAGCAAAATGGCGTCGATGGAAACACGCTCATCCTCTTCAGCAGCGACAACGGCGCGTGGTTCGGCGGCAGTTGCGGTGGTCTGCGCGGCATGAAAGGCACGAGTTGGGAAGGCGGCTACCGCGTGCCGATGATCGCCCGCTGGCCTGGCAAGATCCCCGCCGGTCGGGTGAGCAGTGAACTGGCCGTGATGATGGATCTTTTCGCCACCGTGCTCGCCGCCACCGGCGCGAAGATGCCCGATGACCGCGTGCTCGATGGTCGCGATTTGATGCCGGTGCTCGGTGGAAAAGGGAAATCACCCCACGAGTTCGTTTTCGGTCATCAAGGCCCCCAACTCGTCACCATTCGCGACGCCCGCTGGAAGCTTCACCTGCTGCCCGCTCGTGAAATGAATCTCAAACCCGGCCCCGATGGCAAATGGCTCGATCCACGCCTCCCTGACGGCGTGACCATTCTCGCCCCCTTCGAGCAATACAACCTCGATGCTCCCCCTGGACTCAAAACCGGGGTCAAAGGTGCCAAAGGTCTGCTTTTTGATCTTCAGAACGATCCCGGCGAGCAGGTCGATGTGGCTTCCAAGCACCCCGACGAGCTCAAACGCCTCCAAGCCGCTTTCGACGCGATGAATCAGGACGTTCCCGTCGTCGAGGAGGTGAAAAGAGCGCCATACAAGAAGTAGGCCACACGCAAAAGGAAAACGCCCCAGAATCTCCGGGGCGTCCATTGAGGGGTGACTCAGGCTTCACGACTCACTTGCGGCGGCGGCGCATCACCAGGCCGAGGAGGCCGAGAAGGAGGAGCAGCGCACGGGAAGGCTCGGGCACCACGACGATCATGCCGTTGCTGGCAAAGAGGTCGGTGTTGAAGGCCAGTCCGGCGTTCAAGGTGATGGCACTGAAGTCAAAAGCAGGCGTGCCGGTGATGTTGCCCGCAAAAGCCCAGTCCATGAGATCGAACACATCCCCATAGGAGGGGCTGTAGCCACCGAGCAGCGAGACTGTGCCGTTGATCACAGGAGCGGAGCCGAGGCTGCTGACGAGCGTGAAACCATGCAGCGTGGTGTTTTGGATCTCCCAGCCGGAAGGCACGGAGCCGACGAGTCCGAGCAGGTTGTTGTTGGCATCCATCTGGGCACGCACGGTGGCCGCCCCGTTGGCGGAGGCACCCGTGATCTCGTTGGAGAGAGTTCCTAAAGAATTGATGGTCAGCGCACCGGTGACGGTGAAGAGGCCAGGGCTGGTGCCCGTCGCCAGTTTACCGCCGCTGTTGATGACAAGGTCACCACCTGTGCCGCCTGCGCCGCCCAAAGTGCCGGCATTGACAGTGACGGTTCCCGTGTGGCCCGTCTGCACAGCCGTGAAGATGAGGGTGCCATCTCCTTCTTTGGTGAGATTCGCGCTACCCAAAATCGTGCTGCTGATGGTGGCGGTGGTGCCAGCGTTGGTCTCGATGGAACTGTTTGAAGAAACGGTGATGCCACGATTGCTGTCGTCGATGGTGAGATTGGCGGTCGTTTGCAGCGTGCCGCCCGCGAGGGTGAGCTGGTCGCCTGTGCTTGTGCCGGGGTTCGCACCAAGGCGGGCTTCGCCGTCGATGGAGAGCTTCCCTGCGCTGACCGTGGTCTTGCCGGTGTAGGTGTTGGTGCCGCTGAGGATCGTGGTGCCTGCACCGGCCTGAATGAAGGCCCCGGCACCGGAGATGTTGTTGGCGACGGTATAGCTGTTGCTGCGGTTGATGGTGAGGGTGCCGCTGTTGCTGATGTTCCCACCACCCAGAGTGCCTGTGGCGGAGCCGCCAGCACCGATGGTGCCACCGCCCACCTGAAGGGTGCCGCCACTGATGGTGGTGCCGCCGGTGTAAGCGTTGGTGCCTTCGAGGATGAGAGTGCCTGCGGTGGATTTGGTCAAACCGGCTCCATTATTGAGCTGGGCGAGGTTTTGCAATCTGCCGGACTGCGCGTTGAAGGTGACGATACCCGCTCCGGCACCGGTCCCACCTGCTCCTCCGATGTTGCCGTTGGTCATGTCCAGGGCGCCGCCATTGAGGGTCACGGTGTTGTTTTCAGTGCCGAGGGCAGCGTCGGTGTATTGGATGTTGCCGCCGACGGTGAGGGAGCCCGTGCCGGTGATGTTGATGCTGGAGGTAGTTGCATTCTCTGCATCCAAGGTGGCCTGTCCCATGGTGAGGTTGGTGGAACCGGCCAGGGTGAGCGATCCTGCGCTGATGTTCAGCGTTGAAATGGCCGTGTTCACAGTGGTCGCGACGTTGAGAGCCGAGTTTTGGGCTCCCATCGTGAAGGTGGTGTTCACGGTCGTCGTGCCGCCGGTGATGTTGATCGTGGCATCGGTGTTGCTGCCGGTGGCGAAACCAGCAGCAACCGTATTCACCCCCATTGTCACCACGTTAATGCTGTTGGTTCCGCCGGTGATGTTCAGGATGGCAGTGGCATCTCCGGTCGAACTCCCGGTCGTGAGTGCGACGCTGTTGGTCGCCATCGTGATGGTGCCAATCGTGGAGGAGGTCCCGCCGATGGTGACGGTGCCTGACACGTTTCCAGTGGTCAGTGTGGTCCCCGTTCGGGCAGCGATGTTCACCGTTGTGGCGTCAAGGGTTCCTGTGTCAAAGGCGAAGACACCGGTTCCCGACGCTGTGTTTCCCGCGCTACGGCCACCGACAGCCAAGGTGCCGAGCAGCAGGTCAACGGTGTGAACGCCGGCGTCACCACTGATGAAATCCACGGTGCCGAAAAGGCTGGCTCCGGTGGCAGCGCTTCCGTTCTGAACATTCATCGCGGCGCGGCCGACGCCGTCGAGAGCGCGAATCTTGAGGGTTCCGGTTCCGGCATTGAAGTCGAGCGTTCCCGTCGCGCGCCCGGCTGAACCACCGATGGTGATGGTGGTGGCGTTGAACTCATTGGTGCCGCTGCCCAGTTTGATGGCCTGCGTGACGGTTGCATCCTGGGAATCGGAGGAGATGGTGGTAGCGATGACGGTACTGGTGTTCGCCAGGATGAGTGTCGAGCCCGCTACTGCGTTGCCCCCCGTGCCGCCAGTGCCGACCCGGAAGGTGCCAGCGCCGAGATTGGCGTAGAAGGTGGCCAGCCCGCTCATATCCAGGGTGCCCGCGTTGCTGATGTTGGCGGTACCACCGTTGCCCAACTGAAAGTTCAAGTTGGTGGGCGCTCCAACGTCGCCGATTTTGAAGGTGCCGTTAGCGCCCGTGAGACTCAAGTGGGTCGTCGTATTGCCGGCGGAGTTGTAACCGATGGTGACCGCACCATCCACCCGGAGACTTTCACCGGTGCCAATGCTGATGGTGTTGGCGGTGGCGTTGCTGGTCTGCACGAGCATCGCTCCGCCGAATTGGGCACTGGCTCCGGTGAGGTCCAAGGAGTAGGTGGCCGTGCTGCCCGCGGCGGCTCCCAAGGTGAGGTTGTTCGTGCCAGCGGTGAGGACCTGGTCGGTGGTAAAGATGAGAGCGCCCTGATCAAGGACGGTGGCACCGCCGTAGGTGTTGAGGCCGCCGACAGAGAGCGTTCCGGCACCCAGCTTCGTCACTCCAAAGGTGCTGGCCCCGTCGTCGATCACCCCATTGACCGTCAGGGTGTTGGCGGTGGTGGTGATCTGGGTGGTAGCGCCCAGGGTGACGGCTCCAGTGCCCATGTTCATGCTCTGGGTTCCGGTGAAGGTGTAGCCGCTGTTCCAGGCCTGGGCCACATTCGAGCCGAAGGTCATACTGCTGCCGGAGGTGTTGTTCAGGATGCCTCCGTTGATGATGAAGGTGCCGGAGCCGAGAGCGTTGGCGTGCCCTAGGTTGAGATTGGTGCTGCCGGCCATGGTGACACCGCCTGCCGCGCCGGAGTTGTTCCCGTTGAGGTTCAGAGTGCCTGTGGAGAGGTTCGTCAGGCCACCATAGGTGTTGTTGCCGGACAGGGTGAGCGTTCCCGCACCAGCCTTGGTGAGGCCAAAGGTGGAGGCCCCGTCGCCGATGGCACCACC
The DNA here is from genome assembly GCA_026397635.1 of Verrucomicrobiota bacterium. Lineage (GTDB taxonomy): Bacteria > Verrucomicrobiota > Verrucomicrobiia > Verrucomicrobiales > Verrucomicrobiaceae > Prosthecobacter. The sequence continues at coordinate 31,382 of JAPLUL010000015.1, read as the reverse complement.
GACGGTGAGAGTCTGCGCGGAGACGGTGGCGATGACGTTGTCAGCCAAGGTGACGGCTCCTGTGCCGAGGTTCAGTTGGTTCGTGCCGGTGAAGGTGAAGTTCCCGTCCCAGTTCTGCACGTTGTTGCCTGCGTTGGCGATGGCTCCGGCTCCGGTGTTGAGGGTGGTGCCGGCCCCGAGGGTGAAGGTGCCGGTGCCGAGGGCGTTGTTGTTGGCGATCACGAGGGTACCCGTGGCTAGGTTGAGGCCGCCCGCGCCGCTGTTGCTTCCGCTCAAGGTAAGGACACCTGCGCCGGTTTTGGTTACACTGCCCGTGAAGGTGACGCCGCCGGACACGGTGAGAGAGGAGGGAGAAGTGCCGTCCACTTCCCAAGTTTGGTTGGACTGGGCCACGACGGGTGCCGAGATGGTGACATCCCCCCCCGAAGCAGCCACGGAGATGCCGTTGTTGGAGCTGGCGGGATTGAGGGTCAGGATGCCGCTGGCACCTCCGGAGGCGATGGTCACAGCGGTGGTCGCCGGTGTGGTCGGTGCGCTGATAAAACGCAGACTGTCCGCTGTCACCCCGCCGTTGTTGAGGCTGGTCGCAACCAACCCCGCTGGGGCATTTGCGTTGGTCGCACTGAAGACGAGCGTATCGGCGGCGACAGGCAGCGTGCCCAATTCGGTCGCTCCGGAGGCATTGGAGGCCCAGTTGGTGTTGCCCGGTCCGCTGTTGGTGTTCCAGTTGCCGTCCTGGTCGCCAGTCCAATAGACGAGGTTTAGGTTGCTGGTGGTGAGACGGAGCGTCTGGTTGGCGTTGGTGGTGCTGAAGTTGTAGTTCAGGCCGGATGGGGCGAGTCCGAGGATGTAGTCCGTAGCGGTGAGCGTGCCGCCAGTGACGTTGATGAGGTCGTAGGTGCCCACCGCGAGGCCGCCGAGGTTGTTGAAGTTCAGTGAGACGGTAGGGGTGACGGCGGCGGTGCCGGATAGGTTCAGGATGTCATTCACCGTCGGTGCATTGAGGTCAAAGCCGAGGGAGCTGCCATTGGCAAGGGTGAGGCCGGAGATGGCCATGGTGGTGGTGGCTCCATCGTAGAGATTGAGGGTGCCCCCATTGGCCACATTGATGGCACCGAGGCCGCTGGCGGTGAAGCCAGCGTTCAGCACACCCGCACTGACGGTGACGTTGCCGCCATTGAGATTGGTGGAGCCCGTGACGGAAACGGTGCCAAGGCCTGTTTTGGTCAAGTTGGCCGCCGTGGAGGTGGTGATACCACCGAGGAGGTTCAGGGTGCCACCGGCATCCGCCGCGTTCAGGGTGCCGCCGCTGCCACCGATCGTCATGACTTGATTCGCCGCCAGATTGATGCTCGTGGAGCCGGTGTAGTTGAGGGTGGCGCCGTTCAACGTAATGGTGTTGGTGGCGGAGGCATTTCCGAGATGATTGCTCGTCGAGAACGCAAGAGTGCCCTCGGTCACGCTGACGGTGCCGCTGAACGAGTTCACATTGGTGGCCCCTGAGAGAATCACCGTGCCAGGGGTGGTCTTGTTCAGTCCCACTGCCCCAGCGAGACCGCCGATTCCGCTGAAGTTCACCGTACCGCTGCGCAGGTCGTAATTGGCGGTCGAGGTCAACACTCCGGTGGAACCGCTGATGCCGCCGCTTTGGAGCGAGACGTTGGCAACGGTGTCATTGAAGGTAGCGACATCAAAGGTGCCGCCAGTGATGGTGACGTTGCCAGCACTGGAGAGGGCATCGGTGATCCCCAGAGCGAGGGTGCCCGCGTTGATGGTGGTGCCGCCTGTGTATGTATTGGCAGCAGAGAGCGTGAGGGTGCCCGCACCCACTTTGGTGAGACCGCCACTGGAGTTGGCCACCAGGGTGCCCACAGCGACGCTGGCACCCGTGCCCCCACCACCCGTCAGAGTGATGGTGGGGGCCACCGTGTATTGGCCGGGGCTTGTGATGACGATGCCGGTGACGGCACCGCCGCTGATCAAGGCATAGCCGGAGGCGGGTGAGCCGCCAGCAGCAAGGGTGCCGCCGGTGAACTGGACGGCCGGCGCACCAATGTAACCACTGCCGCCGGTGACGCTCAGGCTAGTCTGGGCGACGCCGTCGCCGGTGGCTGCCGCGAGGGACTGGTTGATGCCGACGGCAAAACCATTGGTGTCCACCGTGAGGCCACCGGTGAAGTCTTGGGAGGCGTCTCCCGTGGCGGCGGTGTTGTCGATGGCACCGAAGAGGCTCCTGACCACGGTCTGGCCGGTGACGGTGCCGGGCAGGGCGGCGTTGAGGGCGTTCGCGGCTTTGAGGGTGCCGCCGGCAAAGGCGAAGTAAACGTTTTGGTTGGTGCTGGTGCCTGCGCTCTGGCTCATGTTAGCGCCAATGGTGAGGGTGCCTTGAGCGAGGTTGACGAGAGCGGTGTTATTGTTGCCTCCGTTGCCGTTGCCGAAGCGCAGGGTCGCATTCGCTCCGACGCCGTGGGTGAAGGAGCCCCCGGCGACATTGATGACACCGTATTGTCCGGCTCCGGTGAGGAAGAGACCGGTGAGATTGGTGGCGTCGGTGCGGTCGATGGTGCCACCCGGGCCGACCGTCCATTGGCCGAGGGCGTTGGCTCCGCCGTTGCTGGAGATCATGGTCCATTCGCTGTTCTGCATGTTGAAGGTGCCTGCGCCACCGACATAGACCACTCCCGTGCCCAAGTTCGCGGCCACGAAGCGGCCCAGGACGCTGGTGGTGCCGCCGGTGATGTTCAGGTAGCCGTAACCGGTGGCGTTGTTGGAGAGGTAGTTGATGTTGTCAGACGTCCCGTTGCGCGTGTAATTGGCGGTGCCGCCGGTTTGGTTGTAAATGGCCACGGCGCTGGCGGCGTTGGCCCCGGCAAAGGTGAAGTAGTTGCTGATGCTGCCGCCGGTGCCTAGATTGAAGTTGCCAGTGCCGGTATTGCCAATGTTGAGCTGGGAGCCCGCGGTAACGGTTCCATTGCCCGTGAGGTTGCCAGTGAGGTTCAAGGCGCCGCCGCCGGTGACGCTGGTGTTGCCGGTGTAGGTGTTCGTGCCATCCAGAATCGTCGTGCCGGTGCCGATGTGGCTCACCGCGCCGGTGCCGGTAATGTTCCCGAGGTCGGTGCTCTGGGTCACCGTGTTACTCCGGTTAATCGCGAGGGTGCCGCTGTTTGCGATGCCCAGGGTTGTTCCGATGGCCCCCGTCGTTCCGCCCGTGCCCAGTTGAAGGGTTCCAGCGCTGATGACTGTGGCACCTGTATAGGTGTTGTTAGCTCCAAGAACCAGCGTTCCCGCACCCGCCTTGGTCAGGGCGGTGGCCGTGCCATCGGACATGACACCACCAAGTGTCAGCGTATTGGCCGTGACCGTGATCTGGCGTGCTCCCACCGTGCTGCCGAGGGAAACCACGCCAGTGCCGAGGTTGAGGCTCTGCGTGCCGGTGAAGGTGAAATCGCCATTCATCACAACGGCGTTGTTGTTCGCATTCACCAGATTGGCCACGCTGCTGTTCAAAGTGGTGCCGCCCGTGATGGTGAGGGCACCTCCCGTGGCACCGAGTGCTGCCGAGGGTCAGGGTGCCCGCCATGAGATCCACACCACCGGTGAAGGTGTTGGTGCCGCTCAGCGTCAGCGCGGAAGTGGCAGTGTTTTGGATGACGTCTGTGACATTGCTGCCGATATTTCCACTGATGAGCGTGATGCCTGCACCGATTCCCACATTGCTGATGGTGCCAGTATTGTTCACGCCCCCGACTATGTTGGACAGGGTCATTCCGCCAGCCGCCCGGTTGTTGATGGTGAGGTTGAAAGCACCGTCAATCGCACCCGAAAGCGTGATACCGCCAGCGGCATTCGAGCCAATCGTGCTGTCCGCCCCAAGGGTAACGGGTCCGGCAAAGCTGGCAGCTGTGGCACTGCTGTTGGTGATGGCCCCAACCGGCGTGGCGGTGAGGCCAAGGCCGTAGATGGTCAGAGGCTCGGCCTCACCCACGGCAATGCCATTGAGGTTCAACGCCGCTCCAGAACGGATGATCGTGCCGCCAGCTGTGGTGCCGAAATTGAACCCCGCTCCGCCAGAGCCCTGGAGAGTGCCCTCTGTGACATCGATGATTCCAGCGAATCCCCCGAACGTGGTGCCTTGGTTGCGCAGGGCCAGGATTCCCAATCCACTCTTGGTCAGGGTGCCGCTGCCGAAGAGTTGACCGGCGTCGTCCAGTTGCAAGGTCGCACCACTGTTGATGTTGATCGTGCCTCCCCCACTGCCGATCTGCACCAGCTTGAAAGAGGTAGTGGTGAGAGCGCCGGGGTTGAGGGTCCCGGCAGAGACATTGAGCGTGCCGCCATTATCCAGGGTGATGGTCTTGGAAGTCGTACTAGCGACTGTCGGCCCACCCCAGTCGTCGAGATCGTCCACTCGAAAAGTGCCGCCATCGACCAAAATGTCGCCAGTGAAGGTATTGGCGGCGTTGGTGAGATCGACAACGCCGCTGCCTTTGATCGTCAGGGAGGTATTGGACCCGGGGGACACCTGATTCGAGTTCGCAACCCCGCCGCTGACGATGCCACTCACGCTGAGGGTGGAGAGGGCATCGACCACCGTCCAGGTCTGGGCGGCACCGAGGATCACGGGGGCGCTAATACCGATGGAGGCGGGCGCCCCCGTCTGCACGTTGATGCCGTTGGCCGAAGACGCGGGTGCCAGCGTCAGCGTGCCGGCGGCACCGGGGGCGATGGTGATCGCCGTGATGGCTCCGCTGTTGGTCTGGTTGTTAAAAACGAGACTATCGATCGAGAAAGGTGTCTCCAGGGTGGTCGCGGTGGTCGGGGAATCGACCGTCAAGGCCTGCGAACTGAAAGTGACGACGCTGCCCGCCCCGGGGATGCCACCCGCGTTCACCGCGCCCGCCAAGTCGGTGGACCAGTTGCTCAGACCGCTCATTGGAGCAGTCAGCGTGTTCCACCTGCCATCACCCTGACTGTCCTGCCAGAAGAGACTGGTCAGCGCAGACGCAATGAGGTCCACCGAGGTGGCCGACGAGGCCGAGGAGTAGGCAAACCCGCCGGGCAGCGTTCCGAACGTGTAAGTCGCACCATTCAGACCGCTGGAAGCTTGGAGGAGGTTGTAGGTGCCGGCGGTCATGCCGACATTGGTGATGTTGAACTGCACCGCACCCGCCGTGGTCGCGGCACCCGTGGTGAGGAAACTGTCGTAAAGCGTGCCTGCGATGGGGCCGAGTTCCAAGTTCAGGGTCGTGGTTCCCGACCCAGCACCCAAGTTGATCGTGCCGCTTCCAAGATTGAAACGTTGACCTGCCGTGTTCACCAGATTCAGCGTGGCACCGCCGTCCACCGTGAGCGCGTTGGGCGTGGGGGCCGTGGTGGCACCGCCGGTGAGGTTCAGGGTGCCAGCGTTCACCGAGATCCCGCCAGTGAAGGCGATATTGGCCCCGCTCAGCGTCATGTTTGAAGTGGCGCTCCTTTGAATGATGCTGGTGACGTTGCTGCCGATGTTAGCGCTGATGGTGGTGGTGCCGGTAGTGAGGCCGCTGTTGGTGATGGAGCCCGTGGGATTAATTGCCACTGTGGTGAGGTTGGTTACGGCGGTGGATCCATTGTTGCTGATCATGAGGTTCCCCGTTCCAGTGATGCCACCCGAGACGGTGAATGTGCCGGTGGTTCCTGCTTCCTTTGTAAGGATGAGATCCTTGTTCAGCGTGATGCCGCCGCTAAGATTGGGACTTCCAGTTGTTGCGCCACCAATAATGGTTGCCGCACCGCTGCTCCCAGAAGCGACGGTAATCGGGTTCGCGTAGTTTCCACTGTGGAAGAAGTAGACGGTGGCGTCCGCTGTGCCGGAAGTGTCGCCTAGAGTGATGGTCCCAGCGCCGAAGGCAGTATTGTTTGCATTGGCCCCATTGTTCGAAAGGGTGCCAGCCCTGACCGTAAGTCCGCCGGTGAATGGATTGGCAGCCTTGGTGAGGGTCAAAGTCCCGACGCCCGTCTTCACCAAGGCCACGTTGTTTTCGTTGGTTCCCGCTCCACCGATGAACCCTGCGTAGGTCGTGGAGGTTCCTTGATTCACCGTCAGGGTGGAGACCGAGGCGTTCCCGCCGACGATGGAGTTCCCCGTCGCACCGACGAGTTCCGTCACGGTCTGATTGGCCGCGGTGGTGCCGCCCAGTTGGAGGGAGCTAGTGCCTGTTAGGGCCAAGCCCGCCGTGTTGGAGAGGCGTCCTGCGCCGCCATCGAGGATCAGGCGGCCCGTGCTCACCGTTGTTGCACCCGTGAAAGTGTTCGCTGCGGAAAGGGTAAGGTTGTTGGTGCCGATCTTGGTCAGGCCGCCGGTGCCGCTGTTGCCCACGGCATTGGCAAAGGTGATGTCAAACCCGGTGGTGTCGAACACGGCCCCGCCAGCCCCAAAAGTCACGGTCTTGGTGGAAGGATCAAAGGCAGCGCCAAATTTCAGGGTGCCGCCGTGGAAGTTGAAGGCACCGCTGCCGAGTTTGTTCAAGGCGTCGGCCTGCACCACGCCCTGGTTGAAGAAGAGGTCCGTGAAGGCATGGCTGGCGGTGTTGAGGATGAGGGTGCCCGCCCCGGACTTGGCCAAAGGCACGGCAGTGGTCAACGGCGTGGTCAGCGTGAGCGATCCAGCGGAGTTGGTGACGTAGGTGTAGTAGGTGGCGGCCGTGGTGGTGAGTCCGGTGATGGTGCCGATGCTGTGTGCCCCGGCTCCCGCCGCCAGAATGGCACCGGAACCGATGTCCATGGCACTCGCGGAACCCGTAAGAGCCACCCCGGTGGCCGAATCGAGCACGAGCGCGTTGATGGCCGCAGGCGTGGTGATCGCGTTGGTGGCGGTGTAGCGGAGGTTGTTTGCTCCCGTCGCCGGTGCCGCCTGATCCACGAGATACTCCGTGGTCAGATTCAAGGGGCGCACGCCATCGGTGCCGTTCCCGAGCGAGACGAAGCTGTTCCCCACGTTGGTGGCATCTGGGGCATTCGCAGTGGCCTCGCCGATGAGATTCGGCACGATGCTGATATTGGTCGTTCCGGCTATGCCTGGGCCGCCGATGGCCGTAGGAGCCGCTGTAAAGATGATGCGGCTTTCGTTGGCAGCGGTCAGGGTGCCCAGGCTACGGCCCACAACTAGCGAGGTGGCGCGATTGTTTGCGGCGAGCGACGCAAAGGTCATCGTGGTGGTGAAATTGCCCGTGTTCGTTCCATCCACCCAGAGGGAATTGTGACCCGCTCCAAGCGTGAGCGCACCGATGGTCTCACTCCGGGTCGCACCCGAAGTGTTGTTCATCCGGAGACCTCCGCCCGTAGCAAAGATCGTGTTATTCAGGGTCACGGGGGCCAAGTTGTTGATGCGGTCCCCGCTGTTGTTGTCCGCATAGTTGAGACGGAGCGTTCCCGCTCCATTCAAGACCAGCGAAGTGAGGCCGGTGAGGTTACCAAGGTTTCCACTGAGGGTGACAGTCCCCTGATCGACTCGTAGAGCCCCCGTGAATGCGGCGGAGGTATTGTCCAGCGCCAGGGCGAAGGTGCCCGACTTGACCAAGGTCGTGGTCCCGTCACCAATGAGTGCGCCGGTGTAGCTGAGGTCTGCACCCTGGTTGATGGTGAGGGTGGAACTGGCACCGAGGCTCACCGCGGCGCTGGTATTCGTCGTTTGGCCGCCACTGAGGGAGCCGATGGTCTCCGTCAGGCCGGCCAGGAGGCTCAGGGTGGGCGTGCCACCGCCCAACGCCGTCAGCGTGACGGCAGCCGTGTCACCCAGGGCACTGCCTCCGGTGAGTTCCAAAGTGCCCGCCTGAAGCGAGACGATCCCTGTGGCGTTGTTGTTCCCGCTGAGACGCAGGGTGCCGTTGCCGGTCTTGGTGATCAATGAGGCACCGGTGATGGTGGAGCTGACGTCCAAACGCTGGGTGGTGCTGTCGGTGGTGAAGACGAGTTCACTGCCGCTGCTGGACTCCAGGCGCCCCCCGCTGATGGTGGAGACGCCGCCAGTAACATTGCTGGTCTGAAGGACACCGCCACTGGCGATGCGGAGCAGGCCGCCCGGGGTGAGGGCCACGGTGGAGGCTCCCGCCGAGGCGTTGAAACGCAGGCTGTTGATGGCGGTCTCGGCATCCAGCGTGCCGATGTAAACCGTGGAATCGGTCACATTCTGCCCGGCGGTCCAGGAAGTAATCGTGGGAGCCGCCGTTGGGCTGACGGCGACGATGTTGTTCCCTGATTTCGTGGCGAAGAAGGTGCCAGTGCCGTCATTGACCGTGGCCCAAGCACCACCGGTGCCCAAGAACCCCGTGGCCCCATCGACCGCCGTGGAGGTCAAGATGCCATGGGTCGAGGATTGCGTGCCGGTGGGCAGATTGAAACGCACCGTGCCTGCACTGGCAGCGCGGGTGAGGGTACCGAGATTCAAGGCCAGATCCTGACCGGCGCGATTGAGGGTGATCGCTACCCGGCCACCAGCGGCAAAGGTCGTGTTTCCGGTGATCGTCTCCAAGGAGGCGGTGGTGGTGTTTCCATTTAGAATCAAGGTGCCGCCCAAGGCGCTGAACAAACCTGAGCCCATCTTCCGGGTGCTGGGGCTGCTGCTGTAGTCCAGGATCAAGGTGGCGGAGTTCAGAGTTACCGCACCCGTTGTCGCGGTGTTGTCCCCACTCAGCGTGGTGGTGCCGCCTGCGCCGCCAATGGTGGTGGTGCCGGTGTAAGTGTTGTTACCCGAGAGGAGCAAATTGCCCACCCCCTGCTTGGTAATGCCGAAAAGCCCCACCGAGGCGATCGGCGTCGAGATGGTCAACTCCGACGCTGTAGGAGCGACGGTGCTGCTGTCCGCCACGTTGATGTTTCTCGTCGTCGCGCCTAATGACAGGGTGCCAGCGCCGGAGATGGCGGCACCCAGGGGGTTACTAGTGTTGTTGACCGTGATGTTACCGACCGTCAGTGTAGATCCACTGCCGATAAGCACATTGCCCTGCGTCGTAGCCGCTGCTCCCGTGCCGTAGAAAGTGAGCGCCGCCAGGGTCTGGTTAAAGCCCGCCCCCAGCTCCAAAGCGGCGGGGCCGGTGGAAAGACCGATGTTCATGGTGCCCGTGCTGCTGAGCGTATTGCTGGCCCCGAGGCGCAGCACGCCGCCATTGACATTGTTGCCACCCGTCCAGGCGCTGGTGGTGGCATTGGTGAGAGTCATGATGCCCGAGCCGATCTTGATCAGCACGTTGCCGGCCACGCCGCCTAGTGCAAAAGTGCCCGCAAAGGTCGTGGAAGTGTTGTCACCGCCGACGGACAGCGTTTTGGCAGTGGTGTTGGAGTTTAACACCGTGCCAGAACCAGCTAGGGAGCCAATGGTTGTTGTTTGGCTCCCAGCCGTGCCGTTGATGTCGAGCGTCCCACCAGCACCAACGGTGACCGGGCTGCTAGCACTGCTGACATTAATATTCCCACCAGCCTTGACGGTGCCCGCATTGATGAAAAGAGGCCCGGTGAACGTCGAGCTTGCCCCGATGGTCAGCGTGCCGAGTCCCAACTTCGTGTATCCCCCCGCACCGCTGATGACACCGTTGAGGGTCAATTCGGTCCCGCCGAGGGCGACGTCGATGTTCGCATTGCCGCCCTGAAGGGCGTAGGTATGCGCCCCCGCCGTGGTTGCCGCACCACTGATCAATCCGGTGGGTCCGGTGTATTGCAGCGTGGCACCGTCGCGGATGGTCACCGCCGTGGTGGAGCCGTTGCCGAGGCTGCCTGCGCCTGCGGCGGTCACATTGTTAAAGCTCAATATGCCGCCATCGACGAAGACCGTACCCGTGAAGGTATTTGTGCCGGCGAGGACGAGCGTTCCAGGACCCGCTTTGACAAGATTGAGTGCCCCCGCGCCGTTGGCGATTCCAGCGTTGACCGTGACGGCATTGGTCGTGTTGTATTGCTGGAAGATCAAATCACCGCCAGCGACTGTCGCCTGTCCGAGGACACCCGTGCTACCGTTGATGTTCCAAGCGTCGGTGCCATCGATGAGGATCGCGCCTGGAGATGCTGTCGCCGTGCCACCCAGGGTCGCATTAAATGTGTCCAAGTCCCAGGTTTGAGCCGAGCCCAAAGTGGAGCCAAGCTTGACTGATCGCCCAACCAAAGCCGCCGTAGTCTGGGTCTGACTCGCCGTGAGATTGTACGCCGTGGTGTTGGCTCCCCCACCTGCGATGGGAAGAGCCGTGTAAGCACCAAATGCCGTTGTGGTGGTGTTTACGCCGGTATTGACCGCCCAGTTAAAGGTATTCGCTGTGCCATTGCTGAAAACAATACGGTTGTTGAGCGTGGCGGCCGCGTAGCTGGTGCCCATTTGAAAGGTAGTATTCGCCGGAGCCGTGATGAGAAGCGCTCCGCCCGACGCGGTCGCCGTCACAGCTCCCGTGCGCAGTGTGGTGCCCGCAGCATCGCCCGCCACTAAGGTGATCGACCCGCCCGTCGCCCCGACAGTCAAGGCACCCAGGGTTTGGTCGGCAGCGAGGCCAGCTTTGCCGGTCAGGGTGAAGTTACCACCAGTAATCTGGAGCGGCGTGGCTGCCAGCAGGCTCGTGAGAGCGGTATTGGCAAAGCTGAGGTTAACCGTGCCGCCATTGATAACGGTGTTGCCCGTGTAGGTGCTGGCGAGTGTAGGGGCAAGAGTCAGCGTGCCTGCCCCGATTTTGGTGATGGCCATGCGAGCAATGGTGGTTGGAAGAAATTGGCCCGTGAAGGTCGTGCTGGTGTCGTCACGACCGATCGTCAAAATCCTCGCGGCAGTTGCGGTGCTGTTGTTGATGATGCCCGCCCCGCTCAAGGAGCCAATGGTCGTGGCTGTATCCAGATAGTCCAACGTCGCCCCCGCCGCGACCGTAACGGCCGAACGCGCAGGAAGCGCCGCCGCATTGCTGATTTGAAGTGTGCCGCCGTTAATTGTGGTTGCGCCAGTGTAGGTGTTGGCACCCGTCAGTCGCGTGATCCCCGCATCATTCTTCACCAGATTCCCCGCCGTGGAAATGACCCCGGAGGCGATAATCGAACCCGCAGCGAGCGCGCCCGTGCCATTGAAGGTGATGTCCGAAGTCACCGAGCGCAAAGCGCCCGAGAGCGTCAAGCTGCCGGCCGTCGAGTTGTTCGTGATCGCCAGTGTGTCATTGAACTGAATACCCGTCGAGACGGTGTCCAGCGCGTTCCCCGACTTGATGATCTCGGTCGTCGTATCAGTGTCATCCAGAGTCAAATACCCACCTGTAATCGCCGCGAGCGTGAAGGCATTCGTGGTCGTCGTATCCCCGATATTCAACGTCCCCGCCGTCACCAGACCATCCAGCGTCACCGTGCGCGGGGCCGTGAGGGCGTTGTTCAAGTTCAAAATATCCCCTGCCACGCTCATGGTGTTCGGCGAAACACCGCCAGACCAGTTCACTCCCACGCTGGTATTGCCCGCCGCATCGGTCCACAAGAACGTAGCCCCGTGCAGCGGCTGGGCGACTTGCCAGAAGGACATCAAAAGAAGCATCGTTGAAGCGATCAGACGGCGGTGGCCTTGAATGAGGCGGATGGACATGGCTTTGGGTGGGGTTATCCTTGGAAAAAAGGTTTATCCAATTGAGTGATTTCCTACCAGAAAAAAATCACAGAAATTTAAGTTATTTAATCCAGAGTGCTATGTGTTTAGACACTCATAAGATCATCAAATGATTAACCCATGTGTTAGTTGGAAAAAAATAAGCTGAATAACCATACAATTTAAAATATTTACTATTTTTTAATAATATATTTGTTATTAATTCTTATTTGGTTATATTTAATAGTTTATGAATATGTATTAGTGAGGAGGTCGTTCCCACTGCAATGGAAGACTGCTGTAACCCTTTTAGCCATGCTGGTCGCTATCGAGAGAGGCAGACTCGCTGGCACCTGCTCCCGTTGTCAGCCAAACCGTGCAAACGCCCTCGGGTGATACACGCAGGCCGGATCTTCAGCGAAGCGATCACCACTCACGCCATACGCTCGTGCCCGCGAGCAGAGGCGATTCCTCTCAACCCTCTGGATCATCCAAGATGACTGGCAGACGTGCCGCGATTTCGGATGGCAAACGCGTCGGCCATGTTTCTTCGATGCCATTTGCCATGCCTTGCCAGGTTACGGGTTGGAGAGCGATTGCGGTGGAATAGCGGCAACTTCGATGATGTGCCTAGCACCTTGGACTGTTGGGCTTATGCACCCAAAATCCACCCTCGGTCTCAAGACAATAGACAAATGGTTTGCCGCAGATGCGGTTCATCCGGGCAGTGCGTGCGTTCGCTAGGCTTGAGATGGTGACAGTTCCCCTCACCTAACCTCTCCCCGCAGAGACAAAACAGACCCAACGCAGACTGTGTGCGGGGAGAGGGAATTGAAAGCCGGCCTTCCAGCTAGGCAGCGCTATCAGTCCCTCGCTTGCATCGAAACCGCTCTCTTTTTCAGTCCCTCTCCCCGCGATGGGTGATCCCATGATCTACCACATGACGCGGGGAGAGGTTAGGTGAGGGGGCTGATGCCGCATTCGTCAGGCAGGACAAAAACGGCGCACCTCTCTGAATCTGCGGGAGAAACAAGAGCTGCTGGATTCAGTTTTCGATTTCATGCGTAGGCCCTGCTTGGACTGCGGCAGGCTCCTGCCGCTTTTCGCAGGCAATTCAAGGTGCTGGGCGCCATCAAACCACCTGCCTTCTCGCCTGCACCAGCAACGCATTCGCCGCCTCATAGTCCGGTCTCTCGGGCAGCTTCGCCTTTGCCAGTGCTTGCTCAAAGTCGCGGTGCAGCTCTCGTCGCCACGCAGCGACTTTTTCCCAGCTCAGCTCGCCGTGTTTGACGGCGAGGAGTGAGTCGCGGCGCTCACCGACATGCACGGGGACGCGGACTTCGATGAGCAGATAACCCGCCGCGACGAGTGCTGGCAAAGCATAGCCGACGGCTACGAGGCCATGCGCTTCGAGAAAAAAGCTGCTCACGACGTTCTCGATCGTCTAAAGAAGGCCAACGGAGAGCGGTCCAGCTCTCCGTTGCTCTAAACAACCGCCGTCGCGAGTGCCGACAGTCACTTGCGGCGGCAGTTTGGTTTTGGACTCTGACGGGCGCTTCAAAAAAGACGCTGAATTCAGCGCGGGGCTGCGTTTTCTCGTCCGCCATGAAGTTCACGCCTCTCGCCGCTGTCATCACACTCTCCGCCCTCAGTCCTTCGCTTTCCGCCGAGCAGGTGGGGCCCTGGAATCTCGACGCGCTCAAAAACAACGTGCCCGCCATGAATTGGGTGCGGCAGGATCAGCCGATTCATTCGCTGACCTATGCCGGCGAAAAGTATCAAGGGCATGACACCGAAGTATTCGCCTTTTATGCGTCCCCGATCACCCTCGGTAAGGCCAAGGTTGGCACCAAATTCCCCGGCGTCGTCTGTATTCATGGCGGTGGTGGCACAGCGTTTGCCGAGTGGGTGCAGTTGTGGGCGGAACGCGGTTACGCGGCTATTGCCATGGATTTGAATGGCTCGCGCCCACCCGAGGTGGAGTTTGACGCCAAAGGCATCGCCATCGGCAACGGTCATCGCGGCACGCGCACGCGTTTGCCCAACGGCGGCCCGCCGCACGGCCATCCTGAAAAATTCGACTGCATCAAAACCACCGACACGAGCGACGACTGGCCCTTCCACGCCGCCGCGAGTGTGATGCGCGCACATACGCTGCTGCGCAGCTTCCCGGAAGTCGATGCCGAGCACACGGCCGTCACTGGCATCAGTTGGGGTGGCTACACGACCTGCCTCGTTGCTTCGCTGGATGATCGCTTCAAAGCCGCCGTGCCCGTCTATGGCTGCGGCTTCCTTCATGAGGGCGAGTCTGTGCAGAAACCCAGCATCGACAAGCTCGGCGACCACAAGGCGAAGTGGGTGAAGGAATACGATCCCGGCAGCCTCCTGCCGCGCTGCCGCGTGCCCATCATGTTTGTGAACGGCACCAACGACGTCCACTACGTGCTCGACAGCTACATGAAGAGCTACAACGTCGTCCCTGGCGAAAAACACATGCGCATCCAGGTCAAGATGCCCCACGGCCATCCGCCCGGCTGGGCACCGCAGGAGATCGGGCTGTTCATCGATTCCAAGTGCCGCGACAGCAAACCCTTGCCCATTCTCGGCCAGCCGCGCATCGACGGTGACACGGTGCGAGTCAACGTGAACTCCAGGTCTCCCATCAAGCTGAAAAGCGCCGCCTTGCACTACACCAAGGACGGCGGCCTGCGCTCCAAACGCGAATGGGTCACGGTTCCGGCTGCCATCTTCGACATTACCCCATCCACCAACGACGCCATCATCAAGATCTACAAGATCACCGCTCCGAAGCCGCCCTCCGAAGCGAACACCTGGTATCTCAGCGTCACCGACGAGCGAGATGCGATGGTGAGCACTCCGGTTGTACTGAAGCCTTGATCACTTCTTCTCCAGCGACCTCAGCTCGATCTTCCGAAACCACACCGGCTGCCCTTCGGCTTGCAGAGCAATGTGGCCGTAGCCGAGCATGAGATTGCCGCCAAGTTCGATCTGATCGGTCGCCGGAGCGTTGTTGTTCGTGGGATCGAGCTGCGGACGCTGGTAGCGCAGCACTTCCACGCCGTTGATGCGGTGAATGATCTCGTCATTGCCGCGCACCTCGACCTCCGCGCTCACCCATTCCTCCGCCGGAAAAGTCGGCGCGCTGGATTTGACGATGTGCTTGGTCACGAGCTGTCCGCCCATCTCCACATGCGTGCCGGGCGTGCAAAGATTGGCCGTGGAGCGTGGTCCTTTGCCTTCATCAGCCAGAAACTGCATCTCCAGACTCGCGGGGAAGCCCTGGTCAAAGCGCATGCTCTGCGGCGGCTGCGCGTGCAGCATCACGCCGCTGTTCAGGTTCACATACTTCGGCGCGTCGGCCATCATCGTGCCGCTGAAGCGATACTCCAACCGCAGGATGTAATGCGAGTAAGCCAGATTGGTGAAGAGGTGGCCAAACCGCTCATCAAACGTCGTGTAGCCGTCATAACTGACCTTCAGGATGCCGTCCTCGACACGAAAGGTATTCGCGAAGTTCTCTCCGAGCGGACGCTTCGCGATCTTCGGCGTCCAGCCGCTCAGATCCTTGCCATTGAAGAGCGGCACCCACTTCGGCTCCTCGGCTGAAACGGCGGCAGCCAGCAGGCAAACCAGCGCGGTAACGACAAAACGGTGTGTTTGAATCATGCGGGCCATCATGAAGCGGCCAACGGTGTTTCCAATCGGAAGATGACCTCAGTCTCCGCGTTATAGCGCCCACCATGAAGCTCCTGTTCATCCTCCTTTCGTCATTCCTCATTCAGCATTCGTCATTTTCGACTCCGCCGAACATCCTCTTCCTTCTCAGCGACGATCACAGCTACCCGTTCCTCAGCACCTACGGCAGCACGAACGTCAAAACACCGACGCTCGACCAGCTCGCCGCCGAGGGCATGAAGTTTCATCGTTTCTTCACCGGCGCACCGCAGTGCGTGCCCTCGCGGGCCACACTCATGACCGGTCGCTCGCCCGTTGCCGCACGCATGACGCGATTTTCGGCACCGCTGCCGCGCGATGAAATCACGCTCCCGGAACTGCTTCGGGACAAAGGCGGCTACTTCACCGGCGTGTGCGGGCGCAGCTTTCATCTCGACGGAGCGACAAAAATCGGCCAAGGAGCTGCGAAAGTCTTCCAGGAGCACCAGTTGAAGACCTTCATCGACCGCGTGGACTTCCTAAACACTTGCGGCGACAGCGAGGTCGCCAGTCAGCTCGCCGCCTTTCTCGACAAGAAGCCAAAAGACAAACCTTTCTTCATGTGGGCGAATTTCAGCGATCCGCATCACGCCTGGAATGCGCCCGCCGAGTTCCGGCCTGATCCCGCCTCGTTGAAAGTGCCCGCACATTGGCCCGATCTTCCCGGCGTGCGCGAGCAACTCGCCGACTACTGCGCCGAGGTGAATCGCGTGGACCGCACCGTCGGCACCGTGCTCGCCGAGTTGAAGAAGCGCGACCTGATGGACAGCACGATCATCGTCTTCTGCGGCGACAACGGCATGGCCATGCCGCACGGCAAAGGCTCCCTCTACGATCCCGGCTCCAACGTGCCCTTCCTCGTCCGCTGGCCCGGCGTCGTGAAGCCCGGCGGCGATTCGCGTGCCCTCATCAGCGGCGAAGACCTCGCGCCGACGCTGCTGGATGCCGCAGGGCTCGCAGCAGGCCCGAAAATGAGCGGCGTGAGTTTCCTGCCGCTGCTCAAAGGTGACGCTCACACGCCGCGAAAACACCTCTTCGTCGAACGCGGCCCGCATGGCTCCGCACCCGTGCAGGCAAACATGACCAATGCGGGCTACGACCTCGCTCGCGCCGTGCGCAGTGATCGCTTCAAGTTCATCTACAACTGCACGCCCTGGATACCGTATGCGCCCGTCGATTCCGCCGGAGGTCAGGCCTGGCAGCAAATGCAGGCCGCCAACAGCGCTGGAAAACTCCCGCCCCGAATGGTCGCCACCTATTTCACCACACCGCGCCCCGTTTATGAACTCTACGATCTCGAAACCGACCCCGCCGAGCTGAACAACCTCAGTGGCAAACCTGAACTTGCCGCCACTGAGCGCGAACTCCGCGCCGCCCTCGCCGAAAAAATGATCCTCGACTGGGACTACCTCCCGCTGCCCGATTTGATGGAGGGCAATGCTGGTCAAGGCGGTGGCAAGAAAGGCAAAGGGAAGAAGAAGTAGCCGTGCGCGGAGATTCGGCGAGTATGGCCGCCCATGCCGGACATCGTCCTCGCCACGCTCAACGCCAAATACATCCACGCCTCCTTCGGCCTTCGCTACCTCATGGCGAACCTGGGGGAGCTGCAGGATCGCGCCTGCATAGCCGAGTTCGTCATCAACCAGCAGCCGCTGGAGATCGTGGAGGCCATTCTCACGCACCAACCACGCATCGTCGGTTTCGGCGTCTATATTTGGAATGTGGAGCAGACGACGGAGGTCGTCGCCTTGCTCAAACGCATATGCCCAGACTTGATCATCATCCTCGGTGGGCCTGAAGTCTCGTATGAAACGGAAGGGCAGGACATCGTGGCGCTGGCGGATCATGTCATCACCGGCGAGGCGGACGTGAAATTCGCGGACGTATGCCGCAGTCTGCTGCGTGACACAGACACGCATGTCTGTGAAGCCTCAGAAGGCAGACAGGCGTGTCTGCCGCACATCATCGCGGCCGAGTTGCCAGCGCTCACACAACTCGCCTCCCCCTACGAGCTCTACACTGACGAAGACCTCAAGAACCGCGTCATCTACGTCGAAGCCTCACGCGGATGTCCGTTCACCTGCGAGTTCTGTCTGTCGTCACTCGACATTCCTGTCCGCGCATTCCCAACGGAAGCGTTTCTGGCCTCGATGCAGCGGCTGTTGGATCGGGGGGCCACGCAGTTCAAGTTTGTGGATCGCACGTTCAATCTGCATCTGCCGACGAGTTCAGCGATTTTGCAATTCTTCCTCGATCGCTGGCGCGAAGGGCTGTTTTTGCACTTCGAGATGGTGCCGGATCGTCTGCCTGAGCAACTCCGTGGGCTCATCAAGAAATTTCCGGCGGGTGCGGTGCAGTTCGAGGTCGGCATCCAGACCTTTGATGAGTCCACGTCGAAAAACATCAGCCGCAGACAGAATCTGGACCGTCTAGCGGACAACTTCCGCTTCCTCAGAGAAGAAACGGGCGTCCATATTCACGCGGATCTTATCGTCGGTTTGCCCGGTGAAGGCATCGAGAGTTTCGGGCGCGGTTTTGACCGCCTCGTGCGTCTTGGACCGCAGGAAATTCAAATTGGCATCCTCAAACGGCTGCGTGGCACCCCCATCGTCCGCCACGATGAGGAGTATCGCATGATCTACGCGCCGCATCCGCCGTATGAGATCTTGTCCACACGAGACATCCCCTTTGCCGACATGCAGCGCATGCGCCGCTTCGCGAGATACTGGGACATCATCGCCAACAGCGGCCACTTCACCGCCACGCTGAAAGTGCTGTGGCAAAACGCCGCCTCGCCCTTCGCCGAGTTCCTTCGCTTCAGCGACTGGCTGCACACCACACTGCGACGCACACATCAGATCGCGCTGCATGTCATCGCCCAGGTGCTTTTCGATTACCTCACCGAAGAGAGGGGCATAGATCACGAACTCACTGCAAGCACCCTCGAAGCCGACTGGCACCGCACGCCGAGCCGCGAGGCGCTGAATCTGCGTGGTCGAAAAGACGCACAGAAATCCGCCGTCCTCCGCGCCGCCCGTCGTCAGTCCAGACACACACAGCCAGTCTGAGCTTGGGCATTTCAAAAGCTGCCTGCGATCCCGGCACCCCGGCCGCATTTCACGTGCGCTACGTTCCGCGCAGGTGGCCACGCTCGAAGGCCAGCAGACGTCCGCCCAAGATCGCAAAGTCGCTAACAAGGCACAGTCTGCTGCAAAACCCACCAACGCCCTCATCACTCTTGAAGCGCCCAAAACCATCGTGCGGGCGAAATTGAAGTTACCTTTGACGTCCCGGCTGGTTACTTCAGCCGATCAATTGGAATCACCGCCATCTCGGCGCTGTTGAGGTTGCCTTTGCGGCCGCCGTTGTTGGAGAAGCCGACATACAGTTTGCCGTCGTGCTCGGTGGCACAGGGATAACTCAATGAGGACTTCGGATTCGATTCACCCGGGCCGCTCTGCTCAGCGTAGCGGATGACGAAGACTTTGCTGAAGACCTCTTTGCCGGGCTCGCTGATGGCGATGGTGAGCGGGTAACGTTTACCCCCGTTGTTCGCGGCAGTGGTGCAGACAAGGTAGCGCTGACCAGTGCTCAACACGCCCGCCGCAGGCTTGGAGGTGGTCATGGGCAGGTTGCTTTCACCCATGGTGCTCCAGGTGCGACCGTCGTCGGTGCTCCTCGCGATCAAAGCGAGCGGCTTGGCCCCGTAGCGGGCGATATTGAGCACATTGGGGCCGTCCACGATGATGCTCGACTCTCCCCACATCTTTAGACCTTCATGGACCGGGATGCTGACGAAGTCCCACTTCGTGAAGTCATCGCCATGACTGATGGCGACGGCGGCAGGGAAGCTGCCGGTGTTTGAATAAGGCCCAGCGCTGATGCCGGGCATCATCCAGTTTCCATCGCGCATCTTCACCGGCTGATTCAACGCCCAGAAGCCGTTTTCGAGCACCACACCATGCTTTGCCCATTCGCCCTTCTCTTCATCAAACGAGTAAGCGCGTGTGTGGATGCGGTCCATATGGTTGTAGTAGGCTCCGTGGAAGGCCCAGAGCTTCCCGCCGTGTGAAACGAAGACGCCGTGGCTCACCGCGAGGTTCTCCTCCTCGCCTGCGTCGATCACACGCAACTCACTCCAGGATTTCCCACCGTCCTCGCTCACACGATACTGCGCTTCCTCGGTCACGGTGTTCTCATCGCCCTTGTTGTGGCCGATGGAGGCATAGAGCTTGCCCTTGTGCCAGCAAAGACCGACTCCATGCAGGAAAGTGTAGCCGTCGGCTTCTTTATCCCACTTCTTAATGACGTGAAACTCGACGCCGTCGAGCACGGGCAAGTCCTTGGCCTCCGCGAGTTTCTGCGAATCATCCCAGAGCGGGAAATCCGCCCGCTTGGGCTTCGGCAACTCGTGGGTGGCCGTGATGGGCCGATAACTCGCTGCGATCTCCTCAGCGCTCATGACACGAGGCTCGAACTGTGCCTCATCGAGTGCGCCGTGAAACTGCTGCTGCTTTTTTTCATCGTCCAAGATGCCACCGAGTGTGATGGATGCTTGAGTGGCAGGAATGGGCTTCTTGAGCTTCACCTCGCCCACGGGCTTCCCATTCAAAAAAAGCGCTGCTTTGCCAGCATCGACCGTCAGGGACGCCAGATGCCAATGACCGGCTTTGAGCGGCTCCTCGCAGAAGATCTCACTCCAGCCGTCCTGCTTCAAGTGCGCCTTCATTTTGCCATCCGGTTCGATGGTGATGCCCCACTGGCGTTCATTCAGCGAATAGCGATTTTTGCCGACGATCATCTGCTGCGAGCCTTCGAGCACATACGGATTGAACCACACGGAGACGGTGAAGCGGCCGTTGTGCGGTGCGGTGTTCTTCAGTTCGATGACGGAGCTGCCATCCAGCACCAGGCTTTGGCCGACAGCGCCATCAGCAGTCTTAACGCTGCCGTGAACTTGAATGGACTCTTTCGCGTCATCCAGTTTCCATCTCTCTGCCTGGGCAGTAATGAGCGGAACCAGCAAGAGCAGCAAGGCGGAAACAGATTTCATGGCCCAGGAGAAACGCGGCAATGGGTCCCAATCCTGAAGCAACGGCACTTTTCGACGTGATATGTTAACAACAGGCCAATGGACGGTCAGAGCTGTGGGCGGTGATCAAACCGCCCGCTCAAGCTTCTCGTCGATGCGGGCGACGAGGGTGTCGAGGAGTTCGCTGTTGCCAAAGCGCTCCACCACGCCGGCGAGGAAGCCTTCGATGATGAGCTTGCGGCTTTCGGTGTCGCTGATGCCGCGGGCCTTGAGGTAGAAGAGTTCTTCGTCGCTGATGGGGCCGCTGGTGGCTCCGTGGCTGCATTTGACCTGGTCGGCGTTGATTTCGAGGCCGGGGAGGCTGGTGGCTTCGGCTTCGTTGCTGTTGAGCAGGTTGCGGCAGGTCTGGTAGGCATCGGTGTAGTGCGCGCCTTCATCGACGATGATGAGGCCGCTGAAAATGCTGCGGGACTGGCCGTAGAGAGCGTTTTTGTAAAGCAGGTCGCTGGTGGCGTGCGGGGCTTTGTGACGTTGAAGCGTGCGCTGATCGACGATCTGCTCGCCGATGGGCAAAGAGACGCTGAGCATGTCACTGCGGGCGCCCTGGCCGACGAGATCGCTGACGCTTTCGCTGCGGCTGAAGGACGCGCCGAGCTGCACCTGGAAGCTTTTCACGCTGGCATCGCGTCCGGCGGTGATGCTGGAAAGATGCAGCGCCTGGGCGTCATCGGCCAGCTCCTGGCAGGCGGCGTAGGTGATCTTGCTGCCGCTGCCGCCGACGAGATCGGCGATGGCGATGCTGAGGCCGCCTTCGCCCTCCAGACTGCGGTAATGATCGACGACGCTGACTTCGGCGTGGTCACCGGTGACGACGAGCGTGTGCGGAAAGATGGCCGCGTGGTCGCCAACGACCCAATGGAAGATTTCGACCGGCTTTGCGATGACGACGTTCTTTGGCACGATGATGACGGTGCCCGCTTTGACATGCGCAAGATGCAGCGCGGCGAATTTATTCGAGCCCAGAGCTTGTTCGCCCTTCATGAAATGCTGCTGCAGGGCCGCTTCGTGGGATTTGAGGGCTTCTTCAAAGCTCACGCACACCACACCGGCGGGAAGACCGCTCGTGTCGGATTCGACGAGCGTGTCGTTCACGAAAACAAAGCGTGCGGCGCGTTCTTTGAGGCCTTCGGTGGCTGCGAGCGCGGCTTTGGACTGCTCGGCAGACGGTGCTTTGGCCGGCGCGTGGTCGGCGAGTTCGATCTTCTTCGCGTTCGAGTAGCGCCAGTTTTCGTCCTTGAGACCCGGAAGCGGCAAGGAATGGAATTCGGTCCACGCGGCGGTGGAACGAGTGGAGAACCAGCTGGGTGCGACGGAGTGAGCGGTCGGGGCGATGGCGAGGAGGCCGGTGGAGGTAGAAGAGGCTTCAGGGGGCATGGGAGGACGAAAAATGACGAATGGCGAATTCAGAATGAGGAATGAATGACGTAGTCCGAAGGTGGAAATAGGCTGATCCAGCGAGCGAAGGCGCGAGAGCGTCGTGGAGTGCGGTGACAGAGATGCGAGGGCGAAGCCTCGCATCGGCGGCACCGCCGTCGGGGGCGAAAAAGGCGAACGAGTGTCAGGAGACGTTCGACAGCGGCGTCGCGCCAAGGCTTGCCGCACGCACTCCACGACGCTGGCGCGTGACTAGAATGCCCACTGGCGAAATGCATCTGTTCGGCCTTCATCATTCTGGTTTCGTCATTCCGCACCTGCGGCTAGCCGACGCTGCCTTCCATCTCCAGATCAATGAGGCGTTTGAGCTCGACGCTGTATTCCATCGGGAACTCCTTCACCAAGTCATTGATGAAGCCGTTGACGCTCAAGCTCATGGCTTCGGCTTCGGAGAGGCCGCGTTGCATGAGGTAGAAGATTTGATCGGCACTGACCTGGCTGACGCTGGCTTCGTGCTGGGTGCTGTGCTGATTGCCGCGGACGCTGATGGCGGGGTAGGTGTCGGTGTGGCTGTTGCTGTTGATGAGCAGGGCGTCGCACTCGGTGTTGTTTTTGCAGCCTTTGAGGTGCTTCGGGATGTGGACGAGGCCGCGATACGTCGAGCGCCCCTGGCCAATTGAGATGGATTTGCTGATGACGTTGCTGGTGGTGTCGTCAGCGGCGTGGACCATCTTGGCGCCGGTGTCCTGATGCTGACCGCTGTTGGCCAAAGCGATGCTGATGACCTCGCCACGGGCGCGTTTGCCTTTCATAATGACGCCGGGGTATTTCATGGTGAGGCGGCTGCCGATGTTGCAGTCGATCCAGCGCACCTCGGCGTCTTCCATGGCGATGCCGCGCTTGGTGACGAGGTTGAAGACGTTGCTGCTCCAGTTTTGCACGGTGACGTATTGGATCTTGGCGCCCTTGAGAGCGTCGAGCTCGACGACGGCGCTGTGCAGGGTGGCGGTCTCAAACTTCGGCGCGGTGCAGCCTTCCATGTACATGACTTCGCTGCCTTCATCGCAGATGATGAGCGTGCGCTCAAACTGGCCGAACTGCTCGCTGTTGATGCGGAAGTAGGCCTGGAGCGGGTGTTTTACTTTTACGCCGGGTGGCACGTAAATGAATGAGCCGCCGCTGAACACGGCGCTGTTGAGCGCGGAGAATTTGTTGTCGCCAGTCGGGATGACTTTGCCGAACCACTTTTTGAAGATCTCGGGGTGCTCTTTGAGGCCTTCGCTGCTGTTCACAAAGATGACGCCCTGCTCGGCGACGGCGGCTTTGATGTTCGAGTAAGCGGCTTCGCTGTCATACTGTGCCTCGACACCGGCGAGGAATTTGCGTTCCTGCTCAGGGATGCCGAGACGATCGAAGGTCTTCTTCACGTCCTCCGGCACGTCGTCCCAGGAGCGCTTCGGTTTCTGGCCGTCGCTGAGGTAGTAGCGGAATTCGTCGAAGTGGATGTTCTCCAGATCCTTCGTGGCCCAATGCGTGGGCATGGGCTTGTCCTGAAAAACTTTGAGCGCCTTGTGACGGAACTCGCGCACCCAATCAGGGTCGTCCTTCACGTCGCTGATGTAATCGACGGTCTTCGACGTGATGCCGAAGCCGGAGTCGAACTTGTTGCGCTCGGGGAAGGTGAAATCGCCGACGCTATCGACGCGGATGTCGGAGATGTCGTTTTCGACGGCGGATGGGAGGTCGAGTGTGGAGTCGGGGGCGGAGACCATAAAAGTGAATAGTTAGAGGTGAGTAGTCAGAAGTGATTAGTGCTCAGTCGATGAGGGTGGATCCTCGCGGACGACGAAGGATTCGGTCGTGCCTGCCTCGCAGGTGACGGATTTGCGGCGAACGATGGGGCGGTCGGCGAAGACCCAGCCTTCTTGTTTGAGACGCTCGCTCACCCCACGCATGTAGGCGTTGAATTTGTCGTGGTCGTAATCGCACTTGGCGAAGATAGCCTCACGATTGGCACGGATTTCGGCGACGATGGGATCTTCAATCGAGTTCATGGCGGTTAGATAAGCTCCTCCGGTGTTCCAATGACTGGCGGCACGAAACCAGCATCACGGCAGGTTTCTTCAATGCGCCGGAGCATGTGGAGATTGTTGATATGCGCGCAGTTCCAGGTGAGCAGGAAATCCATTCTGTTCACTGCCGCGATGGCGATGTGGTAGGCGTCGGCCTCCGCTCGCTGCGGGAGGCCGAGTCGGGCCACCAAACGCAACGCGAGCGCACCCGACTCGGGCGTTTCCTGCAGCAGCGGGATGCCTTGCAGGCTTTGAAGGCGTCGTTCGGCCATTTCCAACTCACCACCGCGTGATTCTTCGAGAACGTAAGACGAGATGAAGAGATCAAATTCGTGGCGGCGATAGCTCCAGAAGTCACGCGTCGCTTGCTGATGCCCAGCCAGCACAATGTCACGACTGGGCCGGGCTACGAGGTAGCTCGGGATGGTCGTTTCGATGTACACCGAGGGTTTCATGATCGTGATTGGCGGTTAAGCCGCCTTCGCCAGCGTCTCCTCAGTCACCCAGTCGTAGCCGCGTTCTTCGAGTTCGAGGGAGAGCTCTTTGCCGCCGGTTTTGACGATGCGGCCGTCTTTGAGGACGTGGACGATGTCGGGCTGGATGTAATTCAGCAGGCGCTGGTAGTGGGTGATGACGAGGAAGCCGCGGTTCTCGCTGCGCATGGCGTTCACGCCGCGGGAGACGATCTTGAGGGCGTCGATGTCGAGGCCGGAGTCGGTTTCGTCGAGGATGGCGTATTTCGGCTCCAGCATCATGAGCTGGAGGATCTCGTTGCGCTTCTTTTCACCGCCGGAGAAGCCTTCATTCACGCTGCGGCTGGTGAAGCTGCGGTCCATCTCGAGCTGGTCCATGCGGGCGTAGAGCTGCTTGTAGAACTTCACGGCGTCGATGTCCTCGCCCTTCGGCAGGCGGGCTTTCAAGGAAGCGCGGAGGAAGTTGGCGTTGCTGACGCCGGGGATTTCGTGCGGGTATTGGAAGGCGAGGAAGAGTCCGGCGCGGCTGCGGGCATCGACGGCCATGTCGAGGATGTTTTCGCCATCGAGGAGGACCTCGCCGCTGGTGACTTCGTAGTCTTCGTGGCCGCAGAGGACTTTGCTCAGAGTGCTTTTGCCAGAACCGTTCGGGCCCATGATGGCATGGACTTCACCGGGGTTGATGGTGAGATTGAGGCCTTTGAGGATTTCGCGGCCGGGGATCTGGGCGTGGAGGGATTTAATTTCGAGGGACATGAGGGAGGGGAAATGATTATGATTTAGAGGCGCAGGCATCGCAGGTGCCGTGGATGGCGAGGTCGGTGCGGGTGACGCGGGTGCCTTTGGGGAGGTTCCAGAACTTGGCGGGGTCGAAGTCGGTGGCCGGATGGGCGTCGATGACCTTGCCGCAGGTCTCGCAGTGGAAGTGGACGTGCTCGTGCAGATTGGCGCAGTAGCGGGACTGGCCGCGCTCGAGATGTACCTGCTTGATGAGGCCGTGGGTGGTGAGGTGCTCAAGGCAGTTATAAACCGTTGCCAAGGAGATGTGGGGGGCGCGGCTTTTCACCCGGTCGAGGATGTCGTAGGCCGTGGGGTGGTCCGTGGAAGCGGCCAGGACATCGAAAACCTCACGGCGGTGGGGTGTCAGGCGCACATCGGCCCCAAGAACGGCGAGGCGGCAGTCCAAACCCGAGGCTTTGGCGGGAGCGCGTGGAGTTGAAGGTGGCATGGCGATTTAGAATTAGAATTGGAATGATTCTAACTGGACCGAAAACACCACTGTCGCAAGTCTGGATGCCCTGGGACACAAAAATTTCCTTCTCGCCCAGAAATACATCCTCCACCGTGCTACAACTTTCCTGATGAACCGCGCCCAAGCCGACGAGCTCCCCTGGACCACGCAAAACTCCCCCCAAGGCACCTTTTGCCTCGCCCGCCGATCGCTTTCGATGGCCGCAGGCGGCCAGAAAGACATCGGCACCTGGGGCGGTGGTCACCCCTTTGACCTCGAAATCCACCGCATCCCGCCTGGGAAGATCAATTTCCCGCTCCACGAGCATTCCGCGCAATGGGAGGGCTACTACATTCTCAGTGGGAGCGGCAAGATGCGCACGCCCAAAGGCAAGGAAGCGATCAGGGCCGGTGACTACCTCGTTTTTCCTCCAGGTGCGGCTCATCAGCTGATCAACACCGGTTCCGAAGACCTCACCTACCTCGTGATCGCCGACCAGCCGCAGGCGGATGTGATTCACTACCCCGATTCCGGCAAATGGATGACCAAACCCCAGCGGAAGGTCTTTGAGATGGCGGAGGCAGACTACTTCAAGGGCGAGGAGTGAAGCCAATCCGTGCGCAAGCATTGCGGTTTCAAGATCAGGAAATGCAGGCATCCTGCGTCATGAAGTCCTCCGTTCTCCCCGCTTACTGCTTGGTCGCACTGCTCACCAGTTGCCTGTCCACCCCCACGAATCCTGCGGATGAGCAGGCCTTCGCCCCTGTGCGTGTCGTTCTCGAAACCAACTGCGTGCATTGCCACGGCGAGAACCGCCTCTCCACCATGCCACCGATCAACGACACGCAGGCGCTGACGAAGTTGATCGGCACGAATTGGATCGTAGCCGGTAAACCCGAGCTGAGCCGCTTCTTCCAGGTCGTCACTTTCCCAGACACCCTCCCTGGTGCCATGCCTCCATCGGGGCATGCAATCTCGAAGCAGGAGGTCGAAACGCTGCGCAACTGGATCAAAGCCGGGGCGAAAGTGCCTCGGCAGAACCTCCCATTCACCCCACGTGGCGAAATGCCACGTTCGATCTGACGAGCGTTCAAAGTGGCTGCAAGACGAGCGCATGCGTGTAGCATCCGCGCCCGCTCCGTCCCATGCCTCAGATCAACTACCCGCCCGATCTTCCCATCACGCCGCGTCGTGAGGAGATCATTGCGGCCATCCGACAGAATCAGGTCGTCATCCTCGCAGGCGAGACAGGCTCTGGAAAGACCACGCAGCTGCCGAAGATGTGCCTTGAAGCACTGCATGATGTGCGCGGCCAGATCGGCTGCACGCAGCCGCGGCGAGTGGCGGCGATGAGCGTGTCCAAACGTGTCGCCGAGGAGCTGAATGTGCCCTGGGGCCGCGAAGTCGGCTGCAAGATGCGTTTCAGCGACGACACCAGCCGCGACACGCGCGTCAAGTTCATGACGGACGGCATCCTGCTGGCCGAGATCCAGAGCGATCCGATGCTGCGGGCCTACTCCGTGCTCATTCTCGATGAAGCCCACGAGCGGTCCCTGAACATCGACTTTCTGCTCGGTTATCTCGTCGGTTTGCTGAAAAAACGGCCTGACCTGAAGCTCCTCGTCACCTCTGCGACGATCGACACCGAAGCCTTTTCGGCTGCATTCGGCGGTGCGCCGATCATTGAGGTCTCAGGGCGGCTTTATCCGGTCGAGATTCGTTATGCGCCGCTCGTCACCGAGGAAGACGAATTCGGTTTCATCGACGGCGCCGTCTCCGCCGTGGAAAATGCACTCATCGAGACCGATGACGGCGATGTGCTCGTCTTCATGCCCACCGAGCGCGACATCCGCGACACACACGATCTTCTCGATGGCAGACTCGGAGCCGGCTTCGAAGTGCTCGCGCTTTACGGTCGCATGGCGTCGGCGGAGCAGCAGCGCATCTTCTCACCGGGGCGCAAACGCCGTGTCGTCATCGCCACCAACGTCGCGGAAACCTCCATCACCATTCCGCGCATCCGCTACGTCGTCGATACCGGCCTCGCACGCATCAGCCGCTACAATCCACGCACGCGCACGAAGCGTTTGCCCGTCGAGGCGGTTTCACAAAGCAGCGCAAACCAACGTGCCGGCCGCGCTGGTCGCGTGCAGGACGGCATCTGCATCCGCCTTTACTCGCAGGAGGATTTTGAGAAGCGCGACCGCTTCACCATGCCGGAAATTCAGCGTGCGAACCTCGCCGAGGTCATCCTGCGCATGAAGGCCTTCAAGCTCGGCGAGATCGAAGACTTCCCCTTCATCAATCCGCCCGTCAGCGCCGCCATCCGCGCCGGTTACGATCTGCTGCACGAGCTCGGCTCACTCAGCGAAACGCACGAACTCACGCCCCTCGGGCGCGAACTCGCCCGCCTGCCACTCGACCCCACGCTGGGCCGCATGTTGTTGCAGGCACGCACGGAGAAAGCGTTGCCCGAGATGCTCATCATCGCTGCCGGCCTCAGCATTCCCGATCCACGCGAGCGCCCCGAAGAGAAACGCGAACTCGCCAACGCCGCACACAAAGCCTTTGCCGCACCCGAGTCCGACTTTCTCACGCTGCTCAAGATCTGGCAAGCCACCCCCGGAACCACCAATGCACTGCGCAAATTCTGCCGCTCTCACTTCCTCTCCTTCACCCGCATGCAGGAGTGGTGCGACGTTTGGAACCAGCTCTGCGACTGCTTCAGGGACGATTTAAAGACAGATGAAAGGCCAAGGAATGAGTCTATTGCTTTGCCACCCATTCCCTTGCCTCATTCAGAGCGTTCTTCGCCGCGCCTCACTCTCGACGACGCCATCCATCGCTGCATCCTCGCTGCGCAACTCGGTCACATCGCCATCAAGGAAGAGCGCAACCTCTACAAGGCGGCTGGCAATCGCGAAGTGACCGTCTTCCCTGGCTCGAATCTCTACGAGCGCCGCGAGAAGAACAGCAGGGGCAAGCCCGGCCAGGACAAAGGCCGCCAGCCGCTGTGGATCGTCGCGGGCGAGATCGTGCAGACCACGCAGCTCTTCGCACGCACGCTGGCGAAGATTGATCCGAACTGGATCGCTGAACTCGGCGCGCATCTTTGCACGCACAAATACAGCGAGCCGCATTGGAACCTCAAATCTGGGCGCGTCCTCGTCACGCAGCGCACGCTCATTCACGGGCTGGAGGTGAAGCGCCAGCACATCGACTTCCTCAAAGTCGATGCCGTTGCCGCCACGCAGATGTTCATCCGCGCCGCGCTCATCGACAGCCAGGAGGTGCCCATCACGCTGCGCTTTTACGCGCACAACAACATTCTTCGACAGCGCATCGAGACCATGCTCACCCGCGTGCGCAACAACCGCGTCTATGCCATCGAAGAGCGACTGTTCCGCTTCTACGACCAGCGCATCAAGAATGTCTCGTCCATTCCCGACCTCAACCGCCTCGTCAAAGAGCACCTCGACGAGCAGCCGAACTTCCTCTGCGCCACTGAGGCCGATCTCACTGCGGGCGAAGACTTCGAGTGCGATCTACAGCAGTTCCCGGACAAAGTCTCGCTCGCCAACACCGCACTGCCCGTCACCTACAACTACAAACCCGGCGAGGAAAGCGACGGCGTCACCGTACAAGTCCCCGCACAGCTCGCCGGTCATCTCACCAGCGGCCAAGTTCAATGGATGGTGCCCGGCAACCGCGAAGAACTCGCCAACGTCATGCTGCGTGCGCTTCCAAAAGTCATCCGCCGCCAGTTGATGCCCATCGACCCGAAAGGGCGCGAAATCGCCGCAGCCTTCGATCCTGGGCGCGATGACTTCCTCACCGCGCTCGCCGATTTAATCACACGCCGCTACCGCATCCACGTCCGCGCCGAGGATTGGCCACCGCAAAGCCTGCCCGCACACTTGCAGCCACGCGTGGAGGTTCTCGACCCGAAAAACAACAGCGTCATCGCCTCCAGTCGCGATCTCGATGCCATCCGCAGCAGCGTGCAAAAGCAGGACGTGCGCTCGGATGCCTGGGAGAAGCTTTTGCCTCGCGTCGAACGCTTCGCGCTCAAATCTTGGTCCTTCGGTGATCTTCCCGAGACCCTCCTCGTCGAAGAACTCAACGGCACACCCATCCTCGGTTATCTCGGTCTCGTGCTGCGCGAAGGCGAGATCGACGTCCGTCTCTTCCGCACCCGAGACGAAGCCGCACGCGGCACACCCGCCGCCGTTCGCAAGCTCGCCGAAAACACGCTCGCCAAAGACCTACTCTGGCTTCCCAAAGAACTCCGCAGCATCAGCGCACCCGCTTCCAAAGCACCTGTGGCCAATCACTTCGGCGCACTCACTCAAATCCAGCCCACAGCCGCCCCAGCGTCCAATCTCAGCACCCAGGCCCACGAGCACATCCTCGCGCACATGCTGCGCCTACAGCCTGTCTTCCCACTCACTGAAAAACGCTTCTTCGAGCTCTGCGAAACCGTCCGCCGCGATCTCCCTGCAGTCACCCATCGTGTGAAGACGCTCTTCACTCAGATCCACGATCAGCGCGCCAAGCTCCTCGCATCTACCAAACGCTACCCCGGCCTCGAACAAGACCTCGCCCGCCTCATCCCCGCCGACCTCCTCGCCACCACGCCTCACGATCAGCTCCAGCATCTACCGCGCTATTTAAAAGCCATCCAGGTCCGCAACGAACGCTACCTCGCCAACCCCGCCAAAGACGCCGACAAAGCCCAGTTCATCGCCGACTTCGACGGCTGGCCATCCCACGTCCCCAAATCCCAGCACGAAACCTTCCGCTGGATGATGGAAGAGTATCGCGTCCAAGTTTTCGCCCAAGAACTCGGCACCGCCCAGCCCGTGAGCGTGAAGCGGTTGGAAGCATTGTGGCTTACGTGAGCCGATGTTTCTGAAGCCATCGAATCCAGCCTCGGCGGCAAATGACGAACGCAGAAGAACGGTGAGGAAGAACCCGATGACAGCTGGCAGTTCGGCCTTCAAATGGCGCAGACAAGGGATTACCTCTTGGATTTTTTCCCGGCTTTCCATTGCGGTTCCCACTCAGCCAGCGGTGTGCGGGCGATTTTGAGGTAATCACTGATCTTCGTGGCGATGTCGGGATGCTTGTCGGCCACATTCTTCAGCTCGGCGATGTCGTTTTGCTGATCAAAGAGCTGCACGGGAGCATCTGGGCCGCCCATGCGGACGCCTTTCCAGCGGCCTTGATACAATGCGGCCTGCTTGAAGCCGCCTTCGTGGAACTCCCAGTAAAGGAAGTCGTGTTTGGGTTGCTCTTTGCCGGTGAGCACGGGCACCAGGCTGATGCCGTCGGTTTGCTCTGGCGCGGGTGTTCCAGCGACTTCGGCGGCGGTGGGCATGAAATCGGGGAAGTAACCGACATGCGCAGACTCGCCCGGCTTCACCTTGCCCGGCCACCAGGCGATGAAAGGCACGCGGATGCCGCCATCCGTGAGGCTACGCTTGATGCCAGTGAAGGGGCCGTTGGGATCGAAGCGTTCAAGGTCGTGCTTGCTTTCGTTATGCGGGCCGTTGTCGCTGCTGAAGATGACGAGCGTGTTCTCTGCGATGCCAAGCACTTTGAGGTGATCCATCATGCGTCCCACATAGCTGTCGAGTCGCGTGATCATGGCCGCTTGGCCTTTGTCCTGCTTCGGCCAGTCTTTGTCAGCATAAGGGCCGTAGTCGGGCACATGCGCCCCATCACCGAGGATCTTGCCGCGCTCGTTGTTCGCGTGCGGGATGACCATGGCCCAGTAGAGGAAGAAGGGGGCGGTTTGGTTTTCGCTGACAAATTTCAGCGCGTCATCGGTGAAGAG
>JAPLUL010000042.1:0-22221 GCA_026397635.1 Verrucomicrobiota bacterium | reverse complement strand
GATGGAGGTGAGTCCGCTGAGTGGCGCACCTGCGGCAAACATGGAGGCCGGAATGTGGACGTAGTAGGCCGCCGGTGAAGTGGCGTAGAGCATGTAGGTGCCGTTGGCGGAGGTGACGGACTCGGAGGCTGGGGTGTCTGTCACGGCCTGAGCCTGCTGGAACAAGCGCACGGTGACGTTCGGCATGGGGAGGTCAATGCCGGCGTCGTAGATGCCGTTGGCGTTCAGATCCCGGAAAACGAGGTTGCCGACCATGATGGCCTTCGGCGAGAAGCCAAGATCGACGGTCAAATCGACATCCGTGTCGGCGTAGTCGTCGGTTTCAGACAGATAGCCGGTTTCCGTGTCCTCAGAGGTGGGGGCGCTGCCGGGCAGCAGGGTGAAGAGAGGCGTGCGGACGCCGTCAGTGAGCACAGAACCCGTCGTGTAACCGTCCTGGGCAGCATCATCATCCCCAGCGGTGGTCGTCGGCAAGCGAGCGGCGGATGGCAATGATGGCAGGCTGCCTTCGAGGGCAGCACCTTGAGCGAAGTTCGTGGCAGATACGCGGATGAAATAGCTGCCGGGGGCCACATTGAAGCTGTAAAGGCCGCCGTCGTAAGTCGTGGTGGTAGCCACGGGCACGGTGGCATCAGGCAAGTTCGAGCATAGCTCGACGGTGACGCCATCAAGACCGATTTCGATGTTTGGATCGAAGATGCCGTCGTTGTTCGCGTCGCTGAAGATCAGGTTGCCGATGGTGACCTGCGGCACGAAGCCGAGGTCGAGGGTGAGGTTGGTGGCGGAGTCGTCGATGTCGTCGCTTGAGCCGAGGTGGCCGCCTTCCTGACTGCCGACAGGGGCGTTGGTCGGGGTGAGTTCGAAGACGGCGGTGTTGATGCCGTTGAAGGAAGGATTGCCGTTGTCGATACCGTCCTCGCCGAGATGATCATCTCCGCTTTGGACGCCAAGAGAGCTGGCGTGGAAGTAAAGCGGCATGCCGAAATCGAACTGCCAGGCCGGGACACGGAGGAAGTAGCGGCCCGGAACCAGATCACTGAAGAGGTAGGTGCCATCCTCAGCAGAGACGGTGGTGGCAACGGGGGCATCGAAGGGAATGAAGCTGTTTTCCGTGTAAAGCTCGACAGTGACGCCACCCACGCCCTCGCCGGTGTCGCTGCGACCGTTGTAGTTCACGTCGATGAAGACGAGATTGCCGACGGAGACGGAGCGGAAGAAGCCGAAGTCGATGGTGAGATCCGTGTTGTCATCGTTCACATCGTCCGAGAACGAGTTGGAGCCGAACTCACCGAGAGAATTGGTCGGTTCCGCGTCGGGGGTGAGGTTGAAGGGCGCGGAGGCGATGCCCATGGTTGTGGGAACGGCGCTGTCGATGCCGTTTTCGTCAAGATTGTCGTCGATGCCGTTGTCTGAGCCGTCACCAGGGATTGAGCGCCAGCCGGAGAGTGATTTGCCAGGCGCGAACTCGGACGGCGGGATGAAGACGAAGTAATCTCCCTCGGCCAGATTGCCAAAGATGTAATGACCGCCGCCGCTGGTGATGGTGGATGCCAACGGCATGGCGGTGAGCGGGTCCGCACCGCTGCCGAAGAGCTGTACTTTGACGCCGTCGATGCCTTCGTTCTCGTCATAGATGCCATTGCCGTTGAGATCGACAAACACGAGGTTGCCGACGCCGACGGAGTGCGGATTCGACGGGGAGAAGCCAAAGTCGAGGGTGAGGTTGAAGTTGTTGTCGTCGCGCTCGTCGTCTTCAAAAGCGCCCAGGCCCGCCTCACCACTGGTAGCGGTGGGTTCCTCATCGACCGCCAGGGTGAAGACGGCAGTGCTGATGCCGTTGAGGAAGGGAGTGGGGGCATCCAAGCCATTTTCATTGTCGTCCACATTGTCATCGAGCGCGGCCGTGACGCTGCTAGCACCGGGGGAGGATTCGAGCATGTAAAGTGGACGGCCAGGCTCGAACTCAGATGGCGGGATGTGCAGACGGTAGTCTCCCGCTGGCAGCGAGTCGAAGAAGTAGTGGCCGCCACTCGAGGTGACGCGGGAGAAGATCGGCAGGCCAAATCCGGGAGTCTGATCGGCGCGGTACAGCTCAACGGTGACACCATCGACGCCCTCGCCCAAGTCGGCAAAGCCGTTCACGTTGCTGTCGATGTAAACCAGGTTGCCAACGCCCACCGGCGTCTGGAAACCGAAGTCGATGGTCAAATCGACCGCTGCGTCGATCTGATTGTCCGAGGAGTGTTTAAACCCCGTTTCACCGCTGTCATCGGTAGGCGCGTTGCCTGGGAAAAGGCTGATGACGAGCGTGGAGACACCATTAGTGGCCGGATCACCGTTGTTGACGCCATCCTCGCCGACATCATCGTCACCCACGAGTCCTTCGAGAATGCTGATGCGCTGGAACAGAGGCTTGCCCGACACAAACTCGCTCGCCGGCACATGCACGATGTAGTTGCCGGGGCGGAGGAAACTGAAGCCGTAGCGTCCTTGCGAGTCCGTCGTGGTGAAGGAGAGCGGATGGTCCACACCTGGGAACTGGGTGTCCGTGTAAAGCTCGACACGCACGCCAGTGATGGCTTCACCTGAATCGAAGCGGCCATTGGAGTTGTTGTCAGCAAAGACGAGGTTTCCAAGAGCCACGGGGCGGAACAGACCCATATCGGCGGTGAGGTTGATGTTGAAGTCGTCCAGGTCGGTGGCGGAATCGTGACCGGTTTCGATGCCATCGTCGGTGGGAGCCTCCTCGCGCACCAGATTGATGACACTGCTGCTGATGCCGGTGACCCAAGGCTCATCGCTGTCGATGGAGTCCTCACCCGTATCATCATCCCCAGTGGAATAGCCGGGTAGGCTGAAAAGACCGCGAAGATTGCCGCTGGACTCAAACTGCGTTGCAGGAAGATGAATGAAATACTGCCCCTGCCAGAGGTTGCTGAAGAGGAATAGGCCGCCATTGGTCGTGACGGTGGTGGCGACGGGCTGCGTGACGCCGGGAATGTCACCCCAGCGGTACAATTCTACCGTGGCCTCATCTCGGCCCTCGCCCACGTCGAAGCGATTGTTGCCGTTGGCATCCACGAAGACCAGATTGCCGATGCCCATGATGCCGGGTTCGACGAAGCCGAAGTCGATGGTCATGTCCCCGTTGGCATCGACGGTGTAGTTGTCGAGTTCTCCACCTCGCGCATGCTCTGCGGCGCTGGTGCCGTTGCCTAGAGGCTCAGCGCCAGGGGTGAGCGTGATGAGAGGACTGAAAACCAACGTCTTCGGCCCGCCTGGCTGACGACCGCTGTCATCGCCGTCGATTTGATCATCCAGGATCGAGGTGAGTGGGCTGCTGTAACCGCTACCCGCCAGCGGAAGGCCTTCGCCAAAGTTCGAGACAGGAATCCGCACTTGGTAAACACCTGGAGCTTGGCCGGAGAAATAATAATGGCCGTGGGTGTCGGTAAAGGTCCAGCCGACGAGGAATTCAGCGCCGTTCGCTGTGCTGCCATCGGCATCCCGCCAGAGTTCGACACGCACGCCAGCAATGCCCTGCTCGCTGGCATCCTGGATACCGTCAGCATCAAGGTCATTCCAAACGATGGAGCCGATGGAGACGGATTCCGGCAGAGGTGCAAAAGGACGACCGATGGCAAGATCACGCGGGCCAGCCCAGATTTCGTTGTTCGGTCCTGGGGGACGCGGAATCGGCACCTCGTGGATGCTAACCGTGCCGTTGGGAGCACCGGTGATGTCCACACTGATAAGCGAGCCACTGATGTAGGAACCTGCATTGACCGGCTTGCCCCACTGGTAGCCGGAAATGTAGAGGCGGCCGTTGGCGGGGTTGAACTCGATGTCGCGCGTGTCCACATCACCCATACCGGCCGTGGAAAGCGTGGCCAGAAGCTGTGGCAGCCCCGGTGCGGCAGGCGTGGAGAGATCGACCCTGAAGATCTCGCCATCGGAGCGGTTCACGCCGTAGAGCGTGTTATCATGGATGTCGATGCCGGAGATCAGGGCGATTGGCTGACCGCCAGGCACCATTTGCACGATTTGGGTGACACTGACGATGGTATTGAGCAACGCCCCAGTGGTGGCGTTGTAACGACGCACCTCACGAACCGTGCCCGTCTGCACCACGATGTAAAGATTGCCATCCGGGCCGAAATTGATGTCCTCAATGCCATTCTGCGTGATGAACGTGAAAGGAGCTGTTCCAATCGGCGCTCCGGGCGTGGTGCCGCCCGGTCCCTGGAAGCGCACGACGCGGCCTCCGTTTGCATCGACCACGTAGAAATCTCCATCTGGGCCGAGGGTGAATTGGGCGATCAGGCTGACGCCAGCGGTTGAGTTGTCGAGCACCGTGCCGAGATCCACGCCTGCGGGGCTGATCTTGCGAAGGTTGCTCGCACCGTAGTGGGCGACGTACCAATTGCCATCTGGGCCGAACTCGAGGGCGTAGGGCACATCTCCCCATTCAGCATTGCCCTGGCTCTGGCTGCTGCCAAAGGCACCGACGAGCGAACCCGTGTAAAGACCGGTGGAGGCATCAAAGGTCTGGATGCTGTCCGCCTGAGTGGCGGAGACATAGATGCTCGGGGTGACATTGTAGAAGCCGAAATCAATCGTGGTCTCGTCGTAAGTGCCACCGCCGACACCTGGCTCATCCCCAGGGCTGAGCGTGATGACCTGGCTGTAAGTCGCGCCACCATTGATCTGATGGCCGTTGTCGTCTTGATCAACGCCGTTGTCAGCCGTGACCGTGATGCTGCTGGAGAGCGGCTGCGCGGCGGGCGGCGCTGGAATGCGAACATACACCTTGAGCGGAGGCAGTGCG
This sequence comes from Verrucomicrobiota bacterium, assembly GCA_026397635.1. Taxonomy (GTDB): domain Bacteria; phylum Verrucomicrobiota; class Verrucomicrobiia; order Verrucomicrobiales; family Verrucomicrobiaceae; genus Prosthecobacter. The sequence continues at coordinate 17,393 of JAPLUL010000042.1, read as the reverse complement.
CTGAAGAGGTAGGAGCCATCGCTGGCCGAGCTGGTGGTGCGCAAGCGCACGTCGTCCGTGCCGCCGATGCGGTTGTCCGCGCCGGTGATCCAGAGTTCCAACGCAATGCCGCCCAGGCCAGGCTCTCCCGGATCGCGGAGGCCGTTGTCGTTCGTGTCCTGCCACACCAGATTGCCCACGCTCATGCCCCGGAAGAGGCCGAAGTCGAGGGTGTGATCGGTGTCGGGATCGCCGTCATCGACCGTGGGTTCGCCGCTTTGGGTGAGAGCGATGACTGCGGAGAAGACCGGGGTTCCGGGACCGCCGGGCTGTGAGGCGGAGTTGTTGTCGTTATCGATGCCGTTGTCGAGGTTCACCGGATTGCCGCCAGGGATGTTCAGCTCGCTAGGCATGAGCAGACGCAGGAAGAAGCTGCCGGGCTGAAGATTGTCGAAATGATACTGACCTAGGGCACCGGTGACGGTGCTGCGCAGCCGCAGATCGCTGTTGGGGCCGCTGCCGCCGATGGCGTTGTCCGCGCCGGTGTCCCACAGCTCCACGGTCACGTCCTTGAGGCCAGGCTCGCCGTTGTCGCGGAGGCCGTTGAAGTTGGTGTCTTCATACACAACATCCCCGAGGCTCAAACCTTTGACGAGAAGTGAGTAGGACTGCGTGGTCGAGCAGTTGTAGGCGTCCGTGGCGCGCACCGTAAAGCTGGCGGTGCCATAGACCGTGGAGGTGCCGGACAGAAGGCCGGAAGAGGACAGGGTGATGCCCGCAGGCGGCGTGCCTGCGATCACACTCCAGGTGTAAGGCCCGGTGCTGCCGCTGGCCGCGAGTTGCTGGCTATAGGCAGAGCCGTAGTAGGCGCTGGAGAGTGTGGCGGGCGTGATGCTCAGGCTAGGGCAGTTCACCACCATCGTGTAAAGCCGTGTGGCGGCGCAGTCGAAGGCATCACGTGCCTCGACGGTGAAGGAAGCGGTCATGGCCTGCGTCGGCGTGCCGGAAATGAGGCCGATGGAGCTCAGAGAGAGTCCTGGAGGCAGCGAGCCGCTGGCCACGCTCCACAAATAGGGCGCGGAACCACCCACCGCGTTAAGCGGGGCTGAGTAAACGCTGCCAACGGTGCCGCTGGCGAGCGCGGAAGGAGTGATCACGAAGTCGGAACAACGCACCGTGATCGTGTATGGCTGCGTGCCGGGCGCACCCTTGGCATCCAGCGCCTGCACGGTGAAGGAATAGTTGCCGGGAGCCGCCGTGGTGGTGCCGGAGATGACACCGGTGGAAGAAATCGTGATGCCAGCAGGCAGATTGCCCGTCAGCCTGCTGTAGGAGTAAGGAGCCGTGCCGCCGCTGGCGGTGATCTGCTGGAAGTAAGGCACGAGACGCGTGGCATCTGGCAGCGTCGGCGGCAAGATGGAGATCGGCGGATAATCGACAGCCATGGTGTAGCTCTGGGTGGTGGAGCAGCCTTCCGCGTCCGTGGCGCGCACGGAGAACGTGCTGCTGCCCAGACTGGTGGGAGCGCCGCTGAGCACACCGCCGCTGGAAAGCGTCATGCCTGTGGGCAGCACACCGGAAGCCAGGCTCCAGGTGTAAGGGGCCGTGCCACCGCCCACGGCCAGCGTCTGGCTATAGGAGACGTATTGCACCGCCGCTGGCAGCGGCACCGGACCCATCGAAAGCGTCGGACAAGCGATCACGATCTGTAGCGCCCGCGTGGCCGAGCAGTTCACACCATCCGTGGCTCGCACGGTGAAGCTGTAAGTCGCCGGAGCGCCGGAAGGTGTGCCGGAGATCTGACCGGCGTTGCTCAGGGACAAACCCGCGGGCAGAGTGCCACCAACGAGGCTCCAGGTGTAAGGCGCGGTGCCTGCGGACGCGGTGAGCTGCTGCACGGTGTATTCCACGCCCTTCGTCCCGGATGGCAGGGGCGGTGCATTGATGCTGATCGTGGGGCAGTTGATCACGATGCCGTAAATCCTCGAACCCGTGCAGCCGTTTGCGTCCGAGGCGGAGATAGTCACATTGTAGGTGCCTGGAGCGCTGGTGGGCGTGCCGCTGAGCACACCGCTGGTGCTGAGACTCATGCCGGAAGGCAGCGCAGCACTGTCGATGCTGAAGGTGTAAGGGGCGCTGCCGCCCGTTCCGTCCATCAGCACGGCGCTGTAGGCCAAAAACTGTCGCGCATCGGCCAAAGAGGCGGGGGAAAGTGTGATGGCCGGGCAGACGACGCGTACGCTGAGTGCCTGCGTGCTCACGCAGTTGTTCGCGTCACGCGCCCGGACGGTGAAGGAGTAGGTTCCAGGCGCAGAACCCGGTGTACCGCTCAAAACACCCACGTTGCTCAAGCTCATGCCTGTTGGCAGAGCACCGCTGGTGATGTCCCACTGATAAGGTGCCGCGCCGCCGGTGGCGTTGAGCGTGGTGGCGGTGTACGCCGCGTATTGCGTGGCAGCGGCGAGTGTTTTCGGCGTGATGTCCAGTACTGCGCAGGACACAGTGAGCGTGTAGGCGCGCAGACCGACGCCGCCGTAAGAGTCGCTGGCGCGTGCGGTGAACGGATAGCTGCCTGGCACCGAAGTAGCCGTGCCGCTGAGGAGTCCGCTGGCGCTGTCGATGCTGAGACCCGTAGGCAGGCCGTTGTTGCCGCTGATGGTGATGTTGCGACGCGCGGAAACCTCAGCGCTGCTGAGTGCGCGGTTGTAAATCACCACCTCATCCAGAGCCCCGTTCCAGTTCGTGCCCGCCGTGCTGCTCCCGCCGAGAAGAAGCGGCTGCGTGGATTGATTGATCGCGATGTCGAACAGTTGAGCGGCCGCCTGGACCCCGTTCACATAAATACGAAGCGCTGCGTTGTCATAGGTTGCCACCACATGATTCCAAGCATTCACGGAGAGCGGCGCGTCCACGAAATCTGAATAAAGAGCAACGGTGCTAGGGCGGTTGACCCAGAAGCGAACCGTGCTGGAGCCACTGGGCTGGGTCAAACCGTAGCCGTCCGTCGGCGAGCCTGGAGTCGAGGTCTTGGCGATGATGATTTTGTCTCCCGAAGGCGTGGCATCATGCGGACGCACCCAGGCTTCGATGGTGATCTGATTCGGACGCATCACGGATTGGTCCGCCACCTGCATGGAGTCATTCGTGCCATCAAAGTCAAAGGCCTCGCCCACCATGCCGCTGGTGAAGCCGACGCCATTGAGCAATCCCCCGTGATTCGAACTGAGCAACTCGGCGGCACCGCTTTCTCCCGGCCACCACACGGCGGCTCCGCTCATGGCCGAAGGACCGAAGCTCCAGGTGTAAGGCGCAGTGCCGCCGGAGCCGACAAGCCCTTGGCTGTAGGCCACATACTGCGTAGCGGCGGGCAGCGTGGCGGGATTGACCGTCACGAGAGCATTCATGAGCATGAGCGTGTAGCTCTGCGTGCCTGTGCAGCCCTGGCTGTCCATACTGCGCACGGTGAAGTTGTAGGAGCCAGGTGCTGCCACTGCACCGGGAGTACCGCTGATAACACCGCCGCTGCTGAGACTCATGCCGCTGGGCAGACCGCCGCTGCTGATCTGGTAGCTATAACCGCCGGAACCGCCACTGGAGCTGAGGGATAGCGGGTTGTAGGCCACATACTGCGTCGCCAAGCCCACGGTGCCTGGGCTGATGGTGATCGTGGGGCAACCACGGAAGCCAAAGTCGAGGGTATTTTCGGTGTTGGAGCTGCCACTGCTGCCACTGCTGCCTGGCTCGCGTGCGGCGGTCAGCATGATCGTGGGGCTAATGACCGTCGTGCCGAGACCGCCGGGCTGGCTACCGTTGCTGTCATTGTCCTCACCGTTGTCAGAAAGGTCCGCGACGCCAGAAGCCAGCGGATAAGCGACCGGCGGCGTGGGAATGCGAACGCGGTAAGCACCGGGCTGATAGACGCTGAATCCGTAAACGCCCGAGCTGTTCGTCGTCGTGCTGGCGATGACGGTATCGACCGTACCATCCAGCAACTCGACCGCGACGCCCGCTCCAACGCCGCTTTCAGAGCCACTGGTGTAAACGCCGTCGTTGTTGACGTCGATGAAGAGCTGGTTGCCGAGTTGGATGCCGGTGAACAGACCAAAATCGACACTGAGTTCGGTGTCTGGATTGGTATCACCGTCATTGACCGGCTCCGTCCCGACCGCCAGCCTGATCACGGGGCTGTAGAGATAAGTGCCAGGGCCGCCGGGCTGGGAGCCGTTGTTATCGTTGTTGATGCCATTGTCGGCGGTGACGACGTTACCACCGGCCGCAGGAATGCCTGAAGGCGGGGTGACACGGACCACATACTTGCCCTCGGCGAGGCCGGTGAAGTTGTAGGAGCCGACTGGGCTCGTCGTGGTGCTGCCGACGAGCAGGTCATCCGCGTCTCCCGCTGAGTCATTGGTGCTGCGGAACAACTCCACGGTGACACCGCCGGCTCCGAGTTCACTGAAGGCACCTGTCTCGCGCACACCGTTTTTATTGGCGTCGTTCCAGACTTGATTGCCAAGGGTGAGCGTCGCCGAGGTGCCGACTTGGCAGAGGTACACGAGATCCGTAACGACTGGATGGGTGCTGCTGCCGCCGGAGAGCACGATGCTGGCGCTATCGATCTGCGTCTGTGTGGCCGCGTTCGCGATGCGGAAGCGGTAGGTGAACTGACGCCAGACCGGCTGCGAGTTGTTCGCTATGGCCTCGGTCCAGCCATTGTAGTCCGCTGCGCCAAAGGCAGCATAAGAAATCGTGCCGCCGGTGAAACCACAGCACTGGTCCACCCCTGGAGCGGTGGCGCTTAGCTCACCCTGCGGCACCGTATAGTATTGATACATGCCTGGAGTGGAGCCGGTGATGATCTGGAACACATGCGCGTTCGCACCGAGATCCCACAGGATGGAGGCGGCTCCAGACGAGGCGTTCGCGGCCCAGACGCTCAATTCGTATTCCTTGCCCGCTTGCAGCACCGAACTCCAAGCACCGCCGCCCGCCGGGCGAAGGCTGATGCAGGAATTCGTGCCTTGCATGAGCAGCATGCGCTTGCCATGGCGGCTCTTGACGCTCTCCGTCCATGAAACACGCGATCCATTGTTGCCCGCGAGGATTTGCGCACGCTGAACTGGCTCCCCTACCCCGCTGGTGCCGTTCGTGCCGCCCAGCCATTGATAAGCGTTGATGTGGGTGCCGAGTGCGGTGCCCGCGCCATTGTATCCGAGCATGCTGACCGGTGTTCCGGTCGTGTTGGGCAACCCCTGGAACTCAAAGCTCGGGTTGTCGATGAGATTGGTGACCAAGCACGGGCTCGGATTGGCAAAACTGATGTCCACCGTGCTGTCGGCATCTGTGTCATCGCCATCGGCGTCGCTGCTTGGCTCAGTGCCAGGGGAAAGCGTGATGAGTGGCGTGACGACTGGATCGCCCGAGACCGTCTGGAGACCGTTGTTGTCATTGTTGACGCGATTGTCGAGCGCGACCTGGCTGGTGCTGACTTTGGGGTAATAAGTCGGCGGTGTGGGGATGCAGACGTAATAGACGCCAGGGGCAAGGTTGGTGAAGAGATAGAGACCATTCGTATCGGTGAGGGTCGTGGCCAGCATCACATCATCACCCCTGCCGTTCTCGGCATTGCCGTTGATGCCAGGAGACCACAATTGCAGCGGCAGATTCGGCACACCGCTTTCGGTGGAGTTGCGCAGGCCGTCGTCGTTCATGTCGATCCAAACTTGGTTGCCGATGGCCATTGTTTTGGCGACGAAGGTGACGGAGGTCGTGGCGCTCTGGCAGTTGTAAGCGTCGGTGACTTGGAGAGTAACTGCGTAGCTGCCCAAGCTCGTCGGCATGCCGCTGACAGTGCCGTTTGAGGCCAGCGTGATGCCAGGAGGCAGGGTTCCGCTGATCAAAGAAAAGGAATAAGGAGCGGTGCCACCGCTGGCAGTGAGAGTATGCGTGTAGCTGGTACTGAGATAGCTGTTCGGCGGCGGCATACCACCGAGCGTGATCACCGGGCAGGCCGGAGTCAGCGTGTGAACGCGTGAACCAGCGCAGCCGTTCGCATCCGTAGCCGTGAGAGTGAAAGTGACGGGCGTCGTCGTGGTGGCGGTGCCGGTGAGTGCTCCCGTGGCGCTGTTGAGGCTGAGCCACGCGGGCAGGTTCGTCGCGCTCCAGACCAGCGGTGTGCCGGTGGCCGTGACGTTCTGAGTGTAGGCAAAACCAACCACAGGAGCGTTCAGCGTGGTCGGATTGACCGTGATGTCCGGGCAGTTGATCGTGACCATGGCGTCTTCGACCTCGCCAGAGCCTGCGGCGCCGACGGGGGTTGGATTCGTCACGCTGGTGAGGCGGAAGCGGGCACCACGCTGGCCGGGGATGGCGGTGAGCGGCGGGGTGAAGTTGAGCGTTTGACTGGCACCCATGGTACCTGTGGCTATGGGCGTATCGGTGGCGATCTGCTCACCGGCATCGGCAAAGGAGCCGTTGTTGTTGTAGTCGATCCAGGCATTTAGATAGGCTGCTGCGCCGCTTGAGTTGGTCACCACCACCGTGGCGGTGCCGGCGACGGCGGGTATGTAGCTAGCGGCAAGCATGACTCCGTCTTCATCATCGCTGCCCGTGATGTCATCCCCCGTCGCCGTGGCGTTGAGAGTGGAGACAAACTCGTTGTCGGTGAGAGTTCCAATGCGCAGGTTGGCACTGAAGAGGCTGGAAGCATCGGCAGCACCATTCCAGTCACCAAAGTCTGTGGTCGGAAGCCCAATGCTAGTGGTGTGGTCTTCCACCTCACCATTGCCAACGAGACCCACGGAGGCAGCGTTATTTTGATCAGTAAGACGCACACGCAAGCCAGCCGTGCCGATGCTGGCATGGACTGGCACGGTGAAATGAATCACCTCATTGGCACCGATGGTACTTTTGTTAATGACCAAGTCGTTCGCGACTTGCTCACCGGCATCCGTCAGCACGCCATTGCGATTGAAGTCGATCCAGGCACTCAGACGGGCGTTTCCGCCGGAGGTGTTGGTGACGTTGACGCTGATGGTTCCGGGTGCGCCCTGGGTCATAGTGGCAGGAACGATCGCACCATCTTCGTCATCGCTACCATTGAGGTCATCGGCGGTAGCTACGGCATTGGTGGTGCTGCTCGGCTCGGTATCCACGAGCGTTCCCATGAAGAGGGTGTTCACCATGGTGCTGCCGGCACTGGCAAAACTGGCGAAGTCGCCGTAATCGATCGGGGAAACGATTTCGATATGATGATCCTCGACTTCACCTTTGCCGCTGCTACCGACGGAGCCGGGCGAGTTGGTGGAAGTCAGGCGCACACGCACGCCGACGTTACCGATGAAAGCCGTCACCGGGGTGGTGAAATTCACCGTGCGGGTGGCATTCGAGGTAGCGTTGGCGATCAGGGTATTCACCGCCACTTGCTCGCCAGCGTCGGTGAGCACGCCGTTGTTATTGAAGTCGATCCACACATTCATGAACGCGCTGGAGCCACTGGTATTCGTCACCCGCACAGTCATGGAGCCGGCTGCCCCTAGGACCACGCCTGTCACGGGGATCGTGACACCATCTTCATCGTTGAGACCGGTGAGGTTGTCTCCCGTGGCAGTGACGTCGGTTGTTGCGGCATATTCGGCATCGATCAGAGTTCCCATGAAGAGATTGGTGACCAGCGCACTGCTTGCACTGCCAAACAGGGAGTAATCGCCGAAATCAAGCGCCGTGAGTAGGCCGAAGTCGATGGTGTTGTCGATGTCGATGCCGCCGCTGACGAGATTGCCGGGTTCTTTGCCCACCGCCAGATCGAACACCGGGCTATAGACCTGTGTGGCTCTGCCGCCTGGCTGTGCGCCATTGTTGTCGTTATCGACACCATTGTCAGTCGTGACGACAGTGCTACTGGCAAAGGAGTAAAGCGTTGGCGGGATGACGCAGATGAAATACTTGCTTTGGACTTGGTTGGTGAAGCCGTAGAGACCTGAGCCAGTGGTCGTGGTGGTGGCAACCAGGGTATCCGCAGCCGATCCTGTGCCGCCGATGGCATTGTCACTACCAGGAGTCCAGAGCTGCGCTGTGACACCGCTGATGCCGCTTTCAATGGCGTCTTTAAGGCCATTATTGTTGGCATCATTCCAGACCAGATTGCCCACGCTAACAGTTTGGGAGATGCCAAACTTGGCATTCACGATTCCATTGTTCACGATGGAAACTGCGAGTCTGCCATTGACGGTGCCGTCACTACCAACACCAGTTCCAAGGAACTCACCGGTGTTCATCCAGCCCGTTGGCAAGTCAGGCACAGGTGCGACGCCACCCAGGCTGCCGGAGGAGGTGCTCAGGACGACAGTGTAGCTCGTATTAGCTGTGGCACCGCCGAGAATGAAGGTGCCGTCTTCTTTGACGGGAAAAGAGTCCACCAGATGACCCGCGCCATCCACGAGCATTGCAAACAAGGTTCCTCCTGCATTGGAGCCAATGCCGTCCACGGTGCCGTTTATCAGTCCATTCGTATCTTCATACACGACGCCTTTGACTCCCAGCGATGTGACTGAGGAGGAGATACCTTCGGAAAGGTCGGGATACATGGGTGATGGCGGCAGATTACCAACTGTCACAGCGACTGGGGCGTTTGTATCGTAGTTGTCCAGACGATACACCCTCGCATTGACAGAACCTACAGCGTACATTCGAGTCACACCGCCGACGCCTGCAATTTGCACACCACCGGCAGCTGATGCTGGGATTTTCCCGTCAATGACCACGCTTGCGGCGGGTGCCCCACTTGGATTGAATCCGGCAGACATGAACTGGGTGAAGAGCGTGGTCGTGTTGTCGTTGACTGCCGTGGAAGTGACCAAAAAGCCGTCATGAGGCCGGATCACAAAGTCACCGCCGCCAAAGGTCTGAGTCAGGTGGAAGAAGTTGGGATAATCGTTGAAAGCCGGAGTTTTGAGACCCGTGCCTGCCGAGTTCAGGCGCCAGGCGACCATGTTGTCATTTCTTTGCCCCCCGGTGTAGTAATCCCCAGCATAGTAAGCCGCACGCGGGAACGCTCCTGCACCGGCGCCAGAAGAGTTGGGCGTGCCGGTATTCAACGGGATGTTAGTGAGCGTGGACCCGGTGACCGCCTGTGAACTCCAGGTCTTGGTGACATTGTCATAGTAGGCGGTGTTGAGCTGGAAGCTGTACTTACTGGTATCTCCCGAGGTGGAGTTCCAGTAAAAGCGCCGGTTCAGCCAATCCAACGCCAGGCCGTTCATGAAGGCATTTGAGGCACTGGCGTTAAGGATATTTCGTCCAGATAGTAGTTGTTACTGCTATCCCGGCGGATCGTATAGAAGTAATCCCTGAAGTTAGAAGATGGGGCTACGATCGTGCTGGTGTAATCCTCCACCTCACCATTGCCGTCAAGACCGCCTGGGCCTGGATTTGACACAGAAGTCAGGCGGAAGCGCATGCCGATATTGCCGAGATTCGCAGCGACTGGAACGTCAAAGAAGAAGGTCTGGTAGTCGCTCGTAGTTCCTGTTGGCACGACGATGTTGGTGACAATCTGTTCCCCGGTGTCCGTTAGAGCGCCGTTGTTATTGAAATCAGCATAGCCATTCAAGTAGGCCAGTGCACCACTGAGATTCGTTAGATTGACGGTCACTAAAGCGCCCGCCTGGCCACGCACCAGAATCGCTGGGACCGTGGCACCGTCTTCATCACTGACGTTGTTAAGATCATCACCCGTCGCAGCCAGATTGGTGAAGGCTGTAAACTCAGCATCTGTGAAGTCGCCCATCATGAGGGTGCTGGAAAGCTTGCTGCTAGCATCCTGGAAGAGAGTGAAGTCACCGTGATCTTCAGGCTCCGTGATGCCGATCCTGTCATCTTCCACTTCACCTGCGCCAGATGCACCCGTGCTGCCTGGGTTTGGAATAGACGTTAATCGGAAGCGTACACCGACCGTGGCGACCGCCGCAACGGATGGCACGTTGAAGGTGTAAGTCATGTTGGCAGCGCTGGTGCCATTCACTATCGGCTCATTGAAGACGATCTGTTCGCCAGCATCGGTGAGCACGCCATTGTTGTTGAAATCGATCCAGCCGTTCAGATACGTGTCGGCACCGCTCGTGTTGGTGACGTTGACAGTCGCGCTCAGCCCTGTTTGACCTTGAATGAGACCCATCGGCAGCGTCACTCCGTCTTCGTCATCCGAGCCGGTGATGTCATCGCCGGTGGCCGTGATGTTGGCCGTCTGTGTGTATTCGTAATCGACGAGTGCACCCATTTTAACCGTGGTGTCTCTGATGCTACTGGCGCTGCCCAAGGTGCTGAGATCGCCGAAGTCGATGCTAGGTGCCGGAGTCAGGCTGTAGGAAACACTAGTGCCGATGCAGCCGTAGAAATCGGTGGCTCTAATGGTGAAGGTGGCCATAGCGGAAGTCGTGGGTGTGCCACTGATCACGCCCGTGCTCGAATCGAGCGTGAGTCCGGTCGGCAATGCCCCACTGGCGACGGCAAACACAAACGGAGCGGCACCCACAGACGGTGTCATGGTCTGTGAATACGCGGTATTGATCAATGCGACCGTTAGAGATGCTGGCGCGATGGTGATCACCGGGCAGACGGGGGTGAGGCTGTAAGCCCGTGTGCCAGAGCAGCCATTGGCATCGGTCGCGCGGATGATGAAGTTGGCTGCCGTCACGCTGTTTGGTACGCCGCTAATTACTCCCGTGCTGGAATTCAAGCTCGCCCAGGCAGGCAGGCTGCCGCTGCTGAGAGAAAAAGTATAAGGAGCGGTGCCACCACTGCCGCTGATGGTTTGACTATACGCAGTACCCACAGTGGCGGCGGCGAGGCTCGTGGGACTCAGCGTGACCACAGGACAGATCTTCAGACTGATGACCTGAGTGCCCTGACAGCCGTAGTTGCCATTCACACGCACGGTGATGCTAGCGGCGGGGCTGGCGGCGACGGTGGGTGTGCCACTGATGATGCCGGTGGCGGAATTCAGGGTGAGGCCGGTGGGCAGGGTGCCTGCGGTGACGGTCCATGCGGTATAGGGTGCGGTGCCGCCGCTGGCAGTCAGTGTTTGCGTGTAGGCGGTGTTGATGAGGCCCGGCGTGCCGGTGGTGGGGGTAATGCTGATCGACGGGCAAATCGGGGTGTGCGTGTAGGCTTGGATGCCGGTGCAACCATTGGCGTCGGTGGCGCGGAGGGTGAAGTTGGCCACAGAGGCGCTGGTCAATGTGCCGGAGAGCAGTCCAGCTGGGCTGAGCGTGAATCCTGAGGGCAATACACCTGCGCTGACGGCATAACTGTAAGGTCCGGTGCCGCCTGCGGAGGTGATCGTCTGCGAGTAAGCGGCACCCAAGGTGCCATTGGGCACGGTTGGCGACAGCGTGATCCCGGGGCAATTGATCGTGATGATGTTGTCTTCCACTTCACCGATGCTTGCAGCGCTGAGCGATGTTGGGTTCTGCACATCGGTGAACCGCACGCGCATGCCACGCTGACCTGGGATGGCGGCAGCGGGGACGGAGAAGTTGATCGTTTGGGCCACGCCATTGGTGCCGTTGGCCACGAGCGTGTCAGTGGCGATCTGCTCTCCTGCATCGGCAAAGGAACCATTGTTGTTGAAGTCGATCCAAGCATTCAGATACGCGGCTGCGCCACTGAGGTTGGTGGTGACGACCGTGGCGGATGAAGCGGCGCTGAGGTTGTAGCTGGCGGCTAGCGTGACACCGTCTTCGTCATCGCTGGCGGTGATGTCATCGCCGGTGGCTGCGGCATTGCGGGTGGCGGCGAACTCGGTGTCGGCGAGTGAACCCATGCGCAGGTTTGAACTGGCAACGCTGCTCGCATCCGCCGCGCCGCTCCAGTCACCAAAATCCGTGATCGGCACGGCGATGGTGGTGACGTGATCTTCGACTTCTCCATTGCCCGAGGTGCCGGTGATGCCGGGTGTGCTGGTGCTGGTGAGGCGGCAGCGCAGCACCAGATTGGCACCGGTGACGGCCGTGGCAGGAACGGTGAAATTGAGCGGGAAGCTACCCTTGCTGGTGCCAGTGGCGACGTTGGTATTGGTGGCGAGTTGTTCACCGGCATCGAGCACGTCGCCGTCGTTGTTAAAATCAATCCACGCATTGAGGAATGCCGCCACGCCGGTGGTGTTGGTCGCGGTGACGGTGATCGTGCCAGGAGCGCCTGCCGTCAGAGTCGGGATGCTGACACCGTCTTCGTCATCGGTGGCGGTGTTGTCATCACCACTGGCCGTTGCATTGAGTGTGGGCACGAACTCTGTGTCGGTCACCGCCGCGCCAAGGAACAGTGTGGCGACGACCGTGCTGCTGGCACTGCCTAGGACGCTGCTGTCACCATAATCCAACGGTGGATTGGCGATGCTCACGACGTAGTCTTCCACTTCACCATTGCCACTAACGCCGGTGGCACCTGGTGTGGCGGCGGAGGTCAGACGGAAGCGTGCCCCGAGATTGGTCACCGGCACCGCCGAGGCAGGCACGGTGGTGATGATGTTTTGCGTGAGGTTGTTGCTGCCGTTCGGGATGCTGATGTTGTTGGCGATCTGTTCACCAGCATCGGTGAGCAATCCGTTGTTGTTGTAGTCGATCCAGGCATTGAGATGGACGACCACACCACTCGTATTGGTCACCAGCACGGGGATCGTCGCTGGAGCTCCGGCCGTCAGCGATGGGAACGTGACGGCGTCTTCGTCATCACTGCCGGTGGTGTCATCGCCTGTAGCGGTGGCGTTGCGCGTGGAAAGGAACTCCACGTCGGTGAGCACACCGAGTTTGATCGTGCCCACCACCGTGCTGGTGGCATCGGCGAAGCTGGTGAAGTCACCCAAGTCGGTGGTCGGCACGGCGATGGTGATCTTATAATCCTCCACTTCGCCCAAGGTGCCCATGACTCCCGTGGCTGCGGGTGAAGCGGTGGTGGTCAGACGAAAGCGCACACCGACACTCACCCCGATCAAAGCGGTGGCAGGTGCGGTGACGCTCGGCGTGATGGTGGTGTTGCTGCTGCCATTGGCCACCGCGGCGTTGGTGATGACTTGCTCACCGACATCGAGCACATCACCGTCATTATTAAAGTCGATCCAGGCGTTGAGGAAGGCTCCCGCACCGGTCGTATTGGTCACGACGACTGGCACCGTCACCGTTTGACCGGCGATGATCGTCGGCAGCGTGACACCGTCTTCGTCATCGCTGGCGGTGATGTCATCACCCGTCGCTGTGGCATTGGTGGTGGCGGCAAATTCGGCATCAATGAGCGCCCCGAGACTCAGCGTGGCATTGGCAGCATTGCTGGCGCTTCCAAAGCTGGCGAAATCACCAAAATCGGTCGTCGGGCTGGCGATGTTAACGATGTAGTCCTCGACTTCCCCATTGCCGCTGGCTCCGGTCGGGCCGGGAGTCGTGGTAGAAGTCAACCGCACACGCACTGGCAGGTTCACACCCGTCGTCGCGGTCGCTGGCACGGTGGTGACGATGTTCTGCGTGAGGTTGTTGCTGCCGTTGGCGATACTGACGTTGCTGGCAATCTGTTCACCGGCATCGGCCAGCGAGCCGTTGTTGTTGTAGTCGATCCAGGCATTGAGATTGACCGCTACACCACTCGTGTTGGTCACCAGCACAGGGATCGTCGCTGGAGCACCGGCGGTCATGGCTGGAAGAGTCACCGCGTCTTCATCGTCCACGCCAGTGGTGTCATCGCCGGTCGCGCTGGCATTGCGGGTGGAGAGGAACTCGGTGTCAGTGAGCGGCCCGAGTTTGATCGTGGCGATCCGCGTGCTGCTGGCATCCGCCAGGCTGGCGTGGTCACCAAAGTCGGTGCTCGGTGTGGCGATGGTCACAGCATAATCTTCGACTTCACCGGCGAGGCCGTTGATACCGGTCGGTCCGAGGCCGCTCGGCGCGGAAAGACGGAAGCGCAGGCCGAGGCTGACACCGGTCGTCGCCGAAGCGGGCACAGTGACGCTCAAGTTGGTCACCGCATTGACCGCACCCGTGGCGATCAAGACGTTAGTCGCCACCTGCTCGCCGGAGTCGGCAAGCACGCCGTTGTTGTTGTAGTCGATCCAGGCGTTGAGGAACCCGTGAGCTCCGGTGCCGTTGCTGATGGTCACCGGGATGGTCACGGTTTGACCGGCGATCATTGCAGGCACCACCACACCGTCTTCGTCATCGCTGCCCGTCGTGTCATCACCGGTGGCCGTGGCGTTTCGGGTGGAGACAAATTCAGTGTCGATGAGCGCACCCATGCGCAGGAATGGGTTCGCGCCTTGGGACGCATCCGCAAAGTCAAGATCGTCACCAAAGTCCGTCGTCGGTGCGGTGATCGTCACAATAGAGTCTTCCACTTCACCATTGCCGACGAGTCCCGTCGCTGCAGCGCCACTGCTGCTCGTCAGGCGGAAGCGTGCGCCGAGGTTCACGCCGGTCAAAGCACCTACTGGCACCGTGATGCTGAGGTTTTGCGTGATGTTGCTGCTGCCGGTGGCGATGCTCACATTGGTAGCGATCTGCTCACCCGCTTCGAGCGTGCCGTTGTTGTTGTAGTCAATCCAGGCATTGAGGAACGCGGCAACACCACTCGTATTGGTGACGAGCACCGGGATCGTCGCGGGTGCACCAGGAGTCATGCTCGGGAAAATGACACCGTCTTCGTCATCGCTAGCCGTGATGTCATCACCCGTCGCCGTGGCATTGACGGTCTGCACAAACTCGGTGTCGAGCAGCGCACCGAGTTTCATCGTCGCCACCGCCGTACTGCTGGCACTGCCAAAACTGGCAAAGTCACCAAAGTCCGTCGTCGGTGCCGCGATGGTCACCACATAATCTTCCACTTCACCCAAACCACCCGCTCCCGTGGCTCCAGGATTGCTCAGTGCCGTGATGCGCACCCGCATGCCGAGCTGTGTAGCGGTGGTCGCCGTTGCTGGCACGGTGACGCTGAGGTTGGTCACCCCATTGGTGCTCAGGTTGGCCACGGAGGTGTTGGTGGCGATTTGTTCACCGGGATCGCCAAAGACGCCGTTGTCGTTGTAGTCGATCCAGGCATTGAGGAAGGCCGCAGCGCCGGTGTTATTGGTCACGGTCACTGGGACAGTCGCCGGGGCACCTGCCGTCATCGCTGGGATCGTGACGCCATCTTCATCATCATTGCCGGTGACGTCATCGCCCGTCGCTGTCACGTTGCGTGTCGAAGCATACTCCGTATCCACAAACAAGCCGAGGCGCAGGTTCGTGCTGGCCGTGTTGGAGACGTCAGCATAGTCACTGTGGTCACCGAAGTCGGTGAGCGGTGCAAGGATGACGATGGGATGATCTTCGACTTCACCGATTCCAGCAAAACCGGTCGGAGCAGGGCTTGCGATGTTCGTCAGGCGGAAGCGTGTGCCGAGGCTCGTCGCCGCCGTCACCGCGTTGGTCGGGACGTTGAAGTTGAGATTGAGGAGGCTATTGGTCAGTCCATCCGCCACACTGACGTTAGTGGCGACCTGCTCGCCTGCATCCAGCAAGGAACCGTTGTTGTTGAAGTCGATCCAGGCATTGAGGAAAGCCGCCGCACCGCTGTTATTGGTCGCCGTGACCGGCAGCGTCACCGGTTGACCCGCCGTGACCGATGGGAAGCTCAAACCGTCTTCGTCATCACTGCCGGTGATGTCATCACCCGTGGCTGCGGCATTCTTGGTGGACGAACCCTCCACATCCACCAGCGCACCGAGGCGCAGGTGACTATTCGCGGTACTACTGGCATCGGCAAAGTCGAGTTCATCACCAAAGTCCGTCGTCGGCACAATGATCTGCGTCACATAATCTTCCACTTCACCATTGCCCACGAGTCCAACAGATGTCGGCGTGATGACACTGGTCAAACGCACGCGCACACCCGCGGTGCCAACATTGGCAGCCAGCGGAGCGGTAAAGTTGATCGTCTGGTTGGCATTCGAGGTGCCCGTTGCAATGCTGGTGTTCACCGCGATCTGTTCACCCGCATCGGTGAGCACCCCGTTGCGATTGAAATCGATCCACGCATTCAAATACGCCACCACACCACTCGTGTTGGTCACATTGATCAGCACGCTCGCCGCCGCCCCCTGTGCAACGCTCACCGGCACAGACACCCCATCCTCGTCGTCCGTACCATCCAGGTTATCACCCGTCGCGGTCGCATCGGTCATAGCAGATGCTTCCATATCTGTGGTCGCTCCAATTTTCAAATTTGCGACGACCGTGCTACTGGCGCTAGTGAAGCTGGCGAAATCACCAAAGTCGGTGATTGGCCGCGAAATGGTTGCGAGATAGTCCTCCACTTCGCCATTGCCAATGGCTCCAGTAGCTCCGGGCGTGCTGGTGGAAGTCAGACGGACACGGACACCTGCATTGCCAAGAGTGGCGGTAGCGGGCACGGTGAAGTTGACGGTTCTACTGGCGGCAGAAGTTCCTGAGGCGATCAAGGTATTGGTAGCAACCTGCTCACCACTGTCTGTGAGCACACCGTTAGCATTGAAGTCGATCCAAACGTTCAGAAAGGCGCTGGAGCCAGTCGTATTGGTCACATTGATCGTCATTGAACTGGCACTGCCCTGTGGCAAACTTGCTGAAATCGTGACGCCATCTTCGTCATCACTGCCAGTCACATCATCACCCGTGGCAGTGGCGTCAGTGTTGGCGCTGAGTTCGGCATCGGTCGTGGCTCCGATTTTCAGCGTGGCAAGCAGGCTGCTACTGGCACTGCCAAAACTGGCAAAATCGCCAAAATCATCACTGACCACCATGATGGCATAATCCTCCACCTCACCTCTCAACGTGGAGGCCCCACTGAAGACCGGAGTGGCATTCGTTTCAGCCACGCGGATACGCAGATACTTCGTGCCAGGCACTGTACCCGTCGGTGGGGTGAGGCTGAAGTTGAGCGTGGTGGTGCCATTGACGATGGTTTGCACCGCGAGCGTTTCATTTGCGTCTGCCACATCGTTGTCGCCATTCCAGTCCACAAACACGATGGCTCGACCCGTTGCGCCGCTGAGTGAGGCGGTGGTGGCCGTGATGGGCACCGCAAGCGTCGTAGCCGTGCCAACGGTGAAAGCTGGCAGGGTCAAATCTTCATCATCGGTGCCCGTGGTGTCATCCGCCGTGGCGGTGCCAGCGGCTGGATTTTCCGCTTCAGCATCCGTGGCTGCCGTGCCGATACGGAGCAGGCCGTTTGCGACCTGTGTCGCCGGAGCAAAGGAAGGGTAGTCGCCGAAGTCGGTGTTCGGCAATACCGTCACGGCATAATCTTCCACATCACCTCTCAACGTGGAGGCCCCACTGAAGGCCGGAGTGGCATTCGTTTCAGCCACGCGGATACGCAGATACTACGTGCCAGGTACCGTACCCGTCGGTGGGGTGAGG
>JAPLUL010000095.1:0-6818 GCA_026397635.1 Verrucomicrobiota bacterium | reverse complement strand
ATGGCAGAGCGCGGGAGCCGCCGAGGCCTACCGAGGCATTCTCTACGCGGAAGGACGCGAGGTGCGGGATGCGCAGAATGAAAAGGTGGTGAAGCGTGGCGTGAGCGTGGAAGCGGCGAGAGCGGTGTTGGCTGAGGGAGGAAAGCTGAGTCCAGGGGAACTGGTGCGGCTGCGCGTGCGCTACTTCAGCGACGGAGCGGTTCTAGGCAGCAAGGCGTTTGTGGAGGGCATCTTCGAGGCGCAGCGGGAAAGCTTCAGTCCAAAACGAAAGTTTGGGGCCAAAAAAATTGGCGTAGCGTCAGGCGATATGTTCTCGCTGCGAAGGCTGCGAAAGTTTCCTCTCGGCTGAGTCCTGCTCTTGGTTGCGGAGACGGGGCGCGGTGTTGCGCATGGCAGGCACCGCGCTAAGCTGCGGGTATGCTTGCTCTGCTCCGTGAAATACTTCACACGCCGGTCCTGGACATCGTCCACCACCTGAAGCACTCGACTGGCCTGCCGGTGCGGGAGTTGAGCACGCGGATGAAGATGAGCTACATGGGAGTGAAGCAGCATTGCGTGGATCTGGAAAAGGCGGGCTTTTTGGACACTTGGCGGCACTCGAAAGGTGCCGGGAGACCGGAAAAACTCTACCGCCTGACGCCGAAGGCTGACGCTCTCTTTGATGGCGGTGGCGGTACGGCGCTGACACTGGACCTGCTGACCACGGCGGAACGGGTGTATGGCGAGACGGCACCGCCGAAGCTGCTGTACACTTACTTCCAAGCCAAGGCCGAGGTCCTGGCCCCGAAGCTGGCAAAGGCGGCTGATGTGGCGGAACGCGCAAAGCTGCTGGCGAAGCTCCGCAGTGCGGACGGCTGCCTCAGCGTCTGTGAGACCGATGAACAGGGCCACCTCTGCCTCGTGGAGCATCACCGCCCCTTGCGAGCGCTGGCGGCGCGGTATGACATGGTGGATGAGCTGGAGTGCGAGATGATCGAGCGGCTGCTGGGCTGCGAGGTGCGACGTTCGGTGGAAGAAGTCTCGGGCCTGGTGCGTGTTACTTTCCAAATCAAGACCAGCGCGCATCACGCATGACCTCAGGGAACGACGGGAAGATCATCACAGGCATCCAAATCACAGTCATGGCGGTCACCTGCCTACTGACCTCATGCGCAGGTGGTCTGGGCGGAATTAACCCCGCGTGGCAGCAGGACCCCAATCTGTATCACCAGGGCGCGCCCGCGCGTCCATCCCAGTCAGCCAAGACGCCGCATGGCGTGCTCCGCGTGGTGTACGCCGCGCCGGACCAGCTTTCCAGGCTCATGGAGCGGCAGGATGACGTCGTGGATACCCAGCGCGGTTTTGCCCGAATGGGTGATGGGACACTGGATCTGGCGGTGCAGGACGTGGCGACAGGTCAATGGCTCGAATCTCACCTCTGCGGTGGTGTGCTGTTCATCTCTGGTCTGCCGAACCAGTCCTACCGCCTCGTGTTGAAGAATCGCACGCTCATGCCGCTGGAGATCGGTGTGGGGGTGGACGGCAAGGATGTGGAAACGGGCAAGACAGCCTCTTGGCGACGCGGCAGTTTGCGAATCGAGCCACGTGGCACGCGAGCGCTGGAAAAAAGCGCTCAGGGGGCGCTGTTATTTAAGGCGGTGAGCGGGGAAGGGGTGCTGTTTGACACGAGTCCACAGCTGCTGCCAGTGGGTGCGCCAGAGCAGTACCGCTGAGGCTTGCTGCTTGTGGGGAGCGCATGCGGTGTTTAAATTGATAGATCTGTCCATGCTTCGCTTCCTGAGCCGATTTCTGCTTTTCGTGATGACCAGCTTTTTGCTGGCCATAGCTGTCTATGTGAGCACGGATTCATTCCGTGACCGCTGGCATGGCTTTGTGACGGGAGAGTTGCGGCGTTTGGGGGTGCATTTGGAATTCGCGTCTCTCACGATCAATCCTTTTGGCGGTCTGGTGGCGCGCGAGGTGAAAATCTTCAACGATGACACGCGTCAGCACCTCGTGGCAGCGGTGGACCGGATGAACCTGGGGGTCAATTACGGTCGGCTGTTTGAAGGCCAGGTGAAGATCGACTCGTTGGAGCTGGTGCAGGCTGGGCTGGCGCTGCCGGTGGACCCCGAACGGCCCGATTTTACGGTGGTGGAGTTGCGTGACCTCAACGCTCGGATCTTTCTGGATGAAAACCGGATGGATATCAGGCACGCGGAGGGTGTGCTGGCTGGGCTGCGCATCTCGATCAGCGGGGTGCTGAAGCTGCCGGAGAGCAAGGGGGGAGATCCTGACAAGTCTAACCTAAGTGCGATGCAACGGTTGAACCTGATGCGTGATCACCGCGTCAAGATCCAGCATGGACTGGACTGGATGGCCCGCTTCCGCTCATCGGCCCCTCCGGTCCTGAGTGTTAAGGTCTCTGGCGACTTGGATCTGCCGCAGGAACTCCGCGCGGAGCTTTCCATCCAGGCGCAAGCGCTGACTTTTGGCGATTATGTTTGGAGGGAGGTCGTGGCCGAGGCGGAGTATGAGGGGGGCTTCATCGATCTGAAGCGGCTGCACCTGCGTGATCATCTCGGCTCCCTGGATGCCACGGCCACTTGGCAGATGGGAGCAGACCGTGTGCGTTTCCGACTGACATCGAGCGGGGATCTGCCTGGTCTGGCGCGGGCGTTTTTTGACAATGATCAGCTTCACGAGGTGGTTTTTTACGAGGCTCCGCATCTAGCCCTTGAGGGCAGCTTATTCGTCGGAAAAACGCAGCCTGAGGGAATGCTGCCTGCGGAGGTGACGGGGCGCCTGGATTGCGGGCGCTTCGGCAGCCGCGGGGAGATCTTTGAATCCCTCAGTCTGAAGCTCGGGGTGGCACCGGAGGGGTTCTTTGCCCGTGATGTGATGCTGAAGCATAAAACAGGCACTTTGGCCCTGCATTTGATGAACCACCAAACGCTGGGCTTTAAGTATGACCTGCGGCTCGGCATGCCGCCGACGGTTTTCCTGCCGTTCGTGCTCATGCCCAAGACGCGTGAAATCATTCAGCGCTTTAGTTTTGACGAGACCTCGTTCGTCGATGTGCGCATGTCCTGCGCCGGTGCCTCGACCGATCTGCGGGAGTGCCCCAGCTCGGGTCATGGGGTGGTGCGCAATTTCCGCTACAAGGGGGTGTTCTTTGAGTCCGTGGAGATGGATCTCGCGTTTCTGGGGGACATCCAAAACTACGCCAATGTTCACGCACGCCGCCCCGACGGTCCGGCTGAGGCTGAGATGGTTTTTGTGAATGATGCGGACGATCAAAAGTGGCTGCGATTGGTGAACGTGCGCTCCGAGGCGGACGCCCCTGGCATCCTGCGTGCGTTTGCCCCGAAGGCTGCCGATCAGATCGATGCTTACCGGCTTTCTTCCGGCACCGTGGTCAATGTGAACGGCACGGTGGGCTTTAAAAACAACCCGCAGTTTAACGACTACCGCGTCACTTTCAAAAATCCGCTGGGAGTGACGCATTATGTGTTGTGGGATGAGGATTATACCATCAGCGCACCTCATGGGGATGTCCGCATTCTGGGAGATATTCTGAACTTCGATGTCAACGGGCGGCTGTTTGAAGAAACCTTCCGTGCGAAGGGCGCGGTCGATCTCGCGCCGGGCATCCGGCATTACGACGTGAACGTGGACGCGGGACGATTCCCCTATGAGGTGTTTGGCGAGAAGCTGCCCTTTGAAGATGTGCGCGCGGTGGTGCGGAACCGTGAGGGAATCGCCGCCTTCGATGTTGCCGCCCGCGTGCTCGGCGGCGGTGTCACCATGAAAGGAACTTTCAATGAGAACCGCAACCCTGAGAGCTATGAGGGGGAGATTCGCATGAACGCGCTCAGCTTCCAGCGCTTCGCCCAGGTTTATTCGCCTGGAGACGAGAGCATCGGGGACATCAGTGGTCATTTCAAATTCAACGGTCGCATGGATGACTGGCGGTCGCTGAAGGGCGGTGGTGTCCTCTTCATTCTCAATGGCAATCTCCTCGCACTGCCCGTGCTTGGGCCGCTGACACCTGTCATCGGGGCACTGCTGCCCGCGCCTATCAAAGGCTATAACATCGCCAAGGAGGCTAAATGCACTTACGAAGTTTCAGACGGCTTCATCGTCACGAAAGATGTTGAAGCGCTCACCAGCTCTTTCCGTATCCTCAGCAACGGTAACATCGATTTCATTCGCGATGACATCGACTTCACCGCTGAAGTGAGTGTGCGTGGACTCACTGGCCTAGTGTTTTTTCCTGTCACGAAACTACTTGGCTACAAAGGCTCGGGCACCATCGGCAACACGCAATGGACGCCACGGATCTTTGGCGGAGGTAACAAGGATGAACGTCGACCGCCCACGGCAGCGGAACTGCGTGAGGCTCAAAAAATTGGAGGCAATCCAGTTCAGGCGACGCCAGCACCACTGCCGAAGCGCCGGGCATTGTTCGGAAACTGAGGCAAAGCCTGGTCAATAGCCAAGCCAAGGACCGAGCCACTTCTCGGCTTCCTCAATCGTCTGGCCTTTGCGCTTCGCGTAGTCTTCGACTTGGTCCTTCGCTAGGACACTGATGCCGAAGTAATGCACCTCGGGATGGCTGAAGTAGAGGCCGCTGACGGCGCTGCCGGGATGCATGGCCATGCTTTCGGTGAGTTCGACGCCCGTTTTGGCCGGGGTATCCAGTAGATCGAAGAGGATGGGCTTCTCCGTGTGGTCTGGCTGGGAGGGATAGCCAGGCGCCGGGCGGATGCCGCGATAGCGCTCTTTGACCAAGTCCTCTTTCGTGAAGTCGGCAGGCTTCTCATAATCCCAGGCGACACGCGCTTCCTTGTGCAGGTATTCGGCAAAGGCTTCGGCAAGGCGGTCGGCGAGGGCTTTGACGATGATGGCGCTGAAAGGATCGTGGGCTTTCTCGAACTCATGCGCGAAGTCATCCGCACCGTGAATGCCGACGGTAAATCCGCCGATGTAGTCGGCACGGCCGCTGTCTTTTGGTGCGATGTAGTCGCTGAGGGCGTAGTTCGGCGTGTCCTTCTTGATCACCTGCTGGCGCAGGGTGTGGAAGACTGTCTTCACACTGCTGCGGGTGTCGTCGGCATAGACTTCGATGTCGTCGCCGGTGGTGTTGGCCGGGAAGAAGCCGAAGACGCCACGCGGGGTGAAGCGTTTCTCGGCGATGACGCGGTCGAGCAGATCGTTGGCGCTTTTGAAGAGTTTCACAGCTTCTTCTTCTGCCTTCACTTTCATCTCAGCGTCTTCGTGAGAGGAAGAGAAACGGCCTTCCGCTGTGATCCAGCGGCCACGCAGTTCCCAGGAGTGGAAGAAAGGGGACCAATCGATGTATTCGCGTAGTGTGGCGACCATGTCGGTGCCTTCGTAGGTCTTGGTGCCAAGGAAGCTCGGCTTCGCGATCTCTTGGCTGCTCCAGTCGCACTTGAAGGCTTGCTCGCGTGACTCGGCGAGACTCAGAAGCTGACGCTCCTTCTTCTTGCCATATTCTTCACGCAGACGGATGTGGCGCGCCTCGTTTTCGGCGATGTAGGCGGCTTTGTTGTCGTCACTAATGAGCGACGTTGTCACGGGCACACTGCGGGAGGCATCGAGCACATGCACGATCGTGCCGGAGTAATGCGGCGCGATCTTGATGGCCGTGTGGGCTGCACTGGTCGTGGCTCCGCCAACCAAAAGTGGGATCTTCATGCCTCGGCGCTCCATTTCAGAGGCGACGTGGACCATTTCATCCAGCGAAGGCGTGATCAGTCCGCTAAGGCCGATGACGTCTGCGCCTTTCTCGATGGCGGCGGCCAGAATCTTATCGCACGGCACCATAACGCCGAGGTCGGTGACTTCAAAGCCATTGCAGGCCAGCACCACGCCGACGATGTTCTTGCCAATGTCATGCACGTCACCCTTTACCGTGGCCATGATGATCTTGCCCGCGCTGCGTTGGGCAGGATTTGCGAGCTTCTCCTCCTCCATGAAGGGCTGCAAATACGCGACGCTTTGCTTCATCACGCGGGCGCTTTTCACGACCTGTGGGAGGAACATTTTGCCAGCGCCGAAGAGGTCGCCGACGACGCTCATGCCGTCCATGAGCGGTCCTTCGATGACGAGCAGCGGCTTGCCGAGTTTGTCGAGCGCCTCCTGCGTATCGACAGCGATGAAATCGGTGATGCCTTTGAGCAGCGCATGTTCGAGTCGCTTCTCGACGGGTGCGTCGCGCCACTGGAGGTCGGCTTCGATCTTCTTGCCGCCGCCCTGGCCTTTGAACTGCTCGGCGTAATCCACGAGAATTTCCGTCGCATCGGGCCGACGATTCAGCAGCACGTCTTCGACTTTAACGAGCAGTTCCGGCGGAATCTCCTCATACACTTCGAGCATCCCAGCATTCACGATGCCCATGTCCATGCCGGCTTTGATGGCATGATAAAGGAAGGCGCTGTGCATCGCCTCGCGCACCTTGTTGTTGCCGCGGAAACTGAAGCTGATGTTTGAAACGCCGCCGCTAACCTTGGCACCGGGTAGGTGATGTTTGATCCAGCGCGTGGCGTTGATGAAGTCGAGCGCGTAGTTGTTGTGCTCCTCCATCCCCGTCGCGACGGTGAGGATGTTCGGATCAAAGATGATGTCCTCAGGTGGAAAGCCCACTTCATCGACAAGGATGCGGTAAGCGCGTTCGCAGATGCGGATCTTCTCGTCGTAAGTCGCCGCCTGACCGCTCTCATCGAAGGCCATGACGACTGTGGCCGCACCGGAGCGCTTGATGGCCCGCGCACGTTCCATGAAGGCTTCCTCGCCGTCCTTCAGCGAGATAGAAT
>JAPLUL010000192.1:0-11015 GCA_026397635.1 Verrucomicrobiota bacterium | reverse complement strand
TCATCTATGCGCTGCTCATCATCGGCCTCATGATGCTGCGCCCGCAGGGCTTGTTCACCCTCGGGCAGAAAAAGAAAGGAGCCGCGGCGGTATGAGCCAGCCTTTGCTCAAACTGGATCAGGCCACCATCCGCTTCGGCGGCCTCACGGCTGTTGGCGACTTCAGCCTGGAAGTGCATGCGAATGAGCTGGTCGGTCTCATCGGGCCGAATGGCGCGGGGAAAACCACCGCCTTCAACCTCATTACGGGTGTTTATCAAACCACGGCAGGCTCCATTCACTTTGGCGGCCAGCACATTCTCGGCATGAAACCGCATGCGCTCACGAAGCTCGGCATCGCCCGCACCTTTCAGAACATCCGCTTGTTCGGCTCGCTCTCGGTCTTTGACAACGTGCGTGCGGCCACGCAGTTGCATCGTGCTCATGGCATCCGTGATGCGTTGTGGCGCGGCGTGGGCTTTCACCATGGCGAAAAGGAGGTCGAAAAGCAGGTGCTGGAATTGCTCGACATCTTTGATCTCGCCAAGCTGCGTGACGAAGATGCCAAAAGCCTGCCCTATGGCGATCAGCGTCGGCTTGAGATCGTGCGAGCCCTTGCCACGCAGCCCAAACTCCTGCTGCTCGATGAACCCGCCGCTGGCATGAATCCGACGGAGAAGGAGGAACTGATGAAGCTCATCCAGTTCATCAAAGACAAGTTTCAAATCGCCATCATGCTCGTGGAGCACGACATGAAGGTGGTCATGGGCATCTGCGAAAAGATCGCCGTGCTCGAATACGGCAAAAAGATCGCCGAAGGCACGCCGGCTGAGATTCAGAAAAACCCCAAGGTCATCGCGGCTTACTTGGGAACGGAGGAGGACGACGATGCTTGAGATCACTAACCTCGAAGTCGCTTACGGCTCGATCAAGGCGTTGCACGGTGTCAGCCTTAAGGTGCCTGAAAAGAGCATCGTCACGCTCATCGGCGCGAACGGGGCAGGGAAGTCCACCACCTTGCGTGCCATTTCCGGCCTGGTGAAATCTTGTGGCGGCACGGTGCGCTATGACGGCGAGGACATTACGAATCTGCCAGCTCATGCCATTGTCGCGCGTGGGCTCTGTCATGTGCCGGAAGGGCGCATGGTCTTTGCAAATCTGACGGTGGAGGAGAACCTGCACATGGGAGCTTACCTGCGCCGCGACAAGGCGGGCATCGCTGAGGACATCGAATACGCCTTCACGGTGTTTCCACGGCTCAAGGAGCGCATCAGCCAGTTGTCGGGCACGCTTTCGGGTGGTGAGCAGCAGATGCTTGCCATCGCGCGTGCTTTGATGAGCAAGCCGAAGTGCTTGATGCTCGATGAGCCTTCGCTCGGCATCGCGCCGATGCTGGTGCGCTCGATTTTCGAGCAGATCGTCGTCATCAACAAGGAGCGTGGCCTAACCATCCTGCTGGTGGAGCAAAATGCGAATCTGGCCCTGAAAATCTCCAGCTACGGCTATGTGCTGGAAACCGGCCGGGTGCTGCTGCATGACGCTGCTGACGCGTTGCGGGCCAATCCGCAGGTGCGCGAGGCCTATCTCGGCGACTGACGTGCTTGAAGGCAAGGGGATGATCTTGTGCCGATAGATCGCGCAGAATGCAGCGTCCTTTCCCACCCATGATTTCTTCTCCCGACTCCACCAATCATGAAGCCGCGCTGAATCGCGCACGCTCCAAAGCCTACTGGCGGCTGCTGCCGTTGCTGTTCGTGAGCTACATGATCGCCTATGTGGACCGGCAAAACGTGGCGGTGGCGAAGCTGACAATGACGCGCGACCTGCCCGGCTTTGACAACGCTGTCATCGGCTTCGGCGCGGGCATTTTCTTCCTCGGTTACTTCCTGCTGGAGATTCCGGGAACGCTGATGGTCGAGCGCTGGAGTGCGCGGAAGTGGATCTGCCGCATCATGATCACCTGGGGTGTGATGGCGGGCCTCACGGCTGCGGTGACGACGCCTTGGCAGTTTTACACGGTGCGCTTCTTGCTGGGCCTTGCAGAGGCCGGGTTCTTCCCCGGCGTGATCGTTTATCTCACGCATTGGTTCCCCAGCCGCGACCGGGCACGGGCGCTGGCCACGTTCATGGTCGCCACACCGTTCGCGCAGATCATCAGCCCGAAAATCTCCAATTGGCTGCTCTCCATCGGCCACGGTGATCAGCCGCCGGTGCTCGGCATGGTGGGCTGGCAGTGGGTCTATGTGTTCTGGGCCGTGCCTGCCGTGGTGCTGGGCTTCTTCGTGTACTTCTGGCTCGTGGACCGGCCGAAGCAGGCGAAATGGCTGACTGCTGAGGAGGGCGAGGCGCTGGAGTCTGAACTGGAGCGTGAACGAGCCGAGACTCGCAAAGGCAAGCGCATGACCGTGCTCCAGGCGCTGAAGCATCCCAAGGTGCTGCTGCTGGCGCTGGTGTATTTTTGCACCGTCACCGGCAGCTACGGCATTGAGTTCTTCATGCCGAGCATTTTGAAGTCCTGGTATGCCATGGACATGAACCAGCTCACCTGGCTCATCATGCTGCCGCCTGCCGTGGCGATGTGCGGCCAGCTTTTCATGGGCTGGAGTTCCGATCATTTCAAAGAACGCCGCTGGCATGCCGTGCTGCCGATTGTGATGGGTTCCGCTGCCTTGGGCTTGATGCCGCACACGCAGGGGAATCTGGTGCTGACCATGGTCTGCCTGATGCTGGCCTTTGCGGGCTTCAAGAGCTACATGCCCGCGTTCTGGGCACTGCCGAGCCTGTTCCTGACCGAGTCCGCGGCAGCAGGTAGCATCGGCCTTATCAACTCCATCGGCAATCTCGGTGGCTTCCTCGGCCCCTATGTCCTCGGCACGGTCGAGAAAGTCACGGGTTCGTTCGTCGGCGGCCTGTATTATCTTTGCTGCTCCATGTTGGCGGCGGCGGCGATCATCTTCAGCTTCGGGTTGGGGAAGAAAGAGTCGGAACCGCTGAAGCCGTCGTGAGAACCGTCCCCAGAGAGAGTTTTGCGCAAAGTTTTTGCCCATGAGGGCATTTCGCCCTTGCGCCTTGCTGCGTGAACCGTTGAAATAACTCTCGATAATTCGGATTTAAAGCCACACGCCATGATCAAACCTTCTTCTACCCTGATTTCGCGCCATCGCGGCCTTGCCATCTGTTTGACCGCGCTGGCCCTAGCCTTCGTGCTGACGCCTGATCTCTTGGCTCAGGCCACCGACGCTGCGGCTGACGCGCCTCCGCCGAAATCATGGTGGCAGAAGTGGGTGGCTGACGGTGGCGTGTGGATGACGCCGCTCGGCCTGTGCTCTGTGATGGCGCTGACATACACCGTGCTCTGCGCGATGACGATGACGAAGTCGAAGTTCACGCCTGCCATTTTGAAGACACAACTGCTCGACCTCATGCACCAATGCCGCGTGCGCAGTGCGATCGAGACCGCCGCGCAGAGTCCTACCTTCCTGGGCCGCATGATGACCGTGGCGTTGCCGCACTTCGACGCCACCAAGGGCGAGACCCTGGGCCGCGAGGATGTGGAGAGTGCGATGGCGGACTTTGCGGGCAACGAAATGCGCCCATATCAAAAGTGGATCAGCAATTTCTCTGTGCTGGCGCAGATCTCGCCGATGCTTGGGCTGTTCGGCACAGTGGTAGGCATGGTGGGAGCCTTCGAAATTCTGGCGCAAACCGGTGGTGCGGAGCCTTCCAAACTCGCGGGTGACATTTCAGTGGCCCTCCTGACGACCTTCGCCGGTTTGTTCGTCGCTATTCCGAGCTTGGCTCTCTTTTACTTCTTCAAAAACCGTCTCAATGACCTCGTGGCCGAGTCTGTGGCGGCGGCGAACGAACTGCTCGACGCTTGCGTGAACTCTGCGCACGGCGAGTCTAAAGCGGCCAAGATTCCGGAAGGCATCGCACTCTGATCCAACGCCGGGAATCACGCGATGAAGAAAAAGTTGACCAACATCAAAGGACTCGAGGAGGAGTGCAAAATGGACTCCTCCTCGATGATCGACATGGTGTTTCAGCTCATCCTGTTCTTCATGGTAAGCTCCCGCATGCTGACGAACCAGATCGACCCACGGGTCGAGCTGCCGGTGGCGACCAACGCCCGCCCGCCTGAGGAAGCCGCCGGGCGCATCGTCTTGCACGTCTATGACGACGGCACCTTTGGCAAGGACAACAAGGAGCCGCTCCCAGACATGGCCGCCGTGACCGAATACGTCACCCAGCGCAAGGAGAACGTCGATGTTGGCACCACGCCGAAAGTGCTGCTACGGGGGGACAAACGCAGCATCGTGAAGTATTCCAAGCAGGCGGTAAAAGCCTCCGGTGATGCCGGGGTCAACACCATCATCTTCAGCGCCTTCCCGGCGGCGAAAAAAGGTTAGCAGCACTCATTAACAGACGCGCATGGCCAAAAAGAAACGCTACGAACCCGAGCAAGTGGAGGATCCAGCGCTGGACATCTCCTCCCTCATCGACGTGAGCTTTCTGCTGCTGATCTACTTCCTCGTCACCTCGACACTGGAGCCGCGTGAGTCGGATCTGAGCATGGAAATGCCGACGGACAGCGGCAAGGCCAGCAGCATTCAGATCGACCCGCTGAAAATCCGCCTCACTGCCGCTGGCCAGATCTCCATCGCTGATCAGATCATGGCCGACGATGCGCAGGTGGAGGCGGAGTTGGACCGCTACAAGCAGCTCACCGACGCCACGAACAAAAAGCCGCTCGTCATCGTCACCTCTGACGATGAGGCCAAGCAGCAGCGCTTCATCGACCTGATGAACGGTCTGGCCAAAGTTGGCATCACCACGATCACACTCTCTGGATTTGAGAAAGGGAAGTAAGTTATGAAGTTCGCCGTTCTCCGCTCGCTGTTCGCTATTTTCGTGCTGGCGCTTGCGCCAGCGGCTGTTGTTCGGGCGCAGACTGAGGATTTGAACATTCAGACGCTGTTTGAGAAGGCGGGCAGTCTGATGGAGGAGGGGAACTGGGCTGGAGCGCTCATCCCGCTGGAGACCATCATGAAGGAATACGGCCCTAGCGGTTATACCGACTTTGGACCGGCCTTTGGCGTGATGCACTACCGCCACGGCTTCTGTTTGAAGAACCTCAAGCGCCTTGATGACGCACTCAAAGCCTACGAGGCCTGCTACACCCAGGGGAAAAATTCCAAAGACACGCCCAAGGACAAACTGAATCCGGTCTGGGAGCTCTCGCTTCTCGAAATGGCCATCATCAAGCAGGCTCAGGGTAAGTATGCCGAAGCGATCACCGATTATGAGACCTTCGCTCGTCAGCCCGCACCTGCCGGCACTTACGATGACGCTGCGTTTCGCGTGCAGGTGGCTTCGTGCTACTCCAAAGCTGGCATGCCAGACAAGGCGAAGGCACTGCTGGATCAGCTCATAGCCGGAGCAGGCGGTGTCGCGCCGAAGCCGGAGGGCGTGTTCCGCGCTTTTCTCTCGCTCCTCGACAGTTGGACGGCCAAGGATTCGACCAATCATGCAGAGACTGAAAAAGCGGCGCATGCCTTCATCGACCAGCATGGGGTGAAGCTGAAGCTCTCGCCCTTTGACCTGGCGCGGTTTGATTTCAACGCCCGCCTGTTGAGCGTGGCTCGCGCCGCCTCGGAAAACGAGCAGCAGACGCTTGCCATCCGCCTGCTCAGCCTCATGGCGACAGGCAGCGACGTGTTGCATGATCTCAACGGCCGCGCTCTTCGCTACCGGGGCCGCGTGCCTGAGCTGCTCAAGAAGGAGATCGAGAAATACACCGCCCAAGTGCAGGATGACGACAGCATTGACTGGATCGCGTTGCTCACGCTGGCGGGCTGCTACGAGCGTCTGGGCAATTTCTCCGCTGCTTACGCCATTTATACCCACGGCATCACCGCCGCGCCCCAAAGCCCCCATCGGCCCATGATGTTGTTCGGTGCCATGCGCACCGCATTGGCAACCGGCCAGCAGGATCTGTCCAAGGCGCTCGGTGAGCAGTTCCGCAAGGAGTTCCCGCAGCATGAGTATGCTGGCAATGTGAACACGCTGCTGTTGGAGAATGTGTTCTTTGCCAAGCAGTATGAACAGGCCGTGGAGTTAGCGGAAAGCATCCGCAAGCAGCTCAAGCCGGATGACAAGGACCGCGATCTGACGGATTTCGTGGTCGGCGCGTCATTGTTCAATCTCGGACGAACGGAGGAGGCGCAGAAGGAACTGGCTTCTCACGCGCAGCGCTTCCCGCAGAGCAAGTTCAAGGAGGCGACACGCTACTTTGAGGCCTCCAGCCTTGTTCGCCTGAAAAAATGGCAGGAGGCCGGGCCCAAGCTCGATTCGTTCAACCAGGACTTCCCGGAATCCGAGTACATTGGCTTTGCGCTGCTGGACCGAGCCACCAGCCATTTCCAGCTCGCAGAATACGCGAAGTGCCTTGAGGTGGTCGAGGATCTCGAAAAACGCCGTCCCAACCTGCCAGACCTGGATCGTGCGCTGGCGATGCGCGGTGACTCGCACCTCATGCTCAATGCGAACGAAAAGGCCGAGACGGCTTATTTGAAAGCGCGTGAACTGGGTGAGGCGGCGGAAGGCGAGTCCCACAAAGCCATCGTGGGCCGGGTGCTGGTGCAGCTCATCCGCGTCGCTAATGCCCTGAATAAGCCGCAGGATGTCCTCAAGTATTACGACGACTATGTGACGAAGTACAGCGGTGGATTTTACGATGCCGAGGTCATCGTTGGCTCGCTGGAGCCTTTGAAAGAGGCCAAACGCGGCAAGGAGGGTCTCGATGCACTGGAAAAAGTGATCGTGCGGCTTGGTAGTGGCAATACGGGGGCCGGCATTGAGGAGGCCATCGGCTCTTACACGCAGAACTACCTCGACATCGTCGGGCCTGAGCCGCTTCTGGAGCGATTGACGAATTTTGTCCCGCAGGACGGCGCGAAGATCAACAACACGCTGCGCGCCTGGCTGAACATGGCCAAGATCGACCTGCTGGAGAACGACAGCTACAAAGACAAGTTCCCCAAGCGAGCCGCCCAGATTCAGGTGGCCTACGAGGACTTGCGCACCTTCAACAAGGCTGAACTGCCCTCTTACATCCTCGTCAAAGTCGGGCGTGATCTTGCTGACCGTGGTCAGGGCAAAGAAGCCATGGAGTGGTTCAAGGCGGTCATGGATCGCGGCCCGTCGGAGCATTATCCCCTGGCTCTCATGGGCAAAGCGCGTGTGCTGGCGAAGACCGGAGAGGCGGGCAGTTTCCAAGAGGCCGTTTCCGCCTTTGATCAGGTCATTCGTGAACTGCAGGACAAGCCTGAGTACGTTGAAGAGGCGATGATCGACAAGGCGCGCATCTATTACAACCGCAAGCAGTGGCAGGAAGCCGCCGACACGCTCCTCGCGATGGCCAAGGACAAGCGTTTCACCCGCACCCGTGCCGAAGCCTATTACCGCCTCGGGCATTGCTACGAAAACCTCAACGACACCGACAAGGCGCTTGAGGCCTACACACCCTTCGTGGGTCCGCCACTGGAAAACGTCGTTCAGTATTCGGCCGAGGCTCGTCTGCGCGCTGCGGAAATTCAGATGAAGAAGGGGAACGACGACAAAGCCTTCCGCCTCATCAAGGACACCGTCTCCCGCATGTACAAGCTGGGCGAGCACGAAGTGGCCGGTCCCTTTGTCAAAAAGGCCAAGGAGCACTACAAAACCCTGCGCCAGAAGCTCAATGCGCCCGAGCATCCCGACGAAGGGCTGTGGGGGGTGCGTGAATGAACCGTCGTGACGCTATGAAAAAGCCCATTTTTCTCCTCCTGCTGACGGTCTGCGGCCTGCATGCCGAACCGCTGGCCATTCAGATCACCAATCTCAATGGCGAGCCGACCGCTGCCTTTCTCCTCGGCGCTGAAAAAGATGGTGTGGTCATCAGTACCGCTCCCAACGGAGGCAGTAGCTACAAGCTGCCGCTGACAAACATTCGTGAGATGACCATCGACGAGCCGAAAGGTTGGTCCCTCGCCATGCAAGCTTTTGCCGCAGGCAATCATGCCGAGGCGGAGAAGTTGTTCGCCCAGTTGGGGGATGAGTTTGATAAGCTCGTGCCGTTGCAGGACAGCTTTGGTTCTCTATCGCGGCTGTACCAGTTTATGTCGCTGCAAAAGCTGGGCCGTTACGCCGATCTGGCGAAAGCGATGGACAAGCAACTGGCCAATCCACTGAACTTCAGCGGACACTACACCGAGGATTTCGTCGATCTCGAAGGCTGGGCGTTGATGGGCAAGAAGGACTGGCTGTCCCTCGGCGCCTTCATCAAAAAATTTGAGGACGTTAACTCACTGAAACTGCCGCAAGCGCCGTTCAAGCGGCTGCGCACGTCACGTCTCGCTGGTTTATGCTACTTGCGCGCCGTTTGGAACGAAGAAGCCCAAAAGCAGCCGGAACTCGCGCTGATGGACTTCCATCGTGCGCTCACGCTCGATCTTGGCTCTGACACCTCCTTGGTTCGCCTTGCCGCCGTGGCAGCGCTTCGTTTGACTGACACGAAAATCACCGCCGCGCCAAAGGATGAAAAACTGACGAAGCAGGCAAAATCGCTCGCCTTGGTCTGTCGCGATCTCGGTGGCAAAGACGCGCTGCCGAAGGATTTTGAGAAGTATCTCAAATAAGCAGGCCTCAATATTGCCCTGGTTCTGCGCTTTGAGGCCAATTGACCTGAAAGCTCAACTGCATGTTCGCGTTACAGCCCCTCACTTTTGACCAACCATGAAACGCCTCGCGCTCTTTCTATTCGCCCTCTGCCCTTCGCTCTTTGCTGATGAAGCCTCCGACATCCTCGCCCAGTCCGGCGTCAAAGGCGGCATCGTGGTCCACGTGGGCTGCGGGGACGGCACGGTGACGCAAAAGCTCCGGGCGAATGAGTCGTATCAAGTCCAGGGCCTCACGAAAGAGGCGGACAAGGTGCCTGCGATCCGTGATTCCATCTACAAAGCCGGTGTGAGCGGCGCGGTGGCAGTGGATGTGTGGAATGGCCAGCACCTGCCTTACATCGAGAATTATGTGAACCTGCTCGTCATCGAGGACGCGGCCGCCGTTGCCAAAGAGGAAATCGACCGCGTCCTCACACCGCTAGGCGTGGCGATGGTGAAAAAGGGCGGCACCTGGGAAAAGATCTCCAAAGCCTGGCCGAAGGACATGGATGAGTGGACGCATTACGCCTACGATTCGAAGGGTAACCCAACTTCGAAGGACATGCTCGTCGGGCCGCCTTCGCGGATGCAGTGGGTTGGAAATCCGCGCTGGAGCAGGCACCATGATCGCATGTCATCGGTGAGTGCCAAGGTCAGCGCCGGTGGCCGCATCTATTACATCATTGATGAGGGCAGCCGCATCTCCATTCTCATGCCGGCGAAGTTTGTGCTCATCGCACGCGATGCGTTCAACGGCACCGTGCTTTGGAAAAAGCCGATCCCGGAGTGGAGCACGCATCTGTGGCCGCTGAAGTCTGGTCCCACGCAGCTCACACGCCGCATCGTGGCGATTGGCGACAAAGTGTATGTCACCATGGGCATCGCGGACCCGATTTCCTGCCTTGATGGAGCCACGGGCAAGGTCATCCGCGTGTATGAGCAAACCAAAGGCGCGGAAGAGCTGATCATGCGCAACGGCACCATTTTCGCCCTCGTGAACCCGGAGTCGTGGGTGCTGAACAAAGACTACGCCGTGAAGCAGCAGAGTGATCAGAAGCGTGTGGAGACCGAGTTCAATTGGGACGGCAAACCGCGCAACTTGCTTGCCATCGACGCCGAGAGCGGCAAGACACTCTGGCAGCAGGAAGACCGCATCGCGCCCGTCACTCTGGCGATTGATGACAAGCGCCTCGTTTATTACAATGGCGATGGCATTGCCGCCCGCGATGTAAAGACCGGCGAGGTGAAATTCACCACCGACCCCACCAAGCGCCGCCAGCTTTATGAGTTCAATTTCGCCCCGCGCATCCTCCTTCATAAGGATGTGATCATCTACGCCGGTGGCGATGGCGCGATGAAGGGCATGAACGCCGAAACGGGCAAAGACATCTGGACCGCACCGCATGAAAAGAGCGGCTACCGCAGCCTGGAGGACGTCATCGTCGCCCAGGGCCTCGTGTGGAATTCCGGCAACATGAACGGCAATCAAAGCGGCGAGTATCGCGGTTTTGACCCGCTCACTGGCGAGAAAAAGAAAAGCTTCTTCCCCGACGTGCCGGAGGGCACCTACTGGTTCCACCACCGCTGCTACATGGGCAAGGCGACGGAGAAGTACATCATCCCCAGCCGCACCGGCATTGAGTATGTCGATATGGAAAAGCAGCACTGGGATCTCAATCACTGGGTGCGCGGTGCCTGCCTTTACGGCGTGATGCCTGCGAACGGCCTCACTTATGCCGGACCTCACAACTGCGCCTGCTACCCTGAGGCGAAGCTCGATGGCATGGCTGTCATGGCCAGCGCCCCGCGTTACCCGATGCCTGCGAATACGCCGGATGATCAGCGCTTGGTGAAAGGCCCTGCGTATGCGGATGCCATCGACGAAAAAGAAGCCAGCAGCGAAGATTGGCCGACTTACCGCAGTGATAACGCCCGCAGCGGTGCCGCAAAAAGCGATCTCAAAAAGGATCTCGCCATGGCCTGGGAGGTCAAACTCACACCCCCGCTCAGCACCACCACCACCGCCGCTGGCCTTACCTTCGTCAGCGAGGTCGATAAGCACACGCTGCATGCCTTTGATGCCGCCACTGGCAAACCTGCGTGGCATTTCATCGCCGGTGGCCGCATCGACTCACCGCCCACCTATTGGAAAGGCCGCGTGTTCTTTGGTGGCAAAGACGGCCAGGTCTATTGCGTCCGCGCCACCGATGGAGCGCTCATCTGGCGCTTCCAGGCCGCGCCCGTCATGCTCAGCCATGGAGCCTGGGAAATGATGGAAAGCGTCTGGCCGGTGCACGGCAGCGTGTTGGTCGAAAACGGCCTAGTGAGCTGCATCGCC
>JAPLUL010000180.1:0-6747 GCA_026397635.1 Verrucomicrobiota bacterium | reverse complement strand
GATGGTCAGCCCTGGGACAACCACGACGATGTGCTCGATCACAAGCCACTCGCCGCCAAGGTGGACCAACCCATCGCTGCGCTGCTTGCCGATTTGAAGCAACGCGGCCTCTTTGACGAAACACTGGTCATCTGGGACGGTCAGTTTGGCCGCACCCCCGTCGTCGAGCTGGCTACGCCCGGCCTCAACGCCGGCAAACAACGCGGTCGCGACCACAACCCCTACGGCTTCACCACCTGGCTTGTCGGCGGCGGTGTGAAACGCGGCCACATCCACGGTGCCGCGGATGAATTTGGCTTCGCCGCCGCCGAAAAGCCCGTCCAGATCGCGATCTCCACGCCACCATCCTGCGCCTGCTCGACTTCGATCACCACAAGTTCACCTATCGCTACGCCGGCCTCGACTACCGCCTCACCGGCGTCGAAGAAGGCCCGAAGGTCGTTACCGAACTTTTGGCGTAAGTTTGCTTCTCGTTCCTCACTTTCATCCTGGAAAACTGCGCCGACACAGCGAGCCATTAGAACGAAGCTCATTGGCATCATCGTCCTGGCGCTCTCGCCACTCCTACTTGCTTTGGCTGGCTTTCCGAAGGCTTGGTGATGCAACCAACTTCGTGCTGCTTTCGCTCTGCAATCGTCTTATGCCGCAACCGAGGGATGCAAGCAACTTCACCAAACACAAAGCCCGCTGGGTGTTCAGTTTGGTGCTCGCCAGAGACACCCATTCGGCCGCGACGCGTGCGCATGGCCGCGAGATCGGCATTAAAATTGCAGCATCAAAGCTGAGGCCGCATTTCAAGCTCGCTGACACTGGACATCGGCGGCATGTGAGCCACTGATTCCCCCCTTCCATATCAAGCATGTCATCACAGCGAGTTCTCATTATCGGCGCAGGCGTTATCGGTCTCACCCATGCTATCACGGCGAGAGAGGCCGGGCATAGCGTCACGATCCTGGAGCGCGATGGGCGTGCGCTGGGGGCTTCGATTCGGAACTTCGGCACGCTGTGGCCGATCGGCTGTGCTTTCGGACCGGAGCGTGACCAGGCGCTGTTTGGGGTGAAGCGCTGGAAGGAGATCGCGGCTGCAGCGGGCATCTGGCACAGTGCCAAAGGGTCGCTGAGTCTCGCCTACCGCGAGGAAGCGTGGAGCGTCCTGAATGAGTTCGGCGCGGCGAATGGCGACTTCGAGTTGCTGGAGGCTGGAGAGGTCATGCGGCGCTTTCCGGTGGCAAATCCAAAGGGGCTGCGCGGGGCTTTGTTCAGCCGGGAGGAAACGGTCATCCACACGCCCACGGCGATTCCGGCGCTGACGGATTACGCGACGCATCTCGGGGTGACGATTCACTTCGGCACGCCTGTGGTGAAGGTCCATGAGGACAGTGTGGACACGGCAGACGGCCGAACGTTTGCCTTTGATCAGCTCGTCATCGCTGCGGGGGAGGAGATGCGGCTTTTCTTCCCGGAAGAGTTGGCTTCGGCGCAGATCCAGCCATGCCGTCTGCAAATGATGCGCACGGTGCCGCAGCAGGCGGGCTTTGACCTCGGGGCCATTTT
This sequence comes from Verrucomicrobiota bacterium, assembly GCA_026397635.1. Taxonomy (GTDB): domain Bacteria; phylum Verrucomicrobiota; class Verrucomicrobiia; order Verrucomicrobiales; family Verrucomicrobiaceae; genus Prosthecobacter. The sequence continues at coordinate 5,193 of JAPLUL010000180.1, read as the reverse complement.
GGTCAGCGACCTGACGCTGTGCCACTACCCAGCTTTCCGAGACTGCCCCAGCACGGCCAAGCTGCGAACACGCCTGGAGGCTGAGCTACCGGAGCATCATCGCTGGGGCGTGCATGTCATCGCGGCGCAGCATCATGATGGCACACTCACGCTAGGCGACTCGCACGAGTATGGCCTGGACCTGCCGCCCGGCAGCCAGCCGGAGGTGGATGAACTGATCCTCGGCGCACTGCGAGACTTTGCGATCATCCCGGACCTGCGCATCGCTTCCCGCTGGCAGGGCATTTACTTGAAGAGCAAAATCGGCCAAACGCAGGTGGTGCTGCATCCGCGTGAGCGTGTGACGATGGTCACCGCGATGGGCGGACTCGGCATGACGCTGAGCTGGGGTCTGGCCCAACGAACCATTCAATCCTGGAACTCATGAACTTGCCTGGCCTCATTATCTTCGACTGGGCTGGAACCCTGGTGGACTTCGGCTGTTGTGCGCCGCTCGCGGCATTTCATCGTGCGTTTGAAAACGCCGGGCTGCCGATCAGCGACGAGACCGCTCGCAAGCCGATGGGTGCTCATAAACGCGATCATGTGCGCGAAATCCTGCACTATCCTGAGATCGCCACACGCGTGCGATCAGAGCTGAAGCGGGAGCCGGACGAAACTCTCGTGCAGGACATCTATGACGACTTTGCGCGACTGTTGTCCGCCGAGCTGCTCGTTCATGCAGCACCGATTCCGGGTGCTGTTGAAGCATTGCATTGGTTGCGCGAGCGTGGCGTTCGCATCGGCAGCACCACGGGCTACATTCGCGCAATGATGGATGTACTTGAGCCAGTCGCTCGCGCATCGGGCATTGAGCCTGAAGTGGTGATCTGTGCTGATGAAGTGCCGCAAGGCCGCCCTGCCCCGTGGGCTTGCTTCCGTATCGCCGAACAATGCAGCGTGTACCCGCTGTCGCGCTGCATCAAGGTCGGCGACACACCCGCCGACATGGCCGAAGGGCGCAACGCGGGCATGATCTGCGTCGGTCTAAGCGAGTGCGGCAACGAAGTGGGACTGAGCCTGGAAACGCTGCAATCGCTCCCAGCCGAGGAACGGCAGCAAAGAATCGATGCGGCTGAAAAGCGTCTCAAAGAAGCCGGAGCGGATGTGGTGTTGAGGAGCATCGCGGAGCTGCCAGCTTGGATCGAAGCCCATGGTGCATGAACGCTCACGCTGCCGTCTTCGACCTAGCAGGAACAGCGTTCCGCATGGTGGAGCTGCCTTTGCCATCGGCGCTCCAGGCAGGTGAGCTGATCGTGAAGATTGCGCTCGCAACAATCTGTGGCTCTGACCTGCACACGCACTCCGGCAGGCGCCTGGAGCCGACGCCTTGCGTTCTGGGCCATGAAGGCGTGGGGCGTGTGATCGCGGCGGGTGCCGGGCGCGAGCGCTGGATGGGCAGACGTGTCACCTGGAGTTCTGCGGACAGTTGCGGGCAATGCACGGCATGCACGCAGTGGGATCTGCCGCAGAAATGCGGGCGCGTTTTCAAATATGGTCACGCCACGTTGCATGAGGCCAGCGGGCTGCATGGCACCTATGCCACGCACATCGTTCTCCGAGCCGGAACGCATCTCGTGGAAGTGCCTGAAAACATGGCGGATGCTGTGGCGGCCGCAGCGAACTGCTCCCTCGCGACGATGGCCAATGTCACCGAGCATCTGCCATCGCCGTGCCATGTCGCGGTGGTGCAAGGTGCCGGTTTGCTAGGGCTGCACGGTTGCGCGTTGCTCCGAGCGGCAGGTGTCGAGCGCGTGATCGTGGTGGACACCGATGAAGCGCGGCTTGCGCGTGTCGCGGAGTTTGGCGGCGAGGCGATGCTAAGCGCGGATGTGCCTGCGAAGTGTGCGGACGCGGTGATCGAAGTGGCGGGCGTGCCATCCATCGTGAACGAAGGTCTGCGGATGTTGCGCCCCGGCGGGCATTATCTTTTTGTCGGCATGGTGCATCCCGATTCGGCGTTGAACATCACTGGTGAGTCGATCATTCGCGGCTGCGTGAGTGTGCGCGGCTTTCACAACTACGCACCGCGTCATCTCGACAAGGCCGTAGCATTCCTCACGCAATCCACGCTGCCCTGGGCCTCGCTCGTCAGTCCGCCGCTGCCACTGGAGCAGTTGGACGAAGGCTTTGCACTCTCTGCGACTCGACGCTGGGCGCGGGTGGCGGTCTCGATGTACCGGTGAATGTCACGGACTTGTTGCGGCAAACTTCTTTAACCTGAGATTCAAACTTCAACACTCTTTATCATGAATTCAAATAACCTCGACGACGTGCTGCGAACTTATCGTGAGCTAGGTCATCGTCATTATGGTGAGGACGTGACTGAGCTGCAGCATGCTCTACAATGCGCGACCTTCGCTCAACAAGCGGGCGATCCTCCCGTCGTCATCGCTGCCGCACTGCTGCACGACTACGGCCACCTTTGTCATCAGCTCGGAGAAGACATCGCAACTCATGGCGTGGATGCCCGTCATGAGCACATCGGCTATCAAAAACTCAAGCCGCTATTCACCGATGACATCGTCGATGCGTGCCGACTGCACGTTGCAGCGAAGCGCTATCTCTGCTGGAAGGAAGCGGCCTATCTTGATGGTCTCTCCGATGCCTCGCGCACAAGCCTGCATCTGCAAGGCGGACCGATGAACGCGGACGAGGCGCGCGAGTTCGAGAGCGAACCTCACTTTGACCTCGCCGTGCGCGTGCGCCGCTATGACGACATGGGCAAGGTGCCCGGGATGGCGACACCGGGCATCGACTCGTTCATTCCGCTGCTGCAAACCTTTGTCCGCGCTACCGCATGAGCCATCACCCACTGTTCACACGTTGGATGGCGCGGCCCTGGTTCTTCACAATGTGGTGCGCGCTGGCCGCATTCGGAGCATATGCGTCCATGTATGGCTTTCGCAAGCCCTTCACCGCAGCCGGATTCGGTGGCGCTGAGGCCAAGGCATGGCTAGTGACCGCACAGGTGATCGGCTACATGCTGTCGAAGTTCATTGGCATCAAAGTCATTGCTGAAACGACCACCACCAGGCGCGCACGGGCCTTTCTCTGCCTCATCGCCATAGCACATCTCATGCTGTTGCTGTTTGCCATCGTGCCTGCACCACTGGATGCCGTGTGTTTGTTTTTGAATGGCCTCGCCCTCGGCATGGTCTTTGGGCTGGTGCTCGGTTTTGTGGAGGGCCGCTGCATGACTGAGGTGTTCGTTGCCGGATTGTGCGCCAGCTTCATCCTCGCCGATGGCGTGTCGAAATCTACCGGTGCGCTACTTTTACAAAGCGGTATCACCGAGCGCTGGATGCCGTTCACTGCCGGCCTGCTCTTTTTGGCACCGCTCCTGGTGTTTGTGTGGATGCTCCAGCAGATCCCGCCGCCCAGTCAGGACGATGAAGCTGCCCGCTCCCGCCGCACGCCCATGACGGCAGCCGAGCGTATCACTTTGCTGCGGCGTCATGGTTTCGGGCTGTTGGGAATCGTGCTGGCATATCTGCTCATCACCATCCTGCGCAGCCTGCGGGCCGACTTCGCCCCCGAGATCTGGTCCGGACTCGGCCATGCATCGCAACCTGCCGTTTTCACACAATCCGAGCTGTGGGTCACACTCGTCGTCGTCATCGCCAATGGTGCGCTTGTGCTGGTGAAAGACAACCGCCGCGCATTCTTCACCGGACTGCTGCTCTCCATCGCTGGGCTCGGCCTCGGTCTGCTGGCGCTGTGGGCTCATCACAGGAGCATCCTTCCTTCATTCGCTTTCATGGTGCTCCTCGGTGTCGGCATGTATGTGCCTTACGTTGCCGTTCACACCACCATCTTTGAGCGATTCATCGCCCTGACGCGCGAACGGGGAAACCTTGGCTTCCTCATGTACTTCGCCGATGCCATCGGCTATCTCGGCTACGTCGGCGTGATGCTCGGCCGCGGACTGTTTCCAGGACGGGAACACTTCCTCGGCTTCTTCGTGATTACATCCTCGGCGCTGTTGCTCACAGCTCTCGTGCTGCTGCTCGTTTCGGTAGCGATCTGCTTCAAGCACCTACCGACCACTTTCAAGAAGCCTGATAGCTCAATGAGCTGAGGCACGCGTCATCCTTCCATCAAGAAGGCTTCACCGTGTAGGATGTCACCGCCTGCGTCATCGGCGAGGCGCATCCGTAGATGTGCGTTTCTATGTGCATCTCGGAAAACTACCGCGTGACGCGGAGGCGGATGAAGCGCTGCGGGCCGGGCACGGCATCGCGGATGATGAGGGTGCGAAAGCCACTGCTGGACGAATCGCTGACGATTTCGGTGTGACCGGGGCCGGTCTTCCATTGGGTGAGATCATTCGTGACCTCGACCGTGGGTGTGACACCGGCGATGCCAATCGGAAGACGGTACTGGAGTTGCAACTGCTGGCCTGGAGCGGTGACTTGCACGGGGGTGGAGTCGCTGGCGGAAGGATCCGTGCCGAGCAGATACTCGAGCAAATTGGGAGTGCCGTCTCCATCGGGGTCGGCAATGTCGTTGGTCGGACTGGCGATGAGTCGAATCTGGCCAGGCGGCAGCGGGCCGCTGCGGTGCAGATAGGCGATGATGCCTGTGTTGTTCGTGATGGTGCCTGAGATGCTCAGGGTGCCGTTCACGGTCACGGCATGACCATTGGTATCGAGATTGCCGAGCACCTGAAGATCGCCTGGGACGGTGGTGCTGCTGTCGGGGGTCCATGTTTGTCCAGCTGCGATGGTGCTTGCGGCGGTGTTGGTGGTGACGAGCAGGGTGAAGCTCTGACTGACCACGACACTGCCGACGAAGCGCTCGATGATGATGGGATACACACCTGCGGCAGTGGGGATGCCAGCGAGCAGGCCAGTGGTTGCATCCAGCGACAAGCCGGGCACGCTGGCACTCGTAGCGGCGAGGCGGAACTGCGCCTGCACGCTGAAGGCACCGCTGCGCAGATTGGTGACAAAGGTGGTGTTCATGCCGCCATTGCCTGCGCCGGGTGTGGCAGCGCTGGCATTGCCGATGGTCCATTGCGCCGGAGAGTCCACTCCGGTCTCGGTGTCGCCGGTGTAGAAGGCCGCCTTGGTGCTGCCGACCGAGGCGAGCTTGGCATCATAGACGTTGTCGTTGTTGAAGGACACGGCGTCCACGATCTGGGCGCTGGTG
>JAPLUL010000133.1:0-69088 GCA_026397635.1 Verrucomicrobiota bacterium | reverse complement strand
GTGCGTGACGTTCATCCGTCCCACTACGGTCGTATCTGCCCGATTGAGACTCCTGAAGGTCCGAACATCGGTCTGATCAACTCCCTCGGCTCCTACGCTCGCATCAACGAGTTTGGCTTCATCGAGACGCCTTATCGTCCGTGCAAGGACGCCCATGTGACGGAAAAGATTGAGTATCTTACCGCCGACCAGGAAGAGAACCATTATATTGCTCAGGCCAATAACCCGATCGATGAAAAGGGCCGCTTCAAGGGCGCCAAGATCACCGTGCGTTATCGCGGAGACTTCATGGAAGTCGAGCCGGCCAAGGCCACACTCATGGACGTGTCGCCCAAGCAGCTTGTCTCCGTTGCCGCCGCGTTGATTCCGTTCCTGGAGCATGATGATGCCAACCGCGCCCTCATGGGTTCGAACATGCAGCGTCAGGGCGTGCCATTGCTCGAAGCTGAGTCGCCGCTCGTCGGCACCGGTATGGAAGGCAAGACGGCGCGTGACTCGCGTGCCGTGATCGTCTCCGACGGCCCTGGCACCGTTGCCGCCGCCACGGCGGATGTGATCATCGTCACCAAGGACGGGGATCTGCCCATTAAGGACGACAAATTCCTCGAAAACCCGATCAAATCGGTCGAGACCGACGAGGACAAGGGCATCTACGTCTATCCATTGCGCAAGTTTGGCCGCAGCAATGCCGGCACCTGCATCAACCAGAAGCCGCTCGTGAAGCGCGGCCAGAAAATCAAGAAGGGTGATGTCATCGCTGACGGTCCTTGCACCGACCAAGGTGAGCTTGCCTTGGGCAAGAATATGCTCGTCGCGTTCATGCCGTGGAATGGCTACAACTTCGAAGACGCCATCGTCATTAGCCGCCGCATCGTGAAGGAGGACATTTACACCTCCATCCACATCGAGGACTTTGAAGTCATCGCTCGTGACACGAAGCTCGGGCCTGAAGAAATTACGCGTGACATCCCGAACGTCGGTGATGAGGCGCTGAAGAACCTCGATGCTCAGGGTGTCGTGCGCATCGGCGCTGAAGTGAAGCCAGGCGACATCCTCGTCGGCAAGATCACGCCGAAGTCTGAGACGGAACTCGCTCCTGAAGAGCGTCTCCTCCGCGCCATCTTCGGTGAGAAAGCCGCTGACGTGAAGGACACCTCCCTGCGTGTGCCTTCTGGCTGCGCCGGCATCGTGATGGATGTACGCGTTGCCCAGCGCGGTGCGGGAGCTGACTCCGACAAGGAGAAGCTCTCCCCGTCTGAGTACAAGCGCCAGATCAAGCAGATCGAAGAGGACTACCGCAAGAAGAAGGAAGATCTCACTGAGCAGCTCACCGAGCGCCTCTCCGACATCCTCCTCAACGAGAAAATCCCGCTCGACATCGTCAACGGCCAGACCGGCGAGCCCCTCGTCGGTGCGAACAAGAAGATCACCAAAACGATGCTTCGTCACGTGGCTGAAAGCTACGACACCATCGAGATCGACCCGAGCCCCATCCGCAACAAGATCTTCGACATCATCCAGACCTTCGAGCAGAAGTTTAGCGATGCCGATATGGAGCGTGAGCGCAACCTCGACAAAATCGAGAGCAGCGAAGAAACCGCCGACACCGGTGTGGTGAAACAGGTCCGCGTTTTCGTCGCCTCCAAGCGCAAGCTCTCTGTTGGTGACAAGATGGCCGGTCGTCACGGTAACAAGGGCGTCGTCGCCACCATCGTTCCTGAAGAGGACATGCCTTTCCTTGAGAACGGCACACCAGTGGACATTTGCCTCAACCCCCTTGGCGTGCCTTCACGCATGAACGTGGGTCAGGTGCTTGAGACTCACCTCGGTATCGCTGCCAAGGCGCTCGGCCTGAAGATCGCCACCCCGGTCTTCGATGGTATCCACGAGTCCAAGATCATGGACTTCATCAAGGATGCCAAGAAGGTGCCAGGATTCGAATGGATGGGCCTCAACGGCAAATCGAAGCTGTATGACGGTCGCACCGGCGACTCCTTCAATCTCGACGTCGTTGTCGGCTACATCTATATGTTGAAGCTGAACCACCTTGTCGCTGACAAGATTCATGCCCGTGCTGTCGGACCTTACTCGCTCGTCACGCAGCAACCGCTGGGTGGTAAAGCCCAGTATGGTGGCCAGCGCTTCGGCGAAATGGAAGTGTGGGCGCTCGAAGCTTACGGCGCTGCCTTCACGCTGCAGGAGCTTCTCACCGTCAAATCCGATGACGTGCAAGGACGCACGCGCATTTACGAACAGATCGTCAAGGGCGACCACGCCCTCGAGGCCGGCACGCCGGAATCTTTCAACGTTCTGATCAAGGAAATGCAGTCCCTCGGTCTTGACGTCAAAGTTCACAAGCGTTCGAGCGCGAACGCTGATGCGGATGCCCTCGACAGCTTCACCACCGCAGCAGGTGCTTGATCCGTCCTCCCCAGCAACACAGAGCAACAACACACAACGCATCCTCCACACATTATGAATGCTGACGCGAGCTTGAAAGAAATCTTCGGGGAACAAAACCACGGCGAGGAGTTCGACTATGTGTCGATCTGCATCGCCTCGGCTGACCGGGTCCGTTCCTGGTCCTCCGGCGAGGTGAAAAATCCTGAAACCATCAACTACCGCACGTTCAAGCCTGAAAAAGGCGGCTTGTTCTGCGAGCGTATCTTCGGACCGACCCGTGACTGGGAGTGCGCCTGCGGCAAGTACAAGCGGATCAAGCACAAGGGCGTGGTCTGCGACCGCTGTGGCGTCGAAGTGACGCTCTCCCGCGTGCGCCGTGAGCGCATGGGCCACATCGAGCTCGCCGTGCCGGTGACGCACATCTGGTTCTATAAGTGCATGCCATCACGCATCGGCCTCATGCTCGACATGACCGCCCGTTCGTTGGAGCGCGTGATCTATTACGAAGACTACATGGTCGTCGATCCAGGCGGCACTCCGCTTCAGCGCGGTCAGCTTCTCACCGAAGTTGATCTCCGTGAGGCTGAGGAGCAGTACGGTGCCGACGCCTTCAAGGTTGGCATGGGTGCCCAGGCCATCCGTGACATCTTTGCCCAGCTCAATCTGGCCGACGTGACCAAGGAACTCGAGGAGGCGATGACCAAGACGCGCTCCAAGCAGATCCGCAAGAAGCTCGCCAAGCGCCTCAAACTCTGCGCTGGTTTTGCCGAGAGCCACAGCCGCCCTGAGTGGATGATTCTTGAAGTTCTGCCGGTCATCCCGCCGGATCTTCGCCCGCTTGTTCCTCTCGAAGGCGGACGCTTCGCCACCTCCGACTTGAACGACCTCTACCGTCGCGTCATCAATCGCAACAACCGTCTCAAGAACCTCCTTCAGCTTCGCACGCCGGATGTCATCATCCGCAACGAAAAGCGCATGCTCCAGGAAGCTGTCGATGCGCTCTTCGACAACGGCCGTCATGGCCGTCCGGTCACCGGAGCGGGCAACCGTCCGCTCAAGTCCATGTCCGACATGCTCAAGGGCAAGTCCGGTCGCTTCCGTCAGAACTTGCTTGGCAAACGGGTGGACTACTCCGGCCGTTCCGTCATCGTCATCGGCCCTGACCTTAACCTGAACCAGTGCGGTCTTCCCAAGAAGATGGCGCTCGTGCTGTTCGAGCCGTTCATCATTCGTCGCTTGAAGGAGATGGGTCTCGTCCACACCGTCCGCAGCGCCAAAAAGATGATCGAGCGTCGCACCCCAGAGGTGTGGGACATTCTCGACGAAGTCACCAAGGGGCACCCAGTTCTCCTGAACCGCGCTCCGACACTCCATCGCCTCTCCATCCAGGCATTCGAGCCGAAACTCATCGAAGGTGACGCTATCCGCGTGCATCCCCTCGTTTGCACGGCCTACAACGCCGACTTCGACGGTGACCAGATGGCTGTTCACGTCCCGCTGTCTATTGAGGCTCAGATGGAGGCGCGCCTCCTCATGCTCGCGCCGAACAATCTGTTCAGCCCTGCCAGCGGCAAGCCGGTGATGAATCCTTCCCAGGACATTCCTCTTGGCTGCTACTTCCTCACCTACCTGCGTGAGTTCCCCAGCCACGATCCGAAGGCGAAGAAGAGCGACATTCCTGAGCGTCTGCCGATCTTCAGCGAAGCCTCCGAAGTCGAGTTCGCCATGGCGGAAGGCGGTCTGTCCGTGAATGACAAGATTCGCTTCCTCAACCCAGATTATGGTCTGCCGAAACGCCCTTACGGCGATCCGACGAAGACCACCATCGAAACCACCGCCGGTCGTGTGTGTTTCAATGAAATCTGGCCTGAAGGCTTGGGCTTCATCAACACCACCATCGGCAAGAAGCAAATTTCCGACATCATCTGGCGCTGCTTCCAGACCGTGGGCCAGAAAGAAACGGTCAACGCCCTCGACCGCCTCAAGCAGCTCGGCTTCCGTGAAGCCACGCGCTCCGGTTGCTCCATTGGTATCACCGACATGGTCATTCCAACGGCCAAGGCCGCTGGTCTTGAGAACGCTTACAAGCAGATCGAGGAAATCGAGAAGCAGTATCGTCGTGGTATCATCACGCATGGTGAGCGCTATCAGAAGATTATCGACATCTGGACGCAGGTCGGTGAAATCGTCGCCGATGAGCTCTTCCGCACCCTGGAATACAACGAAGGCAAGAAGCACCACAACCCGCTCTACGTCATGGTGAACTCGGGTGCCCGAGGCAACCGTACGCAGATCAAGCAGCTCGCTGGCATGCGCGGCCTCATGGCCAAGCCCTCCGGTGAGATCATTGAGCTTCCGATCACCTCAAACTTCCGTGAAGGCCTGAGCGTTTCCGAGTACTTCATCTCTACCCACGGCGCTCGTAAAGGCTTGGCTGATACCGCCCTCAAGACCGCTGACTCCGGCTACATGACCCGCAAGCTGGTCGATGTATCCCAGGACGTCATCGTCACTGAGGAAGACTGCGGCACCGTCAATGGCATCACCTTGTCCTCCATCTATCAGGGTGATGAGGAGATCGTCGATCTCAAGACCCGCATCTACGGCCGCACGAGCTGCGAAACCATCCACGATCCTGTGGACAAGAGCGTCATCATCAAGGCAGGCCAACTCGCCAGCGAGAAGGAAGCTGCCCACCTTGCGAAGATCGGCGTCGAGAAGCTCAAGATCCGCTCCGTCCTCACCTGCGAAAGCAAGCGCGGCTGCTGCGCGAAGTGCTACGGCCTCCACCTCGCCACGCACCGCATGGCGAAGATCGGCGAGGCGGTCGGCATCGTCGCCGCCCAGTCCATCGGCGAGCCTGGAACGCAGCTCACCATGCGTACGTTCCACGTCGGTGGCGCGGCCATGAGCAGCTTCAAGCAGCCCTTCATCAACACCAAGCACGCCGGTACCATCAAGTACACCGACATGCGCGCGGTGACCACCATCGAAGGCACCTGGATTGCCCTCACCAAGAACGGCATCCTCACCATCCATGACGATGACGGTCGTGAGCTCGAGAGCCACAAGCTCGTCGTCGGCTCCGTCATCTCCGTTGAGGACGGTTCTAAGGTCAAGAAAGGCCAGCAGATCGTCACCTGGGATCCCTATAACGTGCCGATCATCACTGAAAAGGCCGGTAAGCTGGAGTTCCGCGACATGATCTCCGGCATTACCATCACCAAGGAGAAAAACGAGTCCACCGGCAACGAAGAGACCGTCGTCATCGAGCATAAAGAAGACCTTCATCCGCAGGTCGTCGTCGTGAATCCGAAGACGCACGAAGTTCTCGCCAGCTACACCATTCCTGCCGGCGCTCACTTGAGCGTGAAGAACAACGAGAAGGTCGAGGCTGGTACCACCATCGCCAAGACGCCTCGTAAGGCCTCCAAGACCAAGGACATCACCGGCGGTCTGCCGCGTGTGGCCGAGCTCTTCGAAGCCCGCAAGCCCAAGGACGCCTGCGAAATCGCCCGCATCGACGGCACCGTGGAAATCGGTGGCCTGGTCCGTGGCAAACGCCGCGTCATCGTCACCGATCAGAAGACCGGTCAGCAGGAAGAGCATCTCATCCCCCGCAGCAAGCACATCTTGCTCTTCAACGGCGACCACGTCGGCAAGGGCGACCAGATTACCGATGGCCCGGTCGTTCCGCACGATCTCCTCGAAATTCTTGGACCGCAGGCCCTTCGTGAGCATCTCGTTAACGAAGTTCAGGAAGTGTACCGTGCCCAAGGCGTGGAAATCAACGACAAGCACGTTGAGATCATCATCCGCCAGATGCTCCGCAAGGTGAAGATCACCGATCCGGGCGACACCGAGTTCCTCTGGGGCGACCAGATCGACCGCGGCGAGTTCGAGAAGGAAAACAACCGTGTTAGCGAAGAAGGCGGTAAGGCTGCAGAAGCTGAACCTGTCCTCCTCGGCATCACCAAGGCCTCCATCGAGACCGAATCCTTCATCTCCGCTGCCTCCTTCCAGGACACCACCCGTGTGCTCACCGAGGCCGCCACCCTCGCCAAGTCTGACTTGCTGCGTGGCTTCAAGGAAAACGTCATCATGGGCCACCTCATCCCGGCCGGCACTGGCTTCATCAGCAACCGCAACTTCGACCTCCACGAGACCGAGCGCTCGCAGTTCCCGGCCGCTGTGGAAGAAGACGCCGCCTAAGCTGCTCCAAAGCCTCAAATCACACCGCCTCCCTCGGTTCACGCCGTCGGAGGCGGTTTTTTTTGGTAGTCCAGCCTTGAGCCGAAATAATGAGATAGTGACGAGGTAACCTTTGGTTTTGTGGAACGCACAGCATCACAGTCGCACCGCAAACTCATCCTTGGTCTTCACGCTTTCGGCGAAGGCGGTGAGGAGCTGGATGGTGTGCTCGACATCGTCGAGATGGGCCATTTCGACGACGCTGTGCATGTAGCGCAGGGGCAATGACACGAGGGCGCTGGGGATGCCGCTTTGCTGGGTGAAGATGACGTTGGTGTCCGTGCCGGTGGTGCGGGAGGTGGCTTCGTGCTGGACGGGGATTCCGGCTTTGTCGGCCACTTGGATCAGGCGTTGGACGATTTCAACATGGTTGGCGGCACCGTGCGTGAGCGTGGGGCCGCCGCCAAGGAGCACGGTGCCGTGCAGTTTTTGATCGACCTGCGGGGTGTCGGTGGCGTGCGTGACATCCAGCACGATGGCGACATCCGGCATGAGGCGGTGGGCGATCATGCGCGCACCGTTGCCGCCGATCTCCTCCTGCACCGCGTTCACGGCGTAAACCGTCGAGGGCAGACGTGTTTTGCGCTTGCTGAGCCGGGCCATGACCTCGGCGATGATGAAACCGCCGATGCGGTTGTCCAAGGCACGACCGCAGAGCTTGTCGGTGCCGAGTTCCTCGACGCCGTCGGCATAGACGGCAGGATGGCCGACACGGATGCCAGCCTTGGCGACTTCCTTGTCGCTCGAAGCGCCGATGTCGATGACGAGTTCATGCGCCTTCGGTACTTTCTCGTCCTCACGGTCGCGGATGTGCATGGCGATGTTGCCGATGATGCCGCGCACAGTGCCCTTGTCGCCAAAGATGTCCACGCGTCGGCCTCGGGCGGTGGCGACGTCGCTGCCGCCGATGCGCTCGACGTAGATGAATCCGCACGGCGAGATGTGCCGGATCATGTAGCCGATTTCGTCGGCATGGGCCTCGAACATGAGGCGGCGTCCATGCGTGCCGCCATCCAGCGTGGCCCAGGCGTTGCCGTAGGCGTCGCTTTCCACCCGGTCGGCGAACTGGCGCGTGTGTGCTGCCCACTTGCGCTGGCCGCGTGCTTCAAAGCCGGTGGGGCTGGGGGTGGAGAGGAGATCGAGGAGGAAGGATTTGGAAGCAGGGGACATGGTGGAAATGACGAAACCAGAATGACGAAGCGGCAGGCCGTGGTTTTGAAGCAACCATCGTCAACCATCGCAAACAACCGTCAACCATCGCAAACGCTCTGTCAGCGCGGTACGATCGCGAGGTAGTTTCTGACGGTGCTCCAGCCGGGTTCGGATAGCTCGCGCCCGTCGGCGGTGCGGTAGTAAATCGCGGAGGAGCGACCGCCGTCGAGATTGAGAGCGCGGTGAATTTGAAAGCTGGGCAGCAGATCGGGTGTGGCGAGGATTTCGGCGAGTTCGCCGAGGCTGGTGTGGCGTGCGAGACCGAAGATCCAGCGATGCGAGCCGTCCGTGGCGATGAAGGTGCGAGGTGCGTGCTTGCTGCGCTCCAAGCTGGCGACTGGTTTGCCGGAATCGACCAAACGTGGCCCGGCTTGGATCAAGTGGCGGGCGCTGCGGGATTGACGAACCTCGGAGTTCCAGAGCAGTTGAGGCGAGTGGCGCACGACGACGGCTCCGGTCAGCAGCTTGTTGGACTGCCAGGTTCCGGTGGCACTTCCATCGGCAATCATGAGTCCCATGGGCATGAATTGCGGCGTGAAGAACCCGCCGTTCACCCCCGCGATGGCTCCGGCCTGCCGCATGCTGGCGGTGATTTGACCACTACCAGCAGCAGCTTCGGGCTGGTCGATGATTTTGAGCTCGTGGCTGCGGCTATCGAAATAAACGAGCTGCAGATTCACTGAGTCGCCGTTTTTGCTGACGGAGAGCGTCTGTAGCGTGGCATCGCCACGAAGCGGTTGGCTTTCAACGGGGGCGTCGAGTTGCCAGCCGAACGAAGCAGTAGGAGTAGCCACCGGGGCGGTGGTTTGTGCGGCGACTTCCTCCCAGGATGGATACAGCGGGGCTTTAGTCAGCTCGGCGACAACGGGTGGCGACGGCTGAACGCAGCTGCTGAGTGCCAAAGCGGCGAGGAGAAGCCGGTGGCGCATGTTTACGCCAGAGTTGCGAGCGTTTCCTTCATCGCGGCGAGGGCGCGGGCGCGATGACTGAGCTGGTTTTTCGTTTCAGCGGGCAGCAGGCCGAAGGTGTCGCTGAAGCCGTCGGGAATGAACAGCGGATCGTAGCCGAAGCCGCCCACGCCTTGTTCTTCACTGATGAGGCGGCCTTCGACACTGCCATGTGTGATGTGCAGCACGGCGCCGCCGTAGGCAACGACCATGCAGCAGTGAAAACGACCGGTGAAGGGCGCGGTTTGAGTCAGTTTGCCGAGTTCATGCTTCAATTTGGTGCGGTTATCGGCGGCGTTGGCCGTTTCACCCGCATAACGGGCGCTGCGCACACCTGGAGCGCCGCCGAGGGCATCGACTTCGAGGCCGGAGTCATCCGCGAGCACCAGATGGCCCGGCAGAGCACGGCTACCGCTGAGGGCTTTGATGATGGCATTCGCTTCAAACATGTCGCCCGTTTCCTCATCAAGTGTGACACCAGGATGCGCACGCAAGTCTTCGACTTGCCAAGCACTGCCGAGAATGGCGGCGACTTCTTCCGTTTTGTGGGCGTTGGATGTGGCGAAGACGAGTTTGGGCATGAGGTGAGGCGGTTCAGCCCCATGTAAACCACCGTCAACAACTGCAAACAACCGCAAACCTGCATCAACGCATCAGCGGTTCCAGCAGGCGCGCTTCACTGACAAAGCCTACGGGCTGCTGGCGTTCGTCCATCACGATGGCGAGGCGGCGGCCCTGTTTGCGCATGCGCTGCAGCGTGTGCAGGGCGGGGAGAGCGGCGGGCACGGTGTCGAGCGTGCGCATGTGCTGCCGCACCAGGCGGTCATGGGGGAGCACGGCGGGGAGCTCGGAGGTGTCGAGCACGCCGATGAACGCGCCACTCTCTCCCAGCACGGGGAGCAGCGTGCAGTTTTGCTCACGGGCGAGGATCAAGGCAGTGCTCAGAGGGATCTCAGCTGCGAGCGCGATGCTGCGCGTGAGCGGCTGCATGAGGTCGGAGGTGCGCAGCTTTTTATAGTCGAGCACGCGCTCGATGAGGAGTGTGGCGGTGGGGGAAAGCTGGTGTTGCGCGGCCAGTTCCTGTGCCAGCGCCTTCAAATCATCACGCCCGCGTGCTTGGTGTGCCTCGCTGGGCGATTCAGCGTTCTCGGCAGCGGTTTTTTTCAACGCGAAGGCTCGGAACAGCGGACGCCCCAGGCCGACAAGATGCACCAGTGGAGAAACACTCCGCAGTGAGCGGAACGGGTAGCGGCGGAAGAGTTTTTTCGGCATCACTTCCAGCCCAATGAGGAAAACCGGCAGCGCTGCGAGGAAAGCGAGCACATAGCCCCACAGGCTGGCATTTCGAATGACCGGCAGCGCGATGAGTAGGAAGGCGAGCAGGTTTGTCAGATGATTGGCGACGGTGATGCAGCCAATGAGCGCATCACGATCCTCTAGCAGCGGCAGCAGGCCACGCGCACGGAGATCTCCCTCGTTCGCAGCATGACGCACGCGTACGCGGCTCACGGCCAGCACTGCGCTCTCCAGGCCGGAGAGCATGAAGGAAAGCGCGAGGCAGATAATGAGAAGGAGCCAGGTCATGGGACGATGAATGACGAAAATCAGAACTTGGAGCGGTGGGGGGGATGAGAAGGGGCTGGTCAGATGTCGCCAGATTCATCCACGGGTGCGGCTTTGCGACGAAGCTCCAGCTCCTGGATGCGAGCGCGAACGACGCGACGCACCTTGATCTCAGCATTGCCGATGGTGATGCGTTCGCCTGCCTTTGGCACATGGCCGAGTTGGTTGAAAACGAGTCCGCCGATGGTGTCGATGCCGCCGGCGTCGAAATCGAGATCAAGCTCCTCGCGTAAATCATCCAGGCGTGTGCCGCCATTGAGCAGGTAGCGTCCGGCTCCGAGGTCGCGAATCTCGGCGTCCTCGCCCTGCCAAGGCGCGGCTTCATAGAGCAGCCAGTCGGCCACCTCGCGGCGGGTGATCATGCCCTCTAGGCCGCCGTACTCATCCGCGATGAGAACCGGCGCGTCGTCGTTGGGCAAATGATGGTCCAGCACTTCCAGCACTGGCATGGTTTCCGGCACGAAGGCGGGTGTGCGCAAAAGCGTGCGCCACGGCGGTCGGTTGGTTAGCTTCCAGGCAGCGGTATTGATGACGCCTTCGACTGAATCCGGCGTCTCCCCGTACACGATGACAAAACGACTGGCTGCTTTCTCCAGCACGGCGGTGGTCTTGGATTCGGCGTCCTCGCTGCTCATCAGCGCGAGATCCACGCGCGGGATCATGCAGTCACGCACGGTCAGCGCCTCAATGTCGAGCGCTTCGTGGATCATCGCGCTTTCATCGCTGTCGAGCAGCCCTTGTTCCTGGCGCATTTCGACCAGGGTCTCAAATTCGTCGCGGGTGACGGGGAGCCGCGCCTTCACATGCTTGGTGACGAGTTTTTGCAGGATGAGGTCTGCGGTGCGGTCGGTGAATGTGGCGAGTGGATCAAGCAAGACACGCAGTGGGTTCAGCAAACGCAAACTCCCCAGCAGCACCACGGAGGGCGCACGCGCAGCAAAAAATTTCGGAGCCATGTCTCCTAGCAGGACCGTTGCCAAGAACAGCACAGATGATGCGATCCAAGGATTCCAGCCCTGCGAGCGCAGCGGCCCGGTGACGATCCACAAGCCGAGCGCAGCCAGCGCGAGATTCAGCGCGGCGGAGAGCAACAGAGCGCGGTGAAGCTGCGCAAAGGGGTTGGCGGTGATGGCGCGGAGTTTTTTCGCCACCGCGCCCTCCCCGGCGGCGAGGAGCTGCGCCTCCACATCCCGAGCACTGTGGATCGCGGTCTCTGAGGCGGAGACGACCGCGAGGATCAGCAGCAGGTTCAGGTAAATCAGTGCAGCAAGGAGCAGGGACATCAGGGTGGGCAGGTGGTACAGTGGCGGGGAGCCAAGCCAAGGGTCAAGATGAATTACGGAGCCGTAGCGATGTTCGTTCTTGCCAAGAACACGCCGAATTGATAGCAACTGTTCGACCATGCGCACCACCCTCCTCTCATGCCTCGTTTTTGCCGCCGTCAGCCTCCAGGCTGCTGACCAACTGAAAGTCCTCATCATTGACGGACAAAACAACCACAAGTGGGACATCACCACGCCCGTGCTCAAGGACGCGCTGGAAGGCAGCGGTGCCTTCAGCGTCGAAGTGAGCACGACACCGCCGAAGGGATCGCCTGCGGAGGCTTGGCAGGCTTGGAAGCCGGAATTCACCAGCTATCAGGCCGTGGTGAGCAACTACAACGGCGAACCCTGGCCGCAGAACGTGCGGGATGCCTTCACGAAGTATGTGGCCGATGGCGGCGGCTTCGTCTCCGTGCATGCGGCGAACAATTCCTTCCCGGACTGGAAGGAGTACAACGACATGATCGGCGTCGGTGGCTGGGGCGGTCGCAATGAGAAAAGCGGCCCTTGGCTCTATGTGAAAGATGGCAAGCTCTTCCGTGACACCAGCGCGGGCAACGGCGGCGCGCACGGCCCGCAGCATGAGTTCGTCGTCGAAACCCAAAGCCCGGATCATCCGATCATGCGGGGCCTGCCAAAACGCTGGCTGCACGCCAAGGACGAACTCTACAGCAAGCTGCGCGGCCCGGGCGAGAACGTGGAAATCCTCAGCACCGCAGTGTCCGACCTCACGGCGGTGAACGAGCCGAACAATTTGGTGCTCGCCTACCACAAAGGCCGTGTGTTTCACACCACGCTCGGCCACGCCGACTACTCAATGCTGGATCGTGGCTTCTACACCCTCCTGCAACGCGGCACCGAATGGGTCGCCACCGGCAATGTCGAGCGTACCTCCGCAGTTCCGGCCGATTTCCCAACGGAAAGCGCCGTCAGTGTCGTGAAGCTGGAAGGCTATCCCAAACAGCAGCCGGCCGCGCCGAAAAAGTGATCGGGGTGGCTTTACGCCATCATGAGATTCAGTTTGAAAGCGGCCTTCGGGCCGCTTTTTTGTGTCCGCCCACCACCATGCGGGGATTGAATCAAGGTGGTGGCAGAGGGGAGATTTGAACTCCCGACCAAAGGCTTATGAGTCCTCTGCTCTACCCCTGAGCTACTCTGCCATTTGATGGCTCCTGAGGTAGGGTTCGAACCTACGACCTAGTGGTTAACAGCCACCCGCTCTACCGCTGAGCTACTCAGGAATCACGTCCCTCCCGAAGAAGGGGCGGGATTGATAGGCGTTTCCGCTCTCGGTGCAAGCACTTTGTCTGTCTGAATATGAAGTGATTTCAGCCTACCGCGTTTGCCTTCAGAAGCTCGCCCAGCAAACCACGCTGGCGGTAGAATTCGACCTCCGCCTCGCCGGTGGCCTGCAAATCGGCCCGGATGGCCGCCGCATCACGCTCTGAGGCGACATGTTGGCGGATCAACGCGGTCTTTCGGGCCTGCAAATCGAGGAATTCGATGTCCACCACGGGTGTCTGCGGCCATTGGCCGTCGTTCTGGCCGGTCTTGAGCACTTGCTTGAACGGCACGCCGATCTTCTGCGCCTGGGCCTTCGCTTCATTGATCCCGGCATACCATTCGGGATGCACGAGGCGATAGTAGTCGCGCATCGCCTGTTTGTTGTAGTGAATCACCAGCTTGCGGCCTTCGACATCCAGGAAGGTGGTCCCACGGAAGGAGTCAGCGTCGATGGTATCGACGAAGAGTAGTTCCTCGCGATCCACGGCAAATTCCCACTTCAGATCCCACAGCAGCAATCCCGCGCTCTCCAACAACTCGCGCACGGCCCAGCCGCCGAGGATGGCCAGTTTGACGGTGTGCAGGAAGTCCTCGCTGCTCAGGCCGGACATCATGAGTGCCTCTTGCTTGCTCACGGCACGGTCCTCCGGCTCGTACTTGCTCGTCAGGTCATAAATCGGCCGCTCCAGCATCTCCCACACGCCCATTGGCTTGGAGAGGCCGAGTTCCTGCTCGTACGCACGCTTCGCAGAGTCGCTGAGGCTCTGATACTTCTTTAAAATGGACGACCCGCTCGTCACACCGAAGCGCACGATGTATTCCAGCGGCACCACATACGTCGCACTCTGGTGGAACTGGGCATAATCAAACACATGCGTGCCCAGCAGATGCCGCTGCGGCGGATGCATCACCGGGAAGCGGCGCACGACGTTGTAGCAGCTCGGATTCTTCGGCAGGCCATCACGCACGATTTCTCCCGACTGCGCATCCACCATGCCGATGTGATGCGTGTGCGCGCCACGCTCCAGCATCTGCTCCATCGGTCCGCTGAGCAGTTCCTTGCGCCAGGCCTCATCCATCGGTGTCTTTTCAATCGCCACCTTCACCCGCTGCCAGGTCTCAGGTTGGCCAAGGCGTGAGTACATCGCGTGGCGGAAGATGGCGCGGTTCAAATCATTGCCCTCAATGTTGAAAATGGATCCCACATCGAAGACCGAACCTGCAGGCGTCGTCTCGCACACCACAAAACCCGGATGATCCGGCACGGCGTAAAGATTCTGCACTGAGCCGCGATAGAGTGGCTCGCCGAGTTTCGAGAGATCAAGGTGCGTGGGCGCTGGAGCTGGGTGGGACATGGTTCCCGTGAAAAACAACGGATTCCGCCCCCGTGCAACTGCGAACACCGGGCCGCGAACTTCAAACTTTAAACTTTGAACTTCAAACTTTCGGCCCAAACTCCGCCCTCCATGTCCGAAGCCGCCTCAAACCCACCCGCCTCCCTCGATTTCATCCGTGAAATGATCGCTGCCGACCTCGCCGCCGGTCGCAACGGCGGCCAGGTCGTCACTCGTTTCCCGCCGGAGCCGAATGGCTACCTACACATCGGCCACGCGAAGAGCATCTGCCTGAATTTCGGCCTCGCTCAGGAAAATGCGCCCAACGCCCGCTGTCACCTGCGCTTTGACGATACCAATCCCACCAAGGAAGAGGTCGAATACGTCGATAGCATCATGGCCGACGTGAAATGGCTCGGCTTCGACTGGGGCGCGCACCTTTTCTACGCTAGCGACTACTTTGAGAAGCTCTATCAATTCGCCGAGCAGCTCATCACCAAAGGCCTCGCCTACGTCGATGACCAGACGCAGGAGGAGATGCGCCTCAATCGCGGCACGCTCACCACGCCGGGCACACGCAGCGTTTACGCCGAGCGCAGCGTCGAGGAAAACCTCGACCTTTTCCGCCGCATGAGGGCAGGGGAGTTCAAAGAAGGTGAAAAGGTGCTGCGCGCGAAGATCGACATGGCCTCGGTGAACATGCATATGCGCGATCCGGCGCTCTACCGCATTCTCCACGCGCATCATCACCGCACCGGCGAC
Organism: Verrucomicrobiota bacterium; assembly: GCA_026397635.1. Classification (GTDB taxonomy): domain Bacteria; phylum Verrucomicrobiota; class Verrucomicrobiia; order Verrucomicrobiales; family Verrucomicrobiaceae; genus Prosthecobacter. The sequence continues at coordinate 53,950 of JAPLUL010000133.1, read as the reverse complement.
GCGTGGTGCATTTACCCCATGTATGACTACGCGCATCCGCTCAGCGATGCGCTGGAGTCCATCACGCACAGCCTCTGCACGCTTGAGTTCGAGATCCACCGCCCGTTGTATGAGTGGCTCATCAGTAACGTCGATGGCCTCCCTGGTCAGCCGTATCAGCGCGAGTTCGCCCGCCTGAATCTCACCTACACCGTGATGAGCAAGCGCAAGCTGCTCCGTCTCGTCAAAGAAGACCTCGTTCATGGTTGGGACGATCCACGCATGCCCACCATCAGCGGCCTGCGTCGCCGTGGCATCACTGCCGCTGCCATTCGCAGCTTCTGCAAAACCATCGGCCTCACCAAGTTCAACTCGCTCACCGAGATCGCCCTGCTGGAGCACGCCATCCGCGAAGACCTCAACAAAATCTCCCATCGTGCCTACGGCGTGCTGCGCCCCATCAAAGTCGTCCTCTCCAATTACCCCGAGGACCAAGTCGAGCACTTCGAGGCCGCCAACCATCCCGAAGATCCCACCGCAGGCACACGCCAAGTGCCGCTCTGCCGCGAGCTTTACATCGAGTCCGACGACTTCATGGAGTTCCCCTCCGAGGGCTTCCACCGCCTCAAGCCCGGCGGTGAAGTGCGCCTCAAGTTCGCCTTCTGCATCATCTGCCAGGAAGTCATCAAAGATGAGGCCGGAAACATCATTGAACTCCGCTGCACCTACGACGACACCACCCGCCACGGCAAAAAGCCCGAAGGCCGCACCAAGCCCAAAGGCATCATCCACTGGGTCAGCGCCCGCCACGCCATCGACGCCCCCGTGCGCCTTTATGACCGCCTCTTCACCGTCGAAACCCCGGACGCCGAGGCAGGCGAAGACGGCGACTTCACTCAGTTCCTCAACGCCGCCTCCCTCGAAGTCATCGAGACCGCCAAACTCGAACCCAGCCTCAAAGATGCCGCCCCCGGCAGCCACTGGCAGTTCGAACGCGTCGCTTACTTCTACGCCGATCCCATCGAGTCCAAGCCTGGAGCGCCTGTGTTTAACCGCACTGTGACGCTGAAGGACGGGTGGGTGAAGAAGTAGTGGGATTTTAATACCACCACCTTTGGCGGCAATCTTCCCGGCGCGAGTCACGCATGGCCGGAAGCGATCCATGCCGACAGCATCGCCATGACCGACTGGCCGGTGGATTCCGTCGCCTGCCTGCCGCGCAGCCCAGTATTTCGGTGCGAAGGGCTTCTTCGCCAGCTACGACGCCAGACTCGATCAACCGCTCACCATAGTGAGGGGGCAGCCCTCTGGGCGAAAACCTGCGATCATCCTCAAAAGCGGGCTGCAGCGGTTCGTTTCGCTGAAAGCCAGAAATCACCACCGACCCGCCAGACGCTCGGCAAGGCGCACTTGCATCGATGCGGCAAGTTGTAGCTTCGATTGCCAATCGAATCCACGTTTCACCCTCTTCCATCCTCCATCATGAAACATCCCCTCCTCCTGCTCACGCTCTGCCTGGGCGCACTCCATGCCGGCGAACCACTGTTGGAAAAATCCGCTGTGTTCCCACCGACCATGAATGGCATCGCGCGGTATCGCATTCCGGGCATTGTGGTCACGACCCAAGGGACGGTCCTAGCGTACTCCGAAGCGCGGCGGAACAACAGCTCAGACTGGGGTGAGATCGAGGTGCATCTACGCCGCTCGACCGATGGCGGTAAAACTTGGCAACCCGCGCAGTACATCGCGCACAAGGGCGCCCGACTCGAAGGCAATCCCCACAAGAACAAGGAGGGCGGTGAGCGTGAGCAAACCGTGAACAATCCCGTTGCCATCGTGGATCGCGAGACGGGTGCGATTCAGTTTCTCTACTGCATCAACTACGCCCGCTGCTACTCCATGCGCAGCACAGACGATGGCCTCACCTGGAGCGCGCCGGTGGAGATCACAGCGACGTTTGAGCCGTTTCGCAAGCGCTACGACTGGAAAGTTATCGCCACTGGTCCGGGACATGGCATTCAGATGAAAAGCGGACGCCTCTTGGTGCCGATCTGGCTCGCCTACGGCAAAACAGGGGATCATGCGCCCTCCGCCGCCGCCACGATCTACAGCGACGATCACGGCGAGACATGGAAAGCGGGCGATCTCGCCGTTCCGAACGAAGGCGACTTCAAAAATCCGAACGAGACCATGCTCGCCACCTTGGCGGACGACAGCGTGATGCTCGTCACGCGCAGCGTCTCGAAGCCAAACCGAAAAATCATCACCATCAGTTCAAATGGTGCCACGGGTTGGAGCAAGCCCGTCTTCCACAGTGAACTTTGGGAACCCATCTGCATGGCCAGCATCGTGGCGCATCCGTCGCAGCCTGGGACGCTCATCTTTTCCAATCCGCATAGCCTCGGTCTCGACAAGGACGGCAAAGAAGTGCCCGCAGGGCGCGGTAAGCGCGAGAATCTCTGCATCAAGCTCAGTCGCGACGACGGCAAGACCTGGCCGGTGAACCAAGTGCTCGATTCAGGCAAAGCCGCCTACTCCGACCTCGCCGTGCTGCCGGATGGCACCGTGCTCTGTTTGTATGAAGCCGACACCTCCATCGACTGCGCACGCTTCAATCTGGAGTGGCTCACGACGACACCCTGAATCGTCTGTCCCGCCAAAGCATGATGCCCACCCCTAGTTTTCGGGTTCAATGCAATGCTAAGTATGTCGCCAACAAGGCGTATTCATTCCTCCCCACCATGACTTTTTGCTTTCGCTTTCGATCCACATTTGTCGCAGCGCTCACCGCTGGCCTTGCCTTTTCTGGTGCTGGCTTCGCTGCGGAAACGTATGACGCTTTTCTAGAGACACACTGCCTCCGCTGCCACGGGCCGGAGAAGGAGAAGGGCGATCTGCGCATCGACCAGCTCTCTCGCGATTTTAAACTTGGCGCGGACACGCATCATTGGGCGGAGGTGATCGAGCAGGTGAACTCGGGTGAGATGCCGCCAAAGAAGGAGAAAAAGCCGACGCAGGAGGAGATCGCAGCGTTTGTGTCGAGTCTCGATGCACGCATCAAAGAGGGCAAGGCGGCGCGGATGGCGGCGCGGCCGCCAGTGGCGCATTACCGGCTGAGCCGGACGGAGTATCAAAACACGGTCTATGATTTGCTCGGCGTGCGCTATGATCCGGCGAAGCCGGGTGAGCTGAATGAGGACACGCGCTGGCATGGCTTTGAGCGCATCGGGTCAGAGCTGTCGCTGTCGCCGTCGCATGTGGATCGCTATTACCGAGCGGCGGAGCTGGTGCTCGATCGGGCGTTTCCGACGGCGACGAGCGACGCACGCAAACTGCGCAAAACAGCGGCGGAGATCCATTATGGCGGCGGCAAGGATCAGCAGGCGGTGCTGGATCGGTTTGGCATCAAGAAGCCGCTGCGTTGGCTGCTTTTCCCTGGCACGGTCCAAAATGCGCTCTCGACCAACTGGCTCGGCAAGACCGGGCCAGAGCACAGCGGACTCTACAAGCTCCGCATCCAGGCCAGCGGCATTCGTCCGATCGGTGGTCAGACGGCCCATTTGAGCATCGGCAAGCGCACGGGTGAGGAGACAGTGGACGGGCTGATCGAGTTCGACATCACGGCATCGGAGGACAAACCGCAGGTGTATGAGTTCGAAGTGTTTCTTGAGATGCCCACGTCGCTCGATTTCTGCGTGGTGGCGACGGACGTGGTGGACCGGCGACAAGGCGCGGCCTTCCGCGGTGCGCTCGGCGGCCGTGGTTACATGTTCACGCACAGCAGCGAGACTTATCTGCTAAATCCGAACGCGCCGCAGATGTTCGATGGCCAAGGGAACGGTCTCTTTTCCACGGTGATTCTCGATTGGGTCGAGTGGGAAGGGCCGCTGGTGTCCGAGGCGGAAAAATCGCGTCGCAAGGAGGTGGTGCCGCCGAATGACGCGACGCCCGAGGTGGTGGCGACGCATTTGCACCGCTTCGTCGAGCGTGCTTGGCGTCGTCCGGTGAAAAGGGAGGAGATAGAGCAGTATTTGAAGTCGTATCAAGAGGAGCGCGACGCGGGCGAGAAGCTGGCGGATGCTTATCGCGTGGCCTTGCAGGGCGTGCTGACCTCGCGGCACTTCATTTACCTCGTCGAGGGCGATCCCGCGGCCCGTGAGCGTCTCACCGACTCGGAACTCGCCTCACGGCTTTCGTATCTCCTCTGGAGCTCAATGCCCGACGATGCGCTGTTTTCCTCAGCCAAAGGCGGAACCCTCAAGGGCGATGGATTGAAGAAGGAAGTGGACCGCATGCTCGCCGATGGCAAAGCGAGCCGCTTCATCGACGATTTCTCGCGTCAGTGGCTGCAACTGCACCGCGTGGGCATGTTCCCCCCGGATAAGAAGCTCTATCCCACCTACGACGCGTGGCTGGAGGACAGCATGCGTGCCGAGCCCGTCGAGTTCTTCCGCGAGATGTTCGCCAAAAACCTGCCCATCGACGGATTCATCCATTCCGATTGGACTGTGGCCAATGCGCGGCTCTGCGAGTTCTACGGACTGCCGGAGTCCAAGAAGGGCAGCTTTGAACGTGTCTCGTTGAAGCCCGAAAATCGTCGCGGCGGCCTGCTGACGATGGGCGCGGTGCTTGGCCTCACTTCCGACGGCACGCGCCATCGCCCCGTGCATCGCGGCGTGTGGCTTAGCGAGGTTGTTCTCGGCAAAACACCACCACCGCCTCCAGCCAACGTCCCTGCCATCGAGCCCCCAACGCCGCAGAGCCCCAAAGCGACCCTGCGCCAAAAAATCGAAGCTCATCGCAACGACGCGAACTGCGCCGCCTGCCACGCGAACCTCGATCCGCTCGGCCTCGCCTGGGACAACTACGACGCCATCGGCCAATGGCGCACGCATGAGAAGATCGTAGCCGGTGTCGGTAATGACCCTGTGATCAATGCCGGCGGAGAAATGCCCGATGGACGTGCCTTCAAGGATTCCACCGAGTTCAAGCAACGCCTCCTCGAAAACCGCGACGAAATCGCCCGCGCCTTCATCGAGCATCTATGCACCTACGGTTTGCGTCGCGCCCTCAGCTTTGACGATCAAGACGACCTCAACGCCATCCAAGCCGAAGCGAAGAAGACCAACTACCGCATCCAAGACATCATCCGCGCCGTCGCTTTGTCCGAGTTGATGCGCAAACGTTGATAACGATTTCTCCAGCAGATTCAGGGAGGCCAGCAGATTATTTTCAGAATGAAAACCAACTCAAAACCTAATCTGTGGGCCTCCCTTAATCTGCTGGAAATTCATTCTGATCCCAAACCTCGCCAAACGTGAAACCCAAATCCCAATCTGCTGATGATCCCATCACGCGCGCCTTTATCGGGCATGCGATGAAGGTGCATTCATCTGTCGGGCCAGGGCTTGATGAGGAGATTTATCATCAGGAGCTTGTCGCGGCACTCACAGCAGCTGGCATCTCGCATCTTTCCAAGCCGAGACGTGACTTGGTCTATCGTGGCATCGTCTTCCATTTCGGAAAAACCACCGCTGATTTCTCCTTCGTCCAACACCCCAAAAAGAAACATCCAGCAGATTCAGGGAGGCCAACAGATTATCTTTGAAGGGTTCCCTGAACCAAAAAATAAATCTGCTGGAAATCAAACCCAACAACTCACGCTTTCCATGAACATCCAAACCCAATCCTGGCTCCTCAATCGCCGCCATGCGCTCAAAGCGCTCGGCAGTTTCATCTCACTGCCCATGCTGGAGTGCATGGTGCCGCTGCGGGCGGCCGAAAAAGCCATCGCATCGAGTCCAAGGCGCAGTGCCTTCATCTACCTCGCTAATGGCGTGCACTCGCTGAACTACCAGATCACCACCGCGGGCCGGGATTACAAGTTTTCGCGCTCCTTGATGCCACTGGAGAAGCATCGCGAGGTCATCACGCCCATCAGCGGTCTGCATCACCCGGGCAGCCTCAGTCATCACCACAATTGCATCAACATCTTCCTCACCGGCGGCAAGCTCGGCCCCTCGGATCGCAACACGATCTCCGTGGACCAAAAGATGGCCGAAATCACCGCGCAGCAGACGCGAGTCGCTTCGATGGAGATCGCGCTCACGCAGAACTCGCTCGCCTGGACGGCGGATGGCGTGCAGTTGCCTTCGCTGCGTCGTTGCAGCGAGATTTTTGCCTCGCTCTTTGAAGAACCGAAGGGCGGGAAAGAGGCTCAACGCCGTGCTTTGCGTCGCAAGGGCAGCGTGCTCGACGCCAACCTCGCCGAAGTGCGCCAACTCGAGCAGAAAATGGGCAAGGAAGACAAAGGCCGCATGGAGCAATACCTCACCTCCGTGCGCGAGGCCGAGATCCGCACCACCCGCGCCGATGCGTGGCTCGACACACCACTGCCGACCATTTCCGACGCCGATCGCAAGCGCACCAACCGCGACATCGCGCAAACGATGGCCGGCGATTACTTCCGCACCGTCTATGACCTCATGGTGCTCGCCTTTCAGACGGATGTGACCCGCGTCGCCACCTTCAGCCTCGGCGGTGAGGGAGACGCCTTTTCCATTCCGGAAATCGGCATCACCGAGTCACGCCACCAGCTCAGCCATCACGGCGGCGATGCCGGTTACATGGAGAAGCTCACCAACTACGACACCTTCGCCATCGAGCAGTTCGGCCACTTCCTCACCCGCCTCACGGAAACGAAGGACCTCAATGGCAAGCCCCTCATCGGCTCCACCATGGCTCTCTTCGGCAGCGGGATGTCCTACGGCCACAGCCACGGCAACGCCAACCTCCCGCTCGTGTTCGCCGGCGGCACCGACCTCGGCCTGAAGCACGGCAGCCATCTCGACTTCAACAAAGCCGCCAAAGACTTCGCAGGCTACTCCCTCGGCCCCGACGGCGCCCTCACCTCCGCCCACTACCAACTCTGCAGCCGCCCCGTCAACACCGACGCCCACATGAGCAACCTCCTTCTCCTCATGGCCCAGCGCATGGGCGTGGAGACGGAACAGTTTGGCGATAGCAACAAAGTAATCACTCTGTGATGTTCTTGGTTCCTCGTTCTTGGTTCTTGGTTTTGGTCGGCTCGCTCGTCGTCACCGCTCACGCTGCCAACGAAGCACAAAGCACAAAGAACAAAGAACCAGGCACATTTAGGCCCGAAGCCGGCAAGTTCCCGCCATTGGAAAAAGCGCACTTGTATCGCGGCGAACTCGTCTTTGTGGATCATGCGAATCGCCGTGGCAGCCTTCGCGTGGCGGGGACGGGCAAGTTTTACCGCAATGACCCGCATCCCTTCGCCATGCTGCCGTATGGCATCGTGCGTTATCAGGGCGCACCGGCGGATCTGCGCGACATTCCGCTCGGCACTGTGCTGCATGCTTGTGGCTTTCTCCCACCGGATCCGAAGGCCTCCGTCGTGCCGGTCTTGCCGATTGATAGCAAGACGAAGGACGCCGGTCATTATCGCGGCATCGGTATCTTCCCCGCCGAAAACCACGTCCTCCTCCTCGAAGACGAGCCCAGCCACTGCCTGCGCGTGGGCAAGACCTGGAAGCTCAAAGAAGTGGACCTCAAGGACAACCAGGGGACGATCATCGCCAGCCGCGTGTTGAAGGCAGACGGAGACGGCAGGGCCGACGAGGAAGAGAAATTGACCTTCGACGCCGGGACCCGCATCTGGCGCGGACGCGAGCGCATCGGAGTTGCGAACCTGGTGGCCGAAGGAGCGTGGCCCGTCAGCGGGAACAAAAGCCTCGGTGGGCAACCCGTCCTGCTCGGGATCACTTGGAGGCCTGCGCCCGGAGATGGGCTGGATGGCGCTTTCACCCAATTTCACATCTCGGACATCTGGCTGGACGCCGCCGCCCTCGAAAACGCCGCCCAGTTTCAGACCGAGACCCACAAAACCTTCATCCGCAGCCGCTGGATGCCAGCCTGGGTCGATGCCGTCGAGTATGGCAAGTTCGGCCGCGCCACCGTCACCGCGACGCTGTTCGGCGGGATGGATGCCTCCCTTTACGCCGACTTCCAAAAGGACGACCAGGCACAGATCAACGGAACCGAGAGCACCTTGAAGCACGCAGCCGGCCACTACGGCCCCGGTCATGTGGCCTCCAATGGCAAGATCATTGCCGTCACCAAGGCGAGCGGAGAAATCCCGCTGGGTAGCAGCGGCATCCAGATCCAATTCGAGACCGACCTCATCATCGAAGGCATCCGTCCCACCCGAGTCGTCCGCATCCGCCCAGGAAGCTGGCCCAAGATGCAACTGCCCCGCGAAGAGTTCGACAACAGCAACATCGAAGAGCGCTTCCCCACGCCCGCTATCTTTCCGAAATACTGATCCTCACCACTCTCCCTTCATCATTCGCCTGTCCCCATTTTTTCTGTCGGAATGATCACCCCACATCCAAACTCTGGTCTCTCGCCCGCCGCTGAAGCTGGTAAAAGATTTCGGGTAAAAAGTGAAAATACGTTCCTGAATCTTTTAGCCCAAATTTTTTACCAGCTGTGCCTTGGCGTCTTGTTGCACGCAACCTCCGCCTTCGCCGCCGACGATCCCTTTCGCCCCGAAGCCGGCAAGTTCCCGCCTTTGGAAAAAGCGCACTCCTACCGTGGCGAACTCGTCTTTGTGGATCATGCCAACCGCCGTGGCAGCCTTCGCGTGACATCGCCCGGCATCTTCCGCTTCACCGCGCCGCATCCGTTTGCCCTGCTGCCGTATGGCATCGTGCGTTATCAGGGCGCACCGGCTGATCTGCGCGACATTCCACTGGGCACCCTGCTGCATGTTCGTGCGTTTCTCCCGCCGGACCCGAAAACATCCGCCGTGCCCGTCTTGCCCGCGAACAACCGGGAGAAAACGAAAGCCGGAGCGCTGGGCGTCGCGCCTGCTGAAAATCACGTTCTGCTGCTCGAAGACGAGCCCAGCCACTGCCTGCGCGAAGGATTCGTTTGGAAGCTCAAGGAAGTGGAAATCAAAGATCGCGCCGGAACGATCGCTGCGAGTCGCGAAGGCAAACAAAACGCCAAAACGAAGCCCGTCGATGAAACGCTGACCTTCGATGACGCCACTCGTGTCTGGCGTGGTCGCGAATGCCTCCGCATCGAGCACCTCATCGCCGAGGGCATCTGGCCCGCCGAAGGCAAAAAGGCTCTCAAGGGCCAGTCGGTGCAGATTGGCATCACTTGGAGGCCTACGCCCGGCGGCGTGTTCAGTCGCTTTCACCTTTCCGATATCTGGCTCGACGATGACGCGATGCAAAACGCCACGCAGCATCAAACCGAACTGCACAAAACCTTCATCCGCAGCCGCTGGATGCCCGCGTGGGTCGATGCGGTCGAATATGGCAAGTTCGGCCGCGCCACCGTGACGGCGACCTTGTTTGGCGGCATGGACCCCACGCTCTATGCCGACTTCAAAGCGGGCATCGCTGCTTTGATGAATGCCGCCGAGAACACCCTGAAGCACACCGAAGGCGGCACCGCCGGCCCCACGCAAATGGCCGCACGCGGTAAATTCATCGAAGTTCGTGGCAATCCTTTTCTCCAACAGATTCAGGGAGGCCCACAGATTGACTCACAAACCAAATCCGACTCAGCAAAGAAATCTGCTGGCCTCCTTGAATCTGCTGGAAATCCAAACTCAGCCAGCATCCCGCTCGGCAGCAGCGGCATCCAGATCCGCTTTGAAACCGATCTCATCACCGAAGGCATGCGCCCCACGCGCATCGTCAAAGTCCGCCCCGCAAGCTGGCCGGATGTCCACCTCCCGCGCGAAGAGTATCTCGGCAACGGAGCCTCCAGCATCGACGAGCGCTTCCCCACTCCCGCCATCTTTCCTACCTACTGATTATCTTATGAAACCGTTCCTTGTTCTTCGTTCCTTGTTCTTCGTTCCTAAAACCCTGGTCCTCGCGTGCTCATTCGTCGTCCTGGCAGACGCCACGAGCGCAGAACCAACAACAAAGAACCAAGAACCAGGAACTGAGATTTTTCGCCCCGAAGCCGGCAAGTTCCCTCCTCTTGAAAAAGCCCTCTCCTATCGCGGCGAACTCATCTTCGTGGATCACGCGAACCGCCGTGGCAGCATCCGCGTGCAGGGATCAGGCATGTTCTTCCGCAACGACCCGCATCCCATCGCCATGCTGCCCTATGGCATCGTTCGTTATCACGGCGCACCGGCCGATTTGCGCGACATCCCGCTCGGCACCGTGATGCACGTCCACGCTTTCCTTCCGCCTGACCCCAAGACTTCAGCTGTGCCAGTCTTGCCCTTCGATAGCAAAAAAGCGGACGCCAACCATAATCGCGGCGCTGGCATCTTCCCCGCCGAGAATCACGTCCTCCTGCTCGAAGACGAACCCAGCCACTGCCAGCGTGAAGGACTCGTCTGGAAACTCAAGGAAGTGGAGATCAAAAACCACGAAGGCATCCTCATCGCCACGCGCGAGCCGAAACAAGGCGGCGATGCCAAAGCGACCGAGGAAAAGATGACCTTCGATGCCGCCACACGCCTCTGGCGCGGTCGCGAACAACTCAGCATCGAGGAACTCATCGCCGAAGGCGTGTGGCCTGCCGATGGCAAAAAATCGCTCGGTGGCCAGTCCGTCCAACTCGGCATCACCTGGAAACCTACACCCGATGGCATCTTCACCCGCTTTCACATCTCCGACATCTGGCTCGATGACGCCTCCATGCAACGCGCCTCCAAGAACCAAACCGAAACGCACATCGCCTTCATCCGCAGCCGCTGGATGGCCGCATGGATCGACAACGTCGAGTATGGCAAGTTCGGCCGCGCCACCATCACCGCGACCCTCTTTGGAGGCATGGACCCATCTCTCTACGCCGACTTCACCAAAGGCGCTGCCGCCATGATGAACGCCGTCGAAAACACCCTGAAGCACGCCCACGGAGCCTACGGACCCGCCCACATGGCCTCACGCGGCACCATCCTCGACGCCACCAAACTGCCCGGCAGCGCCCCGCTCGGCAGCAGCGGCATCCAGATCAAATTCGAGACGGACCTCATCATCGAAGGCATCCGCCCCGGCCGCGTCGTCCGCGTCCGCCCCACGAGCTGGCCCCAAGCCCAGGTCCCCCGCGAAGAATACCTCCAAGGCGACCTCGAAGAGCGCTTCCCGAGTCCAGCGATCTTCCCGAAATACTGATGGCTTCGTCGTAGCTTCGATTGGCAATCGAAGCCGAACTGCCAAAGCGATTCGATTGCCAATCGAATCTACGAACGATGAAACTCGCCATCCTTTCTCTGCTCTCATTCATCGCGACAGCCAACGCCGCTGACGGCCTGCTGCTCGATCTCATCGTGCCGCCGCGTGATGGCGACCGCTTTCAGCACGCGGAGTATTCCTGCTGGATCGCGGATGCCTCGAAGCCGGTGAAAGCAGTCATCATTCATCAGCATGGCTGCACGAATGCCTCGCCGGACAAGCATCCGCCGGTCACGAGCGACTGGCACTGGCGGGCGCTGGCGCGGAAGCACGATGCGGCGCTTCTGGTGCCGATGTATCAGGTGGCTAAAAACTGTGATGAGTGGAACGACCCCGAAAGCGGCTCCGAGCGCGCGCTTTTCACCGCTCTAGACAACTTCGCGCAGCGGTCGAAGCGGCTTGAGCTGAAAGACGCGCCGTGGGTGCTGTGGGGCCACTCCGGCGGCTCAAGCTGGTCCGCACAAATGATCACGCGGCATCCAAAGCGCGTGCTCGCGGCCTCGTTTCGCGGCGGATGCCACAAGCAGTTCGGAGTGACGGAGTTTCGCACGAAGTTCGGCCTCATCGCCTGCGATCTGCCGCTGCTGTTCGTGTGGGGCAAACGCGAGTCTGTGCCCACTTCCAGCCATTTCGTCTCGTGGGAGCCGATGAACACAATGTATCGCGAATTGCGCGAGCAAGGCGGTAAAGTCTGCCGCGTCATTGATCCACGCTCCGAGCACGGCTGCGACGATTCGCGGCTGATGAGCATCAACTTCTTCGATGCCGTGCTGTCAGGCCAAGCCAGCGGCACGCCTTCCACCGAGGTTTCCACGCCCAGGCAGCCCAATGACACCTTTGCCGCGCTGTGGCAGGAGTTCTCCGAACATGGCATGCTGAAGCCCAAATCTCCGCCGCTCTACGCCCCATCGCTCACGGCCAAACGTGAGGCGAAGGGCGTTCATCTCGAATGGCGCATCGTTCCCAATCTGGACGGCGGCCTGCGAGCCATCCACCTGCATCGCGATGGCAAGTTGTGGAAGGAGATCGGCATTGATGATGACGCCTTCCTCGCCACCGGCCGCGATTCAACACCCGAGGCGTTGCGTGCGCACAGCCTCGTGGATGAATCCGAAGATACGCACAGCTACACCCTGAGCTTCCTAGACATCGGCGGCAACGAATCGCCTCCCAGCCAGTCCGTGCGCGTGCCGTAGCTTCGATTGGTAATCGGTGCGCCAAATGCTCGGAAATAGAGGCCGTGTTTTACGCTTCTGGAGAGGCCTCATTCAGCCGTTGCAGATGAAGTAGAGGCGTCTGCCATACATCATTCGCCAAGTTTCTGTCACCACTGCGGAGCATCCTGTGCATACGCGCAGGACAAGGGCATCGTTCTGGTCCCTATCTACTGGAGTTCATCACACAGCGCGAGGGCCTTTAGAGCCTGGCAGGTGGCGATGTAGGTAATGTAGTGGTAGTTTCCGCGATAGAGCGAATGCATCCACCAGCGGCCGCTCACGCGCTGCTCCTTTTTGAGCCAGGCAATGCCATGCTGGATTCGCTCATCCTTCACCGGCACGTTGTTTTGCCGCATCAGCACGATGGCGATGGCGGTCATGTAGGCATCGCTCTCCGGCTTCGCGGCGTCGGGCAGGGTGGTGATGAGCTTGGAGACTGCGTTGCTGACCTCGAAGTGCCAGTCGTTCAGCGCAGAGAAGTCCCGCGTGCTCCAGCCACCGTCGGTGTGTTGTTTCGATGACAAAAGTGCCAACGCTGACTCGCGTTCTGATGCTGGAACGAGATCCGGAAGGTAAGCGGCCAATTGGAGCCGCAGAACGCGGTCGAAGTCGTTTTTGAGCTCGGGCTGTTTCAGCCACGCTTTGAGCTTGCCGACCTTGGCGATGAGTTTTTCATCCTTGAGGCCTGAAATCCAACCCGGAGCTGCCGTGATGGCGCGGGCGGCTTGCAGTGAAAGCTCAAAGTCGGTCGTGATGTGCGGGATCTCCACCTCGCCGTGGCTCACGAAGGCTCCGCTGGCAGACTGGCGCTCAAACATGTCCTGCAGCGACTTTTCAGTGTGCTCCGAAGTTTTTCGTGTGACGTGCTTGTCCCACTCCGCCAGGCCCAAGGAGCGCCACACGCTGGTGAAGGCGGCGGGATAGTGCTTGTGGCCGCTTTTGGTCGCCGTCTCCGTCACCTCCTTGATCTCCTTCGGCACGAACTCGATGAAGTCGGACACGATCTCCTCATTCGCTTTGCCGAGCAGCGTGATCAGAGCCGGGCGCTCCGTGAGGTAGGGGCCGGTGGTGTGGCAGTTCACGCAGGATTTCTCCCGCACCCACGAGATCGCGCCCTCTTCCAGATATTTCGCGGCTGCCTTGACCGACTCCGGGCCAAATTGGGTCACGCGCGGCTCGTCCGCCGTGGGGATGCGGATCTGGATGCCCTCGGTCTGATATTGAAACTCCGGCTTCGGTTTGGGCTTGGCTGCGTCGGCGGCGAAGGCCGCAGGCGCGGCGAGAAGAAGTAAGTGCGAGAGTTTCATGCGCCGGACAATACGCGTGGGAAACCGCCCGCTATCCGATCACCACTGCGGTCCTGATCGAGTTCGCGATGAAGCACTCCTCGTGAGCGAGATGATGCAGATGGCCGATTTCCGTGTTTGAGGGCTCCTTGGGGCACTTCCAGAGGATCCTGGGCCGCAAGGTCACGCGACTGATCCAAAGTTTGCCCTGGAGGCGCGGATACAGGGTCATGGCGGCGGGGTTTTGCAGGAAGGTGTCGAGGCGGATGCTGCGGCAGTGGCTTTGCGAACGATGGCGTTCATGGTGCGAGCCGTTTTGTCATGCGCACTGTGGGCAGCGTCAGGCCAGCGCTCATCGGCACTTCGTAGCGCTCGACCTCGTTGTAGCCACATGTGAGATAAAGCGGCTCGCCCGCCAGTGTGGCGACGAGTTCGACGTTGAAAAAACCTGCGGTGATGATGGCAGATTCGCAGGCGTTGAGAATGGCTTTGCCGATGCCGCGACGCGCCCAGTCGGGATGAATGAAGAAGGCGCGGACGCGTGCTGAATCGGTGGCGGGATCAAGCATGGCATCTTCCGCGGCGCGTGCGGTGTCCGCACCAAAAAGCGATTTGCGCCGACTCCAGCCGCCGCAGCCGATGATCACGCCTGCATCCTCCACGACGAAGTACGTGCCATCGCTGATCAACTGACGATCCACCCCAAAGACCGGCCCCATGGCCGCCGCCCTCTGCGCGGCGGAGTAATACGGAGCCTGGAGCACGCGCACAGAGAGCGCGATCAGCGCCTCCAGCACGGGCACGTCATCCAGGGTGGCGGGGCGCGGTGTCCAGTTCATCGAACTTGCAGCGTGGGCTATTTTTTCATCTCCGGCAACGCCGGGATGGCGGTCACACCGATAGGACGGTTCAGTCGTTGCCCGGTGACACATCCTTGGCATACAACGCGGATGCTCGTCCCGGTTATCACCCCCGAAGGAATCCTCACGCTCGAAGGTCAGGCGGACAACACCGTGGAGCGCCAGCTCGCGGCCACCGGCGGCGCGGGGGCGCTGCTGTGCCTGCTGGCGGCTGGTTTGCATACAGCGGAGCTTGATCCGCCCTTGCGCTGGCTGCGGGAGTGGGCGCGGCAGTTTTTCACGCGCTTGTGCCAGACGAAGGACGCGGCGTCGGTGAGCGTGCCACCGGTGGCAGAACGCGTGGCCTTCATGGCCGCAGCGCCACCGTTTGCGGGCGTGGAGTATCTCACACCGGAGGTGCTGGAGCGCTGGTGGCTCGGTTTGGCAGATCACACCACGCAGGCGGCCACGAACGGTATCGAAGCCTGGCTGCGTGAGGAATGCCCGGCCTGGCATGTCGTGGGACGCGTGACGTTTCACCTCGCGGAGAACAAAACGGACACGCAGCGGCCTTTCGCGTTTTTGGCGACGTTCACCGAGAAACTCAGCGCCACTGGGCAGCCGCAGCATCTGCCGCTGGCACGTGCCTTGCAGCTTTACTCCGGGCAGAAGGATCAAACTGCGCTCAACGCGTTGCTGGAGCCGGTGCGCATGGCGGCGGAGAAATCAAAGCTGCTGCGTGAGTGGCTGGAGACTCGGCGCTTGTTTCAGCCGATGGCGATGTCGCCGCAGGAAGCCTTTCGTGTGCTGCGTGAAACGGCGGTGTTTCAAGAAAGCGGCATCGTCATGAAGCTGCCAGACTGGTGGCGCAGCGGCAAGGGGCCGCGCCCAGCGATGTCGGTCACGATTGACGCGCCGAAGAAAACTTCCCTGCATGCCGGGACACTGCTGAGCTTCAAAATGGCCGCCAGCCTCGAAGGCGAGCCGCTGACCGACGCTGAATGGGAAAAACTGCTCAGTGCTGACACAGGCCTTGTTTCACTACGCGGCAAGTGGATCGAGGTCGATGGTGCGCAGTTGCAGCAGGTCATGGAGCATTGGAAAAAGGTCCAGAACGCGACGGGCGAGGGCGGCATCGGCTTTCTCGACGGCATGCGGCTCCTTGCGGGCTTTGATCCACGTCAACAGGCGGCTGAAGAGGAAAGCACCGAGATGGTGCATGATTGGAGCGACATCGTGGCAGGCAAAAACCTTGCGCAACTGCTCGACCAGATGCGCGATCCAACTGAGGCGGCACCGCCGCCGAATCTGCACGCCACCATGCGTCCGTATCAGCTCAAAGGCTTCGCGTGGCTGCAATTCATGACGCGGCTTGGTCTTGGTGCCTGTCTGGCGGATGACATGGGCCTGGGGAAGACGATTCAGGTGATCGCATTGTTGTTGGCACGGCAAAACAAAGCTCTTTGGACTCATCCAACCGCCCCTCACCTAACCTCTCCCCCAAGGGGCGAGGGACCAGAGTTTGCGGCACTGCCGCAATCAGGTTCCCTCTCCCCGCATGGCGGGGAGAGGGCTAGGGTGAGGGGCGGGTCGCAAACGCACAGCGCAACCAAACTCAATCCTGCCCTCCTCATCGTCCCCGCCTCGCTTGTCGGCAATTGGAAGGCTGAGGTGGCGAAGTTCGCGCCCGATTTGAAGCTGTTCATCGCGCATCCATCTCAAACCTCGCGCGAGATGCTCGATCTCGCGGTGAAACACACCGCCGAAGCACTGCGCGGCTGCGACGCCATGCTGACCACCTATCAGTTCCTCCAACGCACGGAGGCGTGGCAGGTGCATCCATGGAGCGTCGTCATCCTCGATGAAGCGCAGGCCATCAAGAATCCCGGCAGCGCTAGCACGAAGGCCGTGAAGCGTTTGCAAGCCTCCACACGCATCGCTTTGACCGGAACACCCGTCGAAAACCGTCCTGGCGATCTGTGGAGCCTCTTCGATTTCCTCAATCCCGGCCTGCTCGGCGGTTCAGGTGCCTTTGCTGATGCCGTGAAGCGCTGTGCGAAGTCGAACGAGGGCTTCGCGCCGCTGCGTCGATTGGTGAAACCTTACATTCTGCGCCGGATGAAGACGGACAAGAGCATCATTACCGATCTGCCCGATAAGATCGAAACGAAGGCCTTCTGCGGCCTCACGAAGCGTCAGGCCACGATCTACGCCAAGCTCGTCGATCAACTCGCGAAGATGCTCGCCGACAAAGACATGGAGCCGATCAAGCGCCAGGGCCTCGTGCTTGGCTTTCTGCTCAAGTTCAAACAGATCTGCAATCACCCCAGCCATTGGAATGGCGATGGTGCGTGGCATCCCGAGGACAGCGGCAAGTTCACGCGCCTCGCGGAGATTTGCAGCGAACTCGCCGAGCGCCGTGAACGTGCGCTCGTCTTCACGCAGTTTGCGGAGACCTGCGATCCGCTGGCCCGCTTCCTCGCCACCGTGTTTGGCCGCGAAGGTCTCATCCTGCACGGTGGCACCAGCGTGAAGAAGCGCCCCGAGCTTGTCGAGGCCTTCCAGCAGCCCGGCGGCCCGCCCTTCATGGTCATCAGTGTCAAAGCGGGCGGCACCGGCCTCAACCTCACCGCCGCCAGCCACGTCATCCACTTCGACCGCTGGTGGAACCCCGCCGTCGAAAACCAGGCCACCGACCGCGCCTTCCGCATCGGCCAAAAGAAGAACGTCTTCGTCCATAAATTCGTCTGTCAGGGCACGATTGAGGAGCGCATCGACTCATTGATCGAGGAGAAGATGAAGTTGGCGAATGACCTCATCAGTGACGATGGCAGCGCCGAATCCCTGCTGACAAACATGAGTGCGGACGAACTGCTCAGTTTTGTGGCGCTGGACGTGAACTCGGCGGTTTCCTGACTTTTTTGCCCGCCGTTTTTTTGACTTCCGGCTTGGGTCCCTGAATGCGCTTCATCAACTCTAGAGCCACCACCTGTCGTTCAGGCGCAAGACGGTGGAGGTGGTCTTTGTTGTCACAGGCGATGAGAGCATCTCGGACTGTTTCAAAAGCGCTGCTGTGTGTGGAGGATGGCAGAAGCGCCAAAGCATCGCTGGGCTTGGTGAGCCGTGCATAACGCACGAGACCATCGACGGTGAAATTGAAGACATCCATGGCTTTGGGGTTTTGGACACACCATTCGGCCAGAGCTGGCATCACAGCTTGCCAGTCGGCCACCTGATCGGCGCAAAGATGCAGGAATAGGCGCCGGACAAAACCGTCATCGGGTTCGAGCGTGAGGGCCGTGACCGCGCAGCGACGGGCTTCCAGGATAGCGTCTGGTTTATTTAGGAGCAGCACTGCAAGGCCCGACCAAGGGTCGGAAAACTTGGGGTCGAGTTCGATGGTCTTGCGGTAGGCGCTTTCGGCCTCGGCGGGCCGGTTGAGATGAATATGAAGTAAACTGCCCAGACTGATCCAAGCGAAGGCAAATTTGGGGTCGAGTTCGATGGCCTTGCGGTAGGCGCTCTCGGCCTCGGCGGGCCGGTTGAGATGCGTTTGCTCCAGGTTGCCCAGAACGTACCAAGGGTAGGCATCCTTGGGGTCGAGTTCGATGGCCTTGCGGTAGGCGCTTTCGGCGAGATTCAACGCGGCTCGTTTTTCGAGGAAATTGGTGAGTGAATACCACCAGCGTGCGCTTTCAGGTTGGTACTTGAGTTCTTTGCGTAGCGCGGCCGGCATGTGCTGGCAAAAGGCGATGATTTCCATCTCGGGCAGGTCTTGTTTGGCCCGTTCGATGTCGAACCAGTCACTCAAGGATGCGAGGGCTTTGCCATCCCAACTTTCGCGTAGAGTGCTGTGGATAAGGTGGCGACGTGAGTCGGCGGAGACGGAGCGTGTGAGGGCGCAATGCAGCACATCGCGGGCGTCCTGCATGCCGAGAGGACCGCATTCAGCGGAGTCGTGAGCGAGGCGTGCGAGTACTTCGGCGGCCTGCTGATCAGGGAAGAGGATGCGCACCATGGCGACGAACCAGTCGAGCCGGTTCCGCGCAGCACGCCCATGGCGCATGAGGTAGTGGATGTTCGAGAAGCGGTCGGTGAGGAGGTAGGTCTTGCGTTTGGGATTGCCGGCGGCTTCGCGGAGGAGCCCGGCTTTGATGAGGGCGCGGATTTGGGCGCTGACTTGGTTGCTGGGCAGACGAGTGGCGGTTGCGATGCTGGCGACTTCCACGGGATCCCAGGCGAGGGCGATGGAGTCGAAGATGCGCTGCTGCTGGAAGGGCAGGGCATCGACGATGGCTTTGAAGTAGGGCGTGAAGTCGTCGAGGAGCTTTTCGAGATCGGCGCGGATGTCGGTGTGCAGACCGTCGTGAAGGAGGCGGTAGAAGGTCTTGATGAGGCGGGGATTGCCACCGGTGAAGAGATGGAGGGCCTGAATGCTGCCGCTGCGTTCTTTGATGGATGCCTCCACTTTGGGATCGCCACGGGTCTTGGCGAGATTGAGGAGACAATCGCGCATTTCATCGAGCGTGAGGGCCTTCAACTCGAAGTAGCGGAAGAAGTCGAAGAAGGGCTGATCGACATCGGTGACCTGCTCGAAGTAACTGGTGGCACCGCCGATGAGCATCACGCTGCTGTCCTGCATGAGGAAGGCGCGGAGGCGGTGCAGCGGCTCGGGATCGCGGATGGAGGCGAAGAGGTCGTTAAGATTGTCGATGAGCAGGATGGCGCGTTTGCCGCGCTGTTTGACGAGGTCGAGGAAGCTGCGCTGGGCGTGGTCTTCGATGTCGGGCGGGTTTTCGATGAGGAGTTTGCCCGCGCGGTCGGTGGTGTCCTTGGTGGCGGCTTCCCAGTGGCGGATGGCTTCCAGCCAGAAGTCGGCGAGGTCGCCGACGCGGCGGCTTTCTTCATCGAAGACGATGGGCTGCCATTGGCGGGAGAGTTCGGCATCGCGACTGATGCGATGGGCCAGAGCCCAGAGCGTGGTGGTCTTCCCCATGCCGCGTGCGCCGATGAGCAGGCAGTGCTGCGGCGGATGACCGGGCTTGTTGCCGCGCACGATGCCGAGCAGTGTCTCCAGCATGGGCAGACGTGCGGTGTACTCGCCGAGGAGCACGTCGGGTGGCAGGAGCGCCGGATTGTAGAGGGCGAAAGGGTGCTGGGACATGGCTGGGATCAGGCGATTTTGCGCAGCCAGAAGTCGCGCAGGATGTGGGAAGCGAAGGTGGTGCGTTGTTCGCCTTTGGATTGCTGGAGCAGGTAGCCGTCGTGCTTGAGCGTCTCGATGACGTGATCAAATTCCTCGGCGAGAAGAGAGCGGTGCGTGGATTCGGGCACGAGAGTGGCGTGGATGGCTTCAAACTCGGTGCGGCTCAGGCCGTCTTTGGCGCGGCAGGCGGCTTTGAGGAGTGCGCGTGCGAGCTGGCACTCGCTGGTGGTGAAGACGTCTTTCAGACGGTCATGCATGCCGTCGCAGTATTGGTTGCGACTGCCGTGGACGAGGCAGTCACAGTAGATGGCTTCGAGTTCCTTGGTCGTGGGCGCTTTCTTGAAATCGGCCTCCTGAATCTCGGAGATGAAGAGCTGGAGAAGGATGGGCCAGTTGCCGCCGAGAAGCTGAAGGATCTTTTTCCTTCCGGTCAAAGTCAGCGGCAGGTCGTGGCTGGCTGCGAGGTTTTCGAGCAGGCTGAGGGCTTCTTCGTCGCCTAGCGGCGGGATTTCGTGTGTGTCGAATTCATTGACTGCGGGTGCGAGACCGAGCTTCCGCACGACGCCTTTGAGGCCAATGGAGCCCGTGACGAGGAAACGTGCGTGTCGGTCTTTGAGGTCGTTGCGTGCGGCGCGGAACCAGTTCAGCACGCTTTCGACTTCGTCCCGTGAGGTCTTTTTGGCGACGAGTTTCAGGAAGGTGGGGAACTCATCGAGAAGGAACAGAACCGGCACATCGGAGTCGGCGAGCAGTTCCAAGAATTCGTCAGCGGTCTTCCGCCAAGCGGGCTGCTTTTGGTGATCGCTGAGTTCGACGCCACCGACGACGGGGATGTCGATGTTGCGGAGTCGCTCCAGGAAGCCGCTGACTTTGTCCTGCGCCCACGAGAGGTGCGGCTGAGGTTTCTGGAGTTCCTCACGCAGTTTCTTCACCATGCTGGCCAGCCAGGCCTCGACGGTGTCGTGACGTTCGAGGTTGAGCAGGATCGGGAGAAAGCCCTGCGGGTTGGCTTTGATCTCCTCCAGACAGGAGGTCTTGCCGGTACGACGAGGCCCAGGAAGGCGACATTGCCACGGCGCAAAGCTCTCAGCAGCTTGGCGATGAGGGCTGGGCGCTTGTGAAAGTTCTGACCTGTGGCGGGAGGACCGATGCGGATTTCCATGCAAGGAATTTATTGCGCAATGCAAATTTTGCGTGAGCCGCTTTTAGCACTGCTTGCTCTTCAGAAAGCTGAGGCTCGACGTGGCGCGAGTATGCAGCTAGAAACATCGTCATGTGGTGGTCCTACGAAGACGTTCAAGAGCAGAAAAAGCGCATTCAACGCGAGATCGCGAAGCGGAAGAAGCGTGGGGAGAAGTTTGAGCCGCTGGCGGCTCCTGCGGGGCAGAAAAAGCTCTGCGCGACGTTCTGGGGCCAGGCGTGGTGCAAGAATCTGGAGTCGTATCAGCAGTATGAGTCGCGTCTGCCGCGGGGGCGCAGCTATTTGCGGCAGGGGAACGTGTACAACCTGGAAATCGAGGCGGGACAGCTCAGCTCGGTGGTGGCGGGATCGGAGCTGTATGACACGAGCATTTACATCCAGCCGCTGCCGAAGAAACAGTGGCAGCAGATCGTTAAAGCGGGCGCGGGGCAGGTGGGGTCGATGCTGGATCTGCTGGCGGGGAAACTGGGCGATGGACTCATGCGCCTGCTGACCGATCCGCAGGACGGCTTGTTTCCAAAGCCGAAGGAGATCCGCTTTGATTGCTCGTGCCCGGATCATGCGGACATGTGCAAGCATGTGTCCGCCGTGCTCTATGGTGTGGGCGTAATGCTCGACACGAAACCGGAGCTGCTCTTCACGCTGCGTGGGGTGGATCAGGCGGAACTGCTTTCCAACGCGAGCAGCGCGGCCATCACGGACCTTTCTTCGAACGCGGGTGATCTGGCGGATGCCAATCTCTCGGCGATCTTTGGCATTGATCTGGGCGCTGGCGAAGACTTGCCGGTCATCGAGAAAACCAAGCCCGTGAAGAAAGGGGCCAAGAAAGCGGGTAAAAAGGCGGCCAAACCGCGTGCTGCGCGAGGTGGCTTGGCAAAGAAATGAGATGGCAAAGGAATGGCTCAGAAGACTGAGTCACTGCCAGTGCCGACTTGGAGAAAAAAATCCGAGTGTGTCGGAACAAAAAACGCCACGGTGGCCTTCAAGGCCGCCGCTGGCACTTTCATGGCGATATTGGCCCCGGATTGGAACAGTGGTGTAATGCTCATGGTTAGTCACGGCTAAGCTGCAACAACCGCTCCCACGCTGCGTCCACCCAGAAGAACTGCGAGTAATAGAGTCTCGTGTAGTCGTAATGGGCGATCACCTTTTCTACATCGGCGCGGCGTTGTTTCAAAAGGGCGACGTCAGGCGCGAGCGTGACGACCCACGCGGCTGCTGTGGGCTCGCGCACGAAGGCGGTTTCCTTGCCGCGACGCGGAGCCAGCTTCATGAAGTTCTTCAATTGCACGTGCGCCAGATCCTGCGCCTCCTGCTCGGTCTGCTGCGGCTTCCAGTCTTTGTTCATCACACGCCAGTCCATCTCAAAGTAGCTCGTGTCAGCGTTGTCGAATTGCTGCGCCATGGGCAAGTTCTTGAAGGCGAGATCGGCGCTGGCTTGCAGGCCTTTGGCATACGCGGCGCGGATGGTTTCATCCTTTTCCATCTCCCACAGCACCCGCACGGCGCTGACGCAGGTGCAGGAGGTCCAGGTGTGATACTTCGCATACTCAAAGACCATCCCATGCTCGCAGATCTCCAGCCGTGTGTGGTTCTCTTTGCCCCCTCGTTCCACCAGCGCGGCGTGATACAGCTTGTCCCACGTCTCATCCCCCGTCACGGCATGAAGGACTTTGCACAGCAGTAGCATCCGCGGTGCGCTATCGAAGCTGAACCCTGCAAATCCACCGCGCCGACCAAAGGGTTGCTCAGCGGGCATGGCCCACTTCATGGCCACAATGGCCTCTGCCGTATCGACGAGATGCTTGGTGATCCGAGCCTTCTCAGCTTCTGTGGCGAGACCCGAATCATAGTAACGCCATAGGCCGAGGAACCACGGCGACGTCTGATCATTTGAGCCCATCGGATAGTGTGACTTCCCATCCGTGGTCACTCCTCGCCCCACGAAGCCCTTCACCTCGCTGATCGAGTTCAGCAAAAGCAGTCCTTCCATCAGCTTGCGGGCCTTGCCGGCATCTTCGGCGGATTTCGTGCGCTTCCAGCGATTCACCGCTGCATCCATATACAGCCCGTTGAACATCGCCCCATTCTCAATCGGCGCCCACCAGCCCAACGCGTTCGGCTTGCCTTCGCGCAGCTCTTCGGGTGTGGGCAGGGAAACATTGCCGTCCATGTCGGCGAAGTCGATCATGATGCCATACTTGTCGATGAAGCGTCGCCAGATCTCGCTGTGGGCTTGTTCGGCCGCCTTGGCAGGCTCGACAGCCAAAAGCTCCGTCGTGCAGGTGATCGCTAAAAGCGCGGCAAAAAGAGTGAGTCGTATCATCGTGAATGCCTTTCTCATTTGGCGACAGGAACGGCAAGTGCCTGTTTGTCCGCCGACAGACGTTCGCTCAGTGGCTTGTAGTCCACGTTTTGCACCGGAATGACAGTATCAATGGCCAACACGGCGGTGTGCAGCGCGGCTAACCGCCGAACTGGCTGAGCTGCTTGAAGCGCCCGGCGTGGTAGTAGGTGAGCACCAGCTCGAGGCCCTTGGGAGGGACCTAGACAGGCAGTCGTCGGCTGCCCCAAGGCTTTAAGGAGCCGGGAGGTGGAGGAGTTACCTTGCCCACCAGCATTGGCAGGGCCAGAGCATGACGCATCAGGTTTGCTGTCATGGCCATCGGGTAGCCACCAATCATCTGCATGTGCACAAGGCCGTAGAAAAATGAATCCAAGCAACTGCCGGAGCCGCATAGAGGCTTTGATTTATGCTGAACCTGAACGACCTCCTTGCTAAAGATCTTCTGCCTGATGCTGTCATCCGTTTTGGTATCCGCCAGCGGCTAGCGCAGACGCTACGCAGGCACCAACAGCCGAATATCGCAGCGCAAAGGGAGGCGTTGCTGCTGCATGTGAAGGGTTTGAAGGCGAGTCCTGTGGCCATCGCGACGCAGGAGGCGAACGAGCAGCATTATGAGGTGCCGACGCGGTTTTATCAGCTCTGCCTCGGGAGACATCTCAAGTACAGCAGTGGCTATTGGCCGGAGAACGCCACGACGTTTGATGAGTCCGAGGCGATCATGCTGGGCCTGACGTGCGAGCGGGCGGAACTGGCGGACGGTCAGCGCATTTTGGAGCTGGGTTGCGGTTGGGGCTCGCTCTCGCTGTGGATGGCGGAGCACTACCCAAACGCACAGATCACGAGTGTCTCAAACTCTCGCACACAGAAAGAATTCATCGACGCCGAGGCGGACCGGCGTGGCTTGAAGAACCTGACGATCGTCACGTCGAACATGATTCATTTTGAGGGCGTGGGGGAGGGGATCTTTGACCGCTGCGTGTCGGTGGAGATGTTTGAGCACATGAAAAACTACCAAGAGCTACTGCGGCGCGTCTCGACGTGGCTGAAGCCGGGCGGGAAGCTTTTTGTGCATATTTTCACCCATCGGGACTATGCCTATCACTACGAGGTGACGAGTGATGACGACTGGATGGCGAAGTATTTCTTCACGGGCGGCCAGATGCCTTCAGATGACCTTCTACTGTACTTCCAGGATCATCTCAAAATCGAGGAGCACTGGTGTGTGAGTGGGATGCACTACAGCAAGACCTCGGAGGCGTGGTTGGCGAAGATGGACGCGAACAAAGCGGAGATCATGCCACTCTTCCGCGAGACCTATGGAGCAGACCAAGCAGTGAAGTGGTGGTGCTACTGGCGCATTTTCTTCATGGCCTGTGCGGAGCTGTGGGGATACCGCGAGGGTGAGGAGTGGATCGTGAGCCACTACCGCTTCGTGAAGTGAATGCACCGGCATGGGACGTAAACAGCCCAAGGTTTAGGGACTGATGAAGACGATCTGCCCCTCTTTTTTCGGCACTCCGCCTTTTTTCTCGATGCTGAGGGCAAATTTAGCGATTTGTCCGACGGGAGCGACCGGTTTGAAGACGGTTTTGGCAGAGCCTTTGTCGTCCAAGGTGATGACACCGGCGCTGACGGGATCAGGCTTGCCTGGATCGACGACCCAGAGCTGGTAATCCTTACCGGACTCGGCGCGGGGCATTTTTTCGAGCATGATCACGCCCTGACCGCGCCTGCCGTCCCAGACGACGGCCATCTCGCAGCGGCGGTATTCCCAGACCTCGCTTTGGAGGCTGGCGATCTGAAACTGGGCCTCAGCATCCTGCTTTTTCAGCGCTTCGGTCTCAGCCGTGAGCTCGGTGATGCGGTTCTTCGCCTCGGTCTCACGTTTGCCAAGAGATTCGATCTCGGTGTTTAACTCGGCCTGTTTTTTCTCGTAGGCGGCACGGATACTCTTGAGTTCATCTTCGAGGCTGCGCGTTTCCTTTTTTTCCTCGGTTGGGTCGGCGGCGGGAATCGCGGCGGCGATGGCCTTCAAGGCGGAGTCATGTCGCTCGATGAATTTTGAGCGCTCATTCCATAGCCAGATCGAGGACACGGCCAATCCGGCGGCGAGCGCCCAGCCTGCGATGCCCAAGATGGCTCCACGCGAGATGCCAAAGGCGGCAGTGCCGCCCTTGGAGCGAATTTGAGCACGGATGTGTTTTTTCAGCCCCACGGAAGGCTCCACTGGGGGAACGAGAAGTGCGAGTTCTGCGGTGGCTTGTTCCAGCTCGGCGATGAGAGCGCGCAACTCTTTGTCAGACACGCATGCGCCATCCAGGGCACGTTGCTCTTCCCCTTCCAGCATGCGAAGGGCGTTCAGGGCGGCCAATTCTTCGTATCGTTCGTCCATCAGTCGCCTCCTTTCAGCAGATCGCGCAGGCGCAGGAGTCCGCGGCGGATGTTGGTTTTCACCGTGCCGAGTGGCAGGTTGAGTGCTTCGGCGATGACGTGATGCGTTAATCCCTTTAAAAAGGCGCACTCGATCAACTGACGCTGGTCATTGGGCAATTCGCGCAAAGCCGCTAGCACGGACTGCGTACGCTCGGCAGTTTCCTGACCGGCATCGGCTGCCACAGCGGAATCTGCATCCAGGACGGAGCGCTCCAGAGCTGCGCTTTCGACGAGACGATTGCGGCGGCCGAGCATGCGCATGCGGTCGATGGCCTTGTGGCGTACGATCATCACGGACCAAGTAAAGGCTTTGCTGCGTGCAGGGTCGAAGCCTGGGGCGCGGTCCCAAAGCTGAACGAAGCTGTCCTGCAGCACGTCTTCTGCCTCGCGCTCGTCTTGGAGCATCTGCCGAAGCAGTCCATAGAGGCGTGGTGCCAGCCGGTCGTAAAGCTGCTCAAACGCACGAGGGTCTCTGCGTCCAGCGCGCTGGAGCAGTTCTTCGTCGTTAAGTTCTGGCTGGCTCATGGGTGCTTCCTGCGCACGGAGGAGTAGGGGCGCTCCTGTGGCGTGTGGGTGTTGGCGATTGTCTCGGGGGACGAGGCGTGCATTCCATGCCAGAGCTTCTGCGATCACACAAGTTTTTGCGACGTTGAAAGTGTGATGGATTCAAAAAATTTTCTTGTCGAGGGAGGCCTCACTTTTCCACCCATCGCCTAATCCACGGCAGGGTGAGCACGATGGCTATGATGATGGCTGCTCCGATGTAAAAGCCTCCGCTCATGAACTCGGCCTGCCCGAAGACTAAGGCAGCCAGAAGAATGCCATAAACAGGCTCCATATTGTAAACGACATTCACGGTGAAGACGCTGACCCGCCTGAGCACGTCCATGAAGCCTGCGTAAGCGGCCACGGTGCAGACAAGAGCGAGAACAATGACCCAGAACGCTGAAGCTGCGTCCGGCAGCATGGGAAGCAGCCCTCGTTCGAGGAAGGGCCGACAAAGCAAGGCGGCGATGAACGCACCTGTCATCTGATAAGCTCCGATGACGCTCCAATGCGCCGCCCCGGCCACCTGCTGCTTGCTGAAAGTGGCAAAAAACGCCGCAAACACGGCGGAGGCGATGGAAACGGAAAAGCCAAGCCAGTAACGAAACTCAAACTCGTAGATCAGCCACACCGCCCCGACCATGATCATGCCAACGACCAGTTCGGAGAGCCGCCAGCGTCTGGTGCCGTCGATCAGTGGCTCGATCAGGGTGCACCAGAGCATGGCCGTGGGCATGGCGGCGAGGCAGACAGAGGCCGTGGCGAGCCGAGCCGACCAGAAGAATAAAATCCAGTGCAGGCCCAGGAGAATGCCGACGCCTAGCATCGCGGCTGCAGTGCGTGTTGAGATCGTGAGGCGGTGTCCTAGAAGACGTGTGATCACCGCGAATCCTAGGGCTGCCAGCAAGGTGCGCCAGAGTACGACATCGACGGGGGAAAGCAGGATCAGCTTGCCCAGGATGGCGGTCAGACCCCACGCTAGCACCACGAGATGAAGCTGGAGGTAGTCGCGGGTGTCAGTGCGTGGCATGGGCTGGGCGGTTCTTAAACTGGGTGGGTGTGTGAGGCCAAAGATTTGCACGAAACATGCTTCATGTGACGGAAATGACGTCAAAAACAGGCCCGGATGATCCCGAACTTACACCTTGACGTTGTGCTTCACGGACGCAGTAATGCGGCTTCAAATTTGACGCCCCATACAGCCCCGCGTCCTTTCACTCCCGAGATTGCTTTTATATGACCCAAGGAAACTTTTTTTACCCGCGACTCAGCCTGTTGGCCACTGTCATTCTAGCTTTCGCGATCGTGCCTCATCCGCAGTTGCAGGCGCAGGTGAGCCTCCCTCAAGCCTCCGCGGCAAAAAAATTGGTCAAGGATCTGCAAATCACCTTCAAAGGTGCGGTCAAGTTGGATGAGAATCGCATCCGCAGCCAAATGTCCACGCGGATTGGCCAGCCTTTCACTGATGAGGCGGTGGAGCGTGACATCCGTGCTCTCTACAGCACGGGTGTGGTGGAAAATCTGGACATCCGCGCTGTGGATGTTGCCGGTGGGGTAAGGGTGATCGTGGAAATCGTCGGTCGCGGCGGCATCGGCGAGCTTGGATTCGTGGGCAACACGGTTTTCGACAACGCCCGTCTGACCAAGGAACTCGAGGTGAAGGTCGGAGACCCTGTGGATGACGGCAAACTGACTGCAGCTCAGCAAAAGATCGTCGAGTTGTATGAGAAGAAGGGCTATTCCGACGTGATTGTCAGCTATGAAGTGAAGCCCTCCACGCGCGAGGGCTTTTCTACCGTAATCTTCAAGATGGAGGAGGGCGCACGCGGCATCATCAATGACATTCGTTTTGAAGGAAACACCGCGCTTAGTGCCCGCAAGCTGCGCGCCAAGCTGAAATCCCGCGAGCATCATTTCTGGAACCTTTGGGGCAAAGCCGGCAAGCTGAACAGCCAGGACATGCAGGAGGACATCAAAATCATCGAACAGGCGTTCCAAGATGAAGGCTATGTTTATGTGAAAGTCGCTGAAGTGCGCCGTGAACCGGTCTCCGCCAAGAAAATGGACCTCGTGTTTGTGATTAATGAAGGCGGTAAGTATGACGTGGCGGGCGTGAGTATCAGCGGCAACACGGTCTTCACTCAGGAAGCGCTGAATCAGGGCATCAAAACTGAACCCAACTTCCCTTACGTCGGTAGCTTCGTTCGGGCAGACGAGAAGATGATTCAGGACTACTATGGCTCCCGTGGCTATGCTGATGCTCGTGTTGAAACCAGCATTCTCGACGCCGGTCCTGGCTTGGTCACTGTGGCCTACAACCTCACCGAGGGAACTAAGTCCTACATCAGTAAGGTCAACATTTCTGGCAACAGCATTACCGAGGACAATGTGATCCGGCGCGAAATGCCCTTTGCCCCTGGCGAAGAGCTTAACACGGTGAAAATCGCCGCTGGCAAAAGCCGCTTGGAAAATCTCAACTACTTCAGCGCGGTGGACGTGCGCAACACGCCTTCTGTGGCCGAAGGCTATAAAGATGTGGACATCAACGTCGTCGAGCAGTCCACCGGCACTGTGAATTTCGGCGCTGGCTTCAGCTCCATCGACAGCCTGACCGCTTTCATCTCCGTCACCCAGACGAATTTCGACATCAATGACTGGGATGACTTCCGCGGTGGCGGCCAGCGCTTCAATGCCAATATCCGCGCCGGTGATCTCCGCCGTGACATGAGCGTGACTTGGACGGAGCCGTGGTTCCTGGGCCGCCCGCTCGCCTTGAGTGTTGATCTCTTCTACCGCAATATGTTCTTCATCTCGAACCAGTTTGATCAGACCGAGGCTGGTGCCACGGTGAGCCTGCGCAAACAAACAGGCGAGCACTCTTACATTGAAGGCGGTATCACCCTTCAGCAGGTGACGATCGATAACATCGACTCTGCCGCCACGGCCATCATCCGCCGGGAGCAAGGCAGCTACGCACAAAGCAAAGCGTTCGTGAACTGGGTGCATGACACCCGTGACAACGTTTTCCTGACCCGGCGCGGGCACAAACTTGAGGTAGGGGCGATGGCTTCCGCCATGGATGTGAGCGCCTATGGCGCGAATTTCGGCGGACAGCAGTTCTTCAGCCTTCCTGGAGACACGATCTTGAGCTTTGAGGGGATGTTCCGTGCGGTGGAAGGTAGTGATGTGCCGATCTTTGAGCGGTTGTTCCTCGGTGGTGCTAACAACCTGCGCGGTTTCGATTTCCGTGAGGCCGGTCCTAAGGACACCGCGGGTGAGCCTCTCGGCGGCAAGACATCCATTTATGGGACGGCAGAGTACACCGTTCCTGTCAACATCCTTGGGGCACCCGCAGACAAGGCTCCGCGTGTGGCCTTCTTCGGTGACATCGGAACGATCGGTGGCGCATCCGGCAGTTTCATCGGCGACGGGGAAATCTATTCAGACGTCGGCATTGGCCTCCGCCTCTTCCTTCCGGTGGGGCCGATCCGCGTCGATTATGCTGTGCCAATGTCCAATGACCAGTTCTCCGGCTCTGGTCGCTTTCAGTTCAACATGGGCTACAAGTTCTAAGCCAGTGTTTCAGACATTTTGTTTGTCTGTCGTCTCAACCTCCACCAAAATACCTTCCCTATGATTCGCTGTGCGTTTATCGCCCTCTCCCTTGCCGCCTCCGTCACACTCCAGGCCGCCGACCTCAAAATCGGTGTGATTGACATGTCCAAAGTCTTCCAGGAGTTCCACAAGACCAAATCAGCGGCGGAGAAATACAAAGGCAACTACGAGAAGGCCGCCCAGGAGATGCAGGAGCGCCAAGCCGTTTACAAAAACCTCGCCACTGAGGCCCAGAAGCTCCAGAAGATCGCCCAAGATCCCATCATCACCCCTGAGCAGCGAAACAAGCATGCAGCCGAGCTCGGTGAGAAGGTGAAGGAAATACGCTCGATGGAAATGGAGATGCAGGAGTTTGCCGAGCGCCGCCAGACCCAGCTCAAGCAAGAGGACATGCAGATCCGCAAGGGGCTCTACGAGGAAATCCTCGTCGTCGTGCGTGACAAATCCAAGGCAGACGGCTTTGACCTCGTCTTCGACAAAACTGGAGTCAGCCTCTCCACCATTCCGATCATTCTGCACGTCAAGGAAGGTGCTGCCACTGAGATGACCGATCAGCTCATCGTCGAGCTTAACAAGAACGCCCCACCTCCCGGTGCCGAGCCAGCAAAAGCTGCGGCAGAGGAGGCCAAGAAATAACCAGTTTTCCTGTTTTCAATCTCACCGGGCACGCCGCATTAAATTGCGACGTGCCTTTTTTCTTTTCCGCGTCATGCTCAAGCCTGTTTTCATGAGCAGTTCCATCAGTCTTCAAAAACTGGCCGAGCTAGTCGGCGGTGAGCTTATTACCGGCCCGGGCGCGGAGGTCGTCACCGGCATCAATTCCATCATCGATGCTGGGCCAGGAGACGCCACCTTCCTGGGCAATGTGCGCTATCTGCCCGCGCTCAAAACAACCCGCGCCAGCGTCGTTCTGGTGCCTGAGGATCTCGATGTTTCGGATGTGCCGCCGAAGCCCGCCCTCATTCGCGTCAAAAACCCCACCTTGGCGTTCTCTAGTGTCATTCGCGTGTTTGGCCCGCCAGCGTCGGAGTTCGTGCCGGGAGTTCATGCGACCGCTAGCGTCGCCAGTGACGTAGTTTTTGACCCGCAAAAAGTCAGTATCGGGCCGCATGCGGTGATCGAGGAAGGCGTTAAAATTGGGGACGGCACCACGATTCATGCGGGAGTCTCCATCGGGCGCGGAGTGAAGCTGGGAATTAACTGCGTGATCCATTCAAACGCCGTGATCAAAGAGCGATGTGTCCTGGGCGACCGCGTCATCCTGCATAGCAGCTCCGTGATTGGCAGCGATGGTTTTGGTTATGAGCTCGTCCAAGGCCGCCACCAGAAGATCGATCAGGTCGGCATCGTGCAGATCGACGACGATGTCGAGATCGGCTCCTGCGCAACCATCGACCGTGCGCGATTTGGCCGCACCTGGATCGGCGAGGGCACCAAGATCGACAACCTCGTGCAAATAGGCCACAACTGCATCCTTGGGAAGCATTGCATCATCGTCTCGCAGACTGGCATCTCTGGCAGCACCCGACTAGGCGACTACGTGACCATGGGCGGTCAGGTCGGAGTGGCCGGACATCTTGAAATTTGTGATCAGGCCATGTTCTTCGCCAAGTCTGGCGTCACCAAAAGCATTCACCAGCCCGGAGCCTACACCGGTTTTCCGGCCCGTCCGCTCATGGAGGGCCGCAAGATGCTCAGCCTGCCAGCCAAGATTCCCGATCTGCTCGATCGCGTCCGTGAGCTGGAGAAAAAGATCGCCGCTCTCGAAGGTGGAGGCTAGGAAGATTGATCTTCGCGCTTCCACATTCGTAATGCAGGGTGGACGTTGCCAATCACCGGCATTCGTACTAGCTTCACTATCCCATGACCGCCGCCTCGCTCCTTCCTCTCCCCGTGATGCCAGACACCCACGGCCACTTCGGCCAGTATGGCGGCATGTTTGTGCCTGAAACCCTGATGGCGGCCCTCACCGAGCTGTCTGACCACTACGAGAAGGCCAAGGCCGATCCAGCCTTCCAAAAAGAGCTCGACCGTCTGCTCCACGAATATGTCGGACGCCCCACGCCGCTCTACTTTGCCGAACGCTGGACCGAAAAGCTGGGAGGTGCCAAAATCTATCTCAAGCGCGAGGATCTGCTGCACACTGGTGCGCACAAAATCAACAACGCCCTCGGTCAGATCCTGCTCGCCCAGCGTCTTGGCAAAAAGCGCATCATTGCCGAGACTGGTGCTGGTCAGCATGGGGTCGCCACCGCCACTGTCTGTGCGCGCTTTGGTGTCGAATGCGTCATCTACATGGGCAAGGTCGATATGGAGCGCCAGGCACTCAATGTCGCCCGCATGCGTTTCCTCGGGGCCAAAGTCGTCGCCGTCACCGCCGGACAGGCCACGCTCAAAGAAGCCGTGAACGAGGCCATGCGTGACTGGGTCACCAACGTCCGCACCACGCATTATATTCTAGGCTCTGCGCTCGGATCGCATCCCTTCCCCATGATGGTGCGCGATTTCCACCGCATCATCGGCGTAGAGTCGCGTCGCCAGATTTTGGAGCGCGAGGGACGCCTGCCCAATCTCCTCGTCGCTTGCGTCGGCGGTGGCAGTAACTCGATTGGTCTCTTTCATCCCTTCCTCAACGACAAAGAAGTGCGCATGACTGGCGTCGAGGCCGGTGGAGACGGCATCATTCCTGAGCGTCACGCCGCCCGCTTCCAAGGCGGTCGCCTCGGTGTGCTGCAAGGCACCAAAACCTGGCTCCTCGCGAATGCCGACGGTCAGATCGAACTCACGCACAGCGTCAGCGCCGGTCTCGATTACGCCGCCATTGGTCCCGAGCATGCTTGGCTGCACGAACAGGGCCGCGTCACTTACAACTACGCTACCGACAGTGAAGCGCTCGCTGCCTTCCAAGAGCTCAGCCAAGTCGAGGGCATCATCCCCGCTCTCGAAAGCGCCCATGCCATCGCCGAAGTGCAAAAAGTGGCTCCCACGATGCGCAAGGACCAGATCATCCTCGTCAATCTCTCCGGTCGCGGCGACAAAGACGTCGCCCAGGCCTCACGCGTGATCTTTGGCGAGGAATTGAAGTTCTAAAACCATGCCCGCGCCGCGAAACCGCGCGAAGCCCGAAGTCCTGCGCGGACTGGTGGATCGCGTGGTGTTTCACAATGAGGAGAACGGCTTTTGCATTCTCAAGGTCGTGCCAGCGGGCAGGCAGGACATGGTCAGCCTCATCGGCAAAGCTCCGCGTGTGGTCGCGGGTGAGGAATTCGAGGCGCGGGGCGTGTGGGAGCCGAATCGTGACTTCGGGCCGCAGTTCAAGTCAGATGAGTTGAAGCTGCGCCGACCGGACTCACTCAGCGGAATCGAGCGCTATCTTGGCAGCGGTCTCATCAAAGGCATCGGTCCGGCACATGCGAAGCGCATCGTGGAAAAGTTCGGCCCCAAGGTGTTCGACATCATTGAGAACGAGTCGAAGAAGCTCGAAGACGTCGAAGGTGTGGGAAAAAAGCGCCGCATCGAGATCCGCGAGTCGTGGATGAAGCAGAAGTCGATTCACGCCATCATGCTGTTCCTGCATCAGCACGGCATCAGCTCCTCGCGGGCGCTGCGCATCTACAAGACGTATGGCGACGAGGCGCAGGCGGTGTTGAAGGAAAATCCGTATCGTCTCGCGCAAGACATTCGCGGCATCGGCTTCAAAACGGCGGATGACATCGCTTATCAACTCGGTGTGGCCGAAGACGCGCCAGAACGCATCAAGGCCGGGATTCTGCATGTGCTCGAAACCGCCGCGCAAAACGGCCACAGCTGCTACCCCGAGGCCAAGTCGGTCGAAAAAGCGCTGGAAATCCTCGGGGGCACGGATGCCCTCATTCGCACCCAAATCGCAGCGCTCCTCGTGGGTGACCAAATCGAGCGTCATGGCGAGTTCCTCTACCTGCCGTATCTCCGCGCCGCCGAGCAAAGCATCGCCGCGAGTGTTAAATCGCTCGCGGCGGTTCCCGCTGCGTATCCGCCCATCGACGAAGACGCCGCGCTGGCCTGGGTGATGAAGAAAACGGGCAAGGAACTGGCCGAAAGCCAGCAGCGGGCCGTGCGCGAGGCCTTGCGGCAGCGCTTACTCATCATCACCGGCGGTCCGGGCGTGGGGAAGACGACGATCCTGCGCAGCATCCTGCTCATCCTGCAAAGCAAGCAGGTCAAACTCGTGCTCGCGGCCCCCACGGGCCGTGCGGCGAAGCGTTTGAGCGAAAGCACCGGCCTGGAGGCCAAAACGCTGCATCGCCTGCTCGAATACCAGGGCGAAGGGCAGTGGGGCCGGCATCGCGGCAAGCCGTTGGTCGGCGATTTGTTCGTGATCGACGAGGCTTCGATGATCGACGCGCCTTTGATGGCCCAATTGCTCTCCGCATTGCCAGAAGGTGCGCATTTGCTGATCGTTGGAGACGCGGATCAGCTCCCGTCCGTCGGCCCCGGCATGGTTCTGCACGATTTGATCGCCAGTGGAGCCGTTCCGTGCGTGAAGCTCACGGAAATCTTCCGCCAGGCCGCCAGCAGCCGCATCATCACCAGTGCTCACGCCATCAATCGCGGTCAGGTGCCCGATTTGAAACCCGCACGCGGCAGCGACTTCTTTTTCCTCGAAGCCGCCGATGCGGAGGAGATTCGTGAGTTGATTGTACAACTCGTCCACACGCGTCTTCCGGCGAAGTATGGCTTTGATCCGATCCGCGACATCCAGGTGCTTACGCCGATGAACCGCAACCTGCTCGGCACTGCTTCGCTCAATCACTCGCTGCAACTCGCGTTGAACCCGCCGAACGAGATGAAATTCGAGATCGAGCGCTTTAACTCAGTCTTCCGCGTCGGCGACAAGGTCATCCAGACGCACAACAACTACGACAAGGAAGTCTTCAACGGCGACATCGGCCACATCACTGCCATCGACGCCGATCCGGTGAAAATTCATGTCCGCTACGACGCGGAGCGCCTTGTTGAATACGAACCCGGCGAACTCGATGAGCTTCAGCTCGCCTACGCACTGACCATCCACAAAAGCCAGGGCAGCGAGTTTCCATGCGTCATCATTCCGGTCAGCACGCAGCATTATGTCCTGCTGGAGCGCAGCCTGATCTACACGGCCATCACGCGGGCGAAGAAATGGTGCGTGCTTGTGGGTGATGAGAAGGCGCTTTCGCTCGCTGTGAGCAAGCAGGAGAGCCGCAAACGATTTACGGGTTTGGAGTCCCTGCTTCAGTTGGAAACGTGAAAGAAGGGTGGATTGCAGGCCCTCGCCGCCTGAAGGCGTTAATCATGCGAATACCCGCCCAGCAGCGGCGGTGCTTCCGGGATTGCCACGCTCCGCAGCCTGTGACATAGAGCAGCATGGTCAAAAAACTCCTCCACACCCGTTACCGGGTGAATGATCTCGAAAAGACGATCGATTTTTACACGCAGGTGCTCGGCTTGAAGGAAATCCGCCGCCACAAGTCGCCACGTGGCTCAGAATTGGTGTTTTTGCAGACGCCAAACAGCGACGAACTCATCGAAATCTGCAGCTATCCCGCCAGCGGGTTGGTGACGTTTTGCAGTGACCTGACGCATCTGGCCTTTGAGGTAGAGAGCATTGAGGAATTTGCGAAACATGCCGCCGCGCTTGGCTATCCGCTCTCGGACGGACCAACTCCCAGTTCGAGCGGTGTCTTTGCATTCATTGACGCCCCTGAGGGTTATGAGATAGAACTGATCGAATACCGCAAATAAACCTCCTCCCAACCCACCTCATGGACTTCGACTGGATCGGCGCTGCTTTTGACCTGACGCAACTTCCGCCGAAGGACATCGAGGAGTCGTTTGAGGATCCGTTTTCGATCAAGCTGCTGCCTGACGGCCAGCATGACGATGCCGAGGCCCGCTACTACAACTTGGGCAAGTCCATCCAGGGAAAACCGGTGTTCAGTGTGTTTTGGACGGATGGGAAGCGCTATCGTGTGGTCTTTGCGCGGCTGATGACCCCTGGAGAGCATGATTTCTTCGAGCGTAAGAAGGCCGAGGACATTTGAGTTCACATAACACGACCATGAACACCGCATCACCCGACTTGAAACCGATCCGCGCCTGGAAGGACGTGCCTGTCTTTGATTCGGACGAGGTGGAAGGAAAATTTTGGGCGGCGCATCAACTCGAACCACGGCTGATGCAGGCGTCGATTCATCGCGCTGATGTGCGTGAGTCCACCACGATCACACTGCGCTTTGACCCGCGCATGCTCAGCCGCATCAAGCGCGTGGCCCGCCGTCGCTATCTGAACTACCAAAGCATGATCAAGCAATGGCTGAGCGAGAGGATGGAGCAGGAGTTGAAGGATTGAGGCATAAAAAAACCCGCGCTCCGTGAGGGAAAACGCGGGTGGTAGGATCAGTCGCGGCTTACAGCGACTTCTTGAGCGCGGCTGAAGTCACGAAGCGCACCGTCTTGGAGGCCTTGATCTTCATCGCTGCGCCGGTTTTAGGATTGCGACCGGTGCGGGCCTTGCGAGCGACAGGCTTGAAGGTGCCAAAACCGATGAGCTGGACCGGCCCCTTCTTTAGGCCTTTGGCGATGGCGTCGAGCACGGCGTCGAGAGCGTCGGAAGCGGCACGCTTGGAGGTTTCACCGCCGAGGTTGATCTGCACAGCTTCGATGAGTTGAGCTTTGTTCATGAGATTGAGTAGATTGATGGTTGGTTTGATTGTGGCCCGCGCCAGAATGAAACTGCGGTGTGGCGGTTTTTTATGGCGCTGCTCCTTTTGTTTCTCAAACATAAATTCTCAATGAAAGATGGGCTAACCCTAAAAAATTTCTTAATCCCGGATTCAAAGCCATTCGTCGCGGACGATGTTTTCATTGCGCCCGGAGCTGTGGTGATCGGCGCAGTGGAACTGCATGCGGAATCGAGCGTCTGGTATGGCGCGGTGCTGCGAGGCGACATCAACCGCATCGTTGTCGGGGCGCAGAGCAATGTGCAGGATGGCAGCGTGCTGCATGTGAGCGACGATCAGGCCTGCATTCTGGGCGTTCGAGTGATCGTGGGGCACCGGGCCGTGGTGCATGCCTGCACGGTGGGTGATGAGGTGCTCGTGGGCATGGGTGCGATCATTCTCGATGGTGCGAAGATTGGCGCGCGGAGCATCATTGCCGCCGGGGCGCTGGTGACGAAAAACATGGTGGTTCCCGAAGGATCGCTCGTGGTCGGATCGCCTGCGCGTGTGGTGCGAGCGCTTTCGCCCGAGGAGCAGATGGCGAATGCGAGACTGGCGCTGAAGTATGTGGAAATCTCGCGCCGCTATTTGGCGCTGGGACTGGGCGGAACGCCGGTCGGTGCATAAAATCATCGCGCGAGTCTTGCCAGCAGCCCAGGAGAGGTTTTAGTCTGCTCATAACCATGAACACAGATGTCGTCGAAGTGCAGGTGCGTGCGGTTTTGCCGTTGGAGGGCAGCTTTGCTGTGTTCCTTGGCAATGAAGCGAAGGTTTTCGTGATCTACATTGATGAGTCGGTGGGTACGGCGATCTCCATGTTCATGCGTGGTGTGTCCAAGGAGCGTCCGCTGACGCACGACCTCGTGGGCCACCTGCTCATGGCCTTTGGCGCGAAGGTGGAGCGCGTCATTATCAACAACATCAATGGCAGCGTCTTCCA
Source organism: Verrucomicrobiota bacterium (assembly GCA_026397635.1). Lineage (GTDB taxonomy): Bacteria > Verrucomicrobiota > Verrucomicrobiia > Verrucomicrobiales > Verrucomicrobiaceae > Prosthecobacter. The sequence continues at coordinate 16,364 of JAPLUL010000133.1, read as the reverse complement.
TGCACGGTTGATCATCTCCGCTGAGAATGAACTGCTCACCACCCGCAAGATGATTGAACTCGATGCCCGGCCCAGCGACAGCATCGCCATGGCCGTGCAACAGAGCGCGCCGATTTTTGTGGCTCAGGCGGTCTGGGACGCGGTCGAGGATGTCAGCGACACGCTGGTGCAGATCGAGAAAAAAGGCCTTGAGGCACAGCAGGCATCAGAAGCTGCTGCCAAGGATCAGGGTGACGATGAGGATGAGATCGAGGAGCTGAGCGACGAGGACATCAACGCCATCGCCGGCATCAGCGGCCAGGAGAATGAGGAGTATGACGATGGCTTCGGCGATGATGACGACGACGAAGGCGAGGAGTGGAAGAAGGGAGAGTGAGCAGGCGACGCTCTTGACTCCTTGACCAAAGCTTGACCTTGGGACGTTCTGTCAGCAGTCAAGAGGTCAAGCCTCGTCAAGGTCGCGACAGCAGCGCCTTCAATTGCAGTGCCTCGCCATGATCAGGAGCGATGCGCAGGGCCGTGTCGAGAGCGTGGATGGCCTCTTGTTTGCGGCCTTGTTGTGCGAGGATCGTGGCGCGGGCGTAGGGAATGCCGGGGTCGCGGGGATCGGCGAGTTCGCCGCGTTGGAGCGCCTCAAGGGCGCCGTGAATGTCTCTCTGACCGTTTTTGGCGAGGCCGAGATTGTACCAGGCGCGGGCCAAGGTCGGATTGAGGCGCACGGCTTCTTGCAGGGATGCGATGACTGAAGGCATGTCGCCGGTTTCACTCAGGGTGAGGCCGAGTTCGTAATGATACTCGGCATGGTTGGGTGCGAGATGGATGGCATCCCGAAGTTTGGCGATGGCGAGCTGGGTCTGGCCCGTGGTGCTGTAAATCATCGCCAAATCGTGATGGAAGGGCGGGGAATTGGGGTCCCAGCGGATAGCGGCTTCCATGTGCTGGATCGCCGATGTCGTGTTGCGCTGGGCAAAATCGAATTGTGCGAGCTGCATCTGGCCGCTGGGCTGGTCGGCGTTCCAGTTGAGCATGTGCTGGAGGTCCTTTGCGGCGGCGGAATCAAGGTTTAAGGAATCACGCAAGGCCCAGGCGGCAGAGACTCGCACGCCGCGAACCGGATCATCGAGCAAGGGCTCGATGGTGCTGCGGATGGAGCCATTTTGCAGCAGCGGCTCCAGCGTGCGGATGGCACTTTGGCGCACGATGGGGTGCGCGTGCTGCAACTGGGCGCTGACGGCGTTTTGCACGGCGGGTTCATGGATCCAGCGGTCGAGCAGCAGCGTGGCGCTGGCTTTCCAGTGTGGAATTTCATCGCTGCCGAGCAGCGAGACGAGTCCCTCGCGTGCCTCGGCATCTCCCTGGCGGGCTTTGGCGATGAGTGTGGCGCGTGTGCGCGTTTTTCGGTCCATTTTCGGTCCCCACCACTTCTGCGTGGCTTCCAGCGCCCAGTCGGTGGTTTTGTCGGTGTGGCACTTGTTGCAGGCGTTCGGGACGTTGAATTGCTTGGTGAGCAGCGGGTCAGGAATGGTGAAGCCATGATCATGGCGCGGGTGGCGCTGCATGTACACGGTCTGCGGCATGTGGCAGTTGATGCACTGATTGCCGGTGCTGTCGCTTTGATGAAAGCTGTGCGCCTCAGGCATGATGACCGGTGCGTTGGGGTAGCCGCCGGGCGTGTGGCAGCGTAGGCAGAGCTGATTGCCGGGCAGGATCGTTTTCATGCTGTGCATGTCATGGCAGTCCATGCAGCGCACGCCTGCATGGTGCATGCGGCTGCTGAAGAAGCTGCTGAACTCATAGTTCTCGTCTCGAATCTGGCCGTCTGGATAAAACGTGTCGCTCTGGTCGGTGATGGTGAGGTGGTAGTGGTCCCAGAAAGACTCGCCGGGCACGAAGTCGCCGGTGATCTCGCCGCGTCGCGCATGGCAGCCCGCGCAGTTTTCGATGTGCTGGTCGCGTGTCCATTTCACGATTGTCGGATCGCCTTTGACGCCACGGTTGGCGCGTTGCCACTCATTGTGCGGCTTCATCGGCCCGTGGCAGGACTCGCAGCTCACGGACATCTCGGCCATGGTGGTCTTGTAGCTGTCGGTGGCGGCGTCGTAGTTTTTGCGCAGGCGGGTGTTGTGGCAGGTGGCGCACATCTGGTTCCACACCATGCCGCGACCGGTCCAGTGCCCCCACTCGCCGGGTTTGCGGTCTTCGTTTCCATACACGTTGAACCACTCGTTTTTGTTGGGATCGAGGCAGGCTTCCATGGCTTGGAGCCGACCATTGCCACCATCGACGAGGAACTGACGCAGCGGATCGTGACCGATGACGCGTTCGACGCGATACGGCGTGATCTTGTCGCCAAAGCCGAGCGCGATGAGTTCGTAGTCACTTTGGGTCTTGCGTGTTTCCGTCGTTTGCGAACCGTGTTGGAAGCTGCGGGTCGGCACAAACGCGGGACCGTCAAGTTTGGCGTCAGGTTTGCGCTCGGCGAGGCCGTGGTGTGAGCTCAGCCACTTGGTGAATTGATCCGCGTGACATTCCTTGCAGCTCTCCGAGCCTGCGTATTGGGCAAACGTCGCCTTTTCGTCCGGCATGACGAACGGTTCAGCTTTGGCGAGAGAAACAGGCGTCGAAACCGGCAGCGGCGTGAATTTTTTCTGCGGCCGAAGCACCCAGCCCAGCAGAGCGAGGAATCCCAGGCCGCACACCGCCATGATGACACCCGCTTTCCATGAAGACGCGGGTGGAGTGGGTGCTGGCGGGGTCTTTTTCTTCATGCGTGCGCCAGATTAGGCGGACGCGGCAACGGCGCAAGATGCGACAAAGAATCAGAAATCGAGATAAATCTCGGCGCGGCGGTTGCGGCCGCGGCCCTCGGGGTCGTCGGTGCCGTCGGACTTTTTGTTGGGGCTGAGCGGCTGCGCCTTGCCCATGCCCTCGGTTTCCACCTGCGCGGCGGGCACGCCGAGAGCGACGAGCTGCTGCTTGACGGTTTCAGCGCGGTTGCGCGAGAGATTGATGTTGTAGTAGTCCGCGCCTTTTTCATCCGTGTGGCCAGCGATGCGCAGTTTTTTGGACGAATCGGCCTTCATCAGAGCGGCGATGACCTCGATTTGCTTCTGGGCGCGGGGATGTAGCTCGGCGCGATCGTACTCAAAGTAGAGGGCCAGGGATTCGCCCCCTTTCGGGTTCTTCACGATGGGCGTGTAGGGCACGCCGAGCTTTGAGGCGTTTTTGGCGAAGGAACCGAGAATGTCCGAGAGATTCAGCCCAGCCACCTTCCAGGGCTGGGCAATGTCGGCACGCTTAAGCTCAACACCGAACTCAGTGGTCTGCTGCAGTTCCTCAGACTGCACCTGAGCGATGACCCAGGACACTTCCGGGTTAGCGATGGTGACGATCAACGGCTTGCTGGCGTTGAGCGAGTACTTGCCCTCTTCAAACACGATGCAGAGGCCGACGAGGCGCTCGACGGGCACCTTGGTCTCATCCACAAACTTGCGGGCTTTGGTGAAGTCGTGCTTCAAGAGGTGGCTGACGAAATCGCTGGCGAAGGCGAGCGCGTCCGAGCTTTCCTCGATGGCGAAAAGCTGTTTCATCGGCGCGAGTGAGCCGGGTGCAGACGGCGTGACGCCTGCGGCAGGAGGAGTGGCCGAAGGCTGCGGCAGACTGGCGACGGCGGCGCTCATTGCCTTGGGCAGCATGGCCTTGGCGATCTTCCAGCCCATGCGTTCGTCACGTTCAAGATCGAGCTGGATGCTGAGGGTTTCGCTCGATCCGGGTTTGGTGAAGGGAATGGCGATGCGGGTGCGGTTTTCTACCAAGCCGAGCAGTTCCAGTTGGTCTTCTGTGCCGGGCTTGAAGCCCATCTCCGAGAGCTGCTGAAAGAGCTTCGTGGCGCTATCTGACTGGGCGGCGTCTGCGGCGGCGGCGAGTTTTCCAGCAGTGGCGAAATCTCCGCTGGTCAGGCTGCGGACGAGCTGCTTGCCCAGGTCCAGCGGTCGGGCAAAGCCAAAGGAGACGGGCTTGGGGGTGGGGGGCGGTGGGACGGCAGGCGTCTCCATCTTGGGCTTCACAGGCGCGGGTTTGGCGGCTTCTGCAGCTTTGATTTCATTGGCGGGCGTTTGGGCGGTGGCAGCGGCAACGACCGCTGCTTCCTGTTGCGCGGCCATTTTCTTCCGTGTGAAGAGGAAAAAGATCGCTGTGCTCAGCGCGAGCGCGGCAACGACGATCAGCACGGGAACAAGACTGCCGCCAAAAGAAGAGGTGCGGGTCGAAAAAGGGCGGTTTGGGAGTTGCATGGCCGGGGTTGGGCTTGTCTCAGACAGCAGCAAAGATGCCACCACGAGAGCTGATGAGGCAAGGTCTATTCTTCACACCTCAAAGGGATCAGCGGCTCTCTTCAATGCCGGGGGTCACTTCACCGCCCCGCATTTTGGATTTCAGCCGAAACCAAAAGTCATCCGAAGGCTTAGTGGCAGAATCGCTCCCGCTGAGGGCCTTGCTGGCGCTGAAGGCGGGCACGTCCACCGCACTGCTGCGCAAGCCGCCGCTGCCCACATCGGCCAAGGATCGGCCGTACGGGGCGAAATTGTTCACCGGCACATCGTATTTCTGCATGCTGGAGGAGAGAACGCGGTGCGCATTGATGAAGGCCGTGGGACTGTGGTAGTTTGACGAGTCGCGGGCGAACGAATTGCGGTTCATGCCGATGTGGAGGTTTTTGCGGACTTCAAAGTGCAGATGAACGGCGTACATGCCATTGTTGCCGCCCATGCTGCCCACGAGCTGGCCTTTCTCGACCAACTCATGCAGGCGCACCTTGCGCTCGTGCAAATGGGCGTAAAGGGAGTCCACCATGGTGATGCGCCCGTCCTGCTCACGGAAGACATGGCGCACCAGGATGCAGTTTCCCCAGCCGACGCCGATGTTTTGTGAAAAGATGACCACGCCGCGCCCCATGGCGTAGATCGGTGCTCCGAGGTCGCTGTCGCCACCGCCGTTGCCGTTCCAGTCCTCGCCGAGGTGCCCGTTCGGCCAGTAGCCGCGGAATTTGTAGTAGCCAGCGGCATCAGGCTTGCCGACCGGGAAATCAAACCCGTCCGCAAGGCGAACGCGGATGGTGGAGCCGGACTGAGCTGCGGCATTTGACGTTAAAAGCAGGCAGCCAGCGCCCATTCCAAGCACGATGCTCCAGACCATCAATAAACGGCGCAGATAAGTGTTGGGTGAGCAGGGAGCACTGGATGGCATGCCGGTGAGGGGTCGCGAGGTTAGCCAAATTCGTCGCAAAGGCCAGCTTGAAAACACTCTCTATGCAAGAGATGAAGCTGTGGTGGCGAAACCGGCAGAATGAATGCAGTGAGTGAAGCTCGCGGGCTTGCAAAGCTCTTCGCCACGCCTGAAAGTCCATTCCCCCGCTACAACTCCCATTTCCCCCTTCCTTTTCATGCCAGACTGGCTCGCGATCATCCTCCTCGGTATTATTGAAGGTGGCACAGAATTCCTGCCTATCTCCTCCACCGGGCATCTGCTCATCCCGCAGAATCTCGGGCTGCTGCCTGCGAAGAGCGATTTGTTTAATGTGGTGATTCAGAGCGGCGCGGTGCTGGCGGTGCTGGCCGTCTTCACGCAGCGGGTGAAGCAGCTCGCCACCACCTTGGAAGACGCCAGCACGCGGGATTACCTGCTCAAGCTGTTCGTTTCATTCTTCATCACGGCCGTCGGTGGTCTGGCGATCAAGAAGTTCGACATTGAGTTGCCGGAAACAATACCGCCGGTGGCTTGGGCCACGTTGATTGGTGGTGTGATCATCCTGGTGCTGGAATTTCTGCACCAAGGCAAAACGGGCGTTTCTAACATCACCTGGACGGTGGTGGTGGCCGTGGCGCTGGCGCAGCTCCTAGCAGCAGTATTTCCTGGCACTTCGCGCTCTGGGGCCAGCATTTTGATGGCCATGGCCTTTGGCATCGCGCGGCCTGCGGCCACCGAGTTCTCGTTTTTGCTCGGTATTCCCACCCTGATGGCTGCGGGTGGTTATAAAATCCTTTCCGCCTTCAAGGACGGCACGGCGGCCCAGGAAGACTGGGGCATGGTGGTGCTCGGCACGGTGGTGTCCGCCCTTGCGGCCTTTGTGGTGGTGAAATGGCTCATCCGTTTCGTGCAGAGCCACACCTTCAACGGCTTCGCCTGGTACCGCATTTTGCTTGGCGGGGCGCTGCTGGCCTGGGCGACCATGGGAGGAGGGCGCTGAGATATGCTGGCAATACTCCAGGGCTGGTTTCGGCGCTCGGTCTTCAAGACCATCCGCTATCTCAAGCACCCGCGAAAACTGCGGGGCCGCCCCACCATGCGCTGGTTTGCGCGGCATTTTCTCGACAAGCGTGTCTGGCGGCCCACGCAGCACACACTGTCTGGCGGCATGGCGGTCGGCATGTTCATCACGCTCCAGCTTTTGCCGATCCAGATGCCCACGGCGACGATTTTGGCCGCCATCTTCCGCGTGAACATTCCCGTCGCCATCGCCCTGTGCTGGCTGAGCAATCCCTTCACCATTCCGTTCATCGCGTGGCTGGAATATTTGATCGGCAAGTGGTTCCTCGCGCTCTACACCACGGTGCCTACCACACCGTTTCCCACGCAGTTACCTGACTCGATGGTGGATGCGTGGATCGTGCTCAAGGAGCATGCGCCCGTCATGCTCATGGGTGGCATCATCCTGGGCGCAGCAGCTGCCCTACTTAGCTACATCGCCACCTGGGGCGGCTGGGAGATCGCCAGCCGCATCGAGATCGCCAAAAAACTGCGCGTGGCGAAAGCGGCGTGAGCTTTTTGCGGGTTCGTAGCTGCGGATGAGTGAAAAACCTTGTTCACATGCATGCTTTGCGTTCTCATCCGGCCAGCGCACGAAAAAAATGACTGAAGCCGAACGCAGAATCATCGCCGCCCAGGGCTATGTGGAGTTGGGTCTCTACGAGGAGGCCCGGGAGGAGCTGTCTCCTCTGACGGCGGCCTTGCATGATCGTGTGGATGTCATCGAGATCACGCTGCTCTGCTTCATGGGGCGTCAGCGTTGGGCTGAGGCGCTGGAGTTGGCTCTCAAGCTCTGCGAGCAGGAGCCAGTGGAGCCTGGAGGCTACATCCATGCTGCTTTTTGCCTGCACGAGCTGGGAAAAACAGCCGAGGCGGTGGACATGCTGTCTCGTGGCCCTGTCGCGCTGCGCACGAAGCCAGTGTACTATTACAACATGGGCTGCTACCACGCGAGTCTCGGTCATTTCGAGCAATCCCTGGCCTATTTGGAGCGTGCTTTTGAGATGGATGGCGACCTGCGCCTGCATGCGAAGAAGGATCGTGATCTCGACGCCCTCCGCGACCGACTTGAGGCCCAGCACGCATGAGTACGCCTGCCTGTGCCGCGAACCTCCAGGCCGTGCGGGCTTGGTTTGAGGAAAGCTTCCGTACGCGCTGTGAGCTGGGTGCGTCCGTTTCCATCTGGCAGCACGGTGAGGAAGTCTTTAACCTCGCAGATGGACACTGTGATCGTGCCCGCACCAAGGGGTGGGATGCAGACACGCTGGTGCCCGTGTGGTCCGCCACCAAAGGTCCGGCGGCTGTCTGCTGCCTGCTGGCGCTCGAAAAGGCGGGCCTCCCGCTGGATTGCCCGGTGTCCGAGGTTTGGCCTGAATTCGTCGGCGGTGGCAAATCGAACGTCGCCTTCACCCACCTGCTGAGTCACACCGCTGGTTTGTGTGCCTTGGACGAACGCACGCCTATCGTTAACTACGACGCCGTTGTGGGTGCCCTGGAGAGTCAGCGCCCGCTGTGGGAGCCGGGAATGCGACAGGGGTATCATGCCCGCACCTTTGGTTTCCTGCTGGATGAGGTGGTGCGTCGCCTCGCTGAGACGGAATCCCTCGGTGAATACTTCCGCGAGGTCTTTGGCAGTCCGATGGCGCTCGATTTCTGGATCGGCCTGCCCAGTGCGCAGTGGGAGCGTGTCTCGCCGGTTTATCCGGGGAGAATCAGCATTTCCAACAGCGATCAGCCCTTCATCAAGGCCTTCAACACCGCCGGCTCGCTCACGCAGCGCACTTTCACCTCGCCCTTCGGTTTGAACGCTGTCAGTGACTTCAATCAAAGCGAGATGTGGGCGCGAGGCTACGCCAGCATGGGCGGTGTGGGCAGTGCGCGAGGGCTGGCGCAATTTTACAGCATGCTGGCGCAAGGAGGCTGCTGGAACGGCACGCAGATTATTCCCGAGTCCATCGTGCGGCGTTTGGAGCAGACGCTCACGAAGCAAAATGACGCGGTGCTCCTCGCGCCTATCGCATTCTCCGCTGGCATGATGCAGGACCCGCTGAATGAAGATCCCGAGTCCGAAGGGGGCAAGCTGCGCCAGCTTTACGGCCCCAGCCGCCGCGCCTTCGGTCATCCGGGAGCGGGCGGCAGCCTCGCCTTTGCCGATCCTGAAAACGGCATCGCCTTCGCTTACGTCATGAACCAGATGGAAGTCGGCGCTTTGCCGGGTGAGCGCGTGCAGGGACTGGTACGGGCGCTGTATGGCGGCTGATCACTCCACGATCGCGTGCTTCCCTTCCTGGATGGCGATGTGTTTTCCGCCACTGCCGGTGATTTTATTTCCCTTCACCCCATGCGCATCGCCAAGGAGGTGAATGCCATCGCCAGCGCTGCCGCTGATCTCATTCTGCATCACCGAGTTTTTCAGAGAACGTGAATTCAACTGGATCGCGTTTCCAAGGCTGCCAGTGATGGCGTTGAGCGCCAGCACGTTCCCTTGTTCGATGGTTTGGACCTCCGCTGCAGCGGTAATGAGCAGGCCGGTGCCGCAGGCGCTGAGTTCATTGCTGGCGACGAGGCAACGCTGCGAACCGGCCAGTGTGATGCCAACCTTGCAGCGCGTCAGGTGATTGTGCGTGATGGAGCATCCGCTCATCCCTTCACCGAACACGACGCCCGTGCCTTCGATGTCACGAAAGGTGCAGTCTTCGATCTCCAGCGCCTCGATAGCGGCCTTTGGCAGCAACACGGCAGCGCGTCGCTGATTTTGGAAGAAGCAGCGCCCCACATGCACCTTCGCAAACTGGTTCATCAAGCCTGGCTCAGCCATTTCCGAAACAGCATCCTGACCGCCCTCGAAGGTCAGTTTCTCAATTCGCAGCGCCTCGCAGGCACCACTCAGCAAAAACAATGAGTTCGTCTTCGCGGCGGCCTTCAACACACACTCCTCCGCGTCTAGGCCGACGATGCGCAGCTTCTTCGCGTCCTTCAGTCTCAAACCGCGCTCGATCAGATGCACGCCGGGCGGGATGACCACCTCGCCGCCGCCTGCTTTGATCGCCTCGTCGAGGTAGCGCTGGATTTCCGCCTCGGGGAGAGCGCTGGCGGGCTGGCAGAGCAACAGGAGCGTTAGGAGAAGAAAAAGCCGGTTCATGGTGAAGCAGGAGGTGTGATTGAATCGCTCTGCCGCTGGCTTTTTTCGCCTTCTTTCGTTTCTTTCGCCCTTCCCCCATGAAGTTTCTCTCCCGTCCAGGCTTTTACCTCATCTTCTTGCTCATCGCCGCGATGCTGCTGCTCACGCTTTGGCTGAACTGGAAACTCGACTCGCTGCCAAAACGCGCTGCGAAACAAGAAACCGCCCCCGCTGCCGTTTCCACCCGGCCATGAAGCCTCTGATCTGCCTGCTGTTGCTTTTTCTCTCATTCGCGGCTCACGCCCGCCAGCCGAACGTCATTTTCATCCTCGCTGACGATCTTGGCCCGGGTGATCTCGGTTGCTACGGGCAGAAAATCATCCAGACCCCGCACCTCGACCGCATGGCGGCTGAAGGCATGCGTTTGACCCAGCACTACTGCGGTAATGCCGTCTGCGCTCCGTCCCGCAGTGTGCTCATGACCGGCCAGCACCCCGGCCACACCTTCATTCGCAACAACCGCCAAGCAGATGACGCCAAAGGTCTGCCCAAGATGGGGAAGCCGGAGCACGAAGGGCAGTTTCCGATCCCGCATGCCACGATCACACTCGCCGAAGTCTTCAAATCCATCGGCCACAAGACGGGCGGCTTTGGCAAGTGGGGCCTGGGTGGTCCCACCTCTGCTGGCGCGCCCTTGAAGCAGGGATTCGACCGCTGGTTCGGCTACCACTGCCAGGGCGTGGCGCACAATTTTTATCCGACCTATCTTTGGGACAACGACCAGACCCTTGAGCTGAAGAACCTGCCGTTTCCCTCCAATGACAAGCTCAAGCCCGATGAAGATCCCACGAAGCCGGAGAGCTATCTGCGCTTTCAGGGCACGGAGTACTCTGCCGACCTCATCGCTGACGCAGCGCGGCAATTCGCCCGCGACCACCGAGACAAGCCCTTCTTCCTCTACTGGCCCACCACCGTGCCCCACGTCGCGCTGCAAGTGCCGGATGACTCGCTTCAAGAATACATCGGCAAGTTCGACGACCCGCCTTATCCCGGCGGCAAGGGCTACACCCCGCATTTCCGACCCAAGGCCGCTTATGCCGCGATGATCACGCGCATGGACCGTGAGATTGGCCAGATGATGGCGCTCATCAGCGAACTGGGCCTCGATGACGACACCATCTTTGTCTTTGCCAGTGACAACGGGCCGCTCAACGGCACGCATCAAGGGCTCGCCGGCACCGACTGCGACTTCTTCAACTCCAACGAAGGCCGTCGCGACGGCAAAGGCACGCTCTACGAGGGCGGCATCCGCTCCCCTGGCATCGTGCGCTGGAAAGGGAAGATCAAAGCGGGCGGCACCAGCCACCGCGTCACCGGCTTCGAGGACTGGCTGCCCACGCTCGCCGAACTGGCTGGTGCGAAGGACAAAACACTGACAACCGACGGCATCAGCTTTGCGTCCACCTTGCTCGGAGAAAAGCAGCCGGAGCGCGAGTTTCTCTACCGTGAGTTCCACGGTTACGGCGGCCAGCAAAGCCTGCGCATGGGCGACTGGAAACTTCTACGCATGAACCTCATGAGCGGCGGCAAAGGCAAGGCCAAAGCCGCTGTTCTGAGCGAGGAGCTTTACAACATCACCACCGATCCGGCAGAGACAAAGAACCTGGCGGCTGAAAATCCTGACATCGTCGCGAAGATGAAGAAGATCATGTCCGAGCAGCATGTGAAGAGCCCCGACTTCCCCATGGCGGCCTTGGATCAGTGACCGGTTTGGAGCGCGGACTAGCAGAAAACGTGTTCTTACCATGGTTCCTTGAGCATCTGCCTGGAGCAGACCGGGTGCACCGGTCTTCTGCGCACTTTGCGCTCCGGCTGGGGCGATGCGGATCATGACACGGTCAACAAAGTGGCAACCAACGGCCACGCTATGGAAGGCCCGTTAGAATCCGGATCATGCGCTAGCTGTCCCACACGTCGCCTGGGCCAGCCGCGAATCACGCGCCCGCCTTTCTTGTGCTCGCTTTTCTTCTTGAGGCCGGTGGCGGCGTATGGGTCGGAGTTCTTGCCGAACTTCGCGGCCACTTGGTCACGGGCACCCAGCACCCAAGTCACTCAATGGCAGTGCCATTTGCTCGAACTCCTCAGCGAAACGAGGTTTCGTTGAGGAGTTCGCATTCACATCGAGTTGCCGCTTGGTCTTCAGAGCGCTGCAATGATCGCGTCGCCGATCTCCTGGGTGTTCACCTTCTTGGTGCCGGGAGCACCGCTGAAGATGTCTCCGGTGCGCAGGCCGGCGTCGATGACCTTTTTGACGGCGGTTTCGATCTGGAGGGCTTCTTGTTCGAGGCCGAGAGAGAAACGCAGCAGCAGGGCGACGGAAAGGATCTGCGCGATGGGGTTGGCGATGCCCATGCCGGCGATGTCGGGGGCGGTGCCGCCGCTCGGTTCAAAGAGGCCGAAGTAAAGGCCGTCGCCTTTCGGTTTGCCGAGGCTGGCGCTGGCGAGCATGCCGAGGGAGCCGCAGATCATGGCCATTTCGTCGCTGAGGATGTCGCCGAAGAGGTTTTCGGTGACGAGCACGTCGAAGGAGCGCGGTGCCTTGATGAGCTGCATGGCGGCGTTATCGACGTAGAGATGCGCGAGCGTCACGTCCGGGTATTCCTTGGCGACTTCGACCATCGTTTCGCGCCAGAGGACGGAATTGGTGAGCACGTTGGCCTTATCGACACTGGTGACGTGCTTGCGGCGGAGCTGCGCGGCTTTGAAGGCAACGTGGGCGATGCGGACGATCTCGCTCTTTTTGTAAACCATGGTGTCGATGACCTCGATGTCGCCATCGGGCAGCGTGGTGCGGCTCTTCGGCTGGCCGAAGTACATGCCGCCGGTGAGTTCGCGTACGCAGAGGATATCGAAGCCGCCTTCGACGAGGTCGGGGCGGATAGGGGAGGAAGAAGTGAGGGCAGGGTGGCAGATGCCGGGGCGCAGGTTGGCGAAGAGACCGAAGTGTTTACGGATGGGAAGCAGGGCCGCGCGTTCGGGCTGCTCGTTGGGTGGGAGTTTCTCCCATTTCGGACCGCCGACAGAGCCAAACAAGATGGCGTCGCTGGCTTCACAGGCGGCGACAGTTTCAGCAGGGAGCGCCTTGCCCACGGCGTCGATGGCAGCCCCGCCAACGAGCTGGTGGTTGTATTCAAAGGTGAGGCTGGAACGGGCGGCGACGGCATCGAGGACTTTGAGCGCCTCGGCCATGACTTCAGGGCCGATGCCGTCTCCGGGGAGGACTGCGAGTTTGAAAGAGCGGGACATGTGAGGGGTGGGAAAGGAGGGGGCTTTTAGTGGATGAGGATACTGTTGATGGCAAGCGGGCGGGGAATGGCGAATGACGAATTTTCCAATGACCAACGGGGGAGTCAATTCCGAAACCCCAGAAGGACCCGGACAGACTCCGGCAGTCCTGCATTGAACGCGGTGCCAAACAACCGGGTGCGCCGTTTTTGTCCTGCCTGACGAATGCGACATCCGCCCCCTCACCTAACCTCTCCCCGCGTTATGTGGCAGATCATGGGATCACCCATCGCGGGGAGAGGGACTGAAAAAAAGAGAGCGGTTTCGACGCAAGAGAGTCCGTGACAGCGCTGCCTAGCTGGCAGGCATGCTTTCAGTCCCTCTCCCCGCGCACCGCCTGCGTGGTGGTCTGTCAGGTCTCTGCGGGGAGAGGTTAGGTGAGGGGAACTGTCACGACCTCATGCATCACCAACGCACTCACTTCCCGGATGAACTCAATCTACCGGAAATCTGCCTGCTATCTTGAGACCGAGGGTGGATTTTGGATGCGTAAGCCCTGGGCTAGTTCACAAAGGCCAAAACTTCCTCTTGCCAAAAAAGGCTTCTATGGTTCCTTCGCGGCCCCACATCCCAGAACACACACCGCCTGACAAGTTGTCTGGCCATTTAATCCCACCATGAGCGAAGCCACCACCATCGATTCCACTTCTTTCAAGATCCACGACAAGGACACCGGCAGTGCCGACGTCCAGGTGGCTCTCCTCACGAAGCGGATCAATGCACTGACGCAGCATCTCGCCGCGCATCAGAAAGATCACTCCACACGTCGTGGCCTTCTCCAGATGGTCGCACGTCGTCGCAAATTGCTCGACTACCTCAAGCTGACCGCCAACGAGCGTTATCAGACCCTCCTCAAGAGCCTCGGTCTGCGTCGCTAATCTCAATTTACCGAAGGGTGATGCCAAGTGCATCGCCCTTCGTGTTTCAGAGCGTAGAGCCAAGGGCGAAGTGCCTCTAGCCATCATCAGGACGCATGATCGTCCTCGTATATTTGGCGTAGCCTACCCCCTCAGCGCACCCGCATACCGGAGCCTGTCTCTCTGCCCTACGCCGTTAGCCTTTCGCGGCTTCCCTTTCCCCTAAACACACAAACCAACACACACACGCCAACCTATGGCTATTCACACACAAAACATCCAGCTCGGTGCTGGCACCCTCCAGATCGAAACCGGCAAATTTGCCAAACTCGCCGACGGCGCCGTCACCGTGCGTCTCGGTGACACCATCGTCCTCGTCACCGCCGTCTCCGCCACGAAAGTGAAGGACGGTCAGGACTTCTTCCCCCTCTCCGTTGAGTACAAGGAAAAAGCCTCCGCCGCAGGCCGCTTCCCTGGTGGTTACTTCAAGCGTGAAGGCCGCCCCACGGAAAAGGAAATCCTCACCTGCCGTATGACGGACCGCCCGCTGCGCCCGCTCTTCCCGAAAGGCTACTACTACGACACCCAGGTCGTCGCCATCCTCCTCAGCGCCGACGGCGAGAACGATCCGGACATCTGCGCCATGAACGGTGCCTCCGCCGCTCTTTGCGTCTCCGACATCCCCTTCGCTGGCCCCGTCGGTGCCGTGCGCATCGGCCGCATCGGGGGTGAGTTCATCATCAATCCCACCCAGGCCCAGCGTCTCGATAGCGACCTCGACCTCGTGTACGTCGGCAACAAGACCGACGTCATCATGATCGAAGGTGCCGCCAACGAACTGCCTGAAGCCGAGTTCGTCAAAGCCCTCCACTTCGCCCAAGCTGAAGTCACCAAGATCGTCGCCGCCCAGGAAGAGCTCACGAAGCTCGCTGGCAAAGCCAAGCGCGAAGTGCCCCTCATGCTCGTCAAAGATGAGCTTCTCGAAATCGCCTACGCCGTCGCTGGCGACCGCATCGAAGGCGCTCTCTACACGCCATCCAAAGTCGCCCGTGGCAAAGCCGTCGGCGCTTTGAAAGACGAAGTCGCCGAGGCCATCAAGGCCAAGTTCCCCGAAGCCACCAGCTTCGAGGTCAGCCAGGCCTTCGACTACCTCCAGAAGAAAGCCTTCCGCATCTCCATCCTCGACAAGCAGAGCCGCTGCGACGGCCGTGGCATCGACCAGCTCCGCCCACTCTCTGGTGAGGCCTCCGTGCTTCCCCGCACGCACGGCTCCGCCAGCTTCACCCGTGGCGAAACGATGGCTCTCTCCATCGCCACGCTCGCCCCAGCGGACGAAGCCCAGGAAATGGACACCTACGCCGGTGGCCCTGAGTCCAAGCGCTTCATCCTGCACTACAACTTCCCTCCGTTCTCCGTCGGTGAAACCGGCCGCTTTGGTGGTCAGAACCGTCGTGAAATCGGCCACGGTGCCCTCGCTGAGCGCTCTATCGAGCCTGTCATCCCAGCCAAGGAAGTCTTCCCTTACGCCATCCGCGTGAGCAGCGAAGTCATGGAGTCCAACGGCTCCACCTCCATGGCCTCCGTCTGCTCCGGCGTCATGGCCCTCCTCGACGCCGGTGTGCCCATCAAGCGCCCCGTCGGCGGCATCAGCGTCGGTCTTGTGACCGAATTCGATGGCGACAACATGAAGCGCTACCTCACCATGCTCGACATCATCGGCAGTGAGGACCACTTCGGCGACATGGACTTCAAGCTCTGCGGCACCAGCGAAGGCGTCACCGGCTTCCAGCTCGACCTCAAGCTCCCAGGCATCCCGCTCAGCATCCTTGAAGAAGGCATCGTGAAAGCCAAAGCCGGCCGCACCCAGGTCCTCTCCGCCATGGCTCAGGCCATCGCTGAAGTGAAGCCCCTCAGCCCCTACGCCCCACGCATCGAGATCATCAAGATCAACCCTGACAAGATCGGTGAACTCATCGGCCCTGGCGGCAAAAACATCAAAGCCATCCAGGCTGAGTCCGGCGCTGAAATCAGCATCGAAGACGACGGCACCGTGTACGTCTATGCCAACCGCAAGGAAGGCATCGAGCGTGCGATCGAAATGATCAGCGGCACCTCCCAGGAGATCGAAGTCGGCAAGCTCTACACCGGCAAGGTCGTCAGCACGACAAACTTCGGCGCCTTCATGAACCTTGGTGGCAAAAAAGACGGCCTCATCCACATCAGTGAGCTCGCCGACTTCCGCGTCAACAAGACCGAAGACGTCGTCAAAACTGGCGACATCGTCACCGCCAAGTGCATCGGCATCGACGACAAAGGCCGCATCAAGATGAGCCGCAAAGCCGCCATGAAGGAAAAGGACGCTGCCGCCGCCGCTGGTAGTGGTGACGCCGCTCCGGCTCCTGCTGAAGACAACGGCTAATCGCTAGCGAACAGCTCAAGAACTCACGAAGAGGCCGCTTTCGAGCGGCCTCTTTTTTTAACGAGACAACAACCGGGTCGGGATTCAGAATCACGGCTTACCTCGGCTCTTCACCATGGCTCTTCATTCTCGCACCTGGCATTACCTTTTGGTGATCGGCAAACTGAGCTTTGCGTTGCTGTTCGTGCAATGGTTCGTCCCGGAAGACTCTCCGCTGCGGTGGTTATCGTTTGCCGCGTTTGTTTGGTGGCTCTTGTGTGGCCTGCTGGGTGCAATACACGGGGTGCTCTTCTTGTTTCGCAAGTTCCACATGGGATGC
>JAPLUL010000089.1:0-13726 GCA_026397635.1 Verrucomicrobiota bacterium | reverse complement strand
CGACTTCGCTCCAGTCTTTGATGTCACCGGCGAAAATCTGCAAAATTTGCTTCTTCTTGAGGTCGGCAATGGGGTTGTTCTTGTTCACCACGACAGTGATCATGTCCCAGGCAATCTCGACCTCGTTGATGTCCACGCCTTTGCTACGGCACAGCGTGCGCTCGTCAGCCTTGATTTTGCGGGAGGACATGCCGATCTCAGCAGTGCCGGCGGCGAGATTGGTGAAGGCGGTGGAGGAGCCTTCGGCAGCGATGTCGAAGCTGACTTTGCCACCTTGTTTTTTAAAGCCTTCAGCCAAGGAGGGAACGAGCTTGGCACCGAGCGTGTCCGAACCACGAATACGGAGCGTGGTCTGGGCCTGGGCGGAGAGGGAGGATGCGATGACGAAGGTCAGGGCGAGGAGTGTGCGTTTCATGGAGTTGGAATAGCTAGACGGCGGAGAGTGCTGCGCACCGGATAACAGGAAAGTCGCAGATTGTGACGAAACCGTCACACGGCTCATTTTCCAGCTTTTTCCGTCACATTGGCGGCAAATTCAGCCTCTTTCTGTGACATTCCTGCCAAAAAGGCCTCTGAAAACGGCCTATGTGACAGTTTCGTCACGAGACAGAATTGGTCATTGTGTGACGCTTTCGACTAAAAGGCGCAGCTGTCGGCCATGGGGCCGTCAATTCGCAACAATATCGTCACCCAATGAAACGCATCACACCATCCCATAACCTCTGGCGGGCATTTGCCACCTTTTTGGCCTTCGCCACGCTTTTGCCCTCCACACTCACGGCTAGTCCGGCGATGGAGAAGCTGTTCTACATTTTGAAACAGAAAGGCTCGATCACAGCCGATGAGTACGAGCTGCTCGTGCAAACCATGAAGGACGAAGAGCGGAATGAGCCGAAAGTCGCCAAATCGTCCGCTTCCCCCGCGATCGTGGAGCGCCTGGAGCAGACCGAATCGAAGGTCGACAACCTCGAATCGACACTTTTGAACACCAAAGGCCAAGTCGAGGAACTCTCCAGGGTGAGTGACAACACCTCTCCCTCCACCCTGAGCAAGAGCGACCTCGACGCCCTGCTCTCCGACAAGTGGTATGAGCGAATCAAGGTGCGTGGCTACATCCAGAACCGCTTTATCGGCATCATTGGCGATGGTGACAGGCCCGGCGTCCACCAGCCCAACGATGGTTTCGTCAGCGACACGCAGAGCATGGGCATCCGCCGCGGACGCCTCGTTCTCAGCGGTGATGTCACAGATCACGTCTATCTTTACCTCCAGTCCGATTATATGGCCGGAGTCGGAGGCGTGAACGCCCTGCAGGCACGAGATGTGTATGCGGATGTCTCCTTGGACCCCGCCCGTGAGTTCCGCGTACGTCTTGGCTTGTCCAAGGTGCCGTATGGCTTCAGCAATCTGCAATCCTCCCAGAACCGCTACGCGCTGGAACGACCTGACGCCCTGAACTCCGCTGTCGAAGGCGAGCGTGACCTTGGTGCCTACTTCATCTGGGCGCCTTATGAAATCCGCAACCGCTACAAGGATCTCGTGAAAGCGGGCCTGCGCGGCTCAGGCGACTACGGCGTGGTAAATGTGGGTGTCTTCAATGGCCAGGGCATCAACAATGCCGACCAAAACGGAGACATGCACTACATCGCCCGTCTGGCGTGGCCTTTCCAGTTCGACAACGGGCAGATCCTCGAAGTCGGTGCCAGCTATTACAGTGGCCGCTACGTCCCAACCACGGCCGCGATGGGTACATTTGCCGCCCCTACGGTCATCGGCGGCGGTGGCGTGAAAGACACCCGCACGGCTATCAATGCCATCCTCTATCCACAGCCCTTCGGCCTGGAAGCCGAGTGGACCTGGGGAGCGGGCCCTCAACTCAGCGACGACCTGCGCACTATCAGCAGCGCGTCTCTGAACGGCGGCTTCGTGCAAGCGGTGTACCGTCACGTCTTCCCCAACCAAGCGGAACTGCTTCCGTTTGTCCGCTGGCAGCATTTCGACGGAGCTCGGAAATTCGCCGCCAATGCGCCGAAAACCAATGTGGACGAGATCGCCATTGGCTTTGAGTACATCCCGTATCCAGAGCTTGAGCTGACACTGATGTACTCCCAGGGCACACGCACGAACACGACGGACAACCCCGCCGGAGCAGGCGCCCGTTACCGCGACGTGAATTACTCCTACCTCGGCATCCAGGCTCAGATCAATTTCTAACGGCGGCGTGGGCCTCCCACTCAACCGTTTTCATGCATGGTCAGGCTGGCAAAAGGGCCGGGCACACTGCGAGGTGTGCCCGGCCTGATTGTTTTGCGAGGCGGAGGACTGATAGGCGTCAGGACTGACCTGCGCCTACGCGACCGGATCGGATGTAACAACTTTGGCCGCGTCTTTGCGTCCGGCGGCGTAAGCCTCGAACACTCGGCGGATTTCATCCCGCACGCGCCGGAAGACGGTCATGATTTCCTCTTCCGTGCCGGTGGCGTGGGCGGGATCATCGAAGCCCCAGTGGTGGCGGTTGAGCTGGCCGGGAAACATGGGGCAGGCTTGGTCGGCATTGCCGCAGACGGTGATGACAGTCTCCACGCTCTGTTTCAAAAACTCATCCATGTGCTTGCTGGTATGCGCGCTGATGTCGATGCCGATCTCAGCCATCGCCTTGATGCCGAGCGGGTGGACGTAACCAGCGGGCTTCGACCCGGCGCTGGCGACCTCGTATTCAGCACCAAGGGCCTGGCGCAGGATGCCTTCGGCGAGGTGGGAACGGCAGGAATTACCGGTGCAGAGGATGAGGATGAGAGGCTTGGGGGTCGAGGTCATAGGAGAATGGAGGGCTGGGGTGGTCAAAAAATGACGAATGAAGTGTGAAGAGGCATTCGGGCTTGGGCTCTCTCTCGTCTTTCGCATTTACTCATTCGTCATTTTCGCGAGGGGCACGGCGAGCAAGGCCCCGAGTGTGGGAGCGGCGAGATAGATCCAAAGGTGTTCGAGATGGCCTGAAACAAGAGCGGGTGCCAGCGAACGAACCGGATTCATCGACGCACCGCAGATCGGACCGGCAAACATCGCCTCCAGGGTGATCACGCCGCCGATGGCAATGCCGGCGGTGATCCCCTTCTCCTTCGCGCCGGTGGAGATGCGCAAAATGACCAGCATGAGGATGGCCGTGAGGATGAGTTCCAAAACGACGCTCTGCATCGCTGACCCAGCCGGAAGCGTGGCACCGAGTTTTTCATGCGCGGGGAACAGCCAATGCACCACACCGCTGGCAACGACTGCGCCAATGATTTGGGCCAAAACATAGCCGGGTACGTTTTTCCATTCGAAACGGCCCGCGACGGCAAAACCGAGCGTCACCGCGGGATTAAGATGGGCACCGCTCACCTCGCCAAAGGTGTAAATCATCGCCATGACGACGAGACCAAAGGTCAGCGCAATGCCCGCGTGACCGATCACGCCGCCACTGACGTCATTGATGACGATGGCTCCGGTGCCCGCGAAGACGAGGGTGAAGGTGCCGAGGAGTTCGGAAAGCAGCTTGTTCATGAATTAGCAGCACTTTGAGCCAGGCGTGCAGCAGGTCGCGGGCGCCGGCGCGGCTTTCGGAGCGGGTGCGCACTCGCCGGGCAGGCAAATGCCACGGGCGAGGCAGTCGGTGTGTTTCCATCCGCAGCGGAAGACAAGCGCGTCGTCGATGATCTCCGCGCTTTCGACCGGGAACTGCGCCACGACGCCGTCTTCGTATTCGATCTCGACCGGCAGTTCGTGATGCGGCAGGACATCGCCCGCATGATCGAAGATCGCGGCCAGTTTACCGGCCTGGAGGCGATACCGCAGTCGATGAAGCGCTTCAAAACGTGCCCAACCTCCGTGATGTGGAAGTGGGCGGGGATCAGGCCGCCGTCTGGCAGCAGGAAGCGCAAGGGCTTGCCTGCATGGGAACGGAGCTGTGCGAGGAGGTCAGTGATGTTCATGAGGAATCAGCAGCAGGTGGTGGTCTTTTTTCCGCCGCAGGCCAGCCGGTCCACGCAGCAGAGGAAGTCTCCGAGGCAGTCGCAGGCGAGCGAGTAGTAGATGTTCAGCCCACGCTTCTCGCAGTTCAGCACGCCAGCCTCGCGCATGAGCGTGAGGTGTTTTGAAACGGTGGACAGGTCCGCGCCGACGAGATCCTTCAGATCGCACACGCACATCTCCCCCTTCATCAGCGCCTCGGCGATGAGCAAGCGCGACGGATGCCCGAGCGCCTTGATCACGGCGGCACGGCGTTCGGAGGTTTTGGCGGAGGCTTTGGGCATCTAATGGCTTATTTTGCAGATCACGGATGAAAGCAAGAAATGAAATAGTCGTGCAAACCGGTAATGGTTAGAAAGTGAAGACGAAGTTGATCTTGGCGATGAGGCTAACGGCATCGCGATCGGGGAAGTTGGCCCAGGTCTCTAGGACGATGTGCTTCGTGAGGTCATACTTGGCACCGACGGCGGTGATGAGGCCGCGCTGGTCGCGAGTCTGCGCGAGGTCGGTGTTGAGGTTGAAGTTGCGGCCGAAGAGCTTCCAGGTCCGGTCCACACCGAAGAGGTAACTGCTGCCGTTCGTCTGATAGCCGTAACCGGCGTGCAGGCGCGCGAAGCCGAAATCATGCGCCAACATCGCGTAACTGAAGGGATCACCCGCACGGTCGATGTCGGTCAAAGCGATGCCTGCGATGCCGATGGCGAACATGCCATCCTCCCAGGGCGAGAAACGGGCCTTCGTCTGAAAAAACAGCGGGCCGCTCACGCCCGTACCGAGTGGGCTGTCCATGCCCCATTCCACATGCACGGGTTCAAAGTCCCAGCCGGTTTTGAAGCCCATCCAATGGCCGGATTTGCCCGGTTCGCCGGTGCCAAACTGGTTCGCGCCACCAAAACTGCTGAAATACTGCACGGCAACGGTGCGATGCGGCACGGTGTCGGCGGTTGGGATGTTGTTGAGGCCCGACGGCGTGCCGAATGCGGCTCCTGCGAGCAGAAGGCAAAGGGCTGATGTGAGTGGTGTATTCATGAGAGGTCATTCATGCACACCGACCGAAGCAAGGTAGCGCTCGGCCTCCAACGCAGCAGCACAGCCCTGACCGGCGGCGGTAATGGCCTGTCGATAGACGTGATCGGCCACGTCGCCCGCTGCGAAGAGGCCTTCGGTCTTGGTGAGCGTGCCCTTGATTTGCGTGATGTAACCGTTCTCATCTTTATCGACGAGATCGCCGAGGAACTGCGCATTTGGCACATGGCCGATGGCGACGAAGACGCACTTCACTTCGAGTTCGCTCTTCTCACCGGAGACGAGGTTCTGCAACGTCACGGCGCGGACTTCGCCTTTGTCGTCGGTGAGGTATTCCGCGACGGTGCTGTTCCAGATCGGCTGAATCTTGGGATTGGCGAGCACACGATCGGCCATGATCTTCGAGGCGCGCAGACTGTCGCGGCGATGAATGAGATGGACGGTGGATGCGAACTTGGTCAGGAAACTGGCTTCCTCGCAAGCGGAGTCACCACCACCGATCACTGCCACCGGAACGTTGCGGTAGAACGCACCATCGCAGGTGGCGCAGCTCGTGAGGCCACGACCGATGAGCTGCTTCTCATTCGGCAATCCCAAATGACGTGGTGACGCGCCAGTGGCGATGATGACGGCTTTCGCCTGCCGAACCTTCCCGTCTTCGGTGGTGATGTCGAAATGTCCTTCCGCTGTCTTCGCCACGCTGCTCACCAGCGAATACTCGATCTGGCTGCCGAAGCGTTCAGCCTGCGCCTGCATGTTCATCATCAGCTCCGGCCCCATGATGCCATTCGGGAAGCCGGGAAAATTTTCCACCTCGGTGGTCGTGGTGAGCTGCCCCCCTGGCATGTTGCCGGAGAGAATCAGCGGCTTCAAATTCGCACGCGCTGCATAAATGGCGGCGGTGAATCCCGCACAGCCAGTGCCGATGATAATGAGGTTTTCCATGGCGTTGTGATGGGCGAACGAGTGACGATCAGCCTTCGAGGAAGAGCATCATCTCGTCGATGCGTGTGTAGTCGCTTGTCTTGTAGAGCAGGTTCCCGGCGGCATCCATGATGACGAAGAATGGCAGTCCGACCTTGAGCTCTGGAAAGCGGCTGTCGTTTTGCCAAACTTTAAAGTCCGGTGACGTGTCGCGGATTTTCAGCAGCACCGCACCGCCCAAAGCCTTACCCAATGCTTCGTTGGTATGCGTCAGCTCTTCGAAGGCTTTGCAGTTCGCGCACCAGCTTCCGTAGAAATCCACGAACACCGGCTTGCCGCGCTGTTTGGCCTCCGCCAGTGCGTCATCGCGATTGAGGAACCACTTCAAGTGTCCGCTTTGCTCGACTTCGGGTCCGGACTGCACGTGAGCGGCTGTCGTTTGCCTACTTGGTGCGCCCGGCAGGATGCCGCGTGCCAGTGCTAGGATGGAGATGACCGCTAACAGCGCCAGGAGAGCACGTTCCATGCGCTGGCTTGGTTCGACGGAATCCGGCTGCAAACGAAACGCAGCAAACAGCAGCAGCAGCGCACCTGCAAAAACCAGACCAATGGCGGAAGATTCGAAGCCGTAGCCTGACAAGCCCTTTTCCAAATACACGTAGGAGAACCATGCGATCAGCCCACCCAGCGCCCATTGCACATATTTCATCCATTTGCCAGACTTTGGCAGCCGCGCTCCGAACAAGCCTACCACCAGAAACGTCGTCCCCAGGCCGATGCCGAAGGCGAGCATCTTCGCGGCAGCGATGAGCGCCGCTCCAAACGCAAATCCGCCCGAGGCATCGCCGCTCGCGATACCGATGAGAATGCTGATCACAAAGGGCCCCACACATGAGGACGAGAGGAGCCCGGCACCGAGGCCCATGACGAATGTTCCCATCAGGCCCGGCGTCTTGTCTCCGATCTGACCACCACCAAAGAAGTGAAAGTGCAGCCATCCGCAGGTCGCGAGCGCGAGCAGTAGAAAGATCGCCGCGATGGCAAGATTCACCGCAGGCAGTCGCAGCACCACATTGAACGCCCCGCCGCTCACGCCCGCAATAAGCCCGAAGAGGGCATACATCACCGCCATGCCGGAAAAATAGGCCAGTGGATGCGGCCAGCGCGCGCCACCGGGTTTCGCCCGGCCCTTCACGATGCTGGCGGTGATGGGATAAAGCGGATAGACGCAGGGAAGCAAACTGGCCAACAAGCCGCCGAGGAACAAAAACACAAAAGCCATTGCCGAACCCGAGTTCGCCGAGAGCTGGCCTTCCACCCAGGCATTCATGGACGAAAGCGGGTCCGTCGCATGCACCGTCAGCGGGCTGGCAAGTGCCAGTGCGAGAATGAGCACTTTTTTCATGCGCAGGTATCAGGGATTGACCTGCTTCATCAGGAAAAACATCTCGCGGGCGATCTGGCGGCAGCGCTCGTCGTAAGTTGCTGCCTCCGCCGGTGTGTTGTCACTTACTTTGGGATCGACAAACGGGATCGCAACACGCAGCACACTGCCTTCCACCACGGGGCAGTTCTTGTCGGCATGGTCACAGGTCATCAGCGCCACAAAATTGTCCTTCGGGTTGCCTTCGGCAGAATAGACTTTCGAGAAGGCGCGAATGGGCTCTGCTTGCTCGCTGTATTTCACCAGAAAGACCGGGTTCTTCTCTCCCGGTGTTGAGTTCGTGATGGTGAATCCAGCACGAGTCAATGCGGCCACGGTGCGCTCGTTGCATGCCGTGGCTTCGACACCGCCGGAGAAGGTCTTCACGCCCGCCACATCATAGTAAGCAGCGGCAGTCTGCGCCCAAATCTGGCTCATGTGGCTGCGGCGGCTGTTGTGCGTGCAGATGAAGGTCAGTTGCGGTGTCTCCTTTGCCTGCACCTTGGAGCGAATGAACAACGCAACCTTCTTCAAGGCCAGTTGCCGCTCGGCTGGAATCTGGTCGAACTCTTTCGTGACCTGTTCAATCAACGGCTTGAGATTGGGCAGAACATCCGTGTCCTTGGCGGACAAGAACGAGGTGAAGAGCAGCAACGTGAAGGCGGCAAGATGGCGGGGACTCGTTTTCATAAGAAGATGGCTGGGCGCGAAGTTTATTTGGCCATTCAGCCAAGTATCTATTTGGTGATTTAGCCAAATAGATGCGCGCAGCAATCAAAATCTCTGTGACAACTGAATCGCCGCACGAAACGGACGTGCGTCAGCGTTCAGCAGCAAGCACTGCCGGGGACGCAACCGCCTTTAGATTCCATCGCGATGTGTGGGCGTGGGCTTGCCAGGGCGGAAGTGCTCTTCGTGATCAAGCGTGGCCTGCAAGCCGAAGAAATTGGTGGTGACTTGGCGCAGGCCTTCTTTCACCGCTTCCACCAGTGAGGCAGGATCGGCCTCGGCACGGAGATTGATGATGAGCTGGCCGCCGGTGCTCGGTTCGTCGAGTTCCATGCCGAGTTCGGCGATGTAGTCGCTACGCACGAGATTGATGCTCGCCAGTTCGCCCGCGATGCCGTCGTCGGGGCTGAAGGTCATCTTGAAATGGGCGATCTCGACGCCGGCGATCTGCAACAGCCCTTGAACATGCGTGGCGAGCTTTTTGAGGAAGTCGTTCGCCTCAAACTCGTCGTCCGATTTCAGCGTGACGGTGGCATTC
Source organism: Verrucomicrobiota bacterium (assembly GCA_026397635.1). Lineage (GTDB taxonomy): Bacteria > Verrucomicrobiota > Verrucomicrobiia > Verrucomicrobiales > Verrucomicrobiaceae > Prosthecobacter. The sequence continues at coordinate 5,078 of JAPLUL010000089.1, read as the reverse complement.
AGCCAGCCGAGGAGCGCCTCGCCATCGGCATAGACTTCGTAATCGACGGTCATCGGATTGCGCCGCGCTTGCTCGTCGGTCATGAGGCTGGCGAAAAGCTCGTCGAGACCGGTTTCTTGTCGCGGAGAGGCCGTGACGACCTTCGCGAGCGGGAATTCCTTCGTCAAAACGGCCCGCAACTCCTCGCGCTGGGTGTCGTCGATGAGATCGCTTTTGCTGATGACGATGATGTCCGCCTCTTCGAGCTGCTTTTTGAAGATGTAGGCCACCTTGGAGGAAAACGTGCCGCCGTCATCGAGTCCGAACACACGCCGGGCGCGGATCGGGTCCACCAGCACGCTGAGCGGCGCGATGGTGAACGAATCGCCATACATGCGGCGCAGTGGATACGTCACCGTCGCGACGAGATCTGTGCAGCTTCCCACCGGCTCGGCGATGAAGACATCCGGCTTGGAGTCGTTCGTGAGCTTGCTGGCGGCATCCACGAGCGTGTTGAAGCGGCAGCAGAAGCAGCCGCCCGCGATTTCTTCCGTCGCATAACCTTGGCCGCGCAGCAGCTTCGTGTCCACGAGGCCACCCGCTTGATCATTCGTGATGAGGCCGACCTTCAGCCCCTGATCGCTCAAATGCCGCGCCAACCGACCGACGGTGGTCGTTTTGCCGGCTCCGAGGAAGCCGCCGATCATGATGTAGCGTGCGCGTTGGGACATGAGGATTTTGTATTTGCCTCTTGTGGCAAATAAACAAGCGCCAATTGCCTCAGCTCATCGCCGGAGCCAAACCCGTGACCGAGCTTTGCGAAGCGCTCCACGTCACGCCCTACAATGTCTCCAAGCACCTCCGCGTCCTCAAAGAGGCCGGACTGGTCGAAGTCGAAAAACAAGGCCAGCAGCGCATCTACGCCCTCGCCGCCACCTTCCGCGAGAAGCTCTCAAACAACGCCAAGACGCTCGATCTCGGCTGCTGCCAGTTTCATTTCGACAAGCTGCCGGAGTGATTGGCCGTTGGCGAAAATTGGATATTGCCAAGCGAAAGGATGCTCCCTATAACGGCCGTTCTTATGCAACAATGGTATTACTCGCAAGACGGGCAGCAGCAGGGACCGGTTTCCTTTGAGGAAATCCGTCAACTGCAAGCAGCAGGCACCCTCACCACGCTCAGCCTCGTCTGGAATGCTGGACTCACCGAATGGACGCCGCTGGGGGCGATCTCGCCGGATGGCTTGGCAGCTCCTGCGGTGACAGCGGCCGCCGCACCTGACGCAGTGACCCCTGACACCACACCAGCGCCAGAGCGTGCGCACCCCTTCGAGTTTCATGGCCGTGCAGGCGAGTTTTTCCGCATCTGGATCGTGAACGTCGTGCTCACCGTGCTGACGCTCGGCATTTATGCCGCCTGGGCCAAGGTGCGCACGCGCCGCTACTTTTATGGCAACACGCTGCTGGACGGGAAGCCCTTCGACTTCACCGGCAACCCCATCTCCATCCTCAAGGGCAATCTGCTCTTTGGCGGCCTGTTCGTGATCTACTCGGTGGCCGGCTCGGTGTTCCCGCCGCTGGCCATCTTCGTTGGGCTGCTGATCGGAGTGCTCGCGCCATGGCTGATTCAGAAGGCGCTGCGCTTTCGGGCGCACAACACCGTGCATCGCAACGTGCGCCTCAACTTCCGCGGCACTACGGGCGAGGCGTATGGCGTGTTCCTCGGCCTCGCGCTGCTCATTCCCTTCACGCTGGGCTTCATCACGCCTTACATGCAGTTTCGCCAAAAGAGATACTTCATCGGCAATCTAGGCTGGGGCAACTCCCAGGCAGACATGCAGGGCCGAGCCGGCTTCTTCTACAAGACTTTCTTCAAGTCCTTTGGACTGATCTTCCTTCTCGCCATCCTGGCCAGTCTGGCGATTCCATTCTTCAATATGGTGCAAAAAAAGGCCGAGCAGGCCCAGGAAGCCTCCTCAGTCCAGGCGGAGCCAGGGGCCCCGGCTCCCGCAGCCGCAGAGCAAGATCTGACCCTCCCGACAGATGCCCCCAAACGCCGTGACTCCAGGCCGGGCATAGGTTTGGGCATTCCTGAGATCGTCGTCATTGCTGCCGTGAGTGCCGTTTACCTCTTGTTCTTCCTCCTATTCCTCTATTACCAGGTCCGCACCAACAACTACACCATCAACACCACGCACTGGGGCCAGCTCGGCCGGCTGGAGTCCAAGGTGCGCGTGCGTGATCTCCTCTGGCTCTACATCTCCAATGGCATCGCGGTGCTCCTTTCACTGGGACTGTTGATCCCTTGGGTCAAGGTCCGCATGGCACGCTATCGTGCCGCCCGCACCACTTTCATCGCCTGCGGCAGTCTGGACGCCGTCGCCCAGTCGCTAGGCGGCAATGTCTCTGCCATGGGCGATGCCGGCGCGGACATCTTTGACTTCGACATCGGCTTCTGATCCCACCCGCACGCGTGACACTCTCCGGCACCTACTACGCAGCCTCGTCCTCACGCGCCCTGGAGGTCAGCGTGCGGCTGGAGGCTGACGGCATGCTCCACATCGAGTCGCCACAGTTCAACCGGGTGGAGCTGATGCGCGCCTGTCCGCTCTCCGACCCCTTGGGGCGCATGGCCCGCCATTTCACCCTGCCCGACGGTGCGCGGCTGGAGATCACCGATGTCACCGCTCTCGCAGCATGGGAACAAAGCTGCGGCAAGCGCACCGGCATGCATTTCGTGCATGGCTTGGAATCACGCTGGCGCTGGGTCGGTGCGGCAGTGTTGTTTCTCCTGGTCTTCATGGCCGTCGGCTACATCTGGGGACTGCCGTTTGCCGCCAAACGCATCGCCATGCGTCTGCCGCCCAAGATCGGGGCCGTCGCCACCGATCAGGCCCGCGCCATCTTCACCCGCTTGTTCGACTTTGAGCCCAGCAAGCTCTCCGCCGAGCGCCGCCAGAAGATCGAGCAGCAGTTTCAAACCATGGCCGCCGTCATGGAGCCAGGGAACCAGCGAAACTATCGCCTGGAATTCTTCGCCGCCCCCTTCCCCAACGCTTTCGCCCTGCCGGACGGCCTCGTCTGCATCACCGACGAGCTGATTGAAGAAGCTCAGGACGACAAAGAAATTTACGGCGTTCTCGCCCATGAGATCGTGCATGTGCGTGAGCAGCACGGCCTGCGCAGCGTTCTGCAAAACTCCGCCGTCTTCCTCATCTGGACCCTCATGACCGGCGACATCTCCACTATCGCTGGCTTGGGTTCCGCCTTGCCCGCAATGCTTGCCGAAAGCGGCTACTCACGCGGTTTCGAAGAGGAGGCAGACCTTGGTGCCGCCGCCTACATGATCCAGGCCGGCTGGGGCACTAAACCGCTGGCCGACATTCTCCAACGCATCGACCCCGAGCACGCTCATCTAGGTGATGTCGGCGAAGCCCTCTCCACCCACCCGCTCACAGAAAAACGCGTGCAGGCGCTGACAGACTACGAAAAAACTTACCCTGCTCCCGCACGATGAAGCACTTCGCCCTCATTCTCTTCGCCCTTTGCCCTTCGCTCTTCGCGGCGGCCAAGCCCAACGTCTTGCTCATCTGTGTGGATGACTTGAAGCCTCTGCTGCGCTGTTATGGCGACAAGATCGTCCAATCGCCGAACATCGACCGGCTGGCGCAGCGTGGGGTGCTGTTTGAGAAGGCGTTTTGCAACCAGGCTGTGTGTTCGCCGTCACGCAATGCGCTGCTCACCGGTTTGCGACCGCAGACGCTCGGTATTTACGACCTGCCGACGAACTTCCGCCAAAGCGTGCCGGATGCTGTGACACTGCCGCAGTATTTCAAGGCGAACGGCTACCGTGCCGAAGGGCTGGGAAAGATCTTCCATGTCGGCCATGGCAATGTGAACGACGAGGCCTCGTGGAGCGTGCCGCATTACAGCCCCAAGACGATCAGCTATGCGCTGAAGGAGAACAATCCGCCCGAGTCCACCCGCGAGCAGGCGCTGTTTGAAAACAAAAAGGAGGCCTGGAAACTGCCACGTGGTGCTCCGACGGAAAACGCCGAGGTGCCGGACCATCGCTACGGCGATGGCATGATCGCCGAGGAAGCCATCCAGCGCCTCGCAGCGGCCAAGGCGAAGCCGGAGGAGCCGTTTTTCCTCGCCGTTGGCTTTTTGAAGCCGCATCTGCCGTTCGTCGCGCCGAAGAAGTACTGGGATCTCTACGATCCCGCGTCCTTCAAGCTGCCGGAACTGCAAAAAGCGCCTGAAGGAGCACCGGAGTTCGCACCGAGTTCGTGGGGCGAGCTGCGCCAATACAAAGACATGCCGGACAAAGGCCCGGTGACGACGGAGCAGGCCATTCACCTCATCCATGGTTACCATGCGGCCACGAGCTACATGGACGCGCAGCTGGGCAAGGTGCTGGATGCCCTCGACTCGAACGGTTTCGCTGAAAACACGATCATTGTGCTGTGGGGCGACCACGGCTGGCACCTCGGCGACCACGGCATGTGGTGCAAGCACACCAACTATGAGCAGGCCACGCGCATCCCGCTGATTGTCGCCGCACCGGGCGTACCACCAGGACAGCGCACGCAGGCGCTGGTGGAGACGGTGGACATCTATCCCACACTCGCCGAACTCGCTTCCCTGCCTGCTCCCGCAAAGCGCGATGGGCGCAGTTTCGCCTCTGTTTTGACGAATCCGGGCACCCACACGCGCGATCATGCCATCCATGTCTATCCACGCGGTGAGGGATGGATTGGTCGTGCCATTCGCACTCAGCGGCATCGTCTTGTGGAATGGAAAAAGCCAGGAGAGGCCCCTGAATCGGCCATCCTCGAACTCTACGACTACGAGACTGATCCCGCTGAAACCAAAAACCTCGCTGCCGAGCAGCCGCAGGTCGTCGCGGAGCTGCGCAAGCTGCTCGCCACGCATCCCGAGGCCAAACCGCAGCTCTCCCACAAAGCCGAAACCAAGAAGAGCTCGAAACAGGATCGTGGGGCCGCCTTTGACAAACGAGACACGAACAAGGACGGCCAGCTGACCCTGGAGGAGTTTCTCGTCAAACAACCAGACCCCGACGAGGCACCGAAACGCTTC
>JAPLUL010000117.1:0-9693 GCA_026397635.1 Verrucomicrobiota bacterium | reverse complement strand
TCCTCCATGCGACCCGTTCTGACGCCGATGGATTGGCGGTCATGAAACACCTGTCGGAAGGCGTTGTTCCACTCAGCGTCGAGCCGAAGCAGTGCGAGCTGCTGCAGCAACGGCGCTTGGGCGAACGAGGTGGGCAGGACATTGCTCATCACCAGCGACGCGTTCCCGTGGTGCGTCTCGCCATAGATCATCTCGTTGAGCAGCTCGGGATCCATCAAGGCATTCGCTAGCCAGGTGTTAGGGCCAAGCAGAGTCCTGATGATCTCGCAACACGGCAGGTAATACTGGAAGGAAGACGCTTGGAACCGCAGGCAACTCTCGGAGGCGCGAAATGAGGTAGATGCTTTGCAGATCGACGATGGCACTTCTCTGGCGGCTATTACTTCGAGGCCCGTGTCGACCACTGCCGTAACGGTGCGCTCGTCTCGATTCCGTTTGCCGGGCACCCCCTCCCGGTAGATGTTTCCGACGCGCAGAGCCGGCAGCATCCCCCAGGGTGCCTTGACGATGAAGGTGGAATCGCGCGGCTGACCATCCGTCGACAAAAACGAGAACGCAAGCTTGGACACCCATTGACGCTCTTCGCCGACGCGCTGTGGCGAGCCGATCCATTGAAGCTGTCCGGCTTTTATCCCTTTGGGCCAGTTCTTGAGTCTGGTTTTCGCCAAGTTTTCTTTCTCCCGAGATACAGTGCAAGCAGGTCTTCGACATCCCCGATGAACTCGGGTCTGATGCGCGCAGCCCACAGCAGCGCACTACGAGTCAGCGGCTTCAGTCCTTTGAGACTGGCTTTGTACGTTTGCCAAAGGCGTCGCCGCCTGAAGGCTACCGCAGACTCGACATGCAATCGCAACTGCCGCGAGGTCAGGGGAAGACGGTCAAGCTTTCGCTCGATGAGCGCGGAGGCGCGAAGATGCTTCGATATTTCAGCGCGGCTGGCGCGGCGGGTGGGGGCAGACATCCGCTTGATCTCGCGTGATATGGGGCGGACAAGTTTGCTCAAGAACCTGTCCCGGACGGCCCAGTCGACCTGCCGCCCCTTCTGGTGAATCGTGCGGCGAGGGACGCCTGTCGATATCAACCATCGCCGATCGCGTCGGTAGAGTCTGGTGTAGAGCGCCGGAGCCCGGTGCCGCACCGCAGTGATCCCCTCGCCGGGATACTGATTGACCAGCTCCAACCATTGCGTTCGCAACGTCTCGTCCGGGCTGGGTTGCAGCCGCTTGGAAGCTTTGATCGCACGATACTGCACGGTTTTGACGTCTACTCCGAGCGCCTTCGCCGCAGCCCGCCAGCTGAAAGCATCGTTTGCGATCAGCTCCCTGCATCTAGCCTCCCACAAGCCGCCGAAACGGGTGACCTGATCCTTCTCGAAAACACGCTCCTTTTCTGGATCAGGTCCCATGCGGCGGTAGGTAAATCCACAGCAATGCGAGAAAAGGCCCGATACACGGATGCCGTCGGCAGCCACCGAGATTTGGACACTGTCAACAACTAATCTGCGGTAGTGGCTGCAGACTGGGTTGAGGCAAGGCCATCTTGGTCTACCAAAGGGCAGCCGCAAGGGTGCCGAAACTGCTACACCTTGAGTTGGTCTGTGATCCAGGAACAACATCAGCATCAGCTGCCGTATCGGATGCACGAAGACATCCCGTCCCTGAAGTAATTTCGCGAGCCAATGCGAATAGCGCCCTGCAGGCACCGCCGCATGGATTGCTTCCAGCCTTCTGGAGCCCCAGAACTCTTCAAACTCGGCAATCAGTCCAGGCCAACGGATTGACCCTTTGCTAGTCACGTGTCCTCGGATGTCGAGTTCGCGGCGATAGGCTTCAACCCTCGCCCCGATATGCATCGGCGGTTCGCTGCTCTCCTGGACTTCGAGCGCCAGCCTCGACAAGGCCATGTCCCTGGAATCGATCACCCAAGGCGTTTTGATCGGTGTCATCTTCTTGATCGTTCGCTCTTCTAGCGCGGTCAACTGGCCTTTCGCCGCCAACCCAGCCGGTGCCTGCAGCAGCCGCGTGCCATGAAACGGGCACAGCACTAGTCCCGCCACTTGATGAATGGTCCGCCAGACACCCGGACGGTCATTACGCAAATCCTCCTCGTAGCACAGCCGACATGCGCGCAACTCACGCCGGCACTCGATGGACGAGGCCATCAGTCCGACCTGGGCATGAAGGTGGCCCGCGAAGTTGGGGCGACGCATCCAGCGCTTTAGCTGCCGCGCCCTTGCCTGCGTCAGTGCCGAAGCGTAGAGCGGATAGAGCGTGTGTCGATCAATCAATTGGCCTGCCGTCAGCACTAGGCTGTCGACGCGACTGACCAGAGCATCGATCCGTCCCGGCAGATCGATACTCACCGATACCGTGTCGCTGCCGAACAGATCGAGCAGACTGTGCCGGGGATCGGAGTAGCCGACTTGGCGGTGGTAGCGGACTACCAGGTTGTAGAGCGTTTCTCCTTCGATCAGCGATGGGAAAAACGGGATCAATTCAACGATCCAGCGAGAACAATTCAGCTGCATCCCTCAACAGCCCTCCCGATTCAAGGAAGGCCGTGGCAAGACGATCTCGCTCGGACGGGGCTAGGAGCTTTGCCTGCCTCTTCGTGATCACCTTACCGGTGACCAATGGACGCTTCGACGACTGAGGCTGCAAACCAGCCTTTTCTGAGGACCCTGGGTCAGGTTGCTTGTCCTCGGCCGATGGATTTTTAACCTCGGAATCCTTCGCCACAGGCAGCTTCTTGCGCTTGAGCATTTTGGCGATGCGCAATGCCTCCTCGAATGCCTGCTCGAAATTCGAGCGTTTCGCGTGAAATGACAGGCCTTGACGCGCGGACTCTGCCGCGATGTTGATGTCGTAGCCGAGGCTGACGAGGATGCCAACGATCCGCTCCTTGGGGCCAGACTGGTCATTATTCTGATCCGACTTCGTCTGCTGAATTTCAAGGGTGTTCGCGGAGCCTTTGACTTCAATGCGACCCTGCGCCTTCACTAGCGCCGCCTTCATCACGGATTGCGGAAGGACCAAGTCGGGAATTTCTTCAAGGGCCTTGTAGTTCTTCTCCCGCAATGCCCGAAGCATCGGTTCGACCAACCCAAGATGGCTGGCGGCAACCTTTGTCATCTTTTCGACGGTAATTGTCTCGTCCCCGCTGCCGATCACTTCCCATTGCAGCAGCTTGTAGAACTTCACCATGATGTCCGGGATGCCCACCGTATGGAAGTAGAAAGCATCGTCTAGCTCCGGTGAGCGTGGCGTCGGCGGGTGCGTGAACTGATACTCCCAGAGCTCCTGAGTCAGCAGCTCCCAATCGACGCTGTCGCGTTCGAGATGCGACCAGGTGAAATCACCTTGGCCGAACGCCCGACGCGCGTTCGCAAAACAGGCTTGCACCAACGGCAGTGCCTGGAAGGTGCCGATCAGGATGATCGGCGCGCCGACCGTGTTGATGAGCTGCACGAAGAAATCGAGAAGGCTGTTCTGATCCAGCTTTTTGCGCAGGCGCTGAACCTCCTCGATGACGAGCAGCCCCAGCGCGTGGTTGTTGGCCACGGTCGCCATGTGGCGGATGGCGATGGCTGGATCCTTTTCGCCGCCGAACCGAGAAAAGTAATTCGTGTTGAGGACTTGATCGACTGCGGCGAAGAAGCTGACGATGATGCCCCTCAGCGTGCCATCGTGCGGACATTCCAGCTTCAGCCAGACGAGCTGCTTGACGTGAAGCGACTGGCCTTCATAGCTGCCGCGGTGCTGGATCACCTGCGGCTGACTCATGAGAATCTTTTCGATCGTGATGGTCTTGCCAACGCCACTGGTGCCGATGATCGAAAAGCTATGGATCACCGACCCGAGCGAAACCTCGTGCCTGACGGAAGCTTGCATCTCGTCCCAGTTCGCAAACGCGCTCTTCATCTGGCGGGTTCGGGATGCCTTCAGCGGGTTGCGGTTGAGGTAGCCGAATTTCAGTACCCGCATGACGGCACTGTAGAGGGACTGTCCCCACGACAGTGTCTGCAACACATGGGTGACGCGTTCGACGTCCTCCAAGCGCAACACATTTTCGCGCCTTCTCTCCTCGTCGTGATAGCCGGGGAGGAGCTGAAAAAAGTCGTCGAATTTGCCGCTCAAGGTGGGATTGAGGGCTTCCACGAAAGGGTTATGCGCCAGCATCGGATTCGAGGAAGGCGCATAGACCGCATCGACGGTCGCGCCGGTGAAACCTGCTCCTCGCGGCGGATTGCTGTTCAGCCCGGACTCGAGCGCCTTGCGAATTTTCTTCAACGGGTCGTCCCCGGGCCTCGTCTTGCGAGATGGCGCTGTCGCTGTCGCTCCAGCAACTCCTCTGCGTGCCGTTCCTGCGCGGACTTGAAGGACGGGGCTGCGGGCACAGATGCCAACTCGGGGACGGACACAGGTTCAGCATCGGAAATCTGAGTGGCCCGCCCCATCAACCGGGCGTTGTCTTCGGCGAACCGCTTGCCGCCCTGACTCCGCTCATCTTCCTTGGCGATGCGCTGCCGGTCCTTCATGCCTGCGGATCTGCCGGTCGAGGAGGGCTTCGGACCATCCTGCGTCCTCGTCTGCTTCGTGCCTTCTTTCACAACCGCGTCCCTGAACGCCGTTTGATCGGCCACACCCTGTTTCGAGTCGGCCTTGCGCCTCTGGTAGCCGCGCTCAATGGCCTCGTCCGCGCAAGCAATCTCTTCAAAATTGAATCGACCGTAGCGAGGCGCGGCCTCATTGAGTTCGAGTACGTCGATCGTTCCATCCGGTGCCCGGTATCGGATCTGCTCTGGATTTCGTCTGTCATAGCGGACATCAATGTATGACACTCCGTTGCTTCGCGCGCGCACCGCCCATCCCTCGGTGATGACACGCTCGCCGATGTAGTTTTTGCCGTTGAAGGAGACCCCTTTTTTCGTGACGGCCGCCTTTGCGATCGGCAGCAACGCGGCGCGCAGAATGTCGATGCCGACGGCCCGCACTGCACCAGTGCGGTTCACCATGCCCCAGTTCCACACGTCCCTAGGACTCCCCGAGTGCATGACGGCGTGCAACTCGAGATCCTCCGGCATCGAGGCGAGCGGCTTCTCGTTGTTGAACCAGAGGATGTCGGTGATCAGTATTTTCATGAGCTGGTCGATGTCGAGCACGGCCAGCTTCGACGGGTGCTTCTGATCCCGTTCGGCCACATTTTTCAGCGTCCGACCGGGGATGAACTTGACCGAGGTTTCCTTACTGATGTGAAAGGACTTCTCGACCAGCGACTTCAAATCGCCGCGGTAAGCGGGGAGTGTGCTCATGCCGAACTTGAGGTCGCCAATGCCGCCTTCGATCAGCGCGCCCCTGAGCTCTCCGCCATCTGCAATCAGCTCTCCGCAAATGACGTTGCAAGGCCAATCCCCGTGTTTGATCTGGATGCCGTAGCGTTTGCAAAACTCGACCTTGTCCTCGAATGCGTTGAGCAAGGCCCCGCAGGCGGACTCGAAGTTCGGCCCGTCGAAGCTGACGTGTAGTCCGACGAACATCTTCGAATAGCGGTCCATCACGTGGTAAACGATCGGCCGTCCGATGACGTAATTGCGATTGATCCTGCTGACGACGTAGAGATCCAGAACCGTGGCATCGATTTCGTAGGTGTGCGCGGGGCCGAAGGCCAGCAGCATGGCACCGCCCAACAGTCCCCGGCCGTTAAGCTCGAACCATTGGTCTCCATGCAGGCCTCGAAGGATCTGCTCTCGACCTACCAGCTTGTGGAGCCAATACCGATATGCCGTCAGGGATACGCAGTGTTTGGGGTGCAGCAGGATGGGTACCCTTTTGCCATGCACCATTTTGAATTCGCTGGTCCGGAAATGCTTTCGCCTGAACTTCTCGTAGGCATCGGAAATATTGCATTCGGTGGACAGATATCTCGCACTTTCACGAATCCATTTCTTGTGGGTCTCACTGACGTTGATTCCATATTCCTCTCCATCCTCCGCCAACTTGGATGGCGCACCCCGCTTGGGGCCACCAGCCTTGGCGGGACGCGCTTTCCCCACGCCGCCCTTGAGAAAGTTGTTGGGTTCGACGCTGATGGGCTGCTTGCCTGAAGCCCAGTAACGTCTGAGCAGCTTGAAGAGGGTCGGTCTCGTGGAAACCCCGTCCGCTTCCAGTTTTCGGATGTATGCGCCACGCGCCTTGGGCAAGTAGGCGGCCGGTTCGCTGGTGACCAAGCCCTTGATCAGCTCCCAGTTCGTGCTGGTGGGCGGGCTGTCATCGACGATCTTGAGATTCTTGCTGCCGACCTCTTTGAGAAACCTTTCCTTGGTCATCTCCAGCTCATGGCACCGGGACCTTTTCACATCGATCTTCCTCGCAATCAAATGGTCTGCAGGATGATTGTCGACGCGCACCAGCCTTCGGGATGCGAGCTTCGAGCGCAGTTCGCTTAGCGACCACGGCTCCGGAAAAGCCTTGGGGTCATGTAGTGCAAAAACCATGATCTGCGATCCCTGCGGATCGATCCAAAGGGCTCGCCAGGCATTGGAGGCGGTATTCGGATCGCCATAGATTTCTCCGACCCTGACCTCCAGTGGCTTGGCAATTTCGACGGCTGGGATAGCTGCCATCAACTACGGCCATCGTCCCAAGACGTCGCCCTCCTGCACTTTGTCCCTGAGCACTTCCTCGATCCGATTCAAGACCTCGTCTTCGACCGGTGCTTGGGGCAAATCAAATGTGCCAACCCTGAGCCACTCTGCGTTCTGAACAACGGCGTGCGGAATACACCGCTCCGTGACCACTCCGAAATCGCTCTCGCGGTCCGACCAGTAAAGGTGTTCAATCGAGACCAGCTCTTGATTCCGCGTGATGCACCACTCCGCCAAATACTTGGTGGACCTTGCTATCGGACGGGTCAAGTTGTTGACATCACGGAGGTCCACCAAAAAATCGGTCGTCATCTCGCGCTCAATCCTTGTCTTCGGATCGATTGGATGTTTGAAGTCCAGCCTCTTGGCGCAGTCGACGGTCGAACTCACTTCCAAGGGAAACTGCTCGCGGATATTGGTGACGAGCGGGCAATGGTCGAGGCAGAAGAAGTAATGGGTTTCCAAGCCCGATAAGAGGTGATGGATACGGCCAGACTTGCGGCCAAACACACGCGTGCGCTTTCCGGTCGAACTGAAACCGGGTGTCGTGATCGCCGGGACATACCCGGCGTTGACCTTGGACTTCCGGCTCGGCATGGGTTCGGACTCCTTCTCAGGAGGGAAGCATAACTTGGTAAATCTAATTATTAAATGCGATAAAGGAATTTGTTTTCGTCAGTAAATGTTTTTGTTTGCAACGAACATGTTACAAATGTCGTGCTACCGGCTTATTCGACCGTGACACTTTTTGCGAGATTGCGCGGCTGATCGACATCGGTGCCCTTGAGGCAGGCGACGTGATACGCCAGCAGCTGCAAGGGGATGGTGTAGAGCATGGGGTCGCTCAGCTCGTCGCCGTGCGGCATATTGATGATGGTCACGCCCGGTTCGTTTTTGAGGCCCGCATCGCGGTCGGCGAACACATATAGCTCGCCGCCGCGTGCCTTCACTTCCTGCAAATTGCTCTTCACTTTTTCGAGCAAATGACCATCGGGGGCGACAGCGATCACCGGCATGTGCTCATCCACCAGCGCCAGCGGGCCGTGCTTCAACTCGCCGGCAGCGTAGGCCTCGGCGTGGATGTAGCTGATCTCCTTGAGCTTGAGCGCGCCTTCGGCCGCGACCGCACTCATCGCGCCACGGCCGAGGAACAGCGCGTGCTGCTTGTGGATGAACCGCTCTGCGCAAGCTGGTGGCGCGCATCACGGGCGCGTACGCGCTGGCGGTGATCTCGGCGCGCGAGCAGCAGCATGACCAGCGCCAGCGCCATCAGCTGGGTGGTGAAGGCCTTGGTGCTCGCCACGCTGCGTTCTGGCCCGGCGTGGGTCATCAGCGAGATGTCGCTTTCGCGCACCAGGCTGGACTCGGGCGAGTTGCAGATGACCAGGCTGGCGGCGATGCCCTTGGTCTTGGCGTGGCGCAGGGCTTCGAGCGTGTCGGCGGTTTCACCGCTCTGGCTGATGGTGATGAAGAGCGTGTCGGGCTCGATGATCGGGTCGCGGTAGCGGAACTCGCTGGCGAGTTCCGCGCGCGCTGGCACGCGGGCGATCTGTTCGATCCAGTAGCGCGCGACCATCCCCGCATTGGCGCTGGTGCCGCAGGCCACGATCCGCACGCGCTTGACGCGCGACAGTACCTCGCCAGCCCTGGGGCCGAGCATGGCTTCAAGCACGTGACCATTGCTGATGCGGCCTTCAAGCGTGTTGGCGAGCGCGGTGGGCTGCTCGAAGATTTCCTTCTGCATGAAGTGGCGGTAGTCGCCCTTCTCCACTGCACCCGCACTGAGGTTGGATAAGCGTTCCTCACGCTGCTGCACCACACCGCTCTTGTCGAAGATGCTGTAGCTGTTGAGGCTGATCTCGGCGAGATCGCCCTCGTCGAGATAGACGATGCGGCTGGTCACACTCACCAGTGCGGTGGCATCGCTGGCGGCGAACATCTCGCCGACGCCAATGCCGATGGCGAGCGGCGAGCCGCGACGGGCGAGCAGCATGCGCTGTGGCTCGCGCGCCGAGATCACCGCCAGCGCGTACGCGCCCGTGATGCGCGCCACCAGCTTGAGCATGGCCGCGCGCAGGTCATCGCCGTTGTCGATGAGGTGTTGCAGCAGATGCGCGAGCACCTCGGTATCGGTTTCGCTGGTAAAGGCGAAGCCCTTGGCCTCCAGCTCGCCGCGCAGCTGCTCGTAGTTCTCGATGATGCCGTTGTGGACCACCGCCACATCGCGCGAAAAATGCGGATGCGAGTTGCGCTCGGCCGGCACGCCGTGTGTGGCCCAGCGGGTGTGGGCTATGCCGGTGGTGCCGGGCTTGGGGCTTGCTGCCTCCAGCTCGGCCACCTTGCCCACGGCGCGCACCACTTGCAGCTGGCCATCGGCCAGGGTGGCGACGCCTGCGGAGTCATAGCCGCGATATTCGAGGCGCTTCAGGCCCTCGATGAGGATGGGCACGACGTTGCGCTGGGCGACAGCGCCGACAATTCCGCACATGGGTTCAGGGCAGCTGTGATGGCGAAGCCGTATTGTATGCGGCGACCCTCTCCCGTCTGCGGAAAAATCAACCTATGAGTGTGCTGATCGCGCTGCTCATCACCGTCTTGATCGGCTTAAGCGCCTGGCTGATCTTCACGCTCGACCGCATGCAGAAAAAGCTCGCGGCCCTGCACGAGCGACTGCATGCGACACCGGCCCTGCCGCTGGCAGCGGCGAGCGGCAAATCCCGCATCGCCATCGAGATACTCAACCCTTTCGAGCTGGCGGCGCGCGAAACCCGCTTTGCCGGTGCGGCCGCCAAATTGGCACCCCGCATGATCGAGCGCATCGTCTACGAACGCGCGGCTGTGATGATCGCGCAGCAGATGGCCGAGCAGGGCGTCAAGGCGGAGGTGAAGACGCATGTCACTTGAAGGCCTCGCCGCACTACTGCTGATCGCCGCCGCAGTCGTAGCACTCGCGCTTTGGCACAGCCGAAAAGCCGCACGGCAGATCAAGGCCCTGGAAGCCGATCTGCATCGCGCCGAAGTCGCTGGTCAGGAGCAGGCCGCCCGCATCG
>JAPLUL010000085.1:0-94405 GCA_026397635.1 Verrucomicrobiota bacterium | reverse complement strand
TTGGGCGATCTGTTCCTGGGTGCCTTCACCCCGGTCGCAGGTGTTGATGATGCGTTGACGTAGATCAAGGGAAAGTGCGGCCATGCTTAGCTATACACCGTCTGTCAAAATGTTCCACAATATTATTTAAAATGCTCTAAATCCCAGCCGCCGAGGTTGAAGCGCGTGCCGCCGCGTTCGACGCCGTCTTTATCGTGTCGATGAAATCGAGCGGTGGATCGGCAGCGAGGAGGGGAAAGAGGAGGCGTTTGATGGATTGTCTCGCTTCAAGGTGGAGCGTTTTTCAAGCGCACCGGGCGAAGATTGACCAGCCCCCTTGTGATGATTGATCATTCGGGCATTTGCTTCGCCAAAGCCTGAATCTCATCGGGCGTGATGGATCTCGGGTGGATTTGCAGGTGGTGAAGCCGGCCGTTGAAGGGGCCGTTCATGCCATTGCCGAGGTGCAGGGGCGCGGTGCTATCGAGATTCCATGTGGTGGCATCAAAGCCGATGCTCTCGGCGACTTGCTTGCCATCCACATGCAGCGTGAGACGATCTGCGTTCTTCACGGCGGCAATGTGATGCCATCCGGAGGGCAGCGAGTGATCCCAGGAGACCTGACGACCGTGCCGAGCGGCCCAGACTTTGCCGGAGGGCAGCGTGGCGCAGAAGACCTCGCCCGCGTGCTCGGCCATGGTCCAGGCGCGGCGGTATTTCACAGCGGGCGTGTGATCGAGACGCTGCCAGAGCGTCCATTTGCCATCGCCATCGTAGGCATGGACTTCGGCGAGCGGCAGCGTGCCGCCAATGAAGCGACCGTTGTGGACCATCATGCCCATGACCTCCAATTCCTGACCGAGCCGCCCGATGTCCGTCCAGCGGGCCACGTCTTCAAAACGATACACGCGAGCACTTGGCCACATGGCGACATGCAGTCGGCCCTCGTAGCTGGTGAAGGCATAGGTCTGCGTGTCATCGCCGATCTGTCCGCAGTCCGTCCACGTTTTTCCATCAAAGCGATACACCCGGCCGCCATCATAGCTCGTGGCGTAAAGGAATCCGTCATGCGCGGTGAGCGAGACGACGCGCTTCGGCCCCAGCTCGCCCGTCTTCAGGTCCGGCCCGATGGCATCCGGCAGCCGCGTCCATTGGCTGCCGCCTTCGTAGCGGAATAAGCCCGCCGGTTTGTAGAGTGACGAGGCATAGAGCCGCCCCTGAAACACCACGAGCCCGCCGACGGCCTCCGTGTCTGGCAACTGCCCGCAGTCCGCCCACTTCGAGCCGCCTTCATAACGAAATACGCGACCGCCGAGCGTGGTGTTTGGCGACTCCGGCAGACTTGAGCCCGCCACGCGATACTTGCCAGTGCCAGCGTAGAGTGCGTCTTCGAAAGCCGCTAGCGCGGTGACGGAGTTGCTGCCATCGAGGCGGCCACAGTCGATCCATGTTTCGCCACCTGCGTAGCGATAGACCCGGCCCATCGCCCCCGCATCCGGCTCGCAAGTGCCTGCATAGAGCGCACCCTCATGCGTGGCCATGGCAAAGGCGAACAGGGCCTGGCCGGGTCGTCCGCAGTCACGCCACGCGCTGGGTTTGTCATCATCCACGCCGAACTGCAAATGCCGCCAGTTCGCCACGCTGGAGGTCACGCCTGGATTGCTCTTGAGCGTGAGATGAAAGCCACGCTTTTTCTTCGGATCGTATTGGCTCACCAGATCGCCGGTGATGCGGTCTGTGGCATCTGCCCTGGCCCACACGGAGATGGAAAAGTCGCCGCTGCCCAGCCTCGGGGCTTGCTCGGCGGGAATGACAAGGGGTTGATCCACTTGTAGCCAGGTTTGCGCCGTAGGCTCAGCGGCGTGGAGGCCGGGCAAAACGAAAAGAAGGGTGAGGATTGATTTCATGAATGACGGGAGGCGAGCTCTGAGATGGGCCTGCCATTGTTCACGATGTGGACGGGGCGTCCGTTAAAGTCGTTGAGCGTGGTCTTGGCGGAGTCGATGCCGAGGTGCTGATAGATGGTGGCGAGGAAATCATGCGCACTGCACGGGCGCTCGATGACGTCTTCACCGCGTTTGTCGGTGGCACCGATGACGCCGCCGGTCTGGATGCCACCACCGGCCCAGAGATTGGAAAAGGCACGCGGCCAGTGGTCGCGTCCGGGCTGCAAGGTGCCTGCAGGGCCGCTGGCATCGCCCGCGCCGGTGCTGCGGTCAAAGGTGATGCGCGGCGTGCGGCCAAACTCGCCGGTGACGACGACGAGCACCTTCTTGTCGAGGCCGCGCGCATAGATGTCCTCGATCAAGGCGGACACGGCCTGATCGTAGTAGCCCATGCGAAAGCGCAGGGCTTCGAAGATGTGATGATCGACGGCGTGATCGTCCCACACCTGCGTGCGACCGCACAGCGGGCCGTGCAGGCTGCTGGTGATGATCTCCACGCCGGACTCAACGAGGCGACGCGCGAGGAGGAGCTGCTGACCCCAGCGATTGCGTCCGTAACGGTCGCGCGTTTGGGCTTCTTCTTGGCCGAGGTCAAAGGCATCGCGGGCCTCGGGTGCGGTGAGCAGCGAGGCGGCCTGCGCCTCAAACTCATCCAGCGCCGACAGCTCGTGCTGACGATCAAACGCACGCTCCATGCGGTCGAGACTTTTGCGCAGCGCCACACGGTCGCTCAGCCTTCGTGTCTCCGCTTCGTCAGCGAGACCGATGTTGGGCACTTCGAACTGCGGGCGATTCGGGTCCTCGGTGACGGAAAAGGCCGCAAAGGCATCGCCGAGATACGCGGGGCCGCAGTAGGAGCTGTTGATGGGTTGGATGCTGGTGTAGTTCGGCAGCGGATTTACCCAACCGCCTTGTTTGGAGCGCAGATGATGAGCCACGGACATCCAGTCCGGCAGACGCGGCGCAGGTTTGTCACGTGTGTCAGGATCGCCGGAGAGGATCTGCATCGTGCCTGCGGGATGTCCGCCCGCGGTTTGATACATGGAGCGCAGCACGGTGAACTTGTCCGCGATCTTTGCCTGCATGGGCATCAGTTCGGTGAAATGCAGTCCAGGCACCTTCGTGGGGATCGTCTTGAATGGTCCGCGATACTCGCTGCTCGCATCCGGCTTCGGATCGTAGGTGTCGATGTGCGACTGCCCACCCGGCAGAAAGACAAAAATGACCGCCGTGCGCTCCGACTTCGGCTTCAGTGCATTCTCAGCACGCAACCGCATCAAACCCGGCCAGCTCAGCGTGGCCATGCCGCTGAGGCCGATCTGCATGAAGCTCCTGCGCGAGGTCAGCGGACCAGTGCAGCGGACGTGCGTGTTGGGTGGGATGGTTGCAGACATGCACCGTAACCTACGTCGTCTGTCGGCCAGATTGTTCCAGGGGCTCGGGAGGCTACCGCTTATCTGATGGCTGTTTGCCCTTCAGATGCCTGTCGAAGAAACCGAGCACCAGCGGGCGCAGATCACGCTCTTTCGGCTGGAGGTGAAAAGTGTGCGGCGCATTCGGGATGATCTCGAGCTGATGCGCGGCTCCAGCGGCTTTCATGGCAGCGGCGAGCGCTTCGGAGTCGGCCACCGCCACGGTTTTGTCCGCGGTGCCGTGCAGGATGAGCAGCGGTGGATCACTTGGGTCGATGTGGGAACGTGGATCGGCCTGTTTATAGAGTTCGGGAGCTTCGGCGCGGGTTTTGCGGAACATGGCGAGGTCTCGCTGCTCAAACCACAGCACTGGGCCATATAGATCGACGGCGCACTGCACTCGCGTGTCACCCTCGCCGGGAGGATCGAGTTCGCCGCCGCAGAGGCCGACCATCGCCGCGAGATGTCCGCCCGCGCTGCCGCCGATGACGCCGATGTGCGTGGGATCGACCTGCAAACGCTCTGCATTCGCTCGCAGCCAGCGCACAGCTGTTTTGCAATCGTGCAGGTTCTGCGGCCAGGTCGGGCCGGGGTGCTCGCTGTTTGCCAAAACGTAGTCGATGCTCATGCCGACATAGCCATTGAGCGCGAGTGTGGTGCCGATGTTGATCTCGCGAGCCGCCCGCTTTTCACCACCGGACCAGCCGCCACCGTGAATGATCACCACAGCGGGGAATTTTAGCCCCGGCTGCGGATTCGCCGGCAAATAGAGATCTGCCTTTTCTTTGCGGCCACCTCCGAGGAAATCGACATCGTGCTCCGTGCGAATTTCATCCGCAGCGAAGGCCGTTGTGGCGAAAAGGAGGAAGAGGAGGCGTTTCATATCGGCGGCGTGAGTTCAAAGAGTATCAGGAGACAAGATCTCATACTTCAGCCCGAGGCCTTGCAGGCCTTCCGCCAGCTGAGAGAGGCTCCAGCCGCGCGGGAGGACGAGTTTGGCATCACGTTCCAACTCGGTAAAGTTCACGATCAGCTCGCCTTCGTGCTCATTCCATACCACAAGTTCAACCGTCGGTTTCCACTTCTCAAAGAGCCCTTTCACTTTGGCCGCATGCCTCGAGAAGTCCGGCACGCGCAGCTTCATGGAGGCGATGTAGGGCATGCCGTGAAGCGCGGAAGTGTCACGCACCGATTGGGCGATCTGATGCTCGGTGATGACCTTGGGGTCGTAACTCACGCGGGCCAAGCCTTCGATGCCCTGAAGCACCTCAACCTCGGAAATGCCGCGTGTCTGAGTCAGTTGTGTCTGCACCATGTAAACGCAGCTCCCGCATTCGAGGCCCGAGATGGTGAAGACGGCTTTCGCAGGCGCGGGTTTGTCTGCCGCATGCAGAGTCAACGAAAGAAGGATGGCAAAAGCGGCAGGAAGCCTCATTTCACATGACGGGTCGAGGTTGGAGATGAGCGCTATACTGTGGGCATGGCTCGGAGCACAGACCATACGCTTCCGGTGGGATGCTTCTTGTGTCACCTGACCTCAGGGAGGCTCAAAACCCGCCGATAGAACGCCCAGTTCTCCTCACCGAGGGCGTTGAGCACGAGATTCGGGTTGTGCGGGATGTCAGGGAGCTGGCGGTAGGTGTGTGGGATCTTCAGCGCGTCGAGATGCTGCTTGAACTCGCGATTGAAGCCGAGCGTCTCATCGCGGTCGCCGATGATTTGACGGATGAGGAGGCCGGAGCGGAGCTTTTCGACGTTTTGCTCAACGATCAGCCATGGGCTCTGCGAACGATAGAAGGCCATGTCGCCGCCATACACCGTGCCGAGCACCTGATCACGACCGCGTGGGCCGGCGCGAGGCGCTTCATTGAAGTCCGGCTGCAAAGGTCCGGCACCGAGCAGCGACACGGCGGCGAAGAGCTGCGGATGCTTAAAGCCCAGCCGCGCTGCGCCATAGCCGCCCATGCTGAAGCCTTCGATGATGCGGCCTTCGCGTTTCGCCTGCGTGTGGAAGCTGCGGTCGATGTGCGGGATGAGTTCCTCGATGAACATCGTTTCGAGCTTCACTGAGCCGTCTTTCCAATCACACCACATGCCCATCGGTAGTCCGTTGGGGAAGACCATGAACATCGGCGGGACTTTGCCGGTCCGCATGGCCTCGCCATAACGCTGCGCCACCTGCGCGGCCGAGCCAGGCGAGCTGCCGCCGCTGCCATGCAGCCAGTAGAGCACGGGAAAGCGTGGTTCTTTGGCCGCATGGTAGCTCTCCGGCGTGAAGACATAGCAGCTCACCGGTTCACCCGCCGCTTTGCTGTCAAAGAGCACACGCTGCAGGCGCGGCGCATCCGCTTCTGGCAGCACCCAAACATGCTTTTGCTGGGCACACAGCCCGGTGACGAGAAGGAAAAGGCAGACGAGCGCGGCTTTCATGCGGCTGGTTGAAACGCAGCATGCTTCAAAAGGTCGCGACTCACTTCAGCTTCGCGAACAGCTCCTCAAGTCCTGCGATGATCTTCGTCGAGGCATCGACTTCGAGGCAGCTCGATCTCGCACGCCAAGTTTCATAGCCGCCGAGAGCGTGCTGCTCGGGCGTGGGCAGGTAACCGTGGTAGGCGTTGGCCAAGGAGACGGTGAAAGTGGGCGAATGCCGCTTTTTGAGCTCCAGTCCGATTTCGACGAAGACCTCGGCCGGAATGGCCGAGACGTGCAGATCGCCGATTTTCATGATTTGCAGCGGTGCGGACACTTTGGCGGGAAAATCGGCCAGGAGCACACTTTCACGCGCATAGACCTGCTCCATCGTTTCCATGCGCGGGAAGAGTTTGGAGGCCTTCATCAATTCGCGGGCCCTTTCGACCTCGTTGGGCGTCGGGATGCGCAAACCGAGCTCGATTTCCTTCTGCGCGGCACGCAGCGGCACCGAATCGGCATGCTTCACGGTCTTCACCGCCGCCGCGACGGCCTGCGCGACATCGTTCGCGACGATCTGGATGCGGCCATACGGCGCTTCCTTGGCCTGACCGCCGCGGAAGTCGATGTTGTTGATGTCGCCACTGGTGCCGTTCGACATGATGCCGACGAACTCCGGGCCTGCGCCGAGCAACTGGCCGATCTTCCCCGCGAACGCGCCAAAGTAATCCGCTGAGATGTGGCCTGGGCCGACACCGCCGACGTAGTGCAGCGAGTAATTCGCCAGCAGAGCGATGGGTTTGCCGTCGGCGCTTTGCACGCTGATGAAGCTCACCTCGGGATCAGTGGGGCCGGCAGGTTCGACGAGGTTTGGGTTGTTGATGCCGGGGTTGGTCTTCACCTGATCGGTGGTGACACCGAGCGGCGTGGGCAAAATGCTACCGGACTTCATCTTCCAGCGTCGATTGAAGACCTGCTGCGGCACCGAGGCGCTGCCGTGGCCGATTTTCGCGGGAGCGAGGTTGTTCAAGGCACGCCGCACGCCATCGGCGATGCGCCGGGCCACGAAGCGCTGATAAATCGGGTTCGGCTCGCTCTGACCCACAGCCTGCAAGGTGCCGCAGGAGTGCGAGTGCGTGGCGGACATCATCATGTTCTCCATCGGCAGGCCCGTGGCTTCGTTCACCCTCTTCTTCGCCTCATCAAAGATGCCACGACCGATCACACAGCTATCCGCGACGACGAAAACGAGCTTCGTTTGGCCATCATCGAGTGCGAGGCACCTCGCATGCAGCTCGTCATGAATGACGAGCGCTTTGCCGTCTTGAAAGCCGCCATTGATCGAGCTGCCGAGCTCCGGCGTGATGTTGCTGGTGGCGGCACCGGCGCGGAATTCGACGGCTTGAAGCGAGACAGAGAAAAGCAGTGCAGCGATGAAGGGGAGTTTCATGCGAGTCTTACGGCATGAAACGCGCGAACTTGATCAAATCAGCTCACGGATCGGCAGTGCGCCGTTTTCGACGAGGTAATGCGGACGGCCTTTGGTGTCGGTGACGGTGGTGGTGGCCACGTCGATGCCGAGATTGCGATACAGCGTGGCAAAGACCTCTGCGAAGGTGACGGGACGGCTATCGGCCTCGCCACCGAGGCGATCCGTGGAGCCGATGACTTGCCCCATCGGCATGCCACCGCCAGCGAGCAACGCCATGGCGACGCGCGGCCAGTGATCGCGGCCGACCTGCTTGCTGATGATCGGCGTGCGGCCAAATTCACCCCACACGAGCACCGTGACGTCTTTGTCGAGACCGCGCTGATGCAGATCGTCCACGAGCGCGGTGATGCCTTTGTCGAAGATCGGGAAATCCTCACGTTCACGGGAGAAAATGTCATTACCGGCTCCGCCGTGCCAGTCCCACTTGCTGTAGTTGACCGTGACGACACGCGCACCGGCTTCGACGAGCCGACGTGCAGTGAGAAAGCTCTGCGGCACGCGTGGCGCGCCGTTTTCGTCGATGCGCTTCACGGTGTCGCCGGTGCCGTAGCGCTCCACGAGGCGCGGGTCTTCTTTGGAAAGGTCGAGCGCATCGGCCAGCTTCGACGAGGTAAGCACGCCCATGGCCTGCTGCGTGAAGGTGTCCATCGCCTCCATCTTTCCGCTCGCATCGACATCGCGGCGGAAGTTGTCGAAGCTCGTGAGGAGCTTCGCGCGATCGGAGAGGCGGTCGTAGGTGATACCTTGCAGCGTGAGGTCGCCACGGCTTGGCCCCGTGTGACGGAAAGCGTCGCTGGCGGAGCCGAGCAGGCCGGGACCGGGTTCATTATAAGGACCGTGCGTGCAGTCGTAGCACATGCTGACGAATGGCGGCACGGCGGGATCAAACGCGCCCTGCAATTTGCCCACCACGCTGCCGAACTGAGGCCAGCCGCCGGGCGGGACGGTGCCCGCGCGGTTGGGGAAGCCGGTGTAGCACTGAATCGCGTCGTGACCGGCCTGCGCACCGACGAGCGAGCGAATGATGGTGAATTTGTCCATCATCTTCGCCATGCGCGGGAACAGTTCACAAATCTGAATGCCATCCACATTCGTGCCGATGGGCTTGTGCGGCCCGGCGATCTCGCGCGGCGCATCCGGCTTGAGGTCAAACATGTCCTGATGCGGCGGACCGCCGACGAGATAGATCAGGATGACCGACTTGTGCGAGTTGCGGATGCCCGCCTGGTTTTCCAGCGCCAGCAGCTTCGGCAACGAAAGGCCGAGGGAACCCAGGCCACCGACTTTGATGAAGTTGCGACGCGACACACCATCACAGAAGGCGCTGCGTTTTTCGGCGGGAGCAAGAATCTTGAGCATGACGGTGTTGCGACGGACGCCGGACAAGTATGGAACTCGCGCCGGTTTTCTTTCGGATGCTATGACAGGTCCGTTGCCTTTCTGTCCGGCGCCCAGCAGAGGACGATGAGCACGAAGAGGCCGAGAAACGCGGGAGCGCCGGCGCATTGAAACAACCTCCGCCACGAATCCGGCGTGATGGGCCAGGCGAGGGGCAGTTGGGAGAGCGGAAGGATGCCAGCGTTGAGTCAGGCCATCATCGCACCCGAGACGAGCGGGCGTGATGCGCCGGCTCAGCATTAACACAGCGCCCCGTGTCAATGCCACAGCTAGATGAAGCAACAGCCATCCGCATCAACGCGCCGCCCATCAGCCCCATGCCAATGATGCCAAGGGCGGCGGTTGCTTCGGATGGATTCATGCGGAACTCAGCCGTCGATGTTCCAGCCGTCGCGGTACTCCTTCTTCATGAAGGCATTTGCTTCGGGAGTGTCTGGGCTTGTGCCGGTCTTGCCGTCGTAGCTGATCTTTTTGCCGGTGCGGTATGCCACGAGGCCGAGAAGCATCATTTCGATCATATCCGCGCTGTAACCGAAGTCGCAGGCGGTCTTCTTGCTCGGGTCTTTGCAGGCATCGAACCACTGCTTCTGGAAGTTGCCTTTGCCGACATCGGCGAACTGGTCCTCCTTTTTGCGCGGCTTGTAGTAGCTGAGGTCCGCGTCGTCGCCAAAAGGAATGATCATGCGGGAGTCGAAGTCGGCAATGATGAAGCCTTTCGTGCCCTTGAACATCGCGCCGTGGCCGATCTTCGTGAGGTCGATGGAGGGCTTCGGTGAACGTGGCATCGCACCGCCTTGATACCAACTGATGGTGATCGGGCCGCGCCAGTCGTTGGCGGGATGTTCGAAGTGCGATTCGCAGTTCACCGGCGTCACATCGGAGTTGAAGGCCTCGCCTTTGGCCTCGGCGGAGGTCGGGAGTTTGGCATCCACGGCATTCCAGAGCAGATCCATCGTGTGGCTGCCCATATCGCCGATCTGTCCGGCACCGAAGTCCCAGAACATGTTCCAGGAGAGGCAGTTCGCACCGGCTCCACCCGAGAAGTAGGCCGGATTGTAGGGATGGAAGGGCGCAGGGCCGAGCCAGAGGTCATAATGGAAGCCTTTCGGCGGTGTGCCTTCTTCGGGGAAGTAGCCGGGCTTCGGAATCTGGCGATTACCCCACGCGTAGGCGGCTTTCAGCTCGCCGATGGCACCGTCGCGGATGAGTTCCTTCACGCGGTTGAAGTTCGGCTGCTCATGGCGCTGCATGCCGACCTGCGTGGCGAGTTTGCCCTTTTTCGACTCCCACGTCGCACGGACAGTGCGCGCCTCGTTCACCGTGATGGCCAGCGGCTTCTCGCAGTAGCAATGCAGGTCACGTTTCAGCGCCCAATTGGCGATGAAAGCATGCGTGTGGTCCGGCGTGCAGACGACGACGGCGTCGAGGTCTTTGTGATCAAGGCATTTGCGCCAGTCGATGTAAGTCGTGGCACCAGGGAAGCGCTTCAGTGCGTCTGGAAAACGCGCCTCATTGATGTCACACAGCGCAACGACGTTTTCCTCCGCAATGGAGTTGTAATGCGCAAGGCCGCGGCCCCACACCCCGATGAGGGCGACGTTGAGTTTGTTGCTGGCGGCATTCTGGCCGAACAGCGGACGGGTAATCATACTGCCGGCGACGAGGCCAGCCGCGCCGACGAAGCGGCGGCGTGAGAGTGGTGCAGGTTGGGTATTCATAGCAGGTGTTATAATCGGTGTGACGGATGCCTGTCCTTCACCTCAAATCCAAAACGTTTCACGGAAATAAGCGCTGGCCGACGGCTCGCGCAGAGCCATGGAGTGTTTGAACTGAGGGGTGGAAGCCAGCTTCATGCGCTGACGTTTTCATTTCACCATGAAACCGCGCGGCTGTGGCCGAAGCGAGACCGCTGGTTTTCCAAGGCGTTCTCTCAGGTGATTCAAGGCCGAAGCCACCACGCTGGCCTAGCGCGCTTGCTCTACGGGATGTTCAAAAGACGCCACAACGATGCAGAGAAAGACGACTTCAAGATCACGCCCTAAAAACTAGAAAGGCCGCCACCGTTACCTCCCCGCAGAGCTTCGCCCTTTCATGAGCAAATTGGATTAACCCTTTTTTGCGATGGTTTACATCTCCACATCAATTATGATGGAATAACTGGAGAAGTAAGATTAGGAGCTTGCCATTCAAGACTTATCAGTGCAGCGAATCTTGAGCTTATTAACCTATGACGGACCTTATTCCCCAAGTGAAAAACAATCCATCAGAACCCTCCGCTTATGACCTGAGTTTTGTTTTCCCTTGCCTTAACGAAGAAGCAACCTTGAGCTTGTGCATACAGCAAGTGAACCAAAGCCTTGCTAGCAGCAGCATGCATTATGAGATTATTGTTGCAGACAACGGAAGCACGGACCGCTCTCGAGAGATAGCCGTGGAACTGGGCTGCCGAGTGGTGCCAGTCAATGAGCGCGGATACGGTGCCGCACTGCGAGGAGGAATAGAGGCAGCCATGGGTGAGTATGTAATGTTTGCAGATTCGGACAACACCTACCTTTATGAGGATGCATCTCGTCTCTATAGCGCGGCCAGCGAGAAGAACGCGGACATGGCAATCGCGTCTCGAATGACAGGGCAAATTGAGCCGGGAGCGATGCCGTTTTTGCATCGATGGGCCGGCACGCCGGTGCTGACTTGGTTGATCAACCGCCTGTTCAACGGTCGCCTATCGGACTGCAACTCGGGTTTTCGCTGCATCCGCAAAAGCTCCTATGAAACCTGGAACATCAGGTCCAATGGCATGGAGTTCGCCTCCGAACTCCTCATTAAGGCGCTGAAATGCGGGGCCAAATCTGTGGAAATATCCTCAGGCCTGAGAAAAGGGCCTGAAGGCCGCGTGGCCCATCTGCGCACTTGGCGGGATGGCATGCGGCATCTGCTGTTCATTTTCTCTGAGAAGCCAAGTTTGTTTGAGCTGATAGGGTTCACCATTCTGCTGCTCGCCACCATCCTGCAGATCACCGCTTTTATCACCGGGCCGATCAGCGTCGCAGGACTTTTTCACATCTTTGACATGCACACCCAAGCGCTGCTTCTGCTTTCAGGCATCTTCGGTGCACAATTTTATCTCTTTGGCTGCATGCTATACCTTCAGAGCAAGGATCCGCCGATGAAGCTAACCCGCAAACTGATCTTTCTGGACGAAGGCGTTCTGTTTTTCACGCTCTTGGCCACCGTGTGCGGATGTATCGGGCTGGCTGGCTACATCGGCGCCCAATGGTCTCTTTCAGGTTTCAGCAACTTGAACTTGGCACATAACCTGCTCTTTGGTTGCCACATTTTGGCTCTTTTTATTACTTTTTCCGTGGGCCTTCTCGGTCTTCATGTCCTGAAAAAGGCTCACAACTAAAAATTTGCGTTTATCGCCCCACACCGTGGGCAGTTAGTGTTCTATCCATGCAAAGTGTAATCACAGGTCCCTGGTTAAAGATCGTTATTCGCGCCGGACGCGATGTGGTCATGTTTGTTGGGGCTTACCTTCTGGCTAATTACGCGCGTTTTTCCGTCTTGTGGCGGATCGATGACTACGTGTTGGCTATCGCTGCGGGAGCGGTGAGCTTGGTGTCGGTCATCTATATCATGGGCTTGTATTCGGTGGAGTCCCACCGCAGGTCTTCCTTCCGCACTCACGCGATCCTGTTGGCGTTCGCCTTCGTGCTAGCGCTGGTGGTGATCACACTGGTAGGATACCTTAAATTTGACCTGCGTATCGGGCGCGGCTTCATGGCTCTAGGCTGCCTATTTTCGCTCCCGCTTTTGTTGTTGAACCACTGGTTGCTCTATCACAAGCACCGCCTGGCCCCAGAGCGTGTGGCTTTTGTGGCGGAGACGGATGCGGAGATGCAGGAATACCTCCGACTGCGTGAAATGTGCCCTCCAGGGGTTCATCTAGTGGGGCGCATTAGCATCGAGCACGATGGCGACTCGGATAATGAGCACCTCGGCAGGCTCCGGAATACGCGAAAGCTCATCCGCAAGCACCGGCTGGATCGCATCGTGTTTCTGGAGCAAAGAATGGAGGATGAAAACGTGCTCCAAGAGTTCCGAATGCTGCGCTATCTCGGATTTCAGTGCAGCAGTTTGATCTCCTTATGTGAAAAACACCTGCATTATGTGCCTCTGCATCTGGTAACGATGCACTGGCTACTGAGTTCGGAACTCTCCTCACGCGATCTATACTTCAGCAAGTTGAAGCGCTTCTTTGATGTGATCACCTCTCTGATTCTGCTCGTGTTGCTTGCACCGTTTCTCCTTCTGGGAATGGGAATGGTACGCTTTTTCTCCCCCGAAGGCCCGGTGTTCTTCCGCCAGGAACGCGTGGGCCGCTTTGGACGACGCTTTCAGATCTACAAACTACGCAGCATGCGCACAGATGCTGAGAAAGGCGGGGCGGTGTGGTCTTCCGTGTCGAAAGATCCGCGCGTGTTCCCTGGCGGAGCCTTCATGCGAAAGTACCGGATTGATGAGATCCCACAATTGCTGAACGTGCTGCGCGGAGAGATGTCTTTCGTTGGACCGCGACCTGAAAGGCCAGAGTTTATTTCCAAGCTGGCTCGTGCCCTTCCTTACTACCAAGAGCGGCACATGATTCAGCCAGGACTCACCGGTTGGGCGCAGGTATGCTACCCCTACGGCTCATCGGTGGAAGACTCCGCGCGGAAACTGGAATACGACCTCTACTATCTGAAGCATGCCGGAGTCGTTTTCGACTTCCTCATCCTGCTCGACACCATCCGGGTGGTCTTGGCAGGAGGGCTCAAGCAAGCCGCAGCC
The DNA here is from genome assembly GCA_026397635.1 of Verrucomicrobiota bacterium. Taxonomy (GTDB): domain Bacteria; phylum Verrucomicrobiota; class Verrucomicrobiia; order Verrucomicrobiales; family Verrucomicrobiaceae; genus Prosthecobacter. Next base: position 80,939 of record JAPLUL010000085.1, on the reverse strand, counting down.
AAGCCAGCTGTGGCCCCCGCCTTTTCTGACGCGGTGAACGCCCCATAAAAAAGCCCCGCGCAGTCCGACGCGAGGCTTGTGTTTCAATCTGCACCAGATAAATGAGTTTGTGACTTTCCATCCAAGAGAATGTAACACGAGCATCAAACCAGTGGAGGTGTCCCTGGTTTTCAGACACTTCCATCCCATCCTAGCAGGTGCCGCTGAGAGATTCCGACGCTACAGTGTGCCTTTGGCAGCAGAGGGCATCCACTACGAAGTGTTTACGCTAAGGGAGGAAGAAGCCCATGCTGAGAACGAGATGCTGCACAAAACTCTGCATGTGCGCAGGTTTCCCGCGCAGGGAAAGCCGTGGGTGCGTGATGCCGCGCTTTTTCAGCGCGCTTGGGAGCATCTTTCTGCACTGCCCCCTGAGGGCCATGTGTTGCAGACTTCGCTCGCACATGATCTCTCCAGGCCGTGGTTAAGCCGCATTCGCCGTCACGGCACACGCTGCGTTTATGTCGGCACCATGGTCGGGCGATGTGACGATACCCTGCCAGTATGGCGCCGCTGGGCGCAGAGATGGAAGTCTTGGAGAAACCTCCGGCCTTTTCACAAAGTCGTGGTGAGCACCACGGTGATGGCTCGTTGGTTCCAAAACCAGGGCGTGGATTTAGGACGCATTGAAGTCATACCCAATGGGGTGGACGTGACGCGCTTCAGGCCTGCGGCCGAAGTCGCAGAAAAACTTGACCTGCGTAGGCGTTTGGGAATAAACCTCACAGCTCCTGTGGTTTTGTTTGCAGGCAGCATCGTTCCCAGAAAGGGAATCGACCTCCTTCTGAGAGCTTGGCCATCCGTGCTGGCCCGCGTGCCAGATGCCCAGCTGGTTCTGGTCGGAGGATTCGACCGGCCGACTTTCATGACGAAGGAACGGATGCAGGAGCTGTCCCGTTTTCAGGATGAAATGCGATTCCTAGCCGTGCGCGAGGAATGCCGCGGCTCGGTCACTTTTGCAGGAGAAAGCACGTGTGTGGAGGAGTGGATGCGCGCCTCCGACGTGTTTGTGTTTCCCACCGAGCAGGAAGGTATGGGCAATGTTGTGCTTGAGGCGATGGCGACAGGACTGCCCTGTGTCATCACCGAGTTTCACGGCCTTCCAGAAAAGGAATTCGGGAAGGCGGGGACGGAATTCATCTTGGTCCCAAGGAATAAGGAAAACCTTGCGAACGGTCTTGTTCAGGCACTTTCGTCGCCAAATATGTCCTACACCATGGGCAGACTGGGAAATGAGTGGGTGAACCGCGAAATGCGCTTTGACCTCACCATCGACCGCTATGTACGGCTTTACCGCAGGCTTGCCGGAACGGATTGAGCCCTCAACGACTTCAGGCATGCCATCTCTGAGGTGTGTGTCGCCAGGAAAAGGTGAGCGGCTTTGACCAATGTCTTCATGACCGGGGAGTGAAAAGTAATGGTTAAGGATTCAGTCGTAACTGAAGGTCACGGTGCTTTGAACTCACAGGGAGGCGGCGTTAAGAATCCGTCTGACAAAGTCTGCTGCAGGGTCGGAGGGAATATCGATACGAATTTTTTCGTAGGCAAAACGGCCCATCTCTTGCCAGCCAGTTCGTCCATCCCAGGCCCTTTCAAGCGCTTGGCCGATATGCTGCACCGAGGCAGCTTCTGCGATGAATCCGTTCTCGACATCGGTGATGAGCTCGGCGTGACCCGCTACATCCGTCACCAGCGCCGGGCGCCCGCACATCAAGGCCTCGACCAGGGAGAGGGGCATGCCTTCATTGCGAGAGGGCTGCGCGATGAGGTGATGATCCCGCCAGATGTCCTGGACCCTGGAAACATGGCCACCGAAGCTGACTTGGGTGTCCAAGCCGAGCAGGCTGGCCAGCTTTTCAAGCCCACGTCTGTTTTCGCCATCCCCAAAAAAGGTCAGGTGCAGCGGCCGGTCGCGCCACTGCGGTGCGGCAAACGCCTGCAGCAGGAGATCATGCCCCTTGGCACGCGTCTGCAGCCGTGCCACGCAGGCCATGCGCCAAGTTCCATCCTCAGTGGGCCAGGTGAAAGGAATGTCTCGGTCCACCTTCACGGGATTGTGGACGACTTCCGCATTGCCCAGTCTGGCGCCAATATGGTGCTCAAACTCCTCAATGTTCCTCGCCGCGACCCAGTAAGTCCGCACTGCCGAAGTGAATGCAGGGCGCAAGCGGTCGGCCACGTCATCGGAGGGCCAGACGGCGGGGTTGACCCCGTGTGTAACAATTTGGTAGGGGATTCCAAGGCCTCTCGCCAGTTCCATGAAAGGCAGCGCGGAGATATCATTGCCTTCGGAAAAGACAATGGTGTCAGGCGTCGTCGCCTTGATAACCTGCCGTGCTGAGGCCAGTTTCCATTTTTCGTGAGGTAGGAAACGCCTCAACAGCTTCGTCAGCCTGCCGGTTTTTGAGGCAAGGTTAAGGTGCGAAACAGGGATACCTGCCTGCCTGAGCGGGGAAAGACGCTCAGGAGAGCTTGTGCGCCAGTTGACCGCCGCTGAAACATGATGACCTGAAGCCGCAAGTTTCACTGCCGCCTCGATCCACAGCGTCTCACTAGCCCCAGTGCCGTGATGAGAACTAAGGAATAAAACTTTCGCTGCGGTCGTTGTGTGCACGGATTTGCTTTAGCTCAGGGTCTTTTTCAAGATAGGAAATCAAGACTGCGGCCGGTATGAACTCTAACCTGGCTGGAGGCGCGGGATGAGGTGTGAATCACATGGTGCCACAACTCCAAACGACAGAACTGGTCTGGCCACGGTGGTAAAAGCCGCTTTAAAACCCAGGCTGCGGCTGATTTCTGCCACGGCACCATTCACAGAGCCATTCGGGTAGGCCAACATAGAAGGGCGGTAGCCGCACATGGCCGCAATGGAATCCTGACACGTTTGCAGTTCCCGCCGCACACCCTCCTCATCCAGCAACGGAAGAATGGCGTGATGCTGGGTGTGATTGCCGATGGTTACGAGCGGATCCGCAGCGAATGTGGCTAGCTCTTCGGCGGTCATCGGTCGGTCGGTCAAACTCACGGGCAGGCTGGCCTCAATGCCAAATTCACGATCAAGCTCGGAGAGTAGCGCACGCCAGGGAAGTTTTTTCATTTCCCACCGTCTCCGGCCGATATCATGACTGGACACATTCCGTGCGATCAGTTCCCGAAACACCACATCCCACCAGAAAGCTTTTTGGTTTTCAATGTGCCACGAACAGACAAAAAAAACCGCTGGCACCTGCAACTCCTGCAGCAAGGGCAATGCTAACAGATTATTGGCATAGCCATCATCAAACGTAAGCATGGCAAACTTACCCCTCTTCCCCATCACCGAAAGCGTGTCCTCGGGACGTATGAACGTGTATCCCTGAGACTTAAGTGCCGTCAACTCGCTCCGGAGCTTCGAAAGCGGCTGGAAAACGGAGGGGTCTGCCGTCGTGGGCGGGCAGGAGCATGTGTCATCATATAACCCGTGATAAAGCAGCACCCGCAACTGCCATGGCCAGCGATTTGACAGCCTTTGTTTGAGTCCCTCGAAGGACGGCCTCAATGATTGAATAAGCTTATGCTTCATGCCGACGATCCATTTGAGTTGATGCTATAGGGCAAGGCTTTTCGAGGTCTCGCAATCCCCAAACAGCACAACCGCTGTCCCCTGCCGCGAATCATGAGTGGGATCTGGCCTTGGCCCAAAGGTCGGCCAGCTTGAGTCTCCAGTTTTTGCGCTTGATGCGCAGCGCTAGGTTGTCGCGTCGGACGTCAGTCCAATGCGATTTGTAGCCCTCCTCGCCCGCCATAAAGTCGAACTCCTGCATTCCCGTCTGGAAGCAATGCTCGATGTGAAGTCGCATGAGGATTTTGCCCGGAGAATACTTGGAAAACTCAGGATCGTGGGCAACAGACCAGCAAAAAAAGGTACCCTTCATCTGAAAGCCCAAATGGTAAGCAGCTATCGCCCCCCCCACTTTCAACAAGGCCAGTTGCCACCAGCCACGATCGTTGAAAGGTTCGCATAGAGACTGAATAAAAGCCATCCTCGCAGGCTCGAGCAATGGGCAACGCCGCTCATCCCCGGCGTCCCGACGGCGCTGCGCCACGTCGCGAAGCATCTGGAGATCATGGCGAGTCACCTGATGCCGAACGTCCAATTCCACGGCACCCACGTCTTTTTGCAGTCTTCGTTGCTGCCTTGCTGAATCCTGCCTCCAGTTGGTTCCCAAGGTGGTGAGATAGGCGTCAAATGAGCCACTCAAAGGCAGGAATGGGCTTCCGTCGATGCGCTCGAGGGTCAAGCCCAATCCAAGCGGGGTGACCCTCTCTTGGATGATTTCAGGTGTCTTGGAGCCGGTGACAAAATGACGGAGGTCAAGCTCATGCCAGCCCTCCATGTTCATCAGCAGATCCACCGAGGCTACAGATGCCTCAGGACTGCCGTTCGAGACAACATCGGCAGAGTCCACCAGATTCAGCCCCAGAAAAGCCCCAGTCCGCCATCGGATCAGCCCCAACGGGCCGCCTCGCCGAGTCTCCAAAAAGAGCGGAACGATTCCAACTGGACATCCCGACTTTTCCACTACCCCGATGCGAAGGTCCCGACCTACCCCAAACTGCTTCCACCATTGAAGCTGCCATTCGTGAGTATGATGGATGTGTGGCCGGGCACTGGAGTCAAGCAATGCATCCCAACCTGTCGCTAGGCGTTCAAAATGAGCGGCATCTTTGATAATCAGCGTCTGTAGCATGCTACGCTCCGGGTTCATTTTTCGCAGAGGTAATAGACCCAGGCCCCAGTTTCACTGTCCAATTCATCCTGCGGAATCTCCTGCCCGTCAGCAAGAGCAAAGCAACGGACGGAACGCAGACCCATCGCAAGTAGGGTCCGCACTTGCGCTGTGGGCCGCACATAGACATACGCGGCTTCAAAATCTAAGTCGCCGTCACGCAAGGTGAGCAGGTCCTCCTGACGTCGCGACAAGGCATCACGGTTGTGCCACCTTACTTTGACTAGATTCATGATTCGCCGTGCCAGAACGCGTGGGTGCTTGTGCCACCTGAGACGGAGCAGTTTCGGAATGTTAAGGCTGTTATGCGATGAAAAACACAAAACGCCACCGGGCTGCAAAACACGAAACATTTCGTTCAACGCATCCTGCCGCAAATTGGCTGGCAGATAATCAAGCCCATTAAAACTGAAAAGCACGAAATCGAAACAATGATCGGCAAAAGAGGTCAGGCTGGCAGCATCTCCCCACTGCAGATCAAGATTCGACGCAGAGGCTGAGAATCGTTGCCTGGCTGCCTCGATCATCGATTGCGAATAATCGATGCCAACATAACTTTTGACCCGGTGGGCAAGAAGAGCAGTGGTGCGTCCTGCCCCGATGCCAATGTCCAGCATCCGCATGGACGGCAGACGCTGCTCCAACGTCTCAATGACTCTAGCCTCGGGAGCCTGGATCTTGTCATAGCGTGAATAGAACCCGACCACCTCCTCCGTAACATAGGAAGCCCTAGTTTCAGGAATAGAAGCTGTAGAAGTCTGAATTTGGGCCATGTTAATTCTCCCCACGATTAGATGAACCGATTCAAATACCGATTTGTTACGGGTCTCATCAATGGCAAAAGAGAGGACAGAAAAAGCAGCGCTACAGCACCGGCTCTGTGCCCCCGAAATGGCTGCTTGATCCAGGCCGCCGCCATTTCTCTCAGAGCGCCTGGAGTTGCAGACTCATGCAAAGCCCTTGCGAGTTTTGCCTGGTAATACGAACAGCCGACATTCCAGTCAGAACGCGAATATCGGGGATTGTTCCGGTGCTTCTGGTAACACTGCATGCTGGCCTGATACAGTTTGACCTTTTGGGCACAGGCTGAGTTGGCATGCTGCCGATACCGGCATGTATACTCACCCACGAATGAGAAACGCCTGCCCGCAGCGGCAAGGCTCCAGCAAAGATCAGCGTCCTCAGCATGTTGCATTCGCGGATCCTCATCAAACATCCCATGTTCAAGCAACACGGCTCTTCTGATCATCATCGCTGATGGGAGAATGTAGTTGGTGCGGATCATCACCCGGACAATCTCCTCGGCGCTGGTGTAAGCATCGGCCCAGTTTCTCACGAGCTTGTCGGGGCTTTCGCTTTGGAATTTCATCGCCCGCGCGAAAACAATATCGGCATCATCTTCGCGGAGTTTGGCGACCATTAACTCCAGATGGTTTGGTTCCCACAAGTCATCCGAATCGAGAAACGCCACCCACTCACCCGAGGCTTCACGGATGCCCCGGTTGCGCGCGGCGCTCACCCCCTGGTTTCGAGACTGCACCACACAGCGGAGATGCAGGGATGGGTTCTCGTGGGCAAAAGCGTTTACTAATTCGACCGTCCCATCGGGAGAGGCGTCATCCACCACGATCACCTCGCTAGGTTGCCGGATCTGGCCCAGCACGCTTCTAAGCGTCGGAAGGATTAACTTCTCCCGGTTGTAGGCTGGAATGACGACACTGATCGATGGCACGCGAGACGAGATCTCCATAAGGCGGTTTGAAGTCAAAGAGGCGCTGCGGTCAAAGGCCACGCCAGAATGTTTTGAAAGGTGAAGACCTCCCGTTCGGCAACACTCAGCAAGTCCAATGGCACAAGACCATCCCGGAGAATGCGGTAGAGACGGTGACCTGGCAGAACCGCCTGGAAGTCCGCCAGAAACTGCCTGCGCGCAAAGTGGACATCATTGAACTCGAACTGAATGGCTCCAATCTTTCCCTGTGACAAAGCATCTCGTGCGCCCTTCAGGACATCCATCTCAAAGCCTTCCGTATCAATTTTGATGAAGTCGATTGAAGAGATGGAGTGCTCTTTCACAAAATCATCAACAGTGGAAACCGTCACCGAATATGCAGTCAGCGGCTTCGACTGTACCGTTTCAAGAGCTTCCTTAGCCAGAGAGGCCCGAATTCCACCGTCCTCCCCGCCTCGATCATACAGGTGAAACGCCCCCGTTTCTGACCCCAGAGCCAGCGCATGGCAATGCACTAAGTCCTTGATGTTCGCTTTCAAGCTCAGGAAGGTTTTGGGATGCGGTTCAAAGGCATGAACCGTCGCCTTCGGAAAGTGCTTGATGAGCAAATGAGCATACTCTCCAGCATTGGCTCCCACATCCAGAAAGGTGGGACGATCACCGAGAGACAGTTTTTTTAAAACCTGATCGACTACCCACTCCTCACCAGACTCCCGAAGACTCCGCCAGTTATTGAATCCTAAACCCCTCAAGGACAGTCGGAACAGCCAGCGATAAACAGCATAAAGCCTTCGAGAAGGCAGGTAGTGATGAATGAAATCAACAATCATAAATGGAAATTTTTGAATTGGGAACTGCTCGACATCTTTTATTTGGCTTCATGTTGAGCCTCTTTTTCAGTTTTCTCCGGGCGTCTGCTAGACCATCGCTCACTCATTCAGAGCCTCCGCCAAATCCCCAAGCGTAAATTGGATGCGGGTCAGGCGCACATCCTCTTCACGCAGGGGCTCGTCTGCTGAGGCTGAAACGCAACGGTAATCCAGTCCTACGGCTGCAGACAACGAACGATAGAAGGGCCAGCCCCAATGCTCAGGCAGCACCTCCACCACCCGCGTGCCAGGACGGCAATAAACCAGATTGGCCAACCCAGCCCCATGAATACCAGCCACCACGTCGGCATCACGAAACAGAGCAATCTGCTCCATCACCGACAATTCTTCCAAAAAGCACTCAATAAAAGCGTGCCGAACCAGCCACTCGCTCACAGCCTCCGCATTCGCATAATTTCGACCCGATCGTCTGCCAATCCAAATTTTTCTCGCCGGTGAACTTTGCGCGCAGACCCTCGAATGATTCATAATCTGACGCAAAAAATCACAGGCATGGGGTGCCACCGCTCCCAGCATGTTCAATTCAGGTAATGGGATCGAGGGAACAATCAGTTCGTCTGGCTTCCAGTGACTCGAACCGCTTACGGGCACGCGCCTCTCCAAGGACAGCCCCAGAAGTTCATAATATTCTCTCTGAAACGATCTTTCGTCATTCAAAATCACTTGGCACGAGGAGTTTTCATCCAAATCCAGAAGACGTGGCAGCGAATCAAAAAGAAAGTGAAAGTAGTTGTTCGCATACGGACAGGAAATAACGACGGCCTCTCCGCGAATCCTCTCGAAACCAGGGAGATGTCGCCGTTGCAAATCAGGATGCCTCACCCGATTCCATCCGGAGGAGTCAAATGCATAGGAGACATCCGACAGCAGAAGTCCCTGCCCCTCTTTCCAAATGATCACAGAACCATGCCTCCCAAGAACGGAAGCATTGTCATGGCGAGCAACCCATGTACAAGCCTCAACATTGTGGGTAGACTGCTTCAGGGATAGCTGCCAAGCATTTCCCTCCTCACAGTTCAATACCTGAGCCACCAACCGTTCATCATGCCGAATTGAATCCATTTGTACGTAGCCGTCCAGTTCATTGAGAGATATCAATCCACGCATCGGGGCCATGCGCCGAAGCCTAGCATGGAGCATTTTGAAAGGAGCAGCCAAGTTCATCACCGAATGAGTTTACCTCGTCAATTTCTGGCAGGGGAAGATTGCACTGCCTTGTTCCAAACTCGTCGAAGGGCACCAGACAAGCGCACGCTGAACTTGGGAGGCGGCGCTTTGATACGCTTGTACAAGTGCGGGTGATCCCTTGGAAAAGACTCTGACCACAAATCCAAATCAGGGGGAATTTCATCCCATAGTGCACAAGCAGCTTCGCGTTCCGCATTCAATACCTTGGAACCATCGGGCCACTTTTGGTATCCATACCCCCATGACAGGCATTCGCTTCGACCATGGTCCTCCCAAGCTTCGGCCTTGCATTGACCTAAGGCCACTGTAGCGGGGGTGGCTGACAAATTTGTAATTCCTTTTTTAGTGACAAGAACCGAAGGATTTCTTTCATCAAAGTGACTGAAATGAAAGGCCGTCAGAGGCGATGATCCGCATGTGAAACAGCCGTGCTTCACATCAAGATTTCGTTCTGGGAGGTTCCAAAAAGCCACATTGTATCCCGGGTCACGAAGAACCCCATAGTTCGGACAATAGACTGGCACATAGTTAAGCCAGACCTGATCATACCCCCAGTAACCGTTCGAGTGGCGAGGATCCAGGAGCCATTTCCCCCACCACGTCATGAAACGCTCTGCTTCCTCGCATTTTCGGACAGCAAACATGCCTGCGTTGAAAATGCCATATGGGATCAAACAATATTCATCCGGCTGACTGTTTTTCGGCAAAGGGGTCAGATGGTGAGGGGTTAGGACTACGCTGTGCTGTTCGAGCATCTGTAGGATTTCATCAGGAGCACGATATAAGCCGATGTCGTTGTCCAGATACAAAACCCTCGTGATTCCGTTGACAGCCAAAGCACGATTCACGACGTGCGCTTTGAGAGCACAACACAGCGCTGTAGGATTGAGCGCAAAAGCCAGTTGTTGGTAGCGGGGCAAGCCCATGGCTGCGGAAGAAAAGTAATCTATTGAGGCAGCGTCTTCTGGGATTACGTCACCCATGTCATCCACGCAAGCGGTCAATCGAACCGCTCCAGGGAGAAACTTTTCCACATCGGCCATCAGAGCACGCGCTCTGTGGAAATAGTTGCGAGTCGTGACCGTCACAACCGCCAAACTTGCATAGGTTTGCATGATTATCTTGTTAGGACCGTGGACGCTCGACGGCCGATTTGGATCTCCAAATTCAAAATGCCTGTGGAATGCATTGAGTCCCGTGTGCCCCCTTCCCCTTACTTGATGGCTTTCACAATCAGTCCCACATAAAAGCCATGATTCGAAGAAGCGTCAACAACACGGCAGTCTGACAAATATTCATCACACCAACGATGGTAATGAGCGCGTCGTTGGGTGATGGCGAGGTGCAACATCCAATAGATGAACCCGAAGAGCGTTTTCTTGTTCTTTTTCAAAAAACGGCTGTACAGATCCTGGTAAAATGCCAGGGCGCGCTTGTTGGATGTCATCTTCTTCAGGCTCTCGATCTTGAAACCCGCGGTTAAGACAGCCCGGCTCAATCCATCAGCGGTCCAGCGTTGAAAATCATAGGGGCAGCCATGATCCGGGAAGAGTCCATGGGTGGAGAGAAGCAGAGACCCTCCAGGTTCAAGGACGCGATGGCACTCGGCGAGGTACACGGCAGGGTCGGGAACGTGCTCCAACACCTGACTGGAAATCACCAAGTCAACCGTGCCTGAAGAAACGTCCACGGAACCATCCGGCTTGATGATATGATCAAGGCCGTCGATATGAGGCAAGTCAGCCCTGATGTAGGAAGCCTGCGGGAAGAGAAAGCGATAGGGACTCCCTCCGCAACCGTAGTCCAACACCCTTTTTGGCTGGGTGCCCGACATGGTTTGCTTGAGTCCCAGAAGCAGGTCGGAGAGGTGCAGGTACATGTTGTCGCCGGGCCGAGGTTGCTGCCGCTCGCGCAAGTATTCACCGGAGACAATATCGGGGGGGCTCATGAGGAAGGGGTATTGAGTTTGTGATTGCTCGGCAGATCGCCAGGCGAATCACCTCGGTAGGCATTTAGCGTCTGCCGCAGGCAATAAAGTTGGAGTTGGCGAAATAACCCACTGAATTTCATCAGCAGTCGTGCCAGTTGAGGTGGTAATTCAGGAAAGGCGGCACAATACTCCCGCCCTGCCTCATTGTATCGCTTAGAAACATGCTTCAAGATTCCAGCAACCACACATTCACGGTAGAGCTTTTCCCAGCGGACAACGTATTCTGCCGGAAACACTTCCCGGAATTCTGGTGAACGCATGAGGCTGGCAGCACGCTCCACAATGTTGAGGAAAAGCCGGCTATTCCTCAGTTGTGTCTGAGAGAATCCGTTGGGAGACATGCGGAAGTAACTCCCGGTTTCAGGCAGGAAACAAGCACCATGTTTCAGGCCAATCGCCTGGATCGCAAAGGTGTCTGTCCAGGCACCAAGTTCAGGTCTAAAGCCGCCCACTTCCCGCAAAGCATCCATCCTGTAAACCGTGGCCGCCGAGGGTGAATACTGAATGGGAGCTTTCAGCAAATAATCACTCATAAACTGTTCTGGGCTGAGAAAAGTCAATTCGGTCCAAGGTTCAAAATCTTGATGATTGGCAGTCTGTATCACTCCATCGTTCGGCAATTCCCAAACGGAGCCAAAATGGATACCTGCACCCGGATACCGAATAGCAGCCTCATAGCTCTTGCGCCCCATTTCGGAATGTAAACGATCATCTGCCGCCACTGCGTAACAATAGTCACCAGTCACCGAATTAAGCCAAATGTCTAGCGCAGCCATCAAACCTTGATTTTCTTTGAGTCGGATGCCTCGAATAAAAGAGTGCTTGGACGCAAAGTAACTGACTACATCCCAACTTTCATCTGTTGATCCGTCATCAACAATGACATACTCATCAGGCAATCTAGTTTGCTGCAAAATCGAATCGATTGCTTGGGGTAGCAATTTTGCATGATTGTAAACCGCCGTAAAGACAGAAAACTTGAAGTTAGTCATGAATTCGGATTATCGAACGAAATACTGTTCATCAATGCTTCTCACATTAAAAATCTAGTTGTGATCTTGCCATTGCGAGTCGTTCGGGAGTACCAATGTCGATTAGTATTTCGTGATTTTGCCAAGTTGCAATTCTACCGAGAAGCAGTGGCAATATTTGAGTGCTAAGGTCGGTTACATCAGGACCGAGAGACTGCATGAACTCCAACATCTCGGGTTCGTTCAGGTACACCGCTGCGCTGGCAAGATTACCGGGTGGGTCAACCACCTTTTCATGAAAACCTTGAACGATTCCGTTTGCATCGAGTTCGACAATGCCACACTGACTTGGTGCATCGGTGCGGAAGGTCATCATGCTAATCAGCGTGTTAGCTGGCCGGTTTTGATGAGATTGTAAAAAGTCCCTCCACGAACAGACACAAAGATTGTCGGCATGAGCTATGAGAGTTGTTCCTCGCTTGAGAAAATCGGCGTTGGCAAGAAGCGTCCCGGCCGTTCCCAGAAGATGATTTTCATGGACTATCCTAATTAATGGAGCCAAGGCATGCTGCCTCACATAGCTTCTGACCGTCTCCGACAAATGGTGAGTGTTGATCACGAACTCCGTCACGCCAGCCGCGTGAAGGTCTTGCAGCCAGTAGTCAAGGAGAGGGCGGCCATTGATCTCCACGAGACATTTCGGCGTGTGGTCAGTGAGTGGCCGCAGACGCGTGCCGAAGCCGGCGGCGAGAAGAAGAGCGTTCATCTGGAGAGCTCCTTTAATATCTCGGAGGAAGTGAGGGGAATGTTGCCAAGACGGGAGACTTGGCAGGCTGCGGCGAGTGAACCCAGGAAGGCGGCCTGCCAGATGCTGCCGCCTAGAGCAATCGTCAGCGCGGTGGCAGCGAGCAGTGAGTCACCAGCGCCTGCCGTGTCTTTCGCCATCCGGTTAAAACTAGGCAACTGATCCGTCTGCCAGATCTGTGATTCATCGGCTGCGTGAATAAGCATGCCTTCAGCGCCAAGTTTCAAAAACACCTGTTTTGCCCGGGCCTGTTGACGGACTTTTTCCGCCAGGATGACCAGCCCGTCTTCATGGTTCCGAGTGCTGACCCGAGCTTCCATTTCTGTCGGGGTCAAAAGATCGACATCTTTGAATCGTGACACATCTCCGATCTGGGAAGAACACTGACTGTCCGCCATAAGAATGACGCCACGCTTGCGTGCTTCCATGGTTATCTCGTCAACCAAAGCCTGAGGCAGGCAGCCATAGTTGAAGTCAGAGAAAACCAGCACGTCCAGTTCATCCAGAATAGGCCTGAGACGTTCCATTAACTGCTCCTGGAGGTCTCGGCGGATGCCATGCTGCCGCAGGTGATTCACTCGTAGCATTGTTTTTCCAGAGGCGCGGAACCTCTGCTTCAGCGTGGTCGGACGAGTATCGTCAATGATCAGGTGTCCGGACACGTGATACTCCTCCAGCTTCTTCTGGATGAACTCATGAAGTGCATCTTCTCCCGTCACCGAGAAGTAACTCACCTGTGCTCCGAGACCTGCACAATGAGCCGCCACGATGGCTGCCCCACCGAGAAAGCGGTCTGATCCCACCGGCGTCACAACGATCGTTGGATCTTCCTGGGACATGCCCAAAGGATTGCAGGTGACATATTCGTCGATGATGACATCGCCGATGACTCCAATGCGCACCTTGCTGGCATTTTGCATGATGTTTTCCAAGGAGCCGAGCGTGAAACCATGTCTTGCCAAGTAATCATGCGGCAATTCCAAAAGCAGTTCATCCGCCTGATGAGACAACTCTTGCCGAAGTAATGCCGCTGAAGAGAACACGGTGTCCCCAGATCCAAATTGCAAGGTGCCGCCATAGGTGGCCAGAGCAACAACCTCTGGATTGCACCGGTTCTCATGCTCCTTTCCTTTGACGACCACGTCCGGCTTCAAGACTGCGACGAAGTCTTCTGCTGGCACATCGAGCAAAAAAGCATGCCCAACCCAATTGTTCGACTTCACTGCCTCTAGGCGGTAAGTTTCATCGAGAATAGCCGCGCCAGCGGCGATACGGTTGGTGTTTACGCCAACGACCAAAAAATCACCGCACTCCCTAGCGAATTGGAAGAGACGCAGATGACCCGGGTGCAGGATATTGAAGTTGCCACTGACAAAGACGACGCTGGACACATAGGGATGTTTAGCGGCGATATCCTGGATGACTTGGTCGAACACGAGAGTGGGAGTGGTGGCGGCTTTTGGTGGGCTAAAACACGAAATGTGTCCGCTTTGCTCAGACCACCCGTAGTTCCGGCAGCGGGATGATGAAACGCCCCCCCTGTGCGGCGTAAGCCTGATTACGCTTCATAATCAGGTCCGCAAAACGCCAGGCGAGGATGAGGACGTAGTCCGGCTTCTCTTTCGCAAGCGCCTCGGAAGATGTGATGGGGATGTGATGTCCGGGACTGAGGCGGTTTTGACGGATGGGATTGTCATCCACAATGAAGCGCATAGCATGGCCGAGCTCGAAATGATGGATCAGAACGGTGCCGGTGGCTGAGGCACCATAGCCTGCGATGGTTTTTCCCGCGCTGCTGAGCTCTGCCAACAGGTTGGTGAGTTTAGATTTCTCCCGATTAATCCGTGCTGTATAGCGCTCATAGGTCTCAAGCTGGTAGAGTCCAAACTGCTCTTCATACGCCAACAATTCGGCAACGGAGGACTGCTCTGGGCGTGGCCCGCCTTTGAGCTGGGCGAAGCAGCGGATGGTTCCGCCTTTACTGGAGGTTCTCTCCACAGCGAAGACATGCAGACCGTGGCGCTGCATGAAGAGTCGCAGCGGCTTTACGGAGTGATGGCTCAGATGCTCATGGTAGATGAAGTCGAAGACCATGTTCTCGATCATGTCGAGAAGGTAGGAGACCTCGAAAACGAAGACACCATCTGCATCAAGCATGATGCGCACGCCATCCGCCATGTCTCCGAGGGCGTCTGAGTGGGCAAACACATTGTTGGCGGTTACGAGATGCGCGGGGCCGCGCTCATCACGGATTTTTTGTGCGACTTGGCTATTGAAGAAGGTGGGCAGGGTCTCGATGCCTCTGCTGGTAGCATCTCCCGCGATGTTTTGAGCTGGATCGACGCCCAGAACGCGTAGGCCAGTCTCCTTGAGAAAGCCCAGCAGGGTTCCGTCGTTGCTGCCGATGTCTAAGGCCAGCACTCCAGAGGGGAGTTTGAGCTGGCGGGTGACATCCGCAGCGTATTGGCGGAAGTAGTTCACTAAGCCGGGAGAACTGGCGGTGGTGTAAATGTAGTCGCCAAAGAGTAGCTTCGGCGATACGACATCTAGTAACTGCCCATGACCACAGTCCCGACAGAGATAAAGGTCCATTGGAAATGCCTCCTGTTTCTCATTTGCTCTGGACTTTGGTATGAAGGAGTCCACTGGAGGTGATGGGGCCAGTTTCAGCACAAGTGACACGTTGGCGCTTTCGCAGAGGCGGCAGGTGTTGCGGTGGTAGCAGAGAGATTCTTGGGTGGATTGGGGCATAGGTGTGAGATTAGCGGCGGTGGAGTGGCGAATCTTCCAACAAGCGCCGCACCAGTGATTCCTGATAGGTTAATGTCAGCCCACCATCAACCACGAGGTTCTGGCCGGTGATGAACGACGCGCCATCACCACAGAGGAATAGAATGGGACGCGCCACCTCCTCCGCACGGCACATGCGTCCAAGTGGGATCATTTGATCGTAAAGCTCGACGAGGTTTTTGTTCTTCAGGAAGAATGCCTGCGACTCCGGCTTCAAGAAGGTACCAGGGGAGACGCAGTTGACGCGGATGCCGCGTGCTCCTAATGCCACGGCGTAGTAGCGCACCAGCTGGTTCAAACCCGCTTTGGCTACGTGGTAGGCGGCGGAGAGCTGTGGTGAGATAAGCGCGGAGTTGATGGAGCTGACGAGGACGATGGCGCAGTTTTTGAGCTTAAAGCTGCACACGAGAGTTTCGATCACATGGCGTGTGGCAGTGAGGCTGGTAGCTAACTCTCCCTCCCAACTATCTCCTTCACCGCGAAAGCGCTGGAAGAACACAAGCGCGGAGAGGCCGCCGCGCTGTTTGACGATGTCCGCTAGTGCGTGTTTCACGGACGCCTCGTCGCACACGTCTGCTTCCCAGTATTTCGCGCGTGGCGGCTTACCAATGCTGTTTTTTGGCAAAACGCGGGCGATGACAGAGACCACGCATCCCTCTTTGGTAAATGCACCCACAGCCGCCCGACCGGCCCCTTTGGTCCCGCCGATGATAAGAACATGACGTTTCTTGGCCATGAATGAATCAGCCTTTCGCGGAGATCGCGGTTCGCAGGCGGCCCATGAATGCCTGCACGTCCGCCGTGTCGGTCTCCTGGGGGGCCCAGGGTGCCCAGACCGTGTCCTCACGACGAAAGGGGCCCGGAGTGACTTCATGAATGACCAGGGTCGCCGACTTCATGACGATGGTGTGGTAAATGTGGGCGGGGACACGGATGTAGAACTGCCTGCCGGAGTGGTAGTCTCCCAGAGGAACGATCTCAGTGATGTTACCTTCTTCATCGAAGAAAATGAAGTCCGCCTGACCTTCAAGGATGTGTAACGACTCGTCTTTGCCGATGTGCTTGTTCGGCTTCACATAGGTCATGTCCATGTACACTACGAACATCTCATGCAACGTGTTTTCCGTATCTTTGTGGGCGCAGAGGCGCACGCGTTTGCGGTCGGTTTGATGGACGATTTCTTTGAGAAAATCCATCTCCTTCTTGCCGATGCTCACGATGTGCTCATCCGCCACGAAGACCTCCTGGCCGGTGCGGTTCATTTTCAGCAGCGGCCGGTCATTTCTCGGCAGCGCGAGCATTTGAGTAAGGAACTTCTGCACGCCTTTGCTGTCGCTATCCTCGGCAGACCAGGAGGAGAAAACAGTGTCTTCGCGTTTGAAGGGGCCGACGGTGGTCTCATGGATGTCGATGGAGCTGGAACGGATGACCAGCGCATGCTCCGCCATCGCGGGGATGCGGCAGTAGAACTGCCGCCCAGAGCCGTAGGTGCCTAGCGCCACAGTGTCGATGACATTGCCTGCCTGATCGAAAAAAATGTAATCAGCATCCCCCTCTAGCACATGCAGGGACTCGTCTTTACCCACATGCCAGCTCGGGCGGACATAGTTGGAGCCGGTGAAGGAGATGAACATCTCATGCTGCCTGTCCTCATTCACTTTGTGAGTGCAGAGGCGGACACGCCCACGGGAGCTTTTCTCTACTCCTGTACGCAGGAATTCCACATCCGGCTTGCCAATACTAGGGTAGGTTTCATCCGTGACGAAGACGTCACTGTTGAGGGCGGTCATTTTCGATATCTTGCTCATGTAGGGCAGTTTTGAATTTAGCGGTGGAGTGTTTGGGGAGAGTTAGCGGCGATTGCAACCGAGGACGAAGAGGTAGTGGGCCATTTTTTGAAAGCCGGTGTGTACGACTTCGTCACTCATGGAGAAGATGAACACATTGTGGAAAAATCTTCCCATCAGTTCTTTGAACTCCACGCCAGTCTTGCAGTTCACATGCCCTGCTTTGCTGCCGGGAGAGGCATACACCTGGGACTCTAGTGAGGGGCTACCGAGGATGCAGACGCCGTTCGCGTGGAGGGACTTCACCATGTTGCCGACGAATTGATTCTCATCCTGCTGGGGAATGTGCTCGATGACATCCACCGCATAAACGCCGTCAAAGCCGCGATCCATCGGACCGGCCATAAGGTCATGCGTCAGACACTCGATCGGCCAATCGGGGTCCTGCCGGGCATTCACATCCGCCACGAAGACAGGATCAAAATCAGTCGCGGTTACCTTCTTCACCTCCTGGCAGACCACGCGTGTACCAAAGGCATCCGCGCAGCCCACTTCGAGCACGCGATTCATGCCGCTGAACATTTTCGCCACGAATTTATAGCGGGCCAGCACGAAGCCCAGGCGTTTGGGATCATCATGCCAGACTTGGTTGCTCATCAGACCGAACGTGGTACGGCGCTGATTTGCTAGCTCGAGGCAGCGGTCATATTGGGGTTCTTTGGTGTGCAGTTCCATGAGGGTGTTTTACTCGAAGTAGATGAATTCGTAATCTCCTGTGTAGCCGAAGTGCTGGTAAAGCCAAATCCATTCATCCACGTCGAAGAAAGATTCACAGGTCAAAGCCCAGCACTGGAGGTTGAACAGTTCTTGCTCGTTGCGATAGCTCTCGACGAGGAGGTAGCCCTGTTTGCCGACGCGACCGATCTCCGCAAGAGCCGTCTGCAGCTCAAACAGGCGCAGATTATGCAGCGTGTTGATGGAGAGCACGAGGTCGAAATGCTTGTCCGGCCATGGAAACGCATCGTGGGCATGTCGCTTCACCAAGCTGGCCTTCAGCTCAGGATGGACGTTCTCCATCGCGTGTTTCGAAACATCCATGCCGTGAATTTCCAGGCCAGGCTCGATGAGCTGCATTTCATAAAGAAGGAAGCCTTTCCCACAGCCCACGTCGAGGACACGTGATCCTGCTTTCAGTCCATAGGTTTCGATCAAGGCCTTGGCCACAGGTGCCCAACGTCCCGCGAGGTATTTGTAGCCGCCATAGCCTAGGCGGCGGTCGCCATCCCAGTAGTCAAACTCATACTCCTTGGCCTTGAGCATGCAGGCCACCTTGTCATCGCACATGCGCTCAATGTATTTGCGGGAGGTGGCTTTGTGGAGCGGGGAGACGAAATTGCGGAGCTGGGACATGGGAACTGAGTGGGCGTTAACAAAAAGAGATGCTCTTGGCGAGCATCGCGCGGGCTTTTTCGAGCTGGGATGCGCGGCGGTCCTGCAATCCGGCAAAGCGACGACGCTCGGCATCGGTCTTCAGGAACTCATTAAGCAAGATGCAGGCCCATTTGGCTGCGTGAAGAGGCAGTAGCAGCTTGAAGCGGGCTGGAAGAGCTTCATCCCGAACGGCCATCTGCAGGGTCTCCACAAATCTTTGCGCATGCTCGATGGAAACCGGCACTTGGGGCTGACAGAAGAAATCACAAAGCAGCTTGGCGGGATCATCCCAGCCAGCGTACTCGAAATCGAAGAACCAAAGACGCCCGGCCTCATCCTTCAGCGCATTGTGAAAGCCAAAATCGGACGGTGAAAGCACCCGGTGCTCCATGGGCAGCGGCAAGTCGAGCATCGCACCGGCTTCCTCGCGAATACGGGAGGCCATATCCTCCACATGAGGAGCGAGAGCCTCCGAAACGAAGGTGCGAAACTCTCCATGATCCTCTCCAGTCTCCAAAAGACGTTTCACACGCCGTTCGACGAGTGAGATGTGATCTTCGATCGAGAGGCAGGCGTCTGCTGCCTGGGCCACATCAGCCGCCGCGTGATGCTGGCGGGCTTGTTGTATGCCATTGATCCACTCAATGCACTGCTGCATATCCTCTGCGGTGACTTCATCCGTCGTGAGTTTTCGACCATGGATCACGCTGAAGGCTCCAAGCCGGTTTTCGGCATCCCAAGCGAGTGGTCTGGGCGTGGCGGGCAGTTCTAGATGGTAAAAGCGCTGCTCCGCGGCAAAGCGATCCCGCTGATCCGCCGTGCTGTGGTGATAGGCCTTGATGATGACCTCGCCGGAAGCACCTGTGGCATGGAAGATCCGGTTGTTTGCGCCGCCACTGACGGGCTTCAGGCTGAGTGCATCGCCTAACAAAACCGAGTGTGCCAGATCAAGCACCGCAGGGTTGATCAAAAGCTCACCGGTAATCTGGGCCCAGCATTGCGCGGAGCGCAGACCATTTTCAGGCTTCGCAGTGCCGCAGGGATCGAAATGAATGCGTTCGACACCCACCGGGAAACCAGGATCGAGGAGAAACTCAGGCAGATCGTCAATGAAGTGCGTGCAACCTAGTGTGCCGATGCGCTGGTGCTTAGATTCTTTGGTGAGTTCGAGGAAAACCTGGTCACGCCGCATGCCGATGCGGGCTGGGTCGAAGAATCCATTGGCCTCCAGCCAGCCCCAGGCGGCAGCATGAAGATCGTGCTGCTCTCCGAGGAAGGGATGCTTCGTTTTGTGGCTGACGATTCGCACTTCGATGCCTTGTTTCACCGCCGCCCAGAAGAAATCGAGCACGCCTGGGTAGGCTTGAGCGTCGATGAGACGCGGGCCGTAAACGTAGCCCTGCATCTCAGTCCAGTCCGGTTCCCGACCGATCTGGCGCAGGTGATTGCGAACGGTCGTTTTATCCTTTGGCAGATCAGCAGGGATGAGGCCGCGCTCCAAGGCCACACGGTGAAAAATCCCGTCGTAGCAGACAATCGTGTTGTCGAAATCGACGCCGATGATCATGCGGGGCGCAGGAGCGTCTCGATTCGGCCAGCGACGCCTTCGGCGGTGAGGCCGTAGTGCTCGCGGGCTTCTTCTTGCTCGCAGGTGAGGTGCAGGAACTCATCTGGCGTGCCAAGGCGGACCAGACGAGCATTCAATTCAGGGTGATCGGCCTTCCACTCCGCCACGGAACCACCGAGACCGCCGAGAATGCTGTGCTCTTCGAGCGTGGCGACGACCTTAAAGCTCGAAAAAGCCTCTTGGAGGCATTTTTCGTCGAGCGGCTTCAATGTCGGGAAAGTGACAACACGCGTCGAAATGCCGCTGGAGGCCAGTTTTTCCGCAGCAGCCATGGCGACGGGCAAAACGGTGCCTATACTCAAAATGCAGGCTTCAGTCCCTTCGCGAAGAATAACGGATTGCCCAAACTTCAGTGCTGGAACCTCGCTGTGCATCTGCGGCTCGCCTTTCTTGCCGATTCGAAGGTAAACAGGGCCGTTTTGGTTCAACGAATCGCGCAACAAGGCACGTAACTCCGGCGCATCAGCCGGGCCGCCGACAGTGAGACCAGGAAGCAGACGCAGCATGCCCATTTCCTCACAGGAATGGTGTGTGCCGCCCAGTGAGGCATACGACAAACCAGAACCTGTGCCGACGACGGTGACAGGCAAGTGATGGTAGCAAAGATCCACGCGGATCTGCTCCATGCAGCGGTAGGTGATGAAGGGCGTGATGGTGTAGCAGAACGGGCGCAAGCCGCTCTGGGCCAGGCCAGCAGCCACACCGATCATGTTCGCCTCAGCCACGCCGCAGTTGTAAAAGCGGTCAGGGAACTCCGCCTTGAGCTTGTCGAAGAGGCGGTTGCCGATGTCGGCGGAGAGCAAGACCACGCGCGGGTCATGCCTGCTGAGGGAAAGTATCTCGTCTGCAAAAGCGTTTCTCATACGAGTCCGAGTTCTTTTTTAGCCGCCTCCACCTCGGCGGCTTTGGGCACGCGGTAGTGCCAGTTGTTGTCATCCTCCATGAAGGAGACACCCTTGCCCTTCACCGTGTGGGCGATGATGGCGGTGGGCTTGCCAGCCTCCTGCTTGGAGCGGTCGAGAGCGTCAATAAGAGCGGAGATGTCATGTCCATCGACTTCGACGGCCTTCCAACCAAAAGCCGCCCATTTCTCACGCAGCGGGCTGAGCTGCATGACCTCGTTGGAGCGTCCGGTGGCCTGCCATTTGTTGTAATCAACGACGACGGTGAGGTTCTGGAGCTTACGAGCAGCGGCGAACATGGCAGCCTCCCACACGGTGCCCTCATTGCATTCGCCATCGCTCATGCAGACGAGGACTTGGTAGTCATGCTTTTGGATCTGCGCCGCTAGGGCGTGACCTGCGCCAACAGGAAGTCCATGCCCCAAAGAACCCGTGGCCAGCTCGACGCCTGGCGCACACCCAGGAGCGGGCTGCTCAGCGAGAGGCGCACCGTGCGTGGCAAAGCTATCCAGCCAGTCTTTGCTGAAAAAAACCCGCTCGGCGAGCACCGCGTAGAGGGCGCTGGCAGCGTGGCCTTTGCTGAGGATGAATCGATCCCGCAGCGGATCAGCCGCCGTGGCGGCATCGAGCTTCAAAATGCGCCAGTAAGCAGCCACGAGGATGTCGATGCATGACATGGCGGAGGCAAGATGCGCCGCGCCGGAGGCGGCGACCATGTCGATGACTTTGCCCCGCAGCCGAGCGGCGATTTTTTGGAGTTCAGCAATGTCGATATCGGCCATGAGAGCGGATCAGAAATGAATGATGCTGTGAATCGTCTCGCCGCTGCGCATGCGGGCAATGCCGTCGTTGACGTCTTCGAGCTTCAGGCGGTGCGAAACCATGCCCTTCGGGTCGAAACGACCATGCTCGATCATGCGAAGCTGGCGAGGGATGTCGATGGCAGGCAGACTGGAACCGCCCTCGGAGCCGGTGAGTTCCTTGCCAAAGTGAAATTGAAGCGTGTTGATGGAAATGGTGCGGTCGTAAGGCATGACGCCGATGCCCACGCAGCGGCCCTTCGGTGCCGTGAGGGCCAGCGCCTCCTGAAGCACGCCGGGATTGCCCGTGCCGTCGATGACGACATCGGCTTTCCCCTTGAGGATCTCCTCGGCGGCAGCGCGGAAATCCGTGGACTTTGAATTGATGGTATGGGTAGCGCCATACTGCTTCGCTTTATCGAGCTTGTGATCCACGATATCCACCGCGATGACCGGGCAAGCTCCGGCGAGCGAGGCTCCCAGCACAGCACCCAGGCCGATACCTCCACAACCGATGATGACAACGGATTCGCCGAGGCGGACGCGGGCATCATTGGTGACGGTGCCAAAGCCGGTGGTGAGCGTGTCTGCCAGCAGGCAGCAAAGCTCAAAATCAGTGTCCGCAGGCACCACCGTGAGGCGGTTTTCCGCCACAACGCTGAGGCGCTGGAAAGTGGTGATCGGGCCGGCATTTGTGGCATTGCCGTTCCAGTCATACACAGCAGGTTTGGGCTGAAGGCCCAGCCCTGGACGCCAGTGCATCACCACGCGGTCTCCCGGCTTCACATGCGTGACTTCAGGGCCGACTTCGAGCACCGTGCCACCGCCTTCATGACCGAGAAGATGTGGCAGCCAGCGATCTGGACCTTTGACGCCTTCGATCTCACCGAGTTGGGATCCGCAGATGCGGGTCGCGGCGATTTCGACGAGCACCTGGCCAAAACGCAGCAGCGGAATGCTCACCTCATCGAGGATGAGAGGCTTTTTTTGCTCGACCAAAATGGCGGCGAGAGTTTTCATCAGACAGGAAGCGGTTCTTTAGACAAGGCCACCTGTCTTGATGAGCTGCTGCATCCATTTCACGGTGTGTGACTTCTCGTTGTCCGTGAGGATGCCCTTCTGGTAAAGCTCGATCATCTCGCGAATGGCTTGGCCGACGGAACGCTTCGGCTTGAAGCCCGTCGCGAGCAGCTTGCTCGAATCGAGGCGGTAGGAACGTGGGTCATTGGATTCACTGACAACCACCTCAGCAGGAATGATTTCCGTCACGCGATTGGCAATCTCCAAGATGGTGATGTTTTCAAAGCCCGCGTTGTAGCAACCGGAGGCAATTTGGGGATTGGCAAGAAGATGCATGTAAACATCCACCAGATCCTCAATGTGGATATTTGGACGAGTCTGGTCACCCCCGAAAACGGTGATGCGCTTGTTCTTGAGGGCTTGGAAGGTGAGCATGTTCACGGCCACATCAAGGCGCATGCGGGGAGAGTAACCGCAGACCGTGGCAGGGCGCACACACAGGACCTGCATTTTGTCCGCGTAGCTCAGCAGCACACGCTCGGCAACCATCTTGGTCTTGTTGTAAACGGAGATGGGCACGAGTTCGAGGTCCTCGGTGACGCGATCCTCATCCTTGAGGCCATAAACGCTGCCGGAGGAAGCGAAGACAAACTGCTTTACCCCCTTACGCACGCATTGGTCGGCCATCTGCATCGCGGCAAGAACGTTGACCTCCCAGGAGAGCGTGGGCTCGAGGTCCACGGCAGGATCATTGGCAATGTTGGCGAGATGAAAGACCGTCTCAATGCCATCAAGAGGAATGCTGTCCACATTGCGGATGTTACCTTTGACGACTTTGAGGAATGGATGAGCTTCGAGGTGATTGCCAAACCACTGAGTGTCAAAAACGGTGACCTGGTGGCCAGCAGAGAGAAGCTGACGTGTCAGAAGGGTGCCCGTGTAGCCACAACCGCCGGTTACTAAGACTGTATTCAAAATATTATAAGATAGCTGTTAAATTCACTACAATGCCTATCGAGGCTAGATTGTTACAGGGATCCCCCACTAAGCGATCGCCTGAATTTTGTATTCGCAGGAATTTTCGGCATCGGCTGTTGCCGCCCCAGCCGTTTCCTGATTTTCCAAACCAGTTTTGGGTCTAGGCATCGCGCTAAGAGTGAATGAACTTTGACCACATCTGCATAATTTACACATTGATGAAACTCATTTTTATTCCATTCAATTTTGTCCGCGCACAATCTATCATAATTATTCAGCGCAAGTGCATTGTAAATTTGTTTATCCTTTTCAGTTCTATAATGTTCTTGCATTGGCGCCACACTTGAAGTTGAGCTGCCCCCCTTCTCTGCAATAGCAATCAAGAAATAATCCATCCCTTTCAAGGGCTGGAAGTGCCAATCCAATTTTTTCCGATCGAAATCAATAACTGGATTCCACTCAAACAAGTCCCAATCCCCGTCCCACTTGTTAAAATATGCAATAAAAACCTGCACTCTGTTGAACCGATTTATTAAATAGTAATCAAATATCCACCCCGGGGTGAATTTTAAGTATGGACTATTGCAGTCTGTTCCATGTTCTAGGTGCACAATAGTCCCTTCGGCGTTTAGCATCTGTGTAATACCTTGAATAGCATTTGAGGTATTGAACAAGTTATCTAGGCAACTGCCATTATATATAAAATCGAAGCGTTCTCTCAGATCTGCGCGCAATGGCTCATTCAAATCCATTACAATCTCAGCACCCTCGTAATCAGTCACGTCAGAGGCTACGAAGTCCATATCGCAAAAATTGCTGAGCAGTGAACTATCGGACACCCAGCCTTTCCCCTGAGAACCCCGAGTACTATTGTCAATTTTGAATGGCTTGTGTTTATTTATATGTAGCTTCTCTTCCAGAAATAATTTTGTCACCATGGGTTCTGTCAAATAGGTTGATTGACGACCAATGAATAAACCCTTTCCTGTAAAATTTTTTCGATTGTTCGCTTCAATAATTATGCGAACTATTTGTGATGGCATTCCCATATATTTGAAATTTTATATTGTTGTCTAAATTAATTTATTAGGATTTATGAATATACTTCAGTGGAGCGAATTTTAAGACTTCTATATTCTCGTTTACCCAGGAGATAGTGGCATCAATACCTTCCTCCAAGTCGATACGAGGCGCCCAATGGAATTCTGATTTCACCCTCGAGGCGTCAAGAAGGTAGGCGGCATCTTTTCCGTCGCGCTCGGGAGCTTCCTCGATGTGCTTTGCAAATTCCACGCCCATTCTTTCGCAAACAAGTTTCACAAGATCACGGATGCTGATGAAGCGGTCCGTACTGATGTGATAAATACCACCAGGCTCCGCGTCCTGTGCAATGGCCCATGTGGCGGAGGCCACGTCATCGATGTGAATGAACGAGCGGATCGAGTAGCCACCGCCATGGAGTTGGAGCTTCTGGCCGGTCAAAATCGCCATAATCATTCGCGGGATGACCCGGTAGAGCTGCTGTCCGGGGCCATAAACGTTCGCGGCGCGCGTCCACACGACAGGGAAATCGTAGTTTTCCAGGAAGTTATGCAGGCTCATATCGCACGCGGCACGCGATGTGGCATAAGGAGTGCTTGGATTGTAATTCCGGCTCTCCTTGATGAGTCCGTCGGTGCTGCCGTAAACCTCGGGAGTTGAGATGTGGACATACTTCTGTAGGCAGTCGAGCTTCCGCAGGCGGTCATGCAGCATGATGGTGGACACGGTGTTCGTCTGGTACCAGTCCTCGGGTTTCAGCCAGCTTTCCGCGACCATCCCTTGGGCGGCAAAGTTGACCACATGCGTGGCCTGCATGTCAGCGGCAACTTTCACCAATGCATCCAGGTCGCGACTCAGATCGAGTTGATAAAAACTGAACGTCGATCCACCTGTAGACTGATCCCATGCGTAAGGGCGAAAGCAGGACTCCGGCTCGGGGGAGCGACTGGCACCTGCGATCTCAAATCCGGGCTGCTTAAGGAGGTAGCGGACGAAGCTGCCCCCGGAAAAGGAGTTGCTGCCGATTACGAGAACTCTAGCGGACATATATAGCGATGTGGAATTTAGAGGTGAGCAACTTCAGTCTGCCATTCTAAGGCTGGTTGCACTACTCCCAGCCGATGATTATGGTGACTTCTTTGGCAGAAACCAGTATCATGAACAACAAAAGAAATTTTGTCCTCCAAGAGTATTTGAGTATTTGAAGGTGTTGTTCCAACAATCGGTGTCAGGTAGTACATTCCGTAGTTAAGTAGTTTACTTGGAATTTTACACTCGGAACAATAAGTTCCAGATGGATGCGGTTTACCCCACCACTCGTCTCGAAGACTATTGAAATCTGGTGCATTACCAGAAACAAACACAACCGTTCCCATAGAATCCTTGAGCCAAATCGCGGCGTATAATGGTAGTCCCGCTTTAAGGCATCGATATGTGATTCGGATGAGAATATCTTTTGCAACATCTACATTCGCACAAGGGATATTCATTCCTTCCTGAGTGATCTCGACCGACAATAGTTGAACCAATTCATTGCCCGGGATTTCTTCAGGCGGAGGAGAGAACAGGCCACTTTGTTCTGCCCCGGCTTTCAAGTATTGCGGAACTACTTCGTCCACACTGCCATCGGCGATAATGCCGCCCTTTTGAATCAAGATCGCACGGCTGCAGAGACTGCTGACACTAGCCATGTTATGGGAAACCACAAGCACCGAGCGCCCCTGCTTCGCAACTTCCCCCATCCTGCCGAGGCATTTTTTCTGAAACTCCATATCACCAACAGCCAGCACTTCATCGACAATCAGAATGTCCGTAGTGAGGTGGGCAGCGACGGAAAAGGCCAGACGCACATACATGCCACTGGAGTAACGCTTGACCGGGGTGTCGATGTATTTACCACAACCTGAAAACTCCACGATTTCATCGAAGCGATGTTTGATGTCATTTTTCGACATGCCAAGGATGGCACCATTGAGGAAAATATTTTCGCGACCTGTCAGGTCTGGGTGAAATCCTGTTCCCACCTCCAGCAGGCTGGCCATGCGTCCGCGAACTTTGACAGATCCCGTCGTGGGAGAGGTGACCCGGGAGAGGATTTTGAGCAGAGTGCTTTTACCGGCACCGTTCCGGCCAATGATTCCCAGCACTTCACCATGACGAACTTCAAATGTTACATTTTTCAAAGCCGACACGACTTCCTCAGTATGTTGACTCGAACCTCCTGAGGTCACATGATCTTCACGCAGGCGCGAATAAGGGTCGGGGCGTCCTCGAACACGATGCCACCAACGGTTCAAGTCTCGCACAAACATGCCCGTACTGACCTCTCCAAGACGGTACTCTTTAGAAAGGTCTGAAACTTGAATGACAATATCAGACATCAGAACAGCAGTAGTGTCAGATGGTTACAGGTGTGTGCATGGCTGCCAACTGGCGCATCAGCATGTGTCCGACGACGAGTTGGAGATCCTCCACGATCTGCATGTCATGAACAGGAAAATGCACCGGGTGATCCGCCAATGCCAGCGCGGCACCGCCATCAAAGCCCAGCACTGCAACGGACTGAATTCCCAGCACCTTGGCCTCCCTCAAGGCTGAGAGAATGTTGGGTGAATTGCCGCTACCCGAGAGCACGATGAGCAGATCTCCCGGTTCGCCGAGGACTCTCAATTGCTGTGAGAAAGCGACTTCGTAGGACAAGTCATTCGCGAGACAGGACATAACTGCGATATTGGCCGGCAGGGCATGAGTCCGCAAGGCATCCCGGGTACCCTTGAAAAGGGCTGCGGTGAGATCATTGGCCCAGTGAACAGCATTTGCCGCACTACCGCCATTGCCACAGAGAAAAACTTGCCTGCGCTCTCTGCGCGCCCGATCAAGCATGTCAGCCAGCTTTGAAACACCCGACCAGTCAGCCATGTTTATTGAATGGGTCAACCTCGCGGCATAATCGAGAAAGAGAGAGGTGGGAGGCATGATTTGGATGTGGGTAGATTGAGAAGGAACTTCATGAATTCGAGGCGATGAGTCGAGAAACCTTTGCCGCGATATGGCGACCAATCGCGAGACTCGCAGTGGCTCCAGGGCTGGGCGCGTTCAAAACATGAAGAGCGTTAGCCCGCTCAATAAAATCGAAGTCCTGAACCAGTTGGCCGTTAGCGGTCATGGCCTGCGCCCTGACACCAACACCGCCTGGAAGCAAATCGCTTTCCTGGATCGAAGGCACGAGTTTCTGAAGTGCTTTGCAGAAGAATTTTTTACTGAGGGAACAGGAGACCTCCTGGAAGCACATCCGCGGATGAGCGGCCATGAATTTCCACAGCCCGCTGAACCCAAGAGCTTCAAACATGTCCTGCAAGTTAACACTCCACTTTTTGTAACCCTCACGGGCAAGGGCGAGCACTGCATTTGGCCCGGCCTCCACGCCACCATGAATGAGACGGGTGAGATGCACTCCTAGAAAAGGAAAAACCGGATCAGGAACAGGGTAGATCAGTTTGCGCAGCTTCGCTCCCATGTCCGCTTTTAAGCAGAAGTATTCTCCGCGGAAAGGGACAATTCTTGTGGTGGGGACTTCTCCGGCCAGCCTTGCCACCCGGTCACTTTGAAGGCCCGCGCAGTTGATAATAAAATCACACTCGTAGGAATCCGAGGACGAAGAAACATGCCACTTGGCGGAAGCAAAACGCATGGATTGCACACCTTTTGAAAGGCGCAACACGCTCCCCTGGCTCTCAAGCACACCTTTCATGGCCGCGACCACGGCGCGATAATCAATGATTCCTTCCTCAGGCACATGAATGGCCGCCAGCCCCTCTGCCAGCGGCTCAAGCTCCTTGAGTTCATCCCGGCTGAGTTTACGAATCCCCATCAAGCCGTTTGCCAAACCCCGCTCAAACAGGCCGTCAAGCCTAGAAACCTCACTGGCGTCCGTGGCGACCACCACCTTTCCGCAAATATCGTGAGGAATACGGTGCTCAACGCAAAAGGCGGTCATTTCGCGAATGCCTTCGACGGCGAGCCGCGCCTTCAAAGAGCCCGGCTTGTAATAGAGTCCGGCATGAAGAACGCCGCTATTATGGGTGGACTGATGCTGGCCCGCATCCCGCTCTTTTTCCCACACAGTGATGTCAAAACTTGGACAGACTTCCTTCAGTTTGATCGCGGTCGCCAAGCCCACCAATCCAGCTCCGATGATGCTGACTCTTCGTGTTGGCATGGAAGCACTAGGCATGGGCTGGGAATGTGCCAGAATCGAAAAATGAAAAAACAAAACTTCAGCCGCTATTCTCTAGGCTGGGCATCCCCAAGACACGGATGAGTCCACTCAAACGGTGTCCATAAACGTTTTCTCTACGCGATTGAAAATGACAACCCCCAGAAAGAGAATGATGGCTGTGGTAGCAGCGGAGTAACCGAGCAGAGTCCAGGAGAAGGAGCCGGCGCCAAGATAAAGGGTTCGGAAGGCTTCGATAATGCCAGTCATGGGATTCAGTTCGAGCCAGAAGCGGTATTTTTCGGGCACTGAAGATAGTGGATAGACGACTGGAGTGGCATACATCGCCAGTTGGACCCCAAAAGTGATCAGAAAAGCAAGATCCCGGTATTTGGTGGTTAAGGAGGAGATGACGATACCTGAACCGAGACCAAGGCCGCCCATCATGAGAATAAGAATCGGGGTAACGAACAGGATGCCCAGCCATTGAGGATGCAACTCAGCCCCCTGAAACAAGAACCATCCGATACCAACGAGGAGCGATACAAATTGAATGACAAACTGAACGAGAGTGGAAATGATGATGGAAAGTGGTGTGATGAGCCGGGGGAAATAGACCTTACCAAAGAGACTGGCGTTGTCCTTGAAGGTGTTGGCGGTCTTGGTCAGGCAAGTGGCAAAATAACTCCATGCCGTGGTCCCGGCCAGATAAAATAGGATGGGTGGCAGCCCATCCGTGGACAGCTTGGCAACGCCGCTAAAAATGACGGTAAACGTGAGGGTGGTGAGGAGCGGCTGAATGAAGAACCAAAGCGGCCCGAGAATGGTCTGCTTATAAACTGCCACGAAATCCCGTCGCACGAACATCCATAGCAGGTCGCGGTAGCGCCAGAGATCGGCCAAGTGAAGGTCAAACCAGCCTATTTTGGGCTGGATCACGAGGTCCCAGTCATCTCGAGGAACAGACGGTGTTGAATTGGGCTGCATGTAAACTTTTCGTACCTTGTCAGGCCTTTCTGAGCAAGCTACCGCCATTGGTCACAGGTCTGTGGCCTCAAGAATCATGAAAATTGAATGCTGGGTCCTCAAGGTCCCAAGGAATGCGAACTATAAAAATCGGGCGGCTAGGCCGCTGTTCAAAATAAAAGACAATTTCTCCTGAAGCGCTTTCGCCTCCTGCAACAACTGCCGGACATCGACTGAATCAGGAGGCGATTCGGGGCGGGCACTATCCGCGTTACCTACCGACGCTGGTACGGAGCGCAGCATGTCGTCGAGAATCACTCCGGCACTGGCCAGTTTGCCCTGTGCCATGGGCAGCAACCCTTCACGGATGACGCGGGCGAAGTTTCCGTCGATGCGATAGTAATCCCTACGCCCCTCTTCGACCGGCACGCGTTGCACCAGTTTCCAAGCAGCGAGCCTGCGAAGGGCGATGCTGGCACTGGCCTTGCTGATGCTGAGTCCCTGCGCCATTTCATCCAGACAGAGCGGGCTGGCGGCGAGAATGAGAAGCGCGTAACATCTCCCCACCTGACGCCCCACACCAAAGCCGTGCGCCGTGTGACCGGCGGCGAGGATGAAGCGCTTTTTTTGACGCTGCCAAACTCGGCTAGTAGGGGAAGTTGGTGAGATGGCGGCAACTGGCATCGTTTAGATAAGTCTAAACGTCGTATCAATGGGGTCCAGCATGATGTCAATGGGGAATATCGATTTACAGGACGCCCGCAGCCTCCGCTTTGACGGGGTGTCCGTTTTGGGTAGGAATACTGGCGACCTTTCCGCAGAACCGCTGCAGCCAAAATGAACCCAAGTCTTGGTTGCAATACATTGGGGTTACCCGCATGATGCGCTCTCGGAATCGCACTCATTCTCCCCATGTTCAGGCCACTTTTCATACATGCTTTGTATCTCTCTGTTGCACTTTTCCTGGCTGGATGCTCTGGAACCACCCCAGTGATGGAAGGCATTGCCGACCGCCCTTGGATGCAGGGTGCAAACACGCGTCAAGTGGGTCCTGGTTTCACCTTCCTCCCGGGAGACACGCTGGAATTGTATGTGCTCGAGGACTCGACTCTCGATGGAAAGTATGCAGTTCGCCAGACTGGGGATGTCATCATCTCGCGTCTCGGCCGGGTTTCGGCAGTCGGCAAGACAACCCGAGAAATTGAGAGCGACATCAAGGGGCGACTTCAAAAGACTCAACTGAAAGAGGCGACGGTCATTGTGGACACCTCCATGGTGTTCGGTGATGGCCAGGATGCATCTGGAAGGCACAAAGTGGCCGTTTACATGTATGGTCAGGTAGCCAAGCAGGGCCTCCAGGAAATTCCCAGCATGCGTGGGCGCAGTGTCACATGCTTGGATGCCATCGTGCATGCTGGGGGATTCGGCCCTTTTGCCAACAAGAAGAAGGTGACCATTGTGAGGAAAACCATCGATCAAGGCAATTACACCCTGCCCTTGGATTTGAATGCCGTGGAAGAGGGACGAGCGCGCGACGAGGAGTTGCAATCTGGGGACATCATCAAGGTGCCAGCCAAGATGTTTGGGCTCTGATTTGATGACGGCCCCCCAATTGAATCTTAATTCGACTAACAGCCTGTGAACCAAAGCCCGCCGAGAGAAACCATTGCCGCTAGATGGCAAAAACTGGTGTCTATTGTCTTGGGGTTTATTCGGCACCTGCGGCTAATGTATCTTCTGATGCTGCTAGGGCTAACAGCAGGACTGGTGTTTTACGTTTACACGCGTTCCGTTTATTACACTCGGGCGCTCATCAAAGTACACAACCTCGGCCTGCCCATCACGTCCGCTGAGGAATACGGTATTCAAACGAAGTACTTTGGTCAGGCGTTTCTGCACCGCTCTGTTCAGGAGCACACCGCTTCCATGATGGGCCTTTCTGCTGGCTACACCAACTACGAAACACTGACCGACAAGTATCTTCAAAAAATCCGCCTGCGTGAATTTGACGCAGGCACCACGATCTTAGAAACGTGGTCATATTACCCTGCCTTTACGGAGGCCTGGCCAAAACTGATCGTGCAGGGTTATAACGATTATGTGAGGCAGGTGCGTGAGGGCAGACGCATACTGCTAAACACCGTGTTCAAAGAGGAAATACAGAACCTTAAAAAGGTCAGCGAACAGCAATCCTCGACTAGTTACGATTTCGCTGAAAGTCACCATTCGTTGGAAAAATACATAGACAAGAAGGAACTGGACAGGATTCCGGCCGAACTGTTGCGCACACGCGCTCGAATCAAAATACGCGCCTCGGTCGAGAGAACTCTCGCAGACACGAGCCTGAATGTCGAAGAACGCCTCTCGGTTCTTTCGCGATTTGAAGCAGAGTATCCCGCCATCGGTAGCATGCTCAACCAAGAGCCTGGAATGGCTCCGCCAACAATCGTGGGTCGGCCGGCCTCACTGCCCAGTTCCGAGGGGGCGAAAACAAACATCGTGGTGGTGCCCTCCCTCATTGGGAAAACGAATGACTGGAGCGATCTGCTGGCGCAGGAGAAAAAGCTTGTATCGAAGAAAAATGAACTTTCCAACAAGTTTCTTAGCGGTCACCCCCAAATAGTGGCCATTGATGGTGATCTGGAGTCCCTGCAGCGTCGTTTGCAGAGTGATTTGAGTGTATTGCTGCGAAGGTTTAGTCTGGAAACTGACCGCCTTCGTTCCCAAGCAAAGGAACTGGAGTCCCAGCTTCCAGAATACGCACGTTTCCAGAAGGAGTTCGACTCGTTTGAGCGAGAATGGGACCTTATCAAGGCCGAATATTTACCCGCTCACGAAGGAGCCATGGAACTCCAGAAGCGGATCGCCGCCGCTGCCTACACCATAAATCAGGATCGGTTTTCTGTGGAATATCTTTCCACCGTGGAAAGCAGGCTAGCAGATCCGGTGTCACCTTCCAAGAAAACAGGATTGATGGCTTCCCTCGCCTTTGGATTTTGCCTAGCTATCGGGGTGCCCCTCCTACTCGAGCGAGTCAGGAGTTGGAGTTCGCGGGTGGATGAGCTTGAGGAGGTGACGGGACTGCCAGCACTGAGTGTCGTGACGGATGACCCGACGCTACAGCAGGTCCTTATCTCCGAATCATACAATGGAGAGTCATTCCGAATCATGCGATCAGGCATTTTGTTCAGCGCCCATGGGCAACGCGATACCAAGGTGATCCTAGTAACCAGCTCACGCCCGCGCGAAGGGAAGACGACAATTGCCATGCGACTAGCGGTTGCCATGGCACAAGCGGGATCACGAATTGTTCTGGTGGACGCTGACATGCGACGCGGACGCATTCATCGCAGCTTTGATATCGAGCGCAGCCCTGGGCTAAGCGATCATCTCACAGGACATACCAACGCTCTCACCATTGACAACATTCTACACTTCCCGCTTTCGACGGTGCCCAACCTAGCCGTAATCACCACAGGAGAAACCCGCAGTGATGCACCTGAAATTCTGGAGACAGAACAAACTAGAGTCCTGATTGAAGAACTGAAGGGCCGATTTGATCATGTGATTATCGATTCGCCTCCTGTGCTAGGCCTCGCTGATTGTTACCCTCTTTTGAGACTCTCAGCGGGGATCGTTTTTGTAGTCCGCGCCAATTACACGACCTACAGCGAAGCTTCCGCTTCGGTCCAAGCCTTAGCTGCTGGCGGAGGTCAGTTCTTCGGCTTTGTTTTGAACCGAGTGGACCTGACCTCTCCAGATAACGTTTATTATTACTATCGCTACCAGCCCAAGTATTACAGCGCCCACCTTTATGGGCAGAACAAGGCGAGAAACTAACTCATTCCTTTGCGTGGGTTTTGGAAGCGACGCTTGTCCCCGCAAGATACAACAGGCAAAATGATTCTGCATTGCTGCTGCACAGTCTGATTCTTACATTGTACCGTCACAGGATCAACGGTCGCGCACCCGCAGAGGGCAGCATACAGGAACAAGTTCGTCACCCGCTCGCCTCGCTAGTTTTGCCACCTGCCACTGCCTTGAATGGCACGAACTGAGGTCGAAAACTACAGACCAAACCGCTGGCTATATTTTGGAATCCAGAATTCAACCCGGTCATGATTGATGCAAGCATAAGCCTCAGCCACGATGCGGCTTTGGGTGTAAATGCTGGCCGATGGGGCTGACGCGAAATACCTGACCGGCACCAGCCAGTAATGTTTCCCTTCAATCTTCCTCTGGAAAGGATATCCGTATCTGTAAATCATGTTCGGGCGAATGTCACCAAACTGACCGTTCTGAATACTTTTATCAATAAGACGATACCGGGAACTGGTGTCCATCACCGGCTTGTTACCAGCAGCAGACGGCTCCGACCAGCGGCCTGGAAACGTAGGCTCAACAGCTGCCAAACGGGAGAAAAAAGGCAGGGACATCAGTGCGATTGTCAAAATCATTTTCATGGAGATGAACTTTAAGTGGGTCGCGCCTAAGAATCAACGGCTGTTTTGACTTTCATTCGTTCGAGGGACGGGCCCGGAGTTGCGGAACCACTTTAACAAGGGCCTCTCGACCCAAAGGTGCACCCCGACACCAATCAGGCAGATTCCACCCGCTAACCCGATGAGTACGGCGTGGGCGGCGATGGGGTGCTGCAGCAGGCTTTTGAAACGAGGCAGCAAGGCAACCAACAGCAGGCTGTGGGTCAGGTAGATGCTGTAGCTGGACTGTGCCAGCAGCCGAAAACGCCCGAGGGTGTTAAACTTCCCACCTACCCTCTCCCACATGGCCAGTCCGGCAATGACCAGCGCAGAGGAACTGCCCCAGGCAATCCGGCGGACGAGTTCGGAGCAGTGCTTCATTTCCATTTCCAAGGCCAGACAGAGTGCGAGAGATAGGCAGCCAAGAGCAATCAGCATCAGCGCACTTTGCGCCCGCAAGGTCGTCCTAGCCACCCATTCGGCCAAGAAGGCACCGCCAATGAAATCAAGGAAGTAGGGGTGCAGCAGAAATCCTGGAAGCCAGCTAGAAGGTTTTTCATGCCAAGTGAACCCATGCACGCCAATGGCCAGGGCCCAGAGCAGCAGCGTGGTGAGTTTGACACGTTGCGACACACACAGCAGGACCGTCCACGCGGTGCTGAAGATGAGTTCAAAGCTCAGCGTCCAGGCCGGCAGAATCAGGGGGTATCCTGGAGCTGGCAGCATCGTGTAGGAACGCAGGATTTGGAACCAGCCCCAGCCCTCATGCCGTCCGGCGGAACCCGCCATGACAATCAGCATCAACTTGGCCGTGGTCAAAACCCAAAGAAGCGGAAGCAGGCGGCGCAGACGGTTTCCCAAAAAATGAATCCCTGGGTTTTGGGATTGTTGGCCGCGTCCTCCCAGCCAGGTGGCAAAAAAACCGCTCAGGAGGAAGAAGAGGTCGATGCGGAACTGCCCCCGGCTGAAAATCCCAAAGGCGAAGTCGAACCCAAGATAGTTCCTGGCCAGCAAGCTCTCATGCTGCAGCAGCACCAGCACCACCGCGCAGATCCGCACGGCTTCGAGGGAGTGGAAAAACTGGCCCGGTCGTGTGGTCTTTGCCAGCTGCATCAAGGATTCCTTTTTAATCGTTTCATGCTGGGAATGCTTTCGAATTGTTGATAGCCACACAGGAGTCCGAATCCAATCGGAACTTTTACTTTATTGCCCCTCGCAGGACCAATCCCGCTGCCAAAGGGCGGTGCTGGGAAAGTGCGCCGGCTTCAGGCTGCAGCCATTTTCCCTGCCAGGAAGCGGGATCGGCGAACACATAGTCCAGTCGCAACCATGGCTGCCCAAGGGCGAGCGGGTTTCTTGTGTCACCTGGAAAAGTGAAGCCGAATCCCGAGCCGCACTCAGTGTGCAGATCCGATCCAACTTCCACAAGACGGGCATAGGCCAGTCCTCTGGGCGGTGTGTTCAAGTCACCCACCATGATCCAGGGCAGGGTTTCTTTCTGCAGCAGATGCGCAAGCTCCCCTGCCATTCGTTCCCGCCATTGCCAGTAGCCATCAGCCTCAGATGCCGTGCCACGCATCCAGTTGGCCATGTCGGGGACCAGACTGCGCAGCCCCATACGACCCAATTGGCGTCGGGGTGAGGGAAAGTGAATGCTGTAAAGGGAGATGAGGCGCCCCTGCCAGTCGATTTCCCAGCGCACCCCATAAAAGACCTCGCCTTTGTCGGCAGGCGGAAAACCAGAGGCGGTCAATCTTGTTTGCCCGAGGACGGGATGCTGGCTGAGCAGCACAAACTCTCCTTCATCACGCACCTCATGATAAACCCCGTAAGCGGGGTGGGTGCGGTAGTAACCCGGTTTGCCGCGCGCATCCTGCAAGGCCACTATGTCGGGTCGCGTCTCCGCCAAAAAGGGCTGCAAGCTGTGCCCCTGGGCCTGCCCCCGGTTGTACGTCATCAGGGTCAGCACCTCCGATTGTCCTCCCGATTTACGCACGCCACCCGAGGGTTCCCAGCCAGCAAAAACCAACCACCAGAGTGAAATGGCACTCAACAGCGGCACAAGGGAATACCCGCGCACTAGGAGCGCCAGCGGAATCAATATTCCACAAGGAATCAGCCAAAAAATCGGGGGGGCATAGTTGGCGACGGCTAGCAGGGTCACCCGCTCCGCTGAACGCATGACGAGTAGCATGCCCGCAATACTGAGAATCCCACAGCTCCAGCAGCAAAACCGGCAGGCGGGTTTCAGCCAGCACCAGAGCGAGTCCCAATGACTAAGAAAACGCGCCGCACGCTCCAAGCTGCCGGTCGTCGGAACTGAAGAGCAGCCTTGGGATTCCTTCATTGGATGACCTTAGGAGTGGCAACCAGATTTTCTGGCTAAGCAGCGCGTGCGTGCGCCGCCCCATACACCACCGCGTTTTGCCAGACTTTTCGTTGATCAAAAGGCCGGGCCAGTTCCCATTCGACCAGCCTGCGGTAGGCTCTCCCCAGGAGAAGATTCAGCCCCGGCATGGACAAGAATGGCATCCAGAGAGTAGAGAAGCGTCCATACCCAAACGCCTCACTAAGTACGAACGACTGCTCCAAAGCAGCCACCGTTTGGGAGGTAAAGGGCCACTCCCAGGCATGGTCGGTCTGAAAAGGGCGGTAGAGCCTCCGCACGAAGCGCAACAGCAGGTTGATCTCCACCGGGTCAGAAAACACCAGCAAGGCGCCGGGTTTCATGAGGGAATGAATGAGCGGGAAAAGGACCTCTGGATGCTGAAAATGATGCAAGACCCCCTGCGCGTAAACCAGGTCGAATTTTCTATCCGAAGTGAAATCGAGTAGATCCCCCGCCCGGAGTTCAGTTTTGGCATTCAGCCCCTCGCTGCTAAGCTTGCCCTGAAGCACCTGAAGGGCCGAAGGGCTGAGATCAAGGCCGGTGTAATGAGCGCAGTGCCGTGCCAGCCAGAGGGAGTTGCGGGTGCCATTGAAGCAGCCGATTTCCAGAACATCGCCCCGAGAGGCCTCCAGCATGCAGTTGCGCACCCGTTCCTCCACATGCTCGCGCACCCCGTGCTGCATGAGGAGGTTTTTGCGCTGCTTGCGCAAGGCGGCCCAGACGCGCGTCACCCACCCCGCCCGTTCAGTCGCGACGTACCCGTCTTTGACAGCCCCCTTTTTTTCGGCTGCTTGAATGGACTCGTAAAAGGCCGCCTGCGTGGCATTCACCTCTTTCATCTGCTGCTTGGAGAAGCCGGGGTCGTCTGAGGAAAAATGTGCCATTGGCACAATTTGAGCGCAACGACCACGATGACAATCGCTAATGTGATTGCAACCCGTCAATTTGCGTCCACCTGTGTGGTGTTACGCTG
The DNA here is from genome assembly GCA_026397635.1 of Verrucomicrobiota bacterium. GTDB lineage: Bacteria > Verrucomicrobiota > Verrucomicrobiia > Verrucomicrobiales > Verrucomicrobiaceae > Prosthecobacter. Next base: position 43,154 of record JAPLUL010000085.1, on the reverse strand, counting down.
ATGATTCATGCGCTATTTCTTCGAAAATCTTTTCACTCTGCATCCCCAAAACCTGATTCCTGAGGCGGTTTGGCTGGGGGTCGGACTCTATTGTTTGGTTTTGCTGGCTTGTTTCCAAAGCATCCTTACTTTCATGAACCTGCGGAAAATCGCAAAACTAGTTTGGAGCCTGATCGTTTTGTTGCCCTTCATCGGCCCGGTGTTCTATGCCTCTTATCGTCTATTCAACTCCGAATCTACCTTGAAAGAGGTATTACAATCCCGAAACAAAAACGTTCAATGACCACCCTTTCAAAAAAGCTGCCAATGAGCTAGTTGACATCATTTTTTTATGCACCGTTTTATAGTTCCTCTAAAATTTGTATTCGTGCTAGCAGCTTTGCTCTCGCTTGCCCGAATGGAGGCACAGGATAATTTTTCACGCGGACCGCAAATCAACGATTCTTTTAATTTTGGCCAAGGCGGTGTGGGCGGGCGTAGTAACGTCATCAACGGCCCTCGGGCTCCTGCTTTCTTCCGACCCAGAAATGGAGGGAACAGCAATTGGCTCCAAAGCGTGACCCAAGGCAGTGCGGTCTTCGACAATGGTACCGTTCTTGCAGGTATCGGTGCTGATGCAGGATTTGGGACCCTTGGCGTGAGCTTGTTTAACAGACTTAATGCCGATTTCCAAACCGGATCGTCTTGGCTGGACGGGTGGAAAGTTGGGCTGGGCCCGCTAGTTCTCAGTAATTTCAGTGCGGGAGTTGGGACATTCTATACCGACTTCAACACTCCAACAGGTATCGGTGACGCAAGTGGTTGGAGTTCAGTCATCACTTTGAACGCGAACGCCAACTTGAACATGGGACCGCTTAGCTTTGGAGCGCAATTAGGTGCCTTTTATCTTCCAATGATTGACAAATGGGGTTATGGAACCCCGTCCGCTATTCTCTCTTTCGGAAGCCAGTTCGGCCAGTTCCAACCACAGGGATCGATGGGGCTAGGAATCAAAGGAATGTTGGCCGGCTGGGATTGGATTGTCTATGACACGTTTAATGCTTCGTATGCTTCGACCAACATCAGTGACTATATTTTCGACGGAACGGGCAACACCAATACCTTCGGATCATTGTCGGCCTCGGGACCGGGTGCTACGGCGGTGGATCAAGTGGGAAGGTATCAGTTTGGCTCTGGAGCACTGCTCGACAGGCCTGCCAACGGCACTTCACGATTTCAGGCCCCGCGCTTCGCTACTAACGGGGGGAGTTTATTGAGTCAGGACCGCTCATTTTTTACAAATACAATTGGAACAATTGCAGGTCGAATGTTGAGCGCGCGAGTGCGGAATTTTTACTGGCTTCAGCGCGATGATTTTTGGGCCACCACAAAATTCACGAACTTTGGCAATTTTATTCACGGAGGCACTTATGCGGACTATCAATCAGGAAATCCCTACATCAATCCTTACATAGGGTATGAATTTGGAACCAACAGTGATTTTGCTAGCATCCATCACGTGATGAATGCGGGGAGCTACGGCTACCTTTCTCCAAACACGACTTATTTTGCGAATCTGGGCTGGGTATGGGGAACAGGGAACCAAAGCGTAAACAGTACCAATACAGCACTGTACGAACTGATAGTCTCCCAATCTATCAGCAGCCGGATGAGCCATTATGTTGGAGGCGGGCGCACCATTACCGATCCAATTTTCGGTGAACGATTTATCGCAGACTATCTAACCTATGGACTAAATTTCCAATTAAGTTCGAACACAACCCTGCAGGCAGTAGCTGGAATCAGCAACACTTACGGTGAGCTGACCCAGTCAGGTGATGCAATGAGAACCTTTCAAGGCATACGACTTACCACCACCTTGGGGCAATCCAACGTATCCCTGTCTGCCATCCATGAAAACTTAGACTTTAAAGGGGGAGGAGCTCAATCTCTGGATCAGTGGATCTATAAAGTTTTGTATGGGTTACCTATTGGAGGAGCACGAACGACCGCTTACACCGGCTATCAGTATATTGACCGCAGGGCAACCGGAGGGATTGACTCCTTCCAAGAGCATCTTTTTCTGTTATATCTAACCCACAGCTTCTAGTAAATAACCTATCAAGGCGTCTTGGATTGATTTGACAAGAAAGACAGTTTTTGAAGCATCAGATTGCACGCGTGCTCGACTTCCGGTGTGAGTTTAGATAATGCAGGAGCATTAGGCCTCCGCTGCATTGGCACCAAGAGCGCCTTGGTTGAAAGTCCTACTCCTAGGTGCTTATTGAAAGCCTGCAGACACTGATGAGGAGTGGCAACTAGGCTTTCGTAAGAGACGACAAGAAGGTTTGCGCGCTTCAGATGCTGGAAAAGCAAGGCATTACGAGCATACCAGAAAATGGCGTATAGATCAGGAATGCTCGTATCGGCTAGGCTAAGTAGGTGTCGAATATGTTCTAGGCTTTGATGCTCTAATCCGGAAAGCATCCATGAATTGATATGCACCCGCCTCAAGGGCTCCAGATAGTCCATGGGATCATGCTGGTAGTATCCTAGGTGGGACTGAACAACCGAATCATAGTGACGAAAGATCCAGATTCCGCGAGAATTATCGAAGCGCTCCAAAAGCTCTACCGCTCGTTGGCTGTCGTGCAGAGGTTTGAGTAGAACCCACTGACTACTTTGTTGTTTTACCAAGGCTTCCACCTCTGAATCCTCCACAAGTCGCAAGTAACGCTCTCCCGCTTCTTGGTGGAAGTAAGGCGGGTCCCCTTCACCAATATCCCGAAATCGGTGATCCAAACCAATGAAGTCTCTCAGAAGGGTGGTTCCCGAGCGCTGGCAACCAAAAATAAACGCCACCCTTGGTGACGGACAGGGCCTCAGCGAAGCATACAGAGCAGTTCGAAATCGATTTAGCTTATGTGACTTGGACCATCTGTCGGCAATATTGAGAGTCATGCGATGCGAAGAGAGACATTGATAAATCAAAACCGAGGCATTGACCTCGACAGAAACCCCCTTGAATCCAACCCTTTTTGAAGAGCGGAAGCCTGCGCGCCCAAGAACACCTTACCTTGTAACTCCACTCAGTTGGTAGGATGAGAGAATTTTATCCAGACAGGATCAGAGTCCACGTTCGGTTTCGTTAAACCAGAAGGTCTCACTGAGAGCATCAACCGGTCCCAAACGGCGGGTTCGCCAAAAAAACGCTGGATTGCGTTTTGACCAAAGGAATCATCCAATTCCCAAGTGATGAAATGCGCTCCTCCCGGCTGCGCAGCCTGAACACCCTCGACATAAACATGAGGCAAGGGCACTGAGTCTGCGTAAGACCAGACAAGTCGCCTTCTTGTGGGATCGGAAGAATCCAAAAGCAAAATCTTCCTGTTTTTATCAGCCCATACAAGAATTCGTCCGCATTTTTCAATTTCTCTGTCAAGAGAACGGTATTGGCCATTTTTCTTGGACAAGTCGATCCCCCGCACATCAAGAATTACGGCGAGTTTGTGAAACCTCATGACCACCTTGGGAGAACCTTCTTGAGGGAGGTAAACGGGATCCGGATTGCAAGAAAGTAAGACTTTTGTCATCTCATCGGAGCCGATCAAAAGCCCAGGTGGAGTGACTTTTGCGTTTCCGCCCTCAGTCCCCCAGATCTGCCCATCGTAATTAAAATCAGCATTGATGCCAACCTTACCCAAGGGGGTGTTGATCCGTGGTCCCGCTCCAGGCCCCCAGCCAGCCCAGCCTCCATTACCACTGATACCCTGGCTCCTTTGAATACCCCACTGCCAGCCATTGTTCCATCCCCACTGGGCTTGAACCGTGAGCGTGAGACTCAGGAAATACATGAGGCAGGATAACTTGACGGATGATCGTGTGTTCATGATGAATAATCGCAATTTGGAGAGACCGAATACCACATGTCTCATTTTTGCTGATAGTAGCTATTTGTGATTCGAAGGCAACAGAATGTGTTAGATTATGCAGCCCACTTCATTTATTGTTTTAAACTAAGAAAAAACAGTCCGGGTAAAAAGTTTCTGAAGCAGGCAGCTTTCCCTTTAGCAAGGTGCGTTTCTCACTTGTCATCCTTCGCGTTTTTCTGGTGATCGTCTTCATTGCGATAAATTTTGGGCACAAACGAAGCCCCTGGGTGTATCACGGGTCTTAAATTGATGTCGATATCTCTCTTTGCCGGTTCCATCCACCCCATTTGGTAGGCTAAGGCCGGAACGAGAACGAAGGAGAGGGCAATGGTGATCACGATCACGACGAGTGCTTCCAAGTTCGAAAATGCGCAGGTTGTTTTCTTTAATAATCTGATTTTCATAATTTTTAAGTATACGGATGTTGGTTCTAGGGCTGAGTGAAGTGAGCCAACCCTCATTTTGCTCGATATACATCACGTTCGAAATTGACTGTGGCTATGTCATTAAAAGAAGAAGCGATTCAAGACCCATTTCCAGATTTCCAACACCCCTTGGAGCGCCAAGAGACTCACTAAGATTTCCGCAGGGCCGATGCGCCGCCAACGCATTGGCTTGAAAACATCCCCCTTTGCTGCAGGAGGATCTCCTCCAGCATCCAAGGCTAAAGGTTCGGAGGATGTTTTCAAATTTGCCTCAACGGAACATATCGCATGTGATCCTACGACAAGGGGCTGGAGCCAAGTAGAGGCCCTCCCTGCCTTTTCAAACTGAAGTGTCTGCTCGTGCCCGGCCAAAAGCAAAGGACTGGACCTACCGTGAAGGAGCAACGGAGCGGGCTCCGCCACCATTTCTTGTCCCTGTGCCTGCTGAAACTCCACTGCCTTTTCACGATTCTCCTGCCGCAGTTCTTCCCCAAGAAGTCGCTGACGCTGGAATGCGGCACAGGCCCCAGCGATGAAAAAATACTCGATGTGATAGGGGCGCTCAATCAGCCAACCGGACATCAAATACCCCAGTAGCGCAATCATGAGTAGCATTTTCGACCTCTCCTGATCTTGATTCAAGGCACCAAACTGCAACACGATTCTAGCGCAGACAGCTAACACCAACAGGTAGAAAAAGAGACCCGCATAGCCAAGCTCCGCAGAGACAGCCACATACGAGTTGTGCGGCCCTTTTTTGAAAACTGTCGTCCTTCCCATGGCATCCACGTAGGAAATAAGAGGTTCGAACTTTTTCCAGCCAACGCCGGAATTGTTCGCTTGGAGATCACCCATCGCGACGTTCCAGACGGCCAACCTGCCCCAAATCCCCTCGTCACTTGCGACTGCCGCCGATGATTGAACGGCTTCCATTCTCGGCAGGTACTGAAGTGCCCCAATTCCGATACCCGCTATGAAGACACTCAGTAGTAAGCGAACAATCCATTTGCGACCGATCCAGAAAGGTAGGCAAGCAAGACCACCGCCTACAATAAATCCGCCTTTGGACTCGGTCAGAAAAACAGCAACCGCCACCGTCACCCACAACAGAACGGACAATAAGCGCATGCCGGCACCGCGTCTGGAAAAAAAGGCGTAGAAAATCATAGGGAAGCCCAAGGCGAGCGTGTGCCCCAGTGCGTTGGGATTGTTGTAAATCGATAGATTCAAAGACTGCCGTTGTTCATAAAGCGGGAGCAGACTTTGCGAATCGGTAAAGTCGATGCCAAACGCCGAGTCCAGCGTCACCAGTGCCAGCACGGCGATGCAGCCAGCCCAGACGCACATGTAAACAAACAGCCGCTTGCTGTTGCACAAGGCCTGCGCGGTGACCGCGTAGAACAAGAACAACTTCCCGACTTCCTTAAAGGTTTCCCAATGCTCCTCCTCATGGTAAACAATGAAGCCCAGATAAAGAACAACCGCCCAATCCATTGGGGTCTTGAGCAGTTGCTTCCAGTCAAATCCACGGCTCCTGCTCATCATGGCGAGGGCCGAGGCAGCCATGAGGTATTTTTGAGCAAACAACCATTCCCCACCCGGCACCAACTGGTGGAGCCTGAGCAGGTAGGAGACCAGCACGAGGATGGCGGCAGCGAAATCCATTCAAATCACGCCCATAAGCAGGCCTGAGAAGAAGCAGTGCCGTGGGCTCACGCTTGTTCAAGGCATTATTTACCGCCATGCGCCGCAAGCCTGGAATATAGGGCCTGATAGCCTTTGACCATCGACTCCAAACCAAAGCAGCTCTCCGCGCGAATTCGCGCACGTGCGCCTGTTTCCTTCAGCATCGCTGGTCTGCTCAGGCATTCGCTCATCGCCCTGTGCAAGGCATCCACAGTGCCAAGGTGCCGCACCCAGCCCGCCGAGTCGCCCTCGCCCAGCAGTTCCGCATTGCCGCAGGCGTCATGAGCGAGCACCGGCACTCCCGTGGCCATGGCCTCCAAGGCAGCGTTTGACAAACCCTCGTTAAGCGACGGCACAAGCAGCAGATCCATGGCCTGGTAAGCAGGGAGCGGTTCCTGCATAAAGCCGGCCATGTGAATCTGATGCTGGAACGGGCTTGCCAGTACCCGGCTCCTCACTTGCTGCTCCAATGGCCCACCACCACCGACGAGAAGCAACCGCGCGGTGGGATGCCGCAGCGCCATTTTCTCAAAGGCATCCAACAGGTCCAGATGCCGCTTGAACACTCCAAAGCGACCAACCATTCCAAGAACCAGCGACTCTTCAGGAAGGCCCAGGGCTTTTTTTTGCTGCTGCTTTCCACAAACAGGAGGCGCAAACCGATGCACGTCCACTCCGTTGACCACCGCTTCGACTCGTTTTTCCGGAATGCCCAGCCCCACCAACTCGTGTTTCTGGGAGTATGAAACCGTGTGGATCTGATCCACCAAGCGATAAAGCATGCGGCGCGCCCATAACCGGCGAGGGCGCAGCTCCTCCGGGGAAAGCTGCGCATGCTCCCCATGGAGGATTCTCCCGACACGCGTCAAGCGACAGGCGGGGAGGGTATAAACCAGCGGTGCCCAGTTATGCGAGTGAACCACATCCGGCCTGAACTTGCGGAGCACATGCGCCAGCCGTACGACAACGGCTGGACTCAGCCCCGCCTGTTTGCGTAACTCGATCACAGGCACCTCCGCGGGCAGACGCTGGGCGAAGGCCCCGGATTCGGTCAGGCAGCAGATGGTGAATGCAAATCCCCTCCCCTGAAGTGCGCGCACCCCATTCACCACTCCATTCTCCATGCCGCCAGCTCGCAGCGAATGCACGACATGCAAGACTCGAATAACCCTCTTGTCATGTTTCGATTGAACAACGCTCATTTCACTCTGCTCCTTTGGTTATTGAAAAATGCAAAAATGAACGCAGCCGAGTTAAAGAACATGCGCTGGGGAAAAAGTTGTTGAGATGGACGCCCTCGGGGTACTGCCACGGGACTTCAAGCCCAAAAAATGACACGAGTCTTGACCAATGCACATGATCGTTTAATCAGAGAATGAATTCCTTCCCGCTCGACTAACTCATGAGAATATTTCTGGCACCTATACTTCGACACAGGGTGCCGTGCTGGTGGGCGGTCATCGTGATAAGAGCTCCGCATTCCTGACTTCATGCGCATCCTTTGGGTGAAAACCAGCCCCCTTCATCCACTCACTCGTGGAGGCGACCTGCGGACTTTCCATCTGCTCCGTGAACTGCATGAGCGGCATGAGATCACCTTTGCGGGCATGACTGCGGACGCCACCCAGCAGGGCGGAGCCGCTCTCTCCAGCAGCTATTCCACGCGGGCGTTCTGGACCCATCTGAAGAAAGCCTCGCAAAAACCAGGCAGACTGCGCTTCGCAGCCGGGGCGGCGCTCAATCTTGTCTCCAGCCTCCCCTACGCGGTGGAACGCTTCAGTTCCCGCCGCTGGACCCGCCAACTGGCCCACATCCTCCATCACCACGCCTTTGATGTGGTGGTGTGTGACTTTCTTTTCCCAGCGGCCAGCCTGCCGTGGGACCAAAAAATGCCGTCCCTGCCATGGGTGCTGTTCCAGCATAATGTGGAATCGGTGATCTGGGAGCGCCGAGCGGCCAAGCTGAGTGGCGTCTCCAAGAGTTACTTCACCGCCCAGTGGCGTAGGATGCGTGACTTTGAACAAAGGATCAGTGGTCGTTTTGACTCCGTTCTAACGGTGTCCGAGGAAGACACCGCCACATGTAGAAACCTGTACCAACTGACCAATGTGCGCGGTCAGGTGCCCACGGGAGTCGATCTTGATTATTTCACCGCCTGCCCCCGGCAGCTGGCCGCAGATCCCACCGTTGTTTTCCTGGGATCGATGGACTGGTATGCGAACGCGGATGCGGTGCGTCAGTTCGCCGCCGAAATCTGGCCGCGCGTGATCGGACGCATGCCGCAGGCTAGGTTGTTGGTGGTTGGAAGGAACCCGCCGCAGGACTTGCGCGACCTGGCCTCCATCGGCAGAAACATTGAGATTACCGGCACAGTGGCTGATGTGCGCCCACACCTGCGCAGCGCTCACGCGATGGTGGTGCCGCTGCGAATCGGCGGAGGAACAAGACTCAAGATATTCGAGGCATTGGCCGCCGAGGTGCCCGTGGTTTCCACGCATGTAGGGGCGGAAGGTCTGGCTCTGGAAAATGGACGTCATATTCTCCTGGCTGACCAACCTGCCGAATTTGCCGAGGCAGTGCTTCAGCTTCTGGGAAATCCGGACAAAGGCCGCCAAATCGCTGCCTGCGCTAGGACAGAAGTGGCAGAAAAAAACTCCTGGAGGAGCGCTGCTGCTGTCTTGGAAAAACACCTTGAGCAGGTGATTGATGGCTGCCCCTCCTGAACATGGAATTTTTCGCCCATCTGCTCCTGATCACCGGTTTCGTCGGGATTCTTCACAGCTATGTGACTTATCCATTGTTTTGGCTGGTGTTCCGCCGCTCAAAACCTGCTCAAACAATGGGAAACGCGAGGGGGACCACCCTCAAAAAAGTGTCCGTAGTCGTCGCGGCTCACAATGAGGAATCCCACATCGAAAGGCGGGTGCAAAACTTGCTCGGTTGCGACTACCCTCGTGATCTGATGGAAATCATCATCGCGTCAGACGGCTCAACAGACCGTACCGCAAGCCTGGTGAGGGCGCTAACATCCGCGAGCACGAGCCTGCGGCTGCTGGATTACCCCGTCAGACGCGGCAAGGTAAGTGTGCTCAATGATGCCTGCCAGGAGGCCACAGGGGATGTCCTGGTGTTCAGCGATGCTAACGTGGACTTTCAGCCTCAGGCCATTCGAGAACTGGTGCACGCGCTTGACGCTCCAATGGTCGGGTGTGTCTGCGGCAGGCTCATCTTCAGGGTGAAGAAAGGGGCGGCACACGAAGAATCTGAGGGACTTTACTGGGCCTTGGAGACGTGGCTGAAGCGTCACGAGGGTGCTGCCGGCTGTTTGTTAGGAGCCAACGGGGCCATCTACGCCATGCCACGCCAGTTATGGGAGTCCTGTCCTCCGGACACGATCATCGATGATTTTTTCATTCCCATGCGCCTGATGATGAAAGGAAGGAAGACCGTTTACGCTCCTGCCGCCATCGCGGAGGAAGACCTGCCACCAAAGGCTGCGGATGAATTTGGACGTCGCATTAGAATCGGAGCAGGCAATTTTCAGGCGCTGACTCGCTGCCTGCCCATGTTGAACCCGTCCGTGGGACTGGCCGCCTGGGCGTTCTTCTCCCACAAGGTGCTGCGCTGGCTTGGGCCGTTTTTCATGATTTTCATTGCCGCAGGGACGCTGCTGTGGCTTCTACTCGGCAGTCCCCTGGCTTTGCCTCTGCTCTTAGGCCAGGCAGTTTTCTATGCCGCCGCTTGGGCTGGGTGGAGGTGGCCCACCATCAGCGGACCGGTGAGGAAGATCACCGGAACCGCCCACCACTTCACCGCCATGAACTTTGCCCTGCTTCTGGGCTTTTTCCGCTGGCTGAAGGGTTCGCAAAAAGCAGCGTGGAATCGAACTCAAAGAAACTGAATCATGATCAAAGCCGCTGATAAATGGTTCCCAGGCTATCTGGCCTGGCTGGGAAAAAGGCCCCGCCAGCCGGTCACGGATTTGGTGCTCACGGTTTGTGATCACTTCGAGCCTTTTCATCACACAGACAAACAAGGGGCTCTGGCTCGAATGCACCACTGGCAGTCCCTCCTCCCGGAGGTGAACGCCGGCCAGGAGGACGCCGATGGATGCCTCCCCAGGCACACCTTCTTTTATCCTATTGAGCAGTATGACCGTGAGATCATCGACGAACTAGAAAAACTGGCCCGAATCACCGGCAACGAGGTCGAAGTTCACCTGCATCACCAAGGTGAAACACCGGAACAGTTGAGTGATGTGGTTGAAGAAGGGTTGGTAAACTTCAAAAAACACGGCTTTCTGCCCCGGGACAGCCAAGGGCTGCACCGCTTTGCCTTCATTCATGGCAACTGGGCGCTGGATGACGCAAACCTCGACGGCCGAGGCTGCGGCGTCCGGGGTGAGTTGGAACTTTTGCGACGTGCGGGCTGCTATGCCGACCTGACCATGCCCTCAGCCCCTCATCCGACCCAGTGCCGCATGGTGAACCAAGTGTATTACGCGCAAAGCCACCTTCACGGCCGATCCCATGACCGTGGCACAGCCTTGAGCGCCGAGAAGACCACGCGACGTGACGATCTGGACCAGCTGCTCCTCATCCAGGGACCACTGGGCATTGACCTGGGCAACCGCAAATGGGGAATGATTCCGCGCATCGAAAATGGAGACCTGACCAACAACAATCCGCCGTCAGTGCGGCGTGCCAAAGTCTGGGTCTCCCTGGCCCCACGTGTTCAAGGCCGCGCCGAATGGGCCTTCGTCAAACTGCACACCCATGGCGCCCTGGAGCGCAACCAAAGTGTCCTGCTAACCCCACAGGCGCGACAATACCACCAAGCGCTGCGGACTTATGCCCGTGAGGCTGGAATCCGCCTCCACTATGCGAGCGCCCGAGAGATGACAAACATCCTGCATGCCGCTGAAGATGGCAAAAGCGGTGATGCCGGACTCTGGCGCGACTACATTTACCAACGGCCGGATTTTCTTTCCTCAACATGAGGCTTCTCCTTGTCACCAACCTCTTCCCTGACCAGTCAGAACCCTGGCGCGGACTTGACAACGCCACCCTTCTCGATGCCCTCCGCATTGAACGGCCAGACTTGAATGTGCATGTGCTTGCCCTCAGACCCAGGCTCCTGCCCGGCGCTCTCCGTCTGAAGCCACGACCGGTGGATGAGTGGACGCAGCCCAAATATCTCGCGGTCCCTTACGTGCCTAAAGCTGGCGGCATGAATCATGTGCTGGCCGCGCTAACCCTGCGAAGATGGGCCACCTCCCATTTCAACCAGACAAAGGATTACGACATCATTCTCACCCCCTGGCTCTTCCCAGATGCCTGTGCGGTCAGCTGGAGCGCGCCCTTGCGGCGGATGAGGCAGCTCGCCATCGCGCAGGGATCGGATGTCCACCGGTACCTAGCGATGCCAATGCGAAGGAGGGCCATCCTCGGCATGGCAAGCCACGTGGGTGGCATCGTGGTCAGAAGCCGGGATCTGGGATCAAGGCTTGTGAAAGAAGGCGTGCAAGCCTCCCTGGTCAGCCCGGTTTACAACGGCGTTGACACCGATTGCTTCAAACCAGGATCAAAATCAGATGTCAGGGTGAGATTGGGACTGCCCTTGGACAGACCATTGGCGGTTTTTGTGGGGAATTTTCTTCCCATCAAAGGCATCGACCTTCTGATTCAAAGCATCGCCGCAATCAGGGAACAAGGAATTGAGCTTCATCTGGCATTGATCGGAAGCGGCCCGCTGGAAAAGAACCTGCGCGAACTTGCGCAACGCCTTGGAATCAGCGGCCAGTTGCACTGGCGGGGGCGAGTGCCACCGCCGGAGGTGGCGGAGCATATGCGCGCTGCCGACACCGTCTGCCTCAGCAGCCATAATGAAGGACTGCCCAATGTGGTGCTTGAAGCGCTGGCCTGCGGCCGCCCTTTCGTCAGCACCGATGTAGGCGGCATCCACGAGGTGCTGCGCGGAGAGAACACGCCTCACGCCCTGGTGGCAGGACGTGAAGTGTGTGAATACGCCTCGGCGCTGGCCCATGTCCTGCAACGACCAGCAGATGAAAAAGCCATCGCTGACTTTGGCCGGACATTCTCTTGGAGCAACTGCGCTCGACAACACCTGCATATCATGGAACGCTTGATTTCATCCCCCACCCCAAACGCATGAGTGCACAAAGAACCCTCGCCCAACTGCGGAATCACTTTCTTGTCGAAAAAGAACTGGCCGACCGACTGCGCACCGCCACACGCGTGGAGAGGCCCGCGCTTTACGCCACCTTGTACGAGGAGCTTTTTGAGAGGGTTCCAGACCATCCCCGTCTGACCCGACGGGACACCGAGAGTGAATGCATCAAGGCCGTCAACGCGCGTCTTCGCTTCGTTGAGAGATTCTTGACACCGGAAACAGACTTTTTAGAAATCGCGCCTGGAGACTGCCGTTTCGCCTTCGCGGTGGCGGCTAAAGCCAGGAAAGTGTTCGCAGCCGATATTTCCGACCAATCGGGAACTCCACACAAGCCGGCCAACTTCGAGCTTGTCATCTACGACGGCTGTCACCTGGCCTTGCCGAGCGCAAGCGCGGACTTGGCCTTCAGCTATCAGTTTCTGGAACACATTCACCCGGAAGAAGTCCCCGATCATTTCAGCATGGTTTATGAGGCCCTCAGGCTTGGTGGTCGCTACGTTCTAGACACGCCTCACCGCTATTCAGGACCGCACGACATTTCCCGTTACTTTTCAAACAGCCCAGAAGGCTTTCATCTGAAAGAATGGACTCATGGAGAGTTGGCGCGCATCGCGATGAACGCGGGCTTCACCCGGGTGGAGGTCGCACGTCACAGCATCGCCAGGCTCGGCAGGCCTGGATGGCACATGCTCCTGCTATTGGAGTCATTGCTGTCCATGGTTCCACATAAACTGCGGCGTGCCCTGTTCGGGCGCGTTCTTTCGAGTGTTTCCCTCATCTGCACCAAGTAGCAGCATGCCGTCCAGGCTTTCCGCCGTTGGTTGCCCGTTTCAATCGGGAGAAATCTGGGTCAGGGCATGGATATGCCCGCCTAGAAGGCCGACACCTTCAGCAATGGTGATTTGCCCGGTGTTAATCACCAAATCAGGAGCCTCTGGCGACTCATAAGGAGAGTCAATGCCTGTGAACATTTTGATCTCTCCCAAACGTGCGCGCTTGTAGAGTCCCTTAACATCCCTCTCCTCACACAGCTCCAATGGCGTGCTGATGAAAATCTCCGCAAATGGGATTTCGTCGGCCTCACAGACTGCTCGCAGGCGGCTCCTCTCGGCAGCGAAAGGAGAAATGAGCGCGCAAATGGCGATGACGCCCGACTCCGCCATCAATTTGGCAGCCTCTCCAGCCCTGCGGACATTTTCAACACGATCGGCTTCGGAAAAGCCCAGATCTCCGCACAAGCCGTGTCTCAGGTTGTCACCATCAAGAACGAAGCAATGTCTGCCACACTGTTGCAACCAATGATCAACCCCCACGGCAAGAGTTGACTTGCCCGCTCCAGACAGTCCGGTCAGCCAAATCACCGCGCCTTTTTGCGACATGCTCCCCCATCTCTGCTTGCGTGGTATTTTGGTCTGTGTCCATGTCACATTCTCAGTCTTCATGCTGCTATCGCATTGGTGCCATTATTCGCAAATATCAAGCCACCGCTTTGGCTTTGCGGCATTTTGGTTATGTTCCAAGTTATGGGACATTCCGAAAAAAAAAATCTCGCTGAATTTGACGCCTATGCGGCAGAGTACGACGCGGCGCTCAATCAAGGACTGCGGCTGACGGGCGAGAGCAAAGAATATTATGCAGAAGGCAGAGTGGGCCACATTGGCGCTCAGATGGCACGGCTGGGCTTGCAGCCTAGCAACTGCCTCGATTTTGGATGTGGCACCGGCACCTCAGCGACCTTTCTGCGCGATGGGCTCGGCATTAGAACTTACACCGGTTACGACCCTTCAAAGGACTCAATCTCCGAGGCGAAACAGGCCGTATCGTGGACGGAGGCCACCTTCGTGGCGGAGGCAGACGCGGTTCCGCGGCAGCACTTCGACCTAGCCTTTACGAACGGGGTTTTCCATCACATCCCACCGGACCAGCGTGAGGAAGCCGCGCGGCTGGTGTTTGAGAGCTTGAAGCCTGGTGGCGTGTTTGCGTTTTGGGAGAACAACCGCTGGAACCCGGCCGTTCACTGGGTGATGAGCCGAGTGCCGTTCGACCGGGACGCACAGATGCTCTTCCCGCATCAGGCGCGGCGCCTCTTGAGGCAGGCGGGCCTGAAGGTGCTGAGAACGGATCATCTGTTTTTCTTCCCGGCCCGGCTGGCGGCGCTGCGTCCATTGGAGCGCTGGCTGCGCCGCGTGCCGCTGGGAGGCCAGTACCTGGTGCTGGCGCAAAAACCGCAGGCCTGAAAGCCCCTCACAAGCCGCACCGCACCATGCACACCCTTCTTGTCCGCCGTCGCCTCACCTGGCTGGTCTTCGCGACCTGCCTGATCTTGAACTTGGTGTTCATCACCACGCGTGGCGCCTGGGAGTCTGACTTGGCAGGCGACCCAGACGAGGCGGCGCACGCGGTGACGAGCCTGATGCTGCGCGACTATCTGGCAGGAGGCTGGAAGCAGCCGCCCATGACCTTCGCCCAGCAATACTACGCGGACTTTCCGAAAGTCGCCCTGGGACACTATCCTCCGGGGTATTACCTGCTTGCAGGCGCTTGGATGCTGCCTGGGGCTTCGATTCCAGCACTCTTTGTTTTACAGGCTGCGTTGGGTGCTGCGCTATGCGCGATGCTCTACCGGATTGTGTCAAAGGCGGGAGGCACATGGGCCGGCGTGGTATCAGCGCTGCTCATGAGCATCCTGCCAATGGGCTTGAAACAGATACAACTGGTGATGTCCGACAATCTGGTCGTCCTGCTAGGCCTTACGGCTGCGCTGATCTGGCGTGATTACCTAAACCGGCCCACAGCTCGGCGCTCCTTAGGCTTCGGCTTAGTGGCAGCCGCCGCAATCCTCACCAAGGGATCAGCCATGGGGCTGTGTTTGATTCCTCCACTGGCGACGCTGCTCGACGGACGTCTGGCGCTGTTAAAGCGGGTGTCCTGGTGGCTCTGCGGGCTGCCGGTGCTCCTCATAGCGGCGCCTTGGATGCTGTATTCCTCAAAAATCACCGCAGAAGGCATGCTGCATGTTTCGCCAGTCGAGTTTCTGCCCAAGGCGGCCGCCTACTACCTGAAGGCACTGCCCCGTGCGCTAGGATGGCCCCTGGCGCTGCTGGCGCCCACAAGCGTACTACTCATGCTGTGGCTAGGGCGGGGTGGACGCGGGCAGCAAACGGCACAGTCAGCGGCGCTGGCGGCGCTGGTCTGCGGCACGCTGCTGATCATCCTGCTGGTGCCGGCAGGACTGACGGAGCGCTACCTGCTGCCAGCGATGCCAGTGCTGATGGCGGGGGTGGCCACAGCCACCGGGATGCTATGGCAACCCGGCTCATGCAGTCAGAAGTTCGCCCTCTTGGCGGTGATGGCGGCGGCCTTGCCGATGGTCGGCTGGCCGGAGAAGAGAGTGAGTGGATTCTCCGCATCAGTGGAACGCGCTGGAGTGCCTGCAAAAGCGATTTCACGGCAAACCAACTGGCTGGTAGCCTCAGACCCGCGAGGCGAAGGAGCGGTCATCGCGGCTGCGGCTTTCGACTGCCCGCAGCGCTCCCCCTCTCATCTGAGAGTCTATCGGGGCAGCAAGGAACTATCTTCCAGTGACTGGATGGGGCGCGGTTACCTCGCCTCTTTCAGCACCCCAAGGGACTTGCTCGAACATTTGGAACATTTGAACATCACCCGCGTCTTTGTGGATCTGTCTGTGCCAGCAGGTCAGCGCAAAGAACATGAACGCCTGCTTGAGACAGCCCTGGAAGAGGCAAAAGACACCTGGGCGCTGGACTTCGAGCAAACTGTCACAAGAAGTCCCGGCCAGAATGGCCTGATGCGTGTCTATAGGCGGCTTTGACGATGTTCCGTTCCCCGCAGGCTAGAGATCAAAAGACTGAGCGCACGATCTCCTATGAGAGCACGTCAACAGAGTGCATGCCATGACTCAACGTGCCAACACGGTCACAGCCCAAGCAACCTTTTCCATCGGATGAGCTTACCGCAGCACCCGCAAGGCCACACGTCCATGAAGGTGGTAGCCGTGATCGCTGCGACTCTCGGAAGCTTGCTACTTCCGCTACCGCACGAATGGTCGGCGGGATGGCGTAGCGAGTGTTTGAACCGAATGCACGCGCCGCTCCTGGGAGTCGCGTGCATCGCGCTCGCCTCTGGTCGCAGTTCAGACGGGTTGCATTCCTTGCGCATCGCCCTTGGAGCAGTCCTGGCGAGTGGACTGATGGAATGGCTGCAACCCTGGTTCGGGCGGACGGCAAGCATGCAGGATTTTGGATGGGGTGTGGCCGGCATTTTCGGCGGCACCCTACGGAACCTGGCAAAAACGAGGTCTGGGCACTTCACGCGAACTTTCCTGACTGCACTGGCAGCTATTTTCATGCTAGCACCACCCAGCGCTTGGCTGGCCGAGGTGGGCCAGGCCATCTTGCAAGCCAATCGCTCATTCCCCGAACTATTGGATCCTCACGGAAAACAGCTGAGTCGTTTTTGGGTCGTCCAGCCAAACCAAGCACAGAAAACCTTCAAAACAGAAGGGCAGATCGTGTTAGCAGCCCTGCCAGAGCGATCAGCAACCGCTCATCTGGACGCGTTGGGAAACGACTGGAGCGGGTACACGGGGCTTGAACTACAAGGTGAATTAGAGGCGAATACCGCCATTGAAGTTGGCATTCGAGTTGACTTGGATGATGCAAATCATACGAAGCTGCGCACAAGCGGCAGGATGGGGCCGCGCCAAAAACAACTGCGGGTCAACTGGCCAGAAGGCACGCAGCCGAAAAAAGTACGGCAACTGGTCATATTCCTGGCTCCGCGAACACCTCCCACTGCATGCCTGACACTGACTCGTGTGTTTTTGATCAAAGAAGATAAGAACAGGCCAAATCAAGCTTTCAAACAAGGGGTAAAGTCAAAACACGGTTCTTAAAAAAGCGGGCGCTGCACGATTTTCCAGACCAAGCAGACAAACTTGGCTTGCAGATTTGCACCAGCAGGCCACTTACAGCTCAATCTTTTCCTGATCATCCATTCCGCACC
This sequence comes from Verrucomicrobiota bacterium, assembly GCA_026397635.1. GTDB lineage: Bacteria > Verrucomicrobiota > Verrucomicrobiia > Verrucomicrobiales > Verrucomicrobiaceae > Prosthecobacter. The sequence goes on along the minus strand of JAPLUL010000085.1, from coordinate 25,915 downwards.
TCGTGAATATTTCAGTTTTTGGGCTTGGTTACGTAGGAGCAGTCACCTCAGCGTGTCTGGCCGAGCAGGGGCATCATATCATCGGTGTGGACCTTCAAGCCGCCAAAGTGGAAGCCTTTGGCCGTGGGCAGTCGCCCATTATCGAACCAGAGGTTGACCAACTGCTCAAACAGGCCACCGACGGGGGCCGGCTGGACGCGACACTCGATGTCCACAGGGCAGTGACAGAGACAGACGTCAGCATTGTCTGCGTGGGCACCCCTTCCCTTCCCTCTGGCAGATTAAATCTCGATTACGTACAAAAGGTCACCACCCAGATCGTTCAGGCCATTCGAGACACGCAAAAACCGCACATCCTTCTCTATCGCAGCACGATGTTGCCTGGAAGCACCCGTAGCCTAGTTGCCAGCATGCTGACTGACTTGGTGGAATCCGGCCAGGTGCGAGTCTATTACTGTCCTGAATTCCTGCGTGAGGGTACTGCGGTCAAAGACTTCCGCGACCCCTCCCTCGTGGTCATCGGCACGCAAGACGGCGCAGCACCAGCGGACGCTGCGGTGTGTGAACTCATGGGCGGCAAGCCATCCATTCTCGCGTGGGAAGGTGCGGAGATGATCAAGTATTCCTGCAACTACTTCCACGCCCTGAAGGTCGGTTTTGCCAACGAAATCGGCCGCCTGTGCAAGCACTTGGGAGAAGATGGCACCCGCGTCATGGACGTGCTATGCGCTGACACGCGGCTGAATATTTCCCGCTACTATATGAAGCCCGGCAACCCCTTCGGCGGCTCCTGCCTGCCCAAGGATGTCTCTGCGCTGAAATCCTTCGCTCGGCAGGAAAACATCAGCCTGCCCCTCCTTGAAAACACCGCTGCCACCAATGCCGCGCATCAGGATCTCTTCGTCAGCTTGATTGAAGGCACGGGGAAACGTCGCATCGGCTTCCTCGGACTCGCCTTCAAGGCGGACACAGACGACCTGCGCGGCAGCCCCATGGTCGCTGCGGCGGAGACGCTGATCGGACGTGGTTATGAATTGCGAATCTACGATCCGCACATCAATCTCTCCCGCCTGATCGGTGCCAACGAGCAACAAATCCAGAGCCGGATGCCTCACTTGGCACAACTCTTGAAGCAAGATGTGACCGAAGTGCTGGGATCCAGTGATGTCATCGTGGTTTCCCAAAAGTGTGTGTCGCTCGAATCCCTGAGAGAATTGGCCCGTCCAGATCATCTGGTGATCGACGTCAATGGCTGGAGGGAACTGGACTCCCTGCCCTGGCAGTATGAGGGCATTTGCTGGTGAAGTTTCCATCGGGAAACTCAGTCACAAACTGACTGCACCCCAAAGCCTGGACTTACTAGGTCAGATGGCTCGATGAAATCCCTGATTTCGGCACGTCGAAGGCATTCTTCGAGTCTTCTAAGTGTCCAAAGAGGATGATCGCGCCACGCACTTTGGGGCCGTGTCCTCTCAAATGACACTCTGAACAATCCACCGCGCGTAGCTCTCTGCCACCTGATCCGGCTTGAGCACCACGATCTCGGGCACATCGTAGGGATGCAGTTCAAGGAGGCGTGTTTCTAAGCGGGGCAAGGCTGATGACGTGGTTTTGAAGAGGGCGAGCACCTCGGCGGCAGTTTCGACCTTGCCTTCCCAGCGGTAGATGGATTCGACGGCGGGGATGAGATTCACGCAGGCGGCGAGTTGCGATTCCACCAGCGCCGTGCCAGTCTCGCGGGCTTTCCCGAGGTCCGGGAAGGTGCAAAGGACGATCAGGATCTCGTTCATGACCGCCAGTGTAGGAGATCTGCCTTCATCGACAAGCGGATCAAACGATCAGCATGCAATCCCCGTAGCTGAAGAAGCGGTAGCGTTCGCGAATGGCTTCAGCGTAGGCCTGCAGGGTCAGTTCTTTGCCCGCCAAGGCGCTGACCAACATGATGAGCGTGGACTTCGGCAGGTGGAAATTCGTCAGCAGACCGGCGGCGACTTTGAACTCGAAACCGGGATGGATAAAGATGTCCGTACTGCCGCGCGTGGCGATGACACGACCATGATCTCGGGCGACCGTCTCCAGGGTGCGCATGGCGGTAGTGCCGATGGGGATGACACGTTTGGCGCTTTGAACCGCCTGGGCGGTGGCTTCCGAGACTTCATAGACCTCGGAGTGCATCTTGTGGTCGGCGATGTTCTCCACCTTCACCGGCTGAAACGTACCGACGCCGACGTGCAGCGTCACAAAGCAGTGAGGCAGTGTTTGCAGCACCTCCGGTGTGAAGTGCAGGCCCGCCGTGGGCGCAGCAATGGAGCCTTCCTGCCGCGCAAACACGGTTTGATAGCGTTCGCGGTCCGCAGGCTGATCCTCGCGGCCCATGTAGTGCGGCAGGGCCAGGTGGCCGTGCTTCGACTCGTCCACCACGCGGTCGAACTCGATGATGCGGTCACCGTTTTCCTCCAGAATCTCGACCACCGTGCCCGTGGCCTCACCAATCGGCACCGTGTGGCCGATGCGGAACTTTTTCCCAGGTCGCACCATGCAGCGCCAACGCGTGAGTGTCAGTGGCTCCACCCGCAGCACCTCGTGCCCGTGATTCGTGAAGTAGCGGGCAGGAACCACCCGTGTGTCGTTCAAAACGAGCCGATCCCCAGCATCAGCGGAAATGAACTGCCCGATGTCCCGAAACATTTGGTGCTCGATCTGCCCCGAACCGCGATGCAGCACCATCATCCGCGACGACGCGCGATCCACCAGCGGTTCACTGGCGATGAGTTCAGGCGGCAGATGGTAATCGAAGTCAGAAGTCAGCATGGATGGCGATTCCCTAACTTGAAACTTTGAACCTGAAACCTGAAACTTTAGCTTTCCCCGTCCGATTCCCCCCAAACTTTGTCCTTCCCCTTGTCCGCCGTTCCTGCCTATAAAGTCGCCGCAACTTCCAACCACCATGCCTGATAAAAAGATCAACATCGCCGTCGTCGGCCTCGGTTTCGGGGCAGAATTCATCCCCATCTGGCAGCGTCATCCGCTCACGACCTGCTACGCCATCTGCCAGCGGGATCCGAAGAAGCTCAATGCCATCGGCGACGCCTTTGGCGTGGACGTGCGCTACACAGACTTCAAGACGATGCTCAAGGACCCAAGCATCGACGCCGTCCACATCAACTCGCCCATTCCTGACCACGGCTGGATGAGCATCGAGGCACTCAAAGCGGGCAAGCATGTCGCCTGCACGGTGCCGATGGCCACCAGCATCGAAGACTGCAAAAAGATCTGCGACCTCGTCAAAAAGACCGGCCTCAAATACATGATGATGGAGACCGTGGTGTATGCCCGCGAGTATCTCTTCATGAAGGAGCAGCTCGATCTAGGCAAGCTAGGCAAACTTCAATTTGTGCAGGCTTCCCATCAGCAGGACATGGACGGCTGGCCGAACTACTGGCCCGGCCTGCCGCCAATGTGGTATGCCACGCACTGCGTCGGCCCGGTGGCCGGTTTGATCGGCCAACCGGCCGAATACGTGAGCTGCTTCGGTTCCGGCACCGTGCGCAAGGAGCTGCAAAAGTGCTACGGCAGTCCGTTTGCCGTCGAGACAGCGCATATCAAATTCAAAGGCACAGATGTGAACGCCCGCATCATCCGCAGCCTGTTTGATACGGCCCGCCAGTATCGCGAGAGCATCGACGTGTATGGTGACAAAGCCTCCATTGAATGGCCGCTCGTGGAGCATGAGCCGCTCGTGATGCACCGCGCCAAACTGCCTGAGCACAAGATTCCCAAGCTCGTCAAAGCGCCTGACTTCGCCAAACGCCTACCCGCGCCGATCCGCCGCTTCACCACGAAAGGCGTCTATGATCTCGGCAAGAAAACGCACCTCAGCTTCACGCAAGGCAGCGGCCACGGCGGCAGTCATCCGCATCTCGCGAATGAGTTCGCCAACGCCCTCGCTGACAAGCGCCAGCCCTTCCCGAATGCTGCGCAATCCGCCAACTGGACCTGCGTGGGCCTTTGCGCGCACCAGTCCGCGATGGCGGGTGGTAAGATCGTGAAGCTGCCGGGGTTCACGCTGGGGTGATCGTCAATTAGGGTCAAGCTCTACGCCGTCAAGGTGGTCAAGTGTCGTGCTGGATGGCGAACTTGACCACCTTGACCTTTTGACCAGCATCTCAAATCCACTCCTTGATCACACGTCCAGACACATCGGTGAGACGAAAATCACGACCTTGGAAGCGATGCGTGAGGCGCAGGTGATCGAAGCCGAACTGATTTAAAAGCGTGGCGTGGAAGTCGTGCAGATCGACGGGATCGCGCACGATGCTCCAGCCGATTTCGTCGGTCTCGCCATAGATCTGACCGCCTTTGATGCCACCGCCAGCAGCGAGCATGGTGAAGGCGAAGGGATGGTGATCGCGGCCGGTGGCGTTCGGATTGCCGCCACGGTTTTCACCAAGCGGCGTGCGGCCGAATTCACTGCCCCAGATGACCATCGTGTCCTCCAGCATACCGCGTTGCTTCAAATCCTTCAGCAGCGCGGCGATGGGCTGATCGGCCATGCCAGCATTGTAGCTCAGTTCATCGTTGAGATTGCTGTGATGGTCCCAACTCGCGTGCATGAGGCTCACAAAACGCACACCGCGCTCGACGAGACGACGCGCCAGCAGGCAGTTCTTGGCAAAAGCTTGATATTGGCCCGGCCCACCGCCGCGTGAGGCTTTGATCGGCGGATCTTTGCGATTCACGCCATACATTTCGAGCGTCTGCGCGCTTTCGTCCTTCAGGTCGATCAATTCTGGCGCGGAGGACTGCATGCGGAAGGCCAGTTCATACGCAGCGATGCGACTGGCGATCTCTGGATCACGCAGATGCTCGTAGCGGCTCTGATTCAGCTCCATGAGCGTGTCCAAGCCCTTGCGCTGAAGGTTCATCGGGATTCCGGGAGGATTTTTCAAATTGAGCACCGGCTCGCCTTGATTGCGAAACAACACACCGGCGTAGGTGCTCGGCAGGAAGCCACTCTGCCAAAGTGAAGCACCGCCGCTGGTGCCACGACCGGCGCTGAGCACGACGTAGCCCGGCAAATTGCGCGACATGCTGCCAAGGCCGTAATTTAGCCAGGAACCCACGGTGGGCAGGCCAAACTGCGCACGCCCGCAATGCAGCACGAGCTGGCCGGGGTGATGATTGAACTGATCCGTGTGCAGACTGCGGATCATGAGCCAGTCGTCGGCATGCTTCGCCATGTGTGGCAGCAGATCACTGAAATCCATGCCGCTTTGGCCGTATTTGGCGAACTTGCGCGGGCTGCCCATCAGCCTCGCGGTTTCTTTGCGGATGAAAGCAAAGCGCACATTCTTTGTCATGCTTTCAGGCAGCGCCTGGCCATTCAATTCGTTGAGCCTCGGCTTGGGATCGAACAGATCCATCTGGCTCGGCCCGCCCTCGAAGAAGATGAAGATGCAGTTTTTCGCCTTGGCCGGAAAATGCGGCGCTTGGGGGGTGAGCGGATCGATCACTCCGGCAGAATCCAGCGCCGAGGCCCGCGAGATGAGTCCTTCTTCCGTCAACAACGCGCCCAAGGCCAGCGCACCGATGCCATTGGCACTGGTGGTCATGAATTCGCGGCGCTTGAGAAGGATCTGCTGCTCGACGGGATGCATGAGGGAATAACGCATCACGCGCGGTGGAACTAGCACACCCAACCTGCCCGAGCCTCGGCAATGAAGCGGGCGACTTGCGCAAGATCCTTAACTCCGGGCGCTGATTCAACACCACTGGCAACGTCAACTGCGATGGGATGCGTCTGCTGCACGGCTTGGCTCACGTTGTCGGCGTTGAGACCGCCGGAGAGCAGGATGTGCTTCGTTGGAAACATCTCCTGGGCACGCACGGCCAATTCCCAGGGGAAAGCATGCCCGCCACCGCCGTAGGTGCCTGGGTTGTAGGCATCAAGCAGGATGGCGCGGCAAGGAAACTCGCCGATTTGCGGCAGCGAAGCGGCATCACGCACTTGCAGCGCTTTGATGACGTTCACGCCACGATTCGTGAGTCGCTCGACCTCGTGCGGCGTTTCATCGCCATGGAGTTGGATGGCTTGAAACAAGCCGCTGCCGACAGCGGCATCGAGCAGCGCGGCATCGGGATTCACCAACACAGCGACGAGAGCGTTTTTGGCCGCCACCTCCTGCAATGAAGTCAGTGCGACCGACAAAGGCATGTGGCGCTTGGATTGGGGCCAGAGATTGATGCCCACGGCATCTGCCCCGAGCGCAAAGATCTCCGCCGCCTGCTCCGGGCGAGTGATCCCGCAGATTTTCACGCTGTGGCAGGCAGGATCAGGAAACATGGGGCAGGAAAGCGGAATTGGCGCGCTCTGGGAGCAGTGTGGCGGTGACACTGAGCAGCACATCGAGCTTGGGAGGCAGCGGCACGCTGCCACGCACGCGGACATCGCGCTTCAAGTCTTCAAAACGCGGCGTGTCGGTGGGGCGGATGAGAAAAATGACCGGCGGAGCGGCATGGGAGCCGGGATGCACCAGCGGATAGGCCATGCTGAGCAGACGGTCGAGCATGTCCCCCATCATGTCTGGCAGCGGCAGTGAAAACAGAAAGAGCGAGTACTCGCGCCGAAGCGCCATTTCAAAGGCACGCTCAGCACTGGGTGCGTCATCGACCTCACACACACGAAATGCCGTCAATGCTTCGCGGATGACACGGCGGAAGGGCAGGCTCTCCTCGGCCAAAAGAACCCGCGGAACCGCGAGTGGAGCGGGATCAGGCGTCATGGAAAGCATGTCAGCTTTCAGGATACACCGCGACGGCCATGACCCCCTCGTTGGGCAACCAGCCGACGACTTCGGCGCGCTTAAGCGGCTTGGAAGCGGTGCCCATGCCTTTGCGCACGGTTTCGAGCACTTTTTTCTGAGTGTCGGCTGAAACGGTGGAGCCGAAAAATCCGGCAAGATCGGTCAAAACGGGGGAGGGAGCATTCACCCCGCCCAAGGTGGTGACTGGCGTGCGGGATTGACCGCAGGCGATGATGGCCTCACGAATGGCCTCCGGCGTCATATCAGCGGTGACCACCACCAACCGGCGCAGACGAGTCTCGGCAGTGGGAGCCTGCACAATCGAAGGCGGCGGCACCACGGCAGCCATGGGACCCACCGGCGGCTTGATCGACTTGGAGGGCTTTAAGAAACCACGCCGGCCAGCGCTGGGCGTGTTGAAATCAATTCCAGGGCCAAGTGCCGACGGCAGCATCGGCTCCTCGGCGCGGAGCGCGGTGGCAGACAAGACGATAACGAGGGCGGGAAAAACGGGAAGTTTCACGAAGGTGCGGGTTTTATCATGCCACCTCCCGAGTGACAATCATAAAGATTGGGCCGCCGTCTCGAAACTTGCCGCTGGAAGTCAGAATCAAGGGAAACAAGCATCCCCGCCAGCGCGGTGGCTTGTTCGCATTTTTTCCCTGCGTAAAAGGCACTTCTTAACAGGTTATTCACAACCAAATGCGGATTCTCATTCTTGCGGCAAGCCGTCGTGGAAAACACTTCATCTCATCGCTCAGCTCTAGGCGAGTTCAGAATGAAGAGGCGCATCGTGGAACGCTTGTGGTTGAATCGTGAAGCACCGTTCTACCCGCTTGGATTGCGGGAGTTTTATCAAACATCCTAAATGGGCATTTAAACCATGCGGCCGATCATTTAGCCTCATTAAAACGGCTCAATCCATTGATTTTCAATACATTACAACACAATTCAACCCAAAAGGCATTGACCGCAGTTTACCTATTCCAAGTCCTGAGACGAAGATTCATCGAGCGCTTCAAAGAGAACATCTCCAAGCCGCTGAAACGATTTTTTCATGCCCACAAATGTCGATGTTCAGCGTTGGCTAGAAAGCGGCGAGGCAGCGCCGGATTCTTGTCATTTTCGACACATCCTCAATGATTTGCGCACATAGGCGGGTCAGGCGCGATTTTAAGACAGGGTTTGTTCACACCCACTTTTGGGGGCGTGCCTGAGACTCCCAGATCGGGCTTGTTGGAGCACGGACAAACGCTAGCCTCACCGTCTCATGAAAGCCTATCAAATCACTGGAACAGACGGACTCAAATCGCTGCAATGCGTGAGCCTTGCTGATCCCAGTCCAGGTCCTGGCGAGGTTTTAGTCCGTATCCGGGCGGTGAGTCTCAATTATCGCGACCACATGAATGTGATGGGCATTCGTGGTGTGACCGGGCCGGTGCCGCGCATTCCCTGCTCGGATGGGGCTGGTGAAGTGGTGGGCTGGGGTGAAGGAGTGACCCATTGGAAACAAGGAGACCAGGTCGTGATTCCATTCATGCCAAGCTGGCTAGAGGGAGAATTTAGCCAAGCGCATGCCGCTCAGGCGCTCGGCGGTGCGGTGGATGGGATGCTGCGCGAACTGGCGGTCATCCGCGCTGAGGCTTTGCTGCCGGTGCCCGCTTATCTTTCCCCCGAAGAAGCCGCCACCCTGCCCTGCGCGGCGGTCACGGCCTGGGACGCGCTGCATTCACGTGGTGGATTGAAAGCTGGAGACAAGGTGCTCGTGCTCGGGACAGGGGGAGTCTCGATCTTCGCGCTCCAGTTTGCCAAGCTGGCTGGCGCACAAGTGCTGGCCACGACCAGCAGCGAAGAGAAAGCCCGCCGCCTGCTCGAACTCGGCGCAGACGCCGTGCATAACTACCAAACCGACCCGGCATGGGATGAATGGGTGCTGGCGCAGACAGGCGGCCTTGGCGTGGACCGTGTGATTGAGATCGGCGGCCCCGAAACGCTCAACCGCTCGATCAAGGCGACGCGTTTTGGTGGTCACATCGCCTTGATTGGGGTGCTGACCGGCACCAGCGGGGAAATTCAGACGGTGCAGATTCTCCGCAAGGGCATCCGGCTAGACGGCATCTATGTGGGATCACGCGCGATGTTTGCACAGATGCTTGGCACGATGGAAAAAGCGCAAATGCGGCCGGTCATCGACTCGACCTTTGCCTTTGAGGATGCTCTGACAGCCTTCGCAAGGATCGAAAGCGGAAGGCATCTGGGCAAGATCGTGATTCGTGTTTGAAAAGGCGGCTCCCACAGATAGCCAGGAAGCAGGATTGATTTTGGAACGCTCAGTGCTCAGACTGAATTTATGACCTTGTCCCAAATCACACTCGACCCGCCTGTGTTGAAGGTTGCCCTTTCCATCGTCGGCGTAGTGCTGCTGATTGCCATGGTGCGGATTTTGTTTCTCCTATGCACCCATAAGCGTTTGCGCGAAGCAACGAAGAAGATGGAGAAGCAGGTGCTGGCGCAACACAACCAGATCCTCTCCGTGAAACAGGAATCCAACGCTTGGCGGGGCGAAATCCAGCGCATGTTCGATGCTTTCCACGCCGAGTATGCCAAGCGCTTGGAGGAATCCGAGCAGCGCCATCAGCAGATCCAGCAGCTTGCGGCAGAGCCTGTGACCGCGTCGAAGCCACCACCTTCTCCTCCCGCCGCTTGCATCATAGCCGCAGTGAAAGAGGATTCAGTTGCGCCATTGCCGGCACTGACGATTTCATGAGGTAAGTTGTCTTGTTCGTGGTGTTAATTTTCCGCCGAAGCGAAGGAACACATGCCTGTTTGATTTGGAATGCTGCTTGCTGCAAATAAAGAACCTATGCTCAACAGTATTCTTCAGGATGCGTCGTTTCTGGTGCTGCTTCTTTGCATCACCGGCGGTTTGTTTCTCATCTCTCTGGTGCGCATCTTTTTGCTAAGCCAGCAGAACCACCGCATGCGACGGGACGCCGCGAAGATGGAAAAACTCGCCGCAGAGCAGCAAAGCGACATCATCGCCACCCAGCATGACACAGCGTCATGGCGAGCCAAGGCCCAGCGACAGTTTGATGCGCTGCGTGCCGAGTTCACCGCCCGGCTCGACCAGTCGGTCAGCGGCACCCAACATGCGCAGACCGAGCTTGATGAGTCCTGGCAACAGAAATTGGAAGACGCAAACACCCGGATTCGTGATCTGGAGCTCGCGCTGACAGCAGCATCAACCCAGCTCATCACCCAACCCGCCATCCCCACACTTCCGGCCATAGAAACGCTGCGCGTTGAGGCGCTAGAGACCGAACTGGCGGCCATGAAATCCGCACTGGTGACCGCCCAGCAACAGAATTTCGCGCTCAAGCTGTCCAGCTTCATGGCACGCCGCCGCCAGGCTGCGCCGCGCCGCGCTGGCGCACGCACGGCCTGCTAGTGCTAAGGCTGAGAAAGCATCTTCTGCTTTTTCCTCTCGCCAAGGTGATGCGGCTGTCTTTAATTCACATCACCATGATTGAGAATCCAACCGCAGAAGCCATCTTCGGCGCCAGTCCCGCACACGATCCGTTTCAGGCCGCGAAAGCCAGCGCCATGAAGGCCGCCGAGGAGCTCCGTGCCGCCGCTGCTCAAAAGGCCGCCGAGTTTCGCAGTGCCGCCGAGAACCAGGCGCAGAATTTCCGCGCCACAGCCGAAGCCAGGGCAGCGGACATCAAGGAGAAAGCCGGCGAGTTCCGCGAATACGCGGATGAGACGTTGGTTGAGGCGCGGGAGCGCTTTGCCGACCTGCGCGTCGAGGCGGAGAGGTTTGCACGTGAAAAACCGCTGCAGGCCCTACTGACCGCGTTCGGCATCGGCTTCATCGTCGGCAACATCCTGCGCCGTTGATTTTCACTCCGTGCGCACGCCCATGGACCAAGGCACGCCGCCCGCTACCGAAGAACGCGCCAGCGCTTCTGGCCTCCTGCGTTCTCTTGCGCTTTATGCTGAAGCGCGGGGACGCTTGCTGCACATCGAAGGCCAGGAGGCCGGAATACGGCTTTCAAGCCTGACGGGTTGGTTCATGCTGGCGCTAACCGCGCTGATCATCGGCTGGATGCTGGCAGCACCAGCGCTTGTGTGGATCATTGCCGAATCCAATGACTGGCATTGGACACGAGTCGCCCTGGCCGGAGCCGGAGTGCATCTTTTGCTCGCCCTGCTTTTACTTGCGGGGTTCAAAGTCCGCTTGCGCGGCCTGCGCCTTTTTGAAGAAACATTCAATCAATTCCGCCGCGATCGCGAATGGCTCAACCGCACCAAGAAAGACTGACTCCGAAGCAGCAAGCTTTGCGTGATCTGGAGGAGGCACGCCTCTCCCTAGACTGGCATGCAGCTCATGCGATGGAAGAGTGGAGCCCGCGAGCGCTACTGGCGCGCAGCATGGAAAAAAACCGTCTGCTCTGGTTCGGCGGCGCGGCTCTGGCCGGTGTGGCACTGATGCAGTTTTTGCGATTTTCAGGCGGCACCAACAACAGGCGTGACAATTTGAGCGCTCCCGCTAAAAATCACGGCTGGATTGCATTGCTGCTAGCTCCGCTAGTGTCTCTGGGACGAAAAACGGTCATGGGCCACGCCGCTCGGTTGTTTGAATCCTACCTGCATCAGAAAGTTTCTCCGAACGTCGCCCCCACAGACAGAGTCTAGCGTCATCTCTTTTACATGTCCGATCCCAACCAAACCCCTCAAGATCTTCTCCCTGTTCTAAGTTCTGTGGATGAGTACCTGCGTTTCTGCATGGAGTACGATGCGTCGGACCTCCATCTCGCCACGGGTGCGCAGCCCACTTGGCGGCGTTATGGCAATTTGCAGCCAATCTGGAACAACGCAGCGATCTTGACTCCCGAAGACACCCGTCGTCTGGCCTATGGCTTCCTCGGTGAGACACAGACGAAACAGCTCGAATCACGCGGTGACGTGGATTTCGCCTACTCCCCCAACTTCGGTCGCTTCCGTTCCTCTGTCGTGCAGCAGCGCCTCGGTATCGACATGGTCTTCCGTGTCATCAAAACCAAAATCACCTCGGTCGAAGAATTGGGACTGCCGGATACGGTGAAAACCCTGACGCGCTTCCACAACGGACTCATCCTCGTCACAGGCCCCGTCGGCTGTGGCAAATCGACCACGCTCGCAGCCCTCGTCGATTCGATCAACGCCGAGCGCCAGGACCACATCATCACACTCGAAGATCCCATCGAATACGTCATCGAGCCCAAAGGCTGCCATGTGAACCAGCGCGAGGTTCACACCCACACCGCCTCGTTCGCCGCTGCGCTGCGTGGTGCGTTGCGTGAAGACCCGGACGTCATCATGGTCGGTGAAATGCGCGACCTCGAAACCATCTCGCTCGCCATCACCGCTGCTGAAACGGGCCACTTGGTGCTCGGAACTCTGCACACCGGCAGTGCGGCGCGCACACTGGACCGCGTGCTCGACGTCTTCCCCATCGACCAGCGCGAGCAGATTCGCATCATGGTGTCTGAATCACTGCGCGGTATCCTTTCCCAGCAGCTCGTGCCGAAGATCGACGGCAATGGGCGGGTCATGGCGCTCGAAATCCTGGTGAACACGCCAGCCGTGGGCAATTGCATCCGTGAAGGCAAGACCTACATGCTGGGCGGCGTCATGCAGACCGGGAAAAACGTGGGCATGATCCCCATGGATGACTCCCTGCGCAATCTCTACGCCAGCGGCCAGATCAGCCGTGAAGAGTGCGAATCCCGCGCCGAGGACAAGATCCTGATGAAGAAGTACTTCGAGTCTTAAGACAGGCTGCCAACCGAGAACCGAGAACCGCGATCAGCGAACTGCCCCCCATGCCAATCATCGACCAATTTTTCCAGAAGCTCATCGAACTGGGCGGATCTGACCTTCACCTGAGCCAGAACCAGCCGCCGAAAGTTCGTGTGCATGGCAGCATCAAGCCCATTTCAGACCAGATACTCGACGAGCGCATCATGGAAACCATGATGCGCGAGATCTGCGAGCCGCGCGCTTGGGATCGCTACAAAGAAAAGGGCGATCTCGACTTCGCCTACGAGATGGACGCGGACAACCGCTTCCGCTGCAACTACCTGCGCCAGCAGCACGGCTACGCCGCCGTCTTTCGTATCATTCCGACGAAAATCGCCTCGTTGGAGCAGCTTGGCATTCCACCGGTGGTCAAAGAGTTCGGTCACATGCGCAGCGGCCTGGTACTTGTCACTGGCCCCACTGGCTCAGGCAAATCCACGACGCTGGCCGCTCTGCTCGATTACATCAATACCAACTTCCGCCGCCATATCATCACCATTGAGGAGCCGATCGAATTCGTGCATCGGAACAAGAAAAGCATCATCACCCAACGTGAGGTGCCCATTCAGACGCCTTCCTTCGCCGATGGCCTCCGCGCCGCGCTGCGCGAGGACGCCGACATCGTGCTCGTGGGTGAAATGCGCGACCTTGAAACGATTTCCCTCGCACTGACAGCAGCGGAAACCGGACTGCTCGTCTTTGGCACGCTGCACACCAACAACGCCCGCAAGACCGTTGACCGTATCATCGACGTCTTCCCTTCCGATCAGCAGAGCCAAGTGCGCACCATGCTCGCCGCGTCTCTGAAAGGCGTCGTGGCCCAGCTCCTCATGAAAAAATCGGACGGCAAAGGCCGCGCCGCGGTGAACGAGATCATGGTGTCCAATCCTGCCGTCGGCGCGATCATTCGTGAAGGTGCCACGCAGAAGCTGTACGACGTCATCATTGGCGGCAAGGCCCAGGGAATGCAGTTCATGGATGAGGCCATCTGGCATAAGCTGCGTGACGGCTATGTCAGCCCGATGGAAGCCTACATGAAGGCCATCGACAAAAACCGCTTCAAGGCATTCCTGCCTCCCGAAGACGCGGAGGTCGCGGTCGCCAGCGGCGGCGATTCCAAAAAATAAACCACCGCCGTGCCTCGCCAGAGCGTCATGGATGATTCTTGCGGCCCTAGCCGCCCAAAGGTATTCTCATTGGCAAAAAACGGATGAGCACGCCCTTACAGGACACCTCTGGTGAGCATATAACACCACGCTCAGCTGCCATGCCCAGCCCGCTTGCCTTGCTGGGAGCTACTGCGCTCGGCGGAGTCATTGGCGCGCGCATGAACAGCACTCCGCTCATGATTGCCGCAGGTGCCGCGACGCTCACCCTGCTACGGAAGAAGGCTCTGGCACCTGTCGTGCCCCACCCGGTGCAACCGCCACAGGTCCAGCAGCCACAAAACCTGATCAAGCAGTGGCTGAAACAGCAAACGGAGCGCGAACAACGGGAGCCAGAGCTTCCCCTGACGCTTCTGCCCGAAGCAGAAGATCATTACACACCGCTGCTGCTGTTGAATGACGATTTCAGCGAAGCAAGCTCAGTGAGCCTGCGGCAGGAGGTCTTCGCCAGCCTTACGGAACCCAACACCTCAGCGCTTCGAACCGCACCTCGGGTGGAACTCGACACGCCAGCTGTCTCAGACTGGATTCCCGGCATCGATCCACTGCCAAGCTGGAATGAAACACCCGACCCTCCTGTTTTTGCCGCGGAGCCGGCTTTCCCCAAGGATGAGGTTTCCATGAAGCCAGTGGTTGAAGCTCCGGTCTTTGCCGGAGGCGCTCTGCCAGATGAGATTGAGGTCGCCACACCTCCTGAAACCACGAACAGCGTGCAGGAGGCAGCTCTCATGAAGCTTTTCACACCCGCAGAGAGTTCCCCTTCGTCAGAAACAGAATTCGGCCGTGAAATCCCGGTCCAACTCGCCCAGCTAGACGAAGCATCCTTTGATTCGCCGATGCTGAGTGCTGTGTGGCCGCCACCTGAGGCGGTGGCGTTGCCTGTGCAGCCCGTGACTCCGATGACTCTCCAGGCAGAGATCATCCTCCGCCCACACGCTCCGACGCACAACACCGTGACCTCCAAGGCCACCCCCTTTGCCGCTACTCTGCCGCCCCTCGCACCTACGGATGCCGAGATCCCAGGCACGGCAGGAGAACCGATTCCACGCGCCCCCGTGCAGTCTCCGCGCGAGAAGCGCGCCCGCAGCTCCTGGCGCTCATGGTGGCGTGGGGATTGATGCGTGAGAGGACATCGAGTTGTATTCGACACCCATCCATCGTTGTTCTGTCTCGAATGCCTCCCCCAAACCTTCATGAGCTGGCCTGAAATCACCCTCTGGACGGGCACACTTGTCTTGACCTCCATTGCTAGTGCGGTCTTTGCCTTGGCGCATCTGCTGCTGCGGCATCGTGATTATCGTTCCGCCGCGTTCTGGACGGCCTTGGTCGTCTTTTCACCGCTGGCCGGACCTTTGCTTTATGTCTTCTTCGGCATCAATATCCTCCGTCGGAGAGGCAAACAATACCGTAGTAGCATCCATGAGCCTTGGCGTGATCCGGTGCCAGACCGCCCCCTGCCCTTCCTGACGGACAGCACCGAGGAACGCGAACACCAACAGTTTGCCAAGACGCTCGACCGCATCTCCCGCTTCTGCTTCACTTCTGGCAATCAGATCACCGCGCTGCACAATGGTGATGAAGCCATGCCACGCATGCTGGATGCGATTCGCAGCGCCAAACACAGCGTCACTCTGGCCAGCTACATTTTCGAGGCCATCGGCATCGGTGCGGACTTCGTCACTGAGTTGTCCAACGCGACGAAACGCGGCGTGCAGGTGCGCGTGATGGTCGATGACGCAGGCACACGCTATTCCTGGCCGCCAGTGATCCATGCGTTGCAAGCCGCCGGTGTGAACGCCCACCGTTTCATGCCCAACCGCATGATGTTGCGCCTCATCACCATGAACCTGCGCAATCACCGCAAAATCATGGTTGTCGATGGCTCCACGGCCTTCACTGGCGGCATGAACATCCGCGAAGGCAACATGCTGGCCCGCAAGCCCGCCCATCCCGTGCATGACCTGCACTTCGAGGTCACCGGGCCGGTGGTGGCGCAAATTCAGCGGGTCTTTGCCGAAGACTGGGGCTTTTGCACCGGTGAGACGCTGGAAGGCCCGGCCTGGTTCCCTGCCCTGACCTCCACGGGCAGTAGCAGTGCCATCGGCATCGTTGACGGCCCGGATGAGGACCTGGAGGTCATGCCCGCCGCCTTTTTCGCCGCACTGAATGCCGCACGCGAAGAGGTGCGAATCATCACTCCGTATTTTCTACCAACACCCATCCTCATGGCCGCATTGCGCTTGTGCGCGATTCGCGGTGTGAAAGTCACCATTTTGACCCCAGCGCAGAATAACATCCCCTTTGTCGCTTGGGCGGCGCAGACGCTTTACCCCGAGCTGCTTGCCGTCGGCTGCCGCATCTTCGAGTCCCCGCCGCCGTTTGATCACTCCAAGTTTTTCCTCATCGACGGGCAGTGGTCCTTCCTCGGCTCCACCAACTGGGATCCTCGCAGCCTAAGGCTGAATTTCGAGTTCAACCTCGCCTGCCATGACGCGGACCTTGCGCATCGTCTCGGAGCAGAGATGGACGCCAGACTGGCCGTCAGCCGCGAGGTCACCCGTGAGATGCTTGAATCCTCCCCGGTGTTTCAGCGGATGCGCAACGGATTTGCTAGGCTGTTCATTCCCGTCTTGTAATTGGATGCAGCTTTCAGCTAAAACAAACGTATCTGACAGCGTTATTGACTCCGCCATGACACTCACGGACGCCAGCCGCACCCCCGAACGATTATTTACCGGGAATATTTTCGAGGCTCTTGGCGTCACAAGAGGCCTGCTCATGCATCCTTTGTTTGAACACTGATTTTATGAACCCTTTGCCCCGGAAGACGGGGCCGCTGCCGCGCACAGCCTCCCGCGCACAACCTAACCCAAACCATCCATATCAAATCATGAAGAAACTCATTGCTCTCGTCTTCGCGCTCGTCGCATCCTCCGTCTTCGCTGCCGAGTTCCCGGACATCAGCATCGCCGACCTCAAGCAGGCCATCACTGACAAGAAAGTCACCGTCATCGACGTGAATGGCGCTGCCTCCTACGCCAACGGTCACGTTCCAGGAGCCATCGACTTCGCCTCCAAGGGCGCGGATCTCGCCTCCGTCCTTCCTGCTGACAAAGGCGCGCTCGTCGTCGCTTATTGCGGTGGCCCACAGTGCAGCGCCTACAAGGCCGCCGCCAAGAAGGCTGCTGAACTCGGCTACACCAACGTGAAGCACCTTTCCGCTGGCAAGTCCGGCTGGGTGGCCGCTGGTGAGTCCGTCGAGAAGTAATTCTCTTCTCTCTCATCGCCGGGTGTGTTGGAGAAATCCAGCCACCCGGCTTTTTTGTGTCCAAAAATGGCTGCGCTCACGCTGGCGCCCAAGATTCCATCGCCAAACTCGCCGCACCGAGCGCACCCGCATCTCCTCCCAGTTCTGAAGGCACCAACTTGGGCGGTGTGGCCTGCAGCGACGGGAACAAGCCACATACCGCTTCAACAATCGACTCACAAAAACGCACTCCCAACTCCGTGAGCGGCCCGTGCAGGATGAGTAGCTCTGTATCTGTGAGCAGTTGCACACAGCCGACCACCCGCGCGAAATCCTCGCACACAGCCTCCCACACCGGCCCGTGCATCGAGCCGAGCTCCGCCAGCGCTAGGCGCAAATCCTCCGGCAGCGGAGTCTCGGATGTCGCACCCGCCAGCCGCCGCCATGTCGCGGAAGCACTCAGCACGTGGTGCAGCTCCTGCGTGCTGCCTTTGGCTCCTCCCAACGGCCAAGGCCAGAGTCCCACCTCACCTGCCGCATGACGCGCCCCTTCCACCACCCGTCCTTCCTGCACCATCGCGATGCCAAATCCACTGCGTGGCCCCAGAATCACATAATGATTCAAATCGTGCCCCAGGCCAAACCAACGCTCCGCCAGCGCGATCACCCTCAGACTGCCTTGCAGGATCACCGGCACACCCAGCTTTTGCCTCACGCGTTCCACCACAGGAATCTGCCGCCAATCAGAGATGAAGGTAAAGTGAATGCCCACACCCGCCTGCGGGTCCACCAAGCCAGGAACGCCCAGACCGACGGAAAGCAACGGCCCGCGCATCGACTCCGCCAGTTTTAACACGCTCTCCAGAATGGCTTGGATCACCATCTCCGCCTTCACATCCACGGGCAGTGGTTGTGCCACGGTCGAAACCACACGACCTGAAAAATCCACCCCCACTGCCTGCATACGCTGCGCACTGAATTCAACCCCGGCAAACCAGCCCGCCTCAGAACGAGTCTTCAGCAGCCGCCGTGGACGGCCCATTGGCCCTTGATTCGTCCCCGACTCATCCAGCAGCCGCTCGGCAATCAAACGATCCACATACTGCCCAGAGGTCGAGGGGGAGATACCCAACTCTTTGGCCAGAGTGGTTCTGGAGATCGCCCGCCCGCTGCGCACATGCAGCACGGCGGTTCCCAGGACATCGCGTTGAAAAATGGGTTTTTTTCGCACTTTGAACATCAGAACCACCACCTCCAGACCTCGTCCATCAAGATTCTCCATGCAGACAAGAAATCTTCAACATCACCAGACGATCGGACAGATGATGACGCAAGGGAAATGCCAGCGAAGCAACGAATCCAGAGTGTGCTCTTTTCGCACTCACTCGACGCAAGGGCTGCAGGATGCTTTGCAGGTCCGCTAAGTCTTGGGCAGCCGGGAAGGTCGTAGCGCCGATGAGAGCAGTTTCCACCCACACTCTCATTCGCATTGATGGTTGTTTTACAGCGGTTTTATGTGCCGCTGAAACACCACACTCAGTGGCGCATTGCAGGCGTCAAATCTGGCCCTCGGCGCGGCCGACCTACCATGAGGCAGGTGATTTGCGGATTCATGAGATAGCCGATGCCAAAGCCGAGCGGCTTTACCGGATGTCTGCCAGAGGAATAGGCTGCCGTCAGATCCGGCTGCTGGCCGTTGGGAAAGAGACTCAGTGTGCCCCGATGGTTGCCATACAGCCACAGATCCCAGCCCTGACGCGCAAAATCGCGGTAAGGCACACCCGAAGGGTCCTGCACGATGACGCTGCTGTGGCGCAGCATAAAGTCACGGATGCTCGAGAAGCCGCCGTCATGCATGAGGTAGGACGCGCTCTTTGTGAAGGCGGGCACCCGGCCCATGCGTGAGACATAGCTCAACAGCGGACCGCTTCCGCTGCCGTTCGACAAGTCCTGGCGGAAGTAAAAAATACGTTTCGGCCTGCCCAAGCTGCTGTGGCAGCGGATCATGAGGCCTGTGTTGCCAGAGGAACCCGCCAGGGTGACGTTTCCCGCACTATCTAGCCGCACAGTATCGACCGAGTCCACCCAGTGGCCGGTGCGGGCCATGAAGGCCAGGATGACAGGCAGCACACCTCGAAACCGCGTCGCCACAAGGTCGCTCTTCATGTCCGTGGTGATGAAATAGCTGCTGGTCATGATGGTGGCGACCGAGTTGTGCAGACCATTGAGACCGCTTTCGATCTCCGCTTGCGAAAGATCGCCCAGGCGCGGCAGCGGCTCCGCCGGTTCAAGGCCGCAAAGCACATAGGTTTCAGCACCGGGACAGATGGCGCTGGCAAAGAGGAAATCTGGCCCGCTGAAAGGATAAAACAGCGTGTTGGCACCTTGGACATCGCCGATTTCGGCACCCGCCCATGACATGAGCGGCTCACGATGGAGGGATTGATGAGTGGCCCAAAGGCGGTTCATGCGCTGCTGGTGGCCGGCCCAGGCGGAGGAACCGCGCACGTTGGCTGCACCGCCTCCATCCATGCCCGCGAACAAGCAGGCGATGTCATTGATGGAGGATGAACTCGTCGGCACGTTCATGGATGCCGCGCCGTTGTAGAGCGCCCTGTTGCCAGAACTTTCGGCACGCCGAACGCTGCTGCCACCAAGAGCATCCTGCACGCCGTTCCACTGGTTCAGGCGGCTGGCACCCGCATCATTCTGCATGGCGGAGTCCGGCAGGGCACAGGCCGGGATCAAAACTGCCACAGCAACGGCGTAGAGCAGTTGGAATGGCGTGGATAGAGCGCGATTTGTCAAAACCGTCATAAAATAATGAGGTTATCGGAAACCACACCCACGCCAACCAAGTCTTAGCAGCCTACAACCGCTTTATTTACTCAAAGGCTTACTGATGATGAAAATTCAGCGCCATTCATCAAGGGCGCTGAACAGTCAAGTCCACTGCCTCACTTCGGTTGGTGCATCGCGATGCAGTGCAGGGCGCCGCCTTCGGTCACCAGATCCTTCGCCATCATGGAGATGATTTCGCGGCCAGGGAAGCATTCGGCGATCTTGTCTTCGGCGGCGGCGTCCTTCTTCTTGTTGCCAAAAAGAGGCACGAGCACAGCGTTGTTCAGGATCAGGAAGTTTGCGTAGCTGGCTGGCAGGCGGCTGAGGCGCCAGTCCTTCATTTCGATGGCCTGGGGCATTTCGATCTCGATGATTTCGAGCTTGCCGCCGTCGGGAGCTTTCACGTCGTCCAAGCGCTCGCGAATTTCCTTCAACACCTTGTGGTTCGGATCGGAGTCACGCGGCTCGACCATGCAAATCACGGCATCTTCGCGGATGAAGCGCACCACGTCATCGATGTGGCCATCGGTGTCGTCGCCTTCGATGCCTTTCTTGAACCAGACGATGTCTTTCACGCCCAGCATGGCCTTCAGTTCTTTCTCGACCTCAGCCTTGTCGCCGGGTTTGCCGCCATGGCGGTTCGGATTGAGCAGCACGGCCTCGGTGGTGAGCAGCGTGCCTTTGCCGTTCGTTTCGATGGCACCGCCTTCGAGGATCATCTTGGAGGTAAAACGCTCCATTTTGAGCGCCGCCGCCGCCTTCTCAGGGATGGCGTTGTCCAGATCCCACGGCGGGAACTTGCCGCCCCAGGCGTTGAATTCCCAGTCGGTGATCGCCACCTGACCGGTTTCGTTGTGCTTGATGAAAATCGGCCCGTGGTCGCGGCACCACACGTCGTTGGTGTTGTTCTCGTAGATGTCCACTTGGCTGAGATCGCCCTCGTTGTCAGCGATGCTCAGGCGGATGTTCATGTGGCTGAGCATCGGGGCGTTGATGCGCACGCGCTCATAGCGGGAGATCACGCTGGCGATCTCGCCAAACTTGTCCTGCAGCTTGTGGAAGGTCTTGGGGCAGCTTTCCTTGTTCGAAGGCCAGGAAAGCCAAATCGCCTCCTGCGGCTCAAATTCGGCGGGAAGTCGGTAGTTCTGGGGATAGGAGGCTTTACTCATCAAGGTAGCGTTTGGTCAGGGGAGCGTAGGTGTCAATGCGGCGATCACGGAAAAACGGCCAGATACGGCGAAAATCTTCCACCGCTGAAAGGTCGCACGACACGATCAAAATCTCTTCAGCGCTCACGGAGGCCTTTGCAACGACTTCTCCATACGGATTTGCGACGAAGCTCTGGCCCCAGAACTCGCTCTGCTGCTCCGTACCCACGCGATTGACCGCCGCCACGAAGCAGCCGTTCGCCACGGCATGCCCACGCTGCACGGTCTCCCAGGCGCAGTGCTGGGCCGCTCCAAGAGCGGCTTTTTCGCTCGGTAGCCAGCCGATGGCGGTCGGATAGAACAAAATCTCCGCGCCGGCCAGCGCCGTGAGCCGGGCGGCCTCCGGGTACCACTGGTCCCAGCAGATCAGCACGCCGATGCGGCCAAATTTCGTGTCCCACACTCGATAGCCGAGGTCTCCCGGCGTGAAATAAAACTTCTCCTCGAACCCCGGATCCTGCGGGATGTGCATCTTGCGATACTTGCCCAAAACCGTGCCATCCGCGTCGATGACCGCTGCGGTGTTGTGATACAGCCCCGGTCCACGCTTCTCAAACAGCGGCACGATGATCACCACACCCAGTTCCTTTGCCAGCGGGGCCAAAGCCTCAGTCGTTGGGCCAGGAACGGCCTCGGCGAGGTCAAAAAGCGCCGTGTCCTGCGTGATGCAGAAATACGGCGTGTTAAAAAGCTCCTGCAGGCACACGATTTGAGCGCCACGAGACGCCGCCTCACGGATGAGGCGCACATGCTCGCGCAGGCTTTCGACTTTGCTGGAAAAGGCCCGGCTTTGCACCAGACCGAGGGTGACCTTCGACATAGAGCGCGGAGTGTTGAGCGCGTGGCAGGGAATGCAAGGAACGTCTCGCGCATCTCACACCCAGCCGTGGCTGGAAATGATCTTGCGGATGATGTCGCGGCGGCGTTCGATGGACACGCGTCCTCGCAGGTCGGTGAGATGGCCGCGTGGCACCGAATAGACCAAATCACAGCGGCAAAGCGTGCTCCAGTTCAAGCCGTCCGCGCCATTCAAGACCACCTCATGCGGCTCTGGTTGATGCCCGGGCCTCAACGTGGTGCAGAGGAGCACTTCGACCGTGTCTTTGCGCTCGGCGCGTAGCGGATGAGAAACGATCACCGCAGGGTGCTCACCCGCGCCGGGGAAAGCATAAGTGCGGATTTCCCACGGCTTCACGCCTCAGGAGCCGCCAGCCCGGCAAGAGAGTTTTCTGTCTTTTCCCACTCAGGATCGACGGCATAGACCTGCTCGGCCTCCGCATCACTGAGCGGCTGCGGATGCAGCCAGCTTCGTAATTCCTCCGTTTTCAGGAGTTCCACGGCCTCAACCACAGCGGCTTCTAGCGATGGGAAGCGCCCCATCGCAACGAGGCGGCCCAGAAAACTGTCCTGTTCGGCTGGCAAGGAGATGGTCATTCCAAAAGAAGACTGCCACGCGAGTTCCTTTGGGTCAAGACTTCAGGTTCCAGCGCAAAAAAAGCCCAGCGGCTCTCGCCGCCGGGCTTGGAGGATTCAAAAACGGCTCACTCGCGGTCCACCGAGATCTTGCCCGCACCAGTGAAGAGCAGTGTCACATAAGCGATGAGATAGACCATCGCCAGCTCGCCATTGCCCACGCCCACAAGAGCAGACTTGTGGACGAAGAAAAAAGCGGTTCCCATCGTGATCGCCAGCATCAGGGCGGCAAAGCGGGTGAACAGCCCGGCGATGAGCAGCGCGGAGCAGACGACCTCGGCGAACACGGCCAGACCCGCATTCACATTTCCGGGCAGGCCGAGGAGGCCGTTCATCTTTTCCACTGTGGCGGCAAAACCGAGCAGTTTGCCCCGGCCATGGAGCAGCAGCATGGAAAAACCGAGGGCGACGCGCAGGATGAGCAGGCCGTAGTCGGGAGACTTCGGCAGGAAGGACAGTTTCAGGAGCTTGAGCATGAGTGGGTTGGGTTCGAGTTAAGCGGGGATTGATTGAAGCATGATCCACCCCCGGCACTGCCGACAAGCCTAAAATCCAAGGAGTGGGAGCTTCCAGCTCCCACAGTGGGGCCAGGATGGCCCCATTCCTCAGCCCAGCGCCTCCAGCATCGTCTTCAGCTTCGCAAGCTGCGCGGACCAGTCGGCCTCACGCTGCGTGTGATCGTCGAGCACCTTCTGCGGCACTTTGGCGGTGAAATTCGTATCGGCGAGCTTCGCGCGGACCTTTTCCAGCTCGGATTCGACTTTGGCGACTTCTTTGCCCACACGGGCCGTTTCGGCCTCCACATCGATCAAACCATCGAGAGGCAGGAAAAGCTCGCCCAGAGGCGTCAAAGCCGCTGGAGTGCCTTTTTTTGGCTGGAAGGCCGAATCGACCTCCAACGGCTCCGCATTGAGAAGGATGCGCAGGACCTCGATTTCGTGCGCAGGCAGCTCAGAGGCCGGTTTGAGCACGAAACGCACCTTCTTGTTGATGTTGAAGGTGCTCTTCAATCCGCGACCAAGCTCGACGGCCTTGTATTTCTCGTTCGCAGCCTGCTCATCCTCGGGCAGGATGCCGAAGTGGGCGAGTTCGTCTTCATCCAGCGGTTTCGGCCAAATGGCGAACATGATGCTCTGGCCGCCTTGGTTTTCGGGAAGGTCGGCGTTGAAGCCCATGCCGTGCCACAGCTCTTCGGTGATGAAGGGCATGAAGGGATGGAAGAGACGCAGCGTGTGGCCGAGCACGAAGTCGATGACCGCCAACGTGTTGGCTTTGCGCTTCTCATCGCTGCCTTGCAGCACGGCTTTGCTGGCCTCGATGTACCAGTCGCAATACTCGCTCCAGAAGAAGCGGTAGAGCGTGGCGGTGGCGTCGCTGAAGCGATATTCTTCCAAAGCGGTGCTGACTTCGGCGATGGCGGTGTTGAGGCGCAGGAGGATCCACTTATCGTCGCTGCTGAGCAGGGCGGGATTGATTTCGGCTTCGGTTTCGGCAGCGGGCAGGATGCCCGCGTCACCGGCGTCAGGCGAGACGCCTGACCTACTCTGCATCTGGCGGAAGCGGGCGGCGTTCCAGAGCTTGGTGCAGAAGTTGCGGCCGAGCTCGACGTTCTTTTCGTCGAAGCAGATGTCTTGGCCCAGCGGCGCACTGCGCATGATGCCGAAGCGCAGGGCATCCGCGCTGTAGCTCGCGATGAGCTCCAGCGGATCGGGCGAATTGCCGAGCGATTTGGACATTTTGCGGCCCTGCTTGTCGCGGATGATGCCGGTGAAATAGACGTTCTTGAACGGCAGCTCCCCCATCCACTCGAAGCCCGCCATGATCATGCGGGCGACCCAGAAGAAGATGATGTCCGGCCCCGTGACGAGATCGGTCGTCGGGTAGAAGGCCTTCAACGTGGAAGTCTTCTCCGGCCATCCCATCGTGGCAAAGGGCCACAGCCAGGAGCTGAACCAAGTGTCGAGGACGTCGGGGTCTTGTTCCCAGTTTTCGGGATCGGCGGGAGGTTCGACGCCGCAGTAGATGTCGGACAAGTCTGACCCGTCGGACTTGTCGGACCCCTTGCGATACCACACCGGAATCCGATGCCCCCACCACACCTGGCGGCTGATGCACCAATCCTGAAGGCCGGTCATCCAGTGGTCATAGACCTTCGCCCAGCGGTCGGGGTGGAAACGCATGGATGGAGCGCACGCGTCCTCGCGTGCTGCCTTTCGCGTCCCCGCGGAAGGCTGGTCTGCGGCGTTGCCAGCCGAGGAGACAGAGCCCGGCGAGACGCCGACCTCAGCACGCGAGACGCGTGCGCTCCCTTCCTGCACGACACATTCCCGTGCTTCCTTCACGCTCGGGTATTTGAGGAACCACTGCTCGCTCAAGCGGCTCTCTGCCAGCGAGCTCGTTGAGCACGCCGTTCGGATGCATGACATCGACCGCGGGCAGGTTGTGACGCTGAGCGATCTCAAAGTCGGCCTTGTCATGTGCGGGCGTGACTTTTAGCACGCCGGTGCCGAAGGTGAAATCGACATGCTCGTCGGCGATGATCGGCAACAGCGCCTGATCTTCGACCGGCAGCGGACGGCGCACCTGTTTGCCGATGAGATGGGCATAGCGCTCGTCCTTCGGATTCACGGCGATGGCTTGGTCGCCCGGGATGACCTCCGGACGCGTGGTGGCGATGGTGAGCCAGGTGCCGGGCTCCTCGACGACCTCGACTTTGAAATGATACATGATGGCGTTTTGCGCCTTCATGACGACCTCCTCATCGCTGAGCGCGGTGAGGGAGGACGGGCACCAGTTCACCATGCGCTTGCCACGGTAGATGAGGCCCTTTTTGTAGAGATCGACGAACACGCGCATGACACAGGCGTTGTAGTCGTCGTCAAAGGTGAAGCGCTCGCGGCTCCAGTCGCAGGAGGCACCGAGTTTCTTGAGCTGCTCGATGATGATGCCGCCGTGCTTCTCCTTCCACTCCCAGATCTTCGCCACCAGGCCCTCGCGGCCCAGATCGTCGCGGTGCTTGATGACGCCCTGCTTTTTCAGCGTCTTCTCGACGACGTTTTGCGTGGCGATGCCGGCGTGGTCGGTGCCAGGCAGCCAGAGCACTTCCTTCCCGAGCATGCGGGCGCGGCGGGCGAGGATGTCCTGGATGGTGTTGTTCAGCACATGGCCGAGCGTGAGGATGCCCGTGACGTTCGGCGGCGGGATGACGATGGAATAAGCCGGGCGCTTCTCGCTGACGCGGGCGGGATCGGCTTCAAAGCATTTGTCATCCAGCCAGCGCTGATACCAGCGTGATTCGACGTCGGCTGGCGTGTAGGTCTTTTCGAGTTCGGGCAT
>JAPLUL010000087.1:0-13457 GCA_026397635.1 Verrucomicrobiota bacterium | reverse complement strand
TGGGCGATCTGTTCCTGGGTGCCTTCACCCCGGTCGCAGGTGTTGATGATGCGTTGACGTAGATCAAGGGAAAGTGCGGCCATGCTTAGCTATACACCGTCTGTCAAAATGTTCCACAATATTATTTAAAATGCTCTAAACGCCAGATGTCAGAAGTGGTGCTGCCGCTGATGACACTTCTCACCCTTTTACCTCTGACTTCTCTCTCCGGCAGGTTTGTGATCATTTCTCGTCATAAAGCCGGGTCAACGGGCCAATATCGTTCGCATGAAATGGATCGCCATCATTTGGGTTTTGAACGGGCTGCTGCTGACGGTATGCGCACGTAAGACGGGGCGGGTGAGGCCTGTCGTGGCCCTAGCGGAGCATGATTAATTCATTGATGTATCCGAAACCGGTGCTGGAGACTCGCTGCTTGGCCTATCATCGCGAAAAGCAGCCTCCCGCCGGCCTTTCACTGGTTCAGTACGTGATCCCAGGGAACCCGTGGGCGAGTGTTTGGCTGACTTCTGTGGTGTCTGGGGGCACTCATCCGCTGGTGGCCGGAGGTCCACTGCTGTCAGAAGGCCTGATCAGTTCGTTGTTTGAATGGATCGAGGATGGAGCTTTCTGGCCGGACAATCCGTACGGTTTCCTGCAACCCGAAAGGCCTGTGGTGCGCAAAAAAAGGGCTACTGGA
The DNA here is from genome assembly GCA_026397635.1 of Verrucomicrobiota bacterium. Lineage (GTDB taxonomy): Bacteria > Verrucomicrobiota > Verrucomicrobiia > Verrucomicrobiales > Verrucomicrobiaceae > Prosthecobacter. The sequence goes on along the minus strand of JAPLUL010000087.1, from coordinate 12,778 downwards.
ACGCCAAGCTCCGCTTATTCCAAATAAAGCGTGGTGCCGGGCGGCGGGCTTTTCTGCCAGAGACGACGCTTCGGTACGGCTAGCCTGCCTTCTGCCAAGATAGCGCGGCGTATGACGATCCGAGAAAAACTGTCCGATTCGGCAGGTTTCACGGCTACTTTGAGGGAGACCGCCTCAGGCTGCATTTTGACCCGCTGCCGCTCGTTTGACTCGGGGAGCCTAGACGGCAGCGAAGCGGCAGCGATTGGCTGCTCGCTGAGCGGAATCGCCTCCTCAGTGACTGCCAGCGAACCAGCCCCGATGACTTCTACCGGTGTCCCTTGCGGAGTGTGCTCAAAGAAAATCGCCGCCATTTTCGTGGGCAGACGGATGCAGCCATGGGAGGCCGGATAGCCGGGTAAATAGCCTTCATGCATGCCGATGCCACCGACGATGCGCATGAAGTAGCGCATCCGCGCCCCAACAAACTTCGCACCGGGCGCTCGCGGATCACGCCGGGAATCGACATCCTCCACCACCATGTTTCCTGACTGGTCCACGTAGCAGCCGTAGAGAGAGGAGCGATGGTCGATGTCTTTGTCGAGGATGCGGAATTTGCCATTAAGCGTGGCGTTGCTCTCACGCCCTGAGGAGATCGGCGAAACGCCAACGAGCTGATCTCCTTTGAAGTAATGCAGGCGCTGCTCGGTCAGATTGATGACGATCCTCGGCTTCCCCATCACGCCATCTCCCTCCCACCAGGAACGATGATCAATCGGCTGAGTTGAGGCCAAATCGGGAGTGGTGGAGCAACTGCTGATGCCGATGACCACCAACGAAGTCAGCAGGATGGCGAGGAGTCGCGAAAGGATCATGCCGCATGAGGCTGCCAAGTTAGGGCCACTTTTCCATGAGCAATTGGGGCAAAAACGCCGGATCAGGCGTAGGGCACCGGCGTGCCTGTACTGTTGGCCAGCGCCTTGAAGCGCACGATCAAATCGTTGGTGAGCCTGCCGGGTGTACCATCGCCAATCGGACGGCGGTCATACTGCACAGCGGCGATGACCTCGGCGGCGGTGCCCGTGAGGAAGCATTCGTCCGCCGTGTAAATGTCAAACCGAGTCATCGGCACCTCGGCGCAGGGAATGCCCATGTCAGCCAGGATTTCGATCACGGCGCGGCGGGTGATGCCGTCAAGAGCGCCGGAGGAGATCGGCGGAGTGCTGACCTTGCCGTTTTTCACGATGAATAAATTATCTCCCGTGCATTCCGCCACGAGTCCCTGGTCGTTGAGCATGATGCCCTCATCGCAGCCAGCCTGAAGACACTCGATCTTCGCCATGATGTTGTTCAGGTAATTCAAGCTCTTCACCTGAGGGCTGAGAGCAGCGGAGTTCGGACGGCGCGTGCCGCAGGTGATGAGATTCAGCCCCTTTTCATAACGCTCCTGCGGATACAGGGCGATGGTGCTGGCGATGATGATGACGCTCGCCTTGGGGCATTGGTAGGGATTCAAGCCAAGGGAGCCCACGCCACGCGTGATGACGAGGCGGATGTATCCGTCAGTCAGCTTGTTGGCGGCGACTGTTTCCAGCGTGGCCTTCTCCATCTCCTCGAAGCTGATCGGGATGGTCAGACAAATCGCGCGAGCGCAATCATACAAACGCTTCAAATGTTCGGTCAGGCGGAACACCCGACCGTTGTAGATGCGGATGCCTTCAAACACTCCGTCTCCATACAGCAGGCCGTGGTCAAACACGGAGATTTTCGCCTCGGATTCCGGGACGATCTTGCCATCGAGATAAATAAGGAGGTTTGCAGACATGAGCAGCCTAGAAACCACAGCCGGGCGGGTTTTGCAAGCGCCGTGCGTGCAGCTGGTTACTTCGTCTTGATCACATACACGGCTGTCCCAGTCCGCAGGCGGCGGGTCGATTTTGAGAGCGGCGCAGCGCTGGCGCATGACGAGGGAGGAATTGGTGGCCTGATGGGTTTCTCGCACGGTGGAACGTTGAAACGCTTCATCCACGCCATGCCGCCAAAGGGCGATTGTGAATAAACCTCAACCATGTGAATAAGTTCTTGCCAGTGATTGGACGCTCTGACACTCTCGTTGCACTACCGTGATTCATCCAAAAAATCACATCCAGGGATCGGCAGGCTTGGCACTCACCTTGCGCCAAAGAAAAACCGTCCCTCCTGATCAGACGCCAGGACCAACCATACACACAGAACCACCATGGACCGCGACGACCATCCTGCATCCCTAGCCCCTTCCCCTATTTCTACCCGTCCTTCTGATCCTGGTCCCGCTTCTGTGAATCCGTCCTCTCCTGCCCCCTCCCGTCGCCGCCGCCAAGTCACTCCGACCAGCACGAAGACCTTCGTGCTCGACACCAACGTGCTGCTGCATGACCCGGCCTGCATCCACCGCTTTGCCGAGCATCACATCTGCATCCCGGTGGACGTATTGAGTGAGCTGGACCGCTTTAAAAACGAGATGACCGAGCGCGGGGCGAACGCCCGCGAGGTACATCGAGCACTGATGAAAATTTTCTCCACCAAGGGTGCCTCTGTGACCACTGGCGTACCCACCGACGGCGGCGGCAGCATCCGCGTGGCGGTGTATGATCCTGTGGAGGCGCGCAAGCACGCCAGTGTGCAGGGTTTTGAGCGTATTTTTCACGATTTAGACAAAGCGGATCACCGCATCCTCGCCTGCACGCTTTGGCTGAGTGAACAAGTCTCGGCACCGGTCATCCTCGTCAGCAAAGACCTCAACATGCAGCTCAAGGCGCGTGCCGTGGGCATCGAGTGCGAGGATTACCTGCATGACAAAGTAGAGCCGCGCGAGGTGGCAAACTTTGACATCGCCCGTGTCGAGGTCAGCCAGCATGAACTGCAGCGCTTTGCCAGCAGCGGCCGTCTCTCCGTTTCAGAGAACCGCACCGCAGGGATGGTCGTGAATGACTACGCGCTGCTCTCTGCTGGCGAAAAAGCCACCATGCCGGCGAAGCTCAGCGCGCAGGGTGAGTTTGTGCGGCTGCATTTTACCCCCGAGTCGCTCAAAGTCGGCCAAGGGCGGGCCATCAAACCCATGAACCTCGGTCAAGCCTGCCTGCTTGATGCCCTGCTCGATCCCGAAATCAGCCTCGTCACTTGCTACGGCCAGGCTGGCACCGGGAAGACCTTGCTCGCCGTCGCCGCGGGATTGCAGCAGGTCTTTGGCCGCACCTACCACGGCCTCACCGTCAGCCGCCCCATCGTGGCGATGGGCCAGACGGTCGGCTTCCTGCCGGGCTCACTTCAGGAAAAGATGCGCCCCTGGCTGCAACCCGTGTACGACGCGCTGGATCTCCTCATGCGCCCCATCGAAGGCGTGCAGCAGGGCCCGGCACGGAAAAAGAACCGCTTCCTGCCCGAACCGCAGCAAATCACCGCGCCCGCCGCGCCTTACGACCCGCTCATCCAGCAGGGAGTCATCGAGATCGAGGCGCTGTGCTACATCCGCGGTCGCAGCATCCCGGACCGCTTCTTTGTGCTGGATGAAGCGCAGCAGCTCACGCCACTGGAGGCCAAAACCATCGTCACCCGCATGTCACGCGGCTCCAAACTCGTCCTCGTCGGTGATCCGGCGCAGATCGACAATCCGTATGTGGACAGCCGCAGCAACGGCCTCGTGTACACACGCTTAAAGCACGCACACGCAGGCTTGGAACCCCAACCCCCCGCGTTCCGCAAACACAAACCAGCATCAACCACAGACTATGAAATCGATTACCTCGATCCTCGCCATCCTCGCCCTCGCCGCCACCGTCAACGCCGCTGAAGGTGACGCTAAGAAGCCAGAAGCCGGCAAGAAAAAAGGTCCTCCAAACCCTGAGCAGATGATGAAGACGCTCGACAAGGACGGCAACGGCTCCATCTCCAAAGAAGAGTTCCTGGCCTCCCCTGGCGCCAAGAAAGACGCTGCCAAGGCTGAAGAGCGCTTCGGCAAGATGGACAAGAACAAGGACGGCTCCCTTTCCAAAGAAGAGATCACCCCAAAGCCAAAGAAGACGAAGTAATCTCGCTGCTTTGACTTGAAGTCACCCACGCCGCACCCGCTCCAAGCGAGTGCGGCTTTTTTGTGCCTCAATCACACCGCGATCTCCGCCTTGATCGCCGGATGCGGATCGTAACCTTCGAGCGTGAAATCCTCGAAGCGGAAGGCGTCGATCTCTTTGACGGCGGGGTTCAGCTTCATCACGGGCAAAGCACGCGGCTCACGGGTAAGCTGGAGCTTCGCTTGCTCGAGATGGTTCGAGTAGAGATGCAGATCGCCGAAGGTGTGGACAAATTCGCCAGGTTGGAGATCACAAACCTGCGCCACCATCAACACCAGCAGCGCGTAGCTGGCGATGTTGAACGGCACGCCAAGAAACAAGTCCGCGCTGCGCTGGTAGAGCTGACAGCTCAATTTGCCACGATCGACGAAGAACTGAAACAGGCAGTGGCAGGGCGGCAGGGCCATTTTGTCGATGTGCGGCACGTTCCAGGCGCTGACGATGTGCCTGCGGCTGTAAGGGTTCGTTTTGAGGCCATGGATGAGCTTGGCGATTTGATCCACCGGCTCCGCGCTCGGTGTCCCCTGCCAGCGGCGCCATTGCGCCCCATAGACCGGGCCGAGATCGCCGTTTTCGTCCGCCCACTCGTCCCAGATCGTCACTTTGTTCTCACGCAGGTAGGCCACGTTTGTGTCGCCCTTCAAAAACCACAGCAACTCGTGAATGATCGAGCGCAGGTGCAGTTTCTTCGTGGTGACGAGCGGAAAGGTGGAGCTGAGGTCGTAGCGGCTCTGCTCGCCGAAAACGGAGTAGGCTCCTGTGCCGGTGCGGTCCTCACGGTAGCTTCCGTGTTCGAGCACTTTGCGTAGCAGGCGGTGATATTCTTCCATCGCCCAGTCATAGCGGGGCATGTGGCGGATGCAAACGCGGCAGTTGCGGCAGCGCTTCCCTGCCCCGATGCTCCCCCATGGCCGATCTGCCTGATGACAACGCCCTGCGCACCCGCATGCAGAAACTCCGCCTTCGCGAGGAGGATCTGGAAGAGTCGTTCATTCGCGGTTCGGGCGCGGGCGGGCAAAAAATCAACAAAACCAGCTCCACCGTCGTGCTGCGGCACCTCCCCAGCGGCATTGAGGTGCGCTGTCAGCGCGAACGCTCACAATCGCAGAACCGCCTGATCGCCCGCCAGGAGCTCTGCGAACGCCTGGAGACCGCTTTTCAAACCGCCCAGCTCGAAATCCAAAACGAGCGCGAAAAAGTGCGCCGCCAGACTCGCGCCCGTCCACGCGGCCTGAAACGCCGCTTCGTCGCCGGGAAGCGGCATCGCGCCGGGATCAAAGAAGGCCGCGGCAGAGTCGGTGGAGATGAGTAAGCCGAGCGCGTGATCATTCCTTGCCTCCGGACACACTCGCGGCATGATCCGCGCTCCCATGAAAGCGCTCGTCCTCACCGCCCCCTCCGAGTTTAATTACGACCTCAACTTTCCCGAGCCAACAGCGGGTCAAGGCGAGGTCTTGGTCAAAGTGCAGGCCTGCGGCATTTGCGGCAGTGACATTCACGGCATGGACGGTCGCAGTGGTCGCCGCCAAATGCCCATCGTGATGGGACACGAGGCTGCGGGCGAAATCATCGGCCTGGGCGAAGGCGTGACCGACTGGAACCTCGGTGACCGCGTCACTTTCGACTCCACTGAATACTGCGGCGAGTGCGACGAGTGCAAGGAGGGCTTCGTGAACCTCTGCCCAAACCGCCGCGTGCTGGGCGTTTCCCCAGGCGAATACCGCCGCCATGGCTGCTTCGCTGAAAAAATCGCGCTGCCGACCCGCATCCTGTATCGCATCCCCGAAGCGCTCTCTTATGAGAAGGCGGCATTCGCTGAACCGGTGTCGATTGCCCTGCATGCGGTGAATCTGGCCGACGGGATCGAAGTCGGCGAGGCTTTTACCCCCGCCGAAGATCACTGCCATGAAGGCGGTTGCGACTGCGAACCCGAAGCGAAAGGCGGCATCGCCGTCGTCGTGGGAGCCGGTTTGATCGGCCTGCTGGTCATCCAGGCGCTCAAGGCACGCGGCTGGGAAAAGGTCATCGCCGTCGATTTGGACGATAAACGCCTCGAACTGGCCCTCAAGCTGGGCGCGGAAGAGGTTTTCAACGCCAAGCAGGAAGGTCTGGCCATGCACATCCGCCAGATCTGCGGTGGTGATGGCGCGGATGCCAGCTTTGAAGTCGTCGGCGCAGCCGCACCGCTCGATCTCGCGATCCGCAGCGTACGCAAGGGCGGTCAAGTCGTCCTCATCGGCAATCTCCAGCCGAACACCCCTTTCCCACTTCAAGAAGTCGTCACCCGACAGCTCACGATCAAGGGCTCCTGCTCCTGCGCAGGCGAATATCCTGAAGCCATCCGCCGCATCCAGGACGGCAGCATTCAAGTCGAGCCGCTGCTCAGTGCCGTGGCCCCACTAGCTGACGGTGCCGACTGGTTCAAGCGCCTGTACGACAACAAGGAAGGCCTGCTTAAAGTGGTGCTACAGCCCGCTTGATTGCCATGATCCGTCTCTTTCTCCTGCTCTCACTGCCGCTCTACATCCTCGACCAGCTCACCAAGAACTGGATCGTGGCAAATTTTCGGTTGTATGAAACTGAGCAGGAGGTCATTCCAGGCATCTTCTGGCTGCACCATGCCGCGAACACCGGCGTGGCTTTCGGCATGTTCAACGGCACCGAGTACGCGAACTACGCCTTCACCGCCGTCTCCCTGGCTGCGCTCACCTTCATCTATGTGATGCATCGCAAAGGACTCTTCCCCGGCAAAATGAGCCGCCTCGCCGTCGCGCTGTTGGTGTCCGGCGTCTTTGGCAACCTGACCGACCGTCTGTTCCGCACCCACGAGGGTGGCCATTTGTTCACCGGCACCTTTCTCGACGGCTACGTCGTCGATTTCCTCAAGTTCGACTTCGGCTTCCCGCCCTTCCACCCTTGGCCGTCCTTCAACGTCGCCGACTCCTGCGTCGTCTGCGCAGCGATCTTGCTGGCCCTGGCATCGTTCGTGGAAGATCCCAAGACAAAGCAGGCTTGAGGTGCCCAAGTCCGGGGCAACGCTCCAGACTGATCTACCTCGCGGCATCAGCTTTGGTGTAAACACGGTTACTCCCGCAGATTCAGAGGGACCGCAGACTGTCTGAGTCAGAAAAATCGGCGGGTTTTCTGAATCTGCGGGAAATCACCCATTCCGACAAAGGGATGAGGATACAGAAGGCTGATCCAGCCTCCCCACCGCTGCGACGCAGCGGTTTTGCCGCTCCCTTCGCCCATCTCGGCGAAATCATGCCCAGATGGCAGGCTACCTCCATTAGCGCAGACCAGCGGAGTCCCCTCCCCTACCCATCCTAGCCGCTGACGAGCATTCCTTGACCGCGATTCTCAAATGAGGCCGGAGGTGTGCAAAAACTAGAAAAGCGATGATTTAACACCTCCCATTATTATCAAAATTGGGATTATTCGAGCCCATGAAGACTGTTTTTCATGCTCCCGAAATAAGCATTCCGAGTCAAACAACCAAAACAGCAGTGGGATCGGTCATTTTTGATCAGAACATAACCCATTGAATTACAGCGACATACAGGACTCATCTGTCGCCTTTATTATCATATTTACAAATTTATGACTTATTTATGAAATGGTGATTGCAGCGGTTCTGGCTTTTTATATAATTACTAGCACAAGCAAGAATCACTCACGCAGTCATGAAAACAATCGTCCGCCTCGCCATTGCCGCCAGCCTCCTCGTCGCCACCGCCGCGAACGCTCAGAACGGTTACTCTGCCGCCGGTTATTATGCTGCCCCGCAGGCCCAGGCTGCTTACGCTCAGCAGCAGGCCGCCAACGCCCAAGCTTGGGCCGCCTACCACGCCCAGCAGGCCAATGCTCAGGCCTGGTCCAACTACTACGCCCAGCAGGCCGCTGCCCAACGTGCTGCCGCCGCCCGCCCTTCAGTCGGTGGCAATTCTCAGATCCGCTTCGACGGCCGCTTCGCCTCCCTCGGCCAAACCGCTCCTCAGGCCCTCCAGTTCGCCGTTTACGCCGCCAACACCCTCCAGAACAAGCCTTATGTGCTTGGTGGCGGCCATCGTAACATTGAAGACAGCGCTTATGACTGCTCCAGCAGCACTTCTTACATCCTGATCAAGGCAGGATTGCTGAACCGCTGCCTGTCCAGCAAGGAGTTCGCCAATTATGGCCAGGCTGGTGAAGGCCGCTTCATCACCATCTGGGTGAAGCCTGGCGAGCATGTTTTCATGACCATTTGCGGTCTTCGCATGGACACCTCCGGCCAGGTCACGGGCGAAGGGCCACGCTGGCGCACCAAGGGCCGCAGCTACGCTGGTTTCAGCCCTCGTCATCCTGTTGGCCTGTAATTCTCATTTTTGTGACTCGATTCTCACACTCGTAAAGCAAAGTTCATTCAAATCTGAAACTCACCGCCTAAATCACCTCGAAATTCTCAAATATACGAATCATATGAAAACCAACACCATCACCTCCGCCGCCAAAAACGAAGAAATCACCCTCGGCTGGTCCTCTATGCCTGCTTATGGCGAGGTGATGAACACCGCCGTCGGCACCTCCCACACCGATGTTGTCAGCACCCTGAAGACCGAAAAGAAGACCATCATCGCCTCCTTCTGGAGCACGCTCAGCAACCTGAAGTAATCAAAGTGGCTTGGAGCGGCCTTCGTCTTGCGGTTCGCAGGCACCCGGCTAAAGCTCCCGCCCCAAACATGCAGGTTCTTCGCTCCATTGAGGCTCTTTCCACTCTTCCTGGCCCACTGGCGCTCGCAGTCGGCGTTTTCGACGGACTGCACCTCGGCCATCAGGAAGTGATCCGCGCCGCGCAAGAGCACGCCACCCAGCACCACGGCACTGCCGTCGTCGTCACCTTTGATCCACACCCGGCGCAGGTGCTGCGCCCTGGTTCAGCGCCGAAGCTGCTCTGTGGCCCGCGTCATCAGCAGCTCATTCTCTCGCAACTCGGCATCCCCTGCCTGTTGGCTTGTCCTTTCACGGCTGAGACCGCCAAAACGCCCGCTCGCGACTTCATCGGAGGGCTGGTAGCAGCCGCTAGACCTTTGGGCTGCATTTCCGTCGGCTACACCTGGAGTTTCGGTCATCAGCGTGAAGGCAACATCCACCTGCTCATGGAACTGGGCCAGCAGCACGATTTTGCCGTTTATGGCGTGCCGCCGCTGAAGATCGACGGCGAAGTCGTCAGCAGCACGCTCATCCGCGAGGCGGTTTCCAAAGGCGATTTCGCCAAAGCCGCGCGTTTTCTCGGTCGCGAGCACTCCGTGTTTGGAACCGTGGTCGAAGGCCAACGCCTCGGTCGTCAGCTCGGTTTTCCCACGGCCAATGTCGCCGTCGAGAGCGAGCAGTTACCGCCGCTTGGAGTGTATGCCGTGCAGGCACGAATCGGCGGCGAATGGCGGCCTGCCGTCGCCAATCTTGGCCGCAGGCCCACCGTCGCTGAAAACGCCGATCCGACACTCGAAGTCCACTTCCCGGACTGGAGCGGCGATTTGTACGGCCAGGAATTCGAAGTGCGCTTCACGCGACTCCTGCGCCCGGAAATGAAGTTCAGCGGCCTGGAGGAACTCAAGGCCCAGATTCAGCGCGACATCAAAGCGGCACTCACACCGCCTGCGGCACCTGGTAGCCCGCACGATACTCACGCGTGAGCAGCGCCAGAGCCTCCGGAGTGGCCGTGGCACCGATGAAGGTTTCCTTCGCGGCATCGAGTTCCAACATCGGACCCATCTTGATGTCGAGCTTCGCGGCATCGAGCTCGTTTTTGACGAGGTGCTCGTGGAAATCGGCAATCACGTCGTTCCACGGCTGGAAATCCTTCACGGCGGCTTCCGCCTGCTCGCGGTTGTATTGCTGGCCGAGGCGATAGGACAGATTGCCCAGATGGCACCACGCGCTGGAGTAGTGAATGGCTTCGATTTCGGCCTTCAACTCCGCCTGTTTGCGGCTGCGGATCGCGGCGATGAAATTGGCCGCGTGCGTCTTGCCGCCGTCACCTTTGAAAGTGTGCAGTTTTTTGCCTTCGGCGTCATAGGCTGTGCCACCGCCACGGCTTCCTGTGTAGTAACCGCCTTCACACTCGATGATGAGGAAGGCTCCGGTGCGACGGCGCAGATAAACATCTGGTGCCTTGATGCCCTTCTGACGCGGCAGATTGTGGAAATCGACGATCACCGGAATGTCGCCCGTGTCCATGTAGGCAAAGTGTGTGTTCGGCGTCTGGCCCGCGTCGTCCCAGGCAAAACGTCCGCCACCGGCGATGACACGCTTCGGCAGCGTGACCTTGTCGCGGAAGACGACATTGCGCAGGTCATCAAGGATGTGCGGGCCCCAGTTGCCCATCTCGCCGTTGCCGGTATTCCAGTCCCAGTGCCAGTCGTAGTGGAACTTTTTGCGGAAGATCGGCTGGTCCTGCGCTGGGCCAAGCCACAGGTCATAGTCGCAGGTGGCTGGAGCTTGGATAGGCGCGGATTCTTTGCCGATCGTGGCGCGCATGCTGTAGTGATTGCAGCGCACATACTTGATCTTGCCGATGGTTCCGGCGTCCAGAAAGCTCTTGATCTCATCCTGCAGCGGATCGCTGCGCTGCTGCGTGCCACCTTGCACGATGCGATTGTACTTCCGCGCCGCTTCGACCAGCTTGCGGCCTTCCCAGATGTTGTGGGACACCGGCTTCTCCACATACACATCCTTCCCAGCTTGCAGTGCCCAAATGGATGCAAGCACATGCCAGTGGTTGCCGGTGGAGACGATGACCGCGTCGATGTCCTTGTCCTCCATCACCTTGCGCAAGTCCTGCGTCGTCTTCGCCTGCGGATACACTTTCTTGGCCCGGTCCAAGGCCACCGTGTCAGGATCGCAAAGGTAAGCGATCTCCACGCCCGGCACCTTCGCCATGCGGCTCGCATTTCCCATCCCCTGACCACCGAGACCGATGGAAGCGATGCGAATCTTGTCATTCGCGCCTAAAACGCGGCTGGTGGACAAAGCGGTGAAGGCGAGGGCAGACTGAGTGATGAAAGAGCGACGTGAGGTCATGGCGAGATCAGGTTGATTGAATGACAGGAGCTTTTTTTCCAGAACGCGGGACGGATGGCAATCACTTCCTGATGGAATCGTCACTTCTCGCTCTGGGAATGCCCCTTGCCATGCGGCCTCCTTTCAAATTAAAACTACCCATGAGCGTTGCAAATCCCCCCTCTGATGTGGCCCGTGAATGGTTTCAAAAAGCCTGGAACGAACGCGACGAATCCGCCATCGACCATCTGCTGAGCCCCGAGACAGCATCGACAGCCTGCACTTTGAAGACATAACCGTCCTGCGCGGCCCCGAGCAGTTCAAGCCCTTCCACAAAGCCATGCTCAGTGCCATCCCCGACCTGCATGTGACCATCAGCAAGGTCATCGAGCAGGGCGACTGGGTTTCGGTGCGCATCGTCTGCCAAGGCACCCACACCGGCCCCGGACTCGGCTTTGAGCCGCATGGCGACCCCGTCGATTTCTCCGCCATCGCCATGGGCCGCTTCGAAAACGGCCAGTGGGTCGAAGGCTGGAACGTCGTGGACTTCTTCGCCCTCCAAAAACACGCGAATAGAGCGATGCGGATCTCGCAGGTGAAGTGCGGTCTGGAAATACACCCAACACCATCATGTTTTGTGAATTCGTCGGAATCCATTGGCAACAGAATGAAGGCAGCAGAATAAAAACCTTCTGTTGTCTTCATTCTGTTGCCCAAATCACAAAACTTGAAGACGCGAGGTATAAAGAATTAGCCTCTTCTCAAGGCAGCTCGCCTGCATCCAGCAGCACACGACGGATCAGTTCCGGTGCGACGTGAAAGTGATGCGCGTCGAGGACGTCGATGTTCGGCTTGATGGCCGAAAATAAGGCCGCGCTTCTTGGTTGTCGTGAGTAAGCCGAGGGTACCGATGACTTGGAGGCCGAGTGATTCGGCCATCCAGAAGCCATGAAAAAGAAGATCGCGGCCAATCCCCTCTTCCGTTCATACCCACGTTTCTGACTGGCTGTGTGAGCTGTGGGAAGTCGAAGCACAGCATCCGCCGATGAATGGGAGTGCGCTGATTTTTTTGATACCTCCTGCGAGGAAGCCTACGAAGTGGAACATAAAGAAGGCGACCTAAGATTCAGCGAAGCTGAATCATGTCCTTGCTCACCTTTGCATGCTCCTGCCTGGCGAAAAGGATCGGGAATGAGAGAGCGAATAAATAGCCCAGCACCCAAATCCCAAACTTGAACCAGAAGCTGAACGGGCTGCGTGACCGACGGGCGGTCCCATGATTGTCCGTGATCTGACCGGTGCACAAGGCCTGGATGAAAAAGCAGGTCACGAAGTAACACCAGGCTCCCGGGATGAAGAGGTAGAAAAAGGAAAAGCGATGAATCAACGAGGCCGCGATGATGGATGCCACCACGGGAAGCAGAAAGGCCAGAGCCCAGCCAGGACGTCGCATGGGAAGACGCAGCAGGTGAGTGGAGGTCTCTGGACCATCCGTATCCTCATCCACCTCGTCCGAGGCGTGTCCTCCATCAGCCAGACGCCAGGCCTTCAAACCGGACAGCCGGCCGACCTGAGCGCACACATTGCCACATTCGGGGCAGCGGATGATGAACCCTTCGCCATCACTGCCCAGGACTTGAGCGTTGAAATCACAC
>JAPLUL010000168.1:0-8632 GCA_026397635.1 Verrucomicrobiota bacterium | reverse complement strand
TAGGTTGGTTGATTGAATCAAACGGAAGCGGCATCTCACGATGCCGCTTCTTTTTTTTTACCCCTGAGGCACCCAAGTCAGGCGCTCTGACGCCCACCGGCGCGGTGAACTTCCCGTGCGCGGCCTGCGTGCGTGTCTGGGCCTCAGAAAGAAGCCTGCCATGCCTCCATGGCGTGACTCGCAGCCCCCAGAGCACCGGCATCCTCACCGAGAGCAGAGGCCACGATGTTTGGCGGCATGTCCCTGAGGGAGGGCATGAGTGCGGCGGCTTGACGGGCGATGTCAGAGCAGAAGCGCTCCCCCAGGGCGGTGAGCGGCCCGTGGAGGAAATAGCGCGGGGAATCGAGCAGCAGATGCAGCAGGCCCATCACACGCGCGTAATCGTTGACCACGCTTTGCCAGGCGGCGCCCTCGACCAACGCGAGGCGGTGCAAGGCCACGCGCAGATCCCCCGGCAGACGTGCGCCGCTGGCGGCGCCGGCCAGCCTGCGCCAGACCGCTGGTGCGCTGAGCGCATGATGCATCTCCCCCCCCGCGCCATCCAGCGGCCACACCCAGCGGCCGATTTCACCCGTGGCGTGATGTTGGCCATCCAGCAGTCGCCCATGCTTCATGACCGCGATGCCAAAACCGCTGCGTGGCCCGAGAATGACGTAGTCCTCGAGTTCACGCCCGCCACCGAACCAACGCTCTGCCAGAGCAATGACGCGGAGGTTGTTTTCGAGGATGATCGGTGCTGTGACGTTTTTTTTCACCAGCTCGTCACGCACCGGCACATTCCGCCAGTCCGGTAGGAAGGAGTAAAACAGGCCCACACCTGCGGCGGGGTCGATCAAGCCAGGAGCGCCGATGCCGATGCCCAGCAGCGGCCCCACTGCCCCAGGCTGGAGTTCTTGGATCAGCCGGGCGATGTCCCGCAGCACGGAGGCCGTGTCCGCACCCTCAGGCAGCGCCTGGGACAGCGTCAGGGTCTGCACTCCGGAGAAATCCACCCTCACGGCCTGGATGCGCTCGGCATGGAACTCGACTCCCGCAAACCAGCCCGCGCTGGGCACCGTGCGCAGGACCCGCTTCGGCCGGCCCATGCGCCCCTGCTCCAGGCCTGACTCAATCAAGTGCCCGGAGGCGATCAACTGATCCACATAATACCCCGTGGTGCTGGGGGACAAACGCAGCAGCTCCGCCAACGCCCGGCGTGAGGTGGCATGCCCGCTGCGCACATGCAGGATGGCCTTGGAGAGGTTTTCACGAAGTTCTTCAACGCTTCTCATGTCGTGTGTTTGATTGGGGGTGGACTGCGATGGCTAGCATGAACTGGCAAGTCTGATATTGCGATATTGAAACATCTTCCGTCTTGCGCTCATTTGAATGGCCAGTCAGCCAGACCGAAATTTTTTCAACGGTTCATGATCACCGCCCCCCACATTCGCACCACGGCCCGCCAGTGTGAAGTCGCCTGGTTTTCCGCCCTGTGCTCCGACGACTACGAGTTTCTCGGCGTGCCAGACGGCTCTCTGCGCTCCAATTATGAGCACTGTGGTGCCATCGTGAGAAAGGCAGACGCACTGGGCTATCAAAACATCCTGCTGCCGTCCGGCTGGATCGCAGGGCAGGATGCGTTGGCCTTTGCCGCCGCCCTGGCGCCGCAGACCACGCAGATCAACCAACTCGTGGCGCTGCGCATGGGCGAGGTCTGGCCGCCGATGCTCGCCCGCGCCATCGCCACGGTCGATCACCTCTCCCAAGGCCGTTTGTGCCTCAACATCATCTCCTCAGACCTGCCCGGCCTAAAGGAGAGCAACGAAACGCGCTACGCCCGGGCCAGCGAGATCATCCAGATCCTCCAAGGGCTCTGGCGCACGGACGGCCCCTTCGAGTGGCAGGGCGAGTTCTACCAGATCAACCTTCCCAACACCGAAGCGGCGAAGCCTTACCAGCAAAACGGCGGGCCGCTGATGTACTTCGGCGGCATCTCCCCCGCTGCGCAGGATTTATGCGCCAAGCACTGCGATGTCTTCCTCATGTGGCCGGAGACGGAGGACCGCATCGCCGAAACCATGCGCAGCATGTCCGAAAAAGCCGCCGCTTACGGCCGCCAGATCGACTTTGGATTCCGGGCGCACGTCATCGTGCGTGAAACAGAGGCCGCGGCCCGTGCCGCCGCCGACCGGCTCATCTCCAAGCTCGACGCGGCCAAGGGAGCCGAGATCAAAGCCCGCTCCCAAGACAGCCAGAGCGCGGGCGTGAAGCGCCAGGACGAACTCCGCGCTCAAAGCGCGGATCTTTACCTGGAACCTCACCTCTGGAGCGGCATCGGCCTGGCGAGAAGCGGCTGCGCCAGCGCCATCGTGGGCGATCCAGATCAAGTGCTCGCCAAACTCAACCGCTACATGGACCTGGGCATCCGCGCCTTCATCCTCAGCGGCTACCCGCATCTCGATGAATGTGATCTCTTCGCCCAGCATGTGCTTCCCAAGCTGCCCATGTGCCGCCTGAACGAACTCCAAGGCCGCCGCGTGCCAGATCCAGTCACGCCGCTGACCACCGCGGAGCGGAAATAACCCCTCTACTCTCTCCCCTCTACTCTCTCCCCTCTACCCCATGCCCCCCATTCGCTTCGCCCTCGCCGGATTCGGTGCCTGGGGCAAATTTCATGCTCAATCCATCGCGGGAAACCCGGACGCTCAGCTCGTCGCCATCACCGCACCCTCGGAGGCTTCGCGGGAGGAGGCTCGGCAGCTCTATCCCGAGGCGCAGATCTTCGCCGACAGCCTGGAAATGATCGCGCAGGCGGAATTCGACCTCATCGACATCGCCACGCCGAGCCACACGCACCGCGAGATCGCGCTCGCGGCCATGCAGAAGGGCAAACACGTCCTGCTGGAGAAGCCGATGGCCATCACGCTGGATGACTGCAAGGCCATCGTGGCTGGAGCGCGGCAATACGGCGTGCATCTCGCCGTCGGGCATGAGCTGCGTCTCTCCAGCCAGTGGGGCCGCATCAAGGAGATCATCGACGCGGGCACCATCGGCACTCCGCAATACGTGCTCGTCGAGCTTTCGCGTAAACCTTACCGCCTCGGTGCCTCGGGCTGGCGCTACGATCAGAGCCGGGTCGGTTCCTGGGTGCTGGAGGAGCCGATCCACTTCTTCGACCTCGCCCGCTGGTATCTCGAAAGCAGTGGGGATCCCGTCGAACTCCACGCCTACGCCAACTCGCGCGATCCGCAGCGCCCCACCCTGTTCGACAACTTCAGCGCCATGTTCAAATACGCGAACGGCAGCTACGCGGTGGTTTCGCAGACACTCGCTGCGTTTGAGCATCATCAAACCGTGAAGGTCAGCGGCACTAAGGGCGCCCTGTGGGCCGCCTGGAGCGGTGCGCTCGATCGCACACTGGAGCCGGAATACTTCCTCAAGGTCTTCGACGGCAAGCAGCTCGAAACCGTGACGCTCGAAAAGCACAGCGGCGAGGTGTTTGAGCTGCGCGAGGAGATCGCCCAATGCGTGGAGATGGTTCGCCGTGGCAAGAAACCCGCGGCCACCGGACTTGACGGTCTTTGGAGCGCCGGGTTGTGCCTGGTGGCCGAAGAATCCATCCGGCAGGGCAAACCGCTTCCGGTGGGCGAGATGCTGACGTTTTGACCGCCTGTTGGCGACCTGTCCGCGGTTGCGGCACAGCTGCGCGACTGCCTGCTACAGCCGTGGACTGGAGGTTACGATTTCACCGCCGAAAAAACGCCGCTACAGCAGTTCCTCAACAAAACGCTTCGAATCGAAGGGCTGGAAGTCCTCTACACGCTCCCCAAGACCGATGAAGCGGGTGGGGACGCCGAGTTCCTGCTGGATGTTGACGAGCACCCCGCCTTTGCCGCTGCCGTCGAGCTTGGTGACGATGAGACCGGTGAGCGGGATGGCTTTTTGAAATTCACGCGCCTGCTGGAGCGCGTTGGAGCCCGTGGTGGCATCCACGACGAGCCAGACTTCGTGAGGCGAGGTCTCGTCCTTGCGGCCCAGGATGCGATGAATCTTTTTGAGCTCCTCCATGAGGTTGTGCTTGGTGTGGAGGCGCCCCGCGGTGTCGCAGATGAGGAAGTCAGCCTGGGTTTTGAGCGCGGTCTCGTAACCGTCGAAGCAAACAGCGGCTGGATCGCAGTTCGGCGGACCTTTGACGAGAGGAATCTTCAAGCGCTCAGCCCAGACGGTGAGCTGCTCCACGGCCGCAGCGCGGAAGGTGTCCGCAGCGGCCAGCACGACCTTGTGCCCACGCTGATGCAGCACATGGGCGAGCTTGGCCGTGCTGGTGGTCTTGCCAGTGCCATTCACGCCGACCATGAGGAGCACCTTGGGCTTTCCCGGCAGCGGATCGAGCGTGGGGGCGGTCTCAGGCAAAATCTGGCGCACATGCTCACGCGCCACCTGCACGATGTCCGCACCGTGCAGCGTGCGCTGGCGGGATTTGAGGTCGGCGACGATTTGCAGAGCGAGGCGCGGGCCGAGATCTCCGCCGATGAGAGCCGCCTCTAGCTCATCCCAGTCGATGTTGGGCTTGGTGAAACGCTGAAAGAGAGATTTGAAGAATCCGGCCATGGTCGAAGTGAAAAGGGTCTTCTACGGCATGAAAGAGCGGAGTGCCATCTCCTTTCAAAGTGCCCCAGCTCTTACCAGTTCTACCGTGACTGAGCGGTGATCTGAGCCCACATCCGGCCCGAGCACGCGCTTTTGCACGCTGAGGCCGCCTTTGAGCAGTACATGGTCGATCGGGATCATCATCGGCAGGTTCAAGCCCCAAGTAGGCGGCCAGACAGGATCGACCGAGCGGAATTGCAGCCCCCCCGCTTCACGCAGCAGCCGCATCCCCTCGCACCAGGGCGTGGCATTGAAGTCACCGGCCACGATGACCTCACCCGCAATGGCAGCCACAGTGGAGCTGATCTCAGAAAGCTGCGAACGCCACTGCTGGGCATGCAACGCACCCATTGGCGCATGAGGATGGGTGCCGATGAAGGTCAGCGGAGTGCCTAGATGATCGAGATTGAGCAGGACGGTGGGCAAGCCCCAGATCGTGAAACGACGCACCTCGCTGCTTTTCACCGGCAGCCGCGTGTAGCAGGCGATGCCGAAAGCTCCAGCCGAGAGATCTTCAACCCGCTGAGGATACTTCACCCGCAGTGGCTCCAAACTGTGCTGCCACGAGCGGTCAACCTCCAGCAGGCACACGATGTCCGCGTCCACCTGAAGCACATGGTCGATGGCGGCGGCGGGATTTTTGTTGGTGAACAGCACGTTGAAGATCATCAAGCGCAGCGGCTTTCCAGCACTGACCACCGGGCCTGCGGTGTGATGCACGGCATGAATGATCTGCGCATTCCACAGCATTGAAATCAATGCCGCGAGCACCAGCCAGGTACGCCGACGGAAGAGCGCGAAGAGCGCCACCGCCATGCCAGCAACGAGGTATTGCAGCCGAAAGTGGGACACCAAGTCGAGTGCCCAGTGATACCGTCCCAAGCTGCCCAGCCAAGTAAAAGTCAGCGCGAGAACTGCGATGACTTCGCAGAATGCACCGAAAGAGACGGACCTGTTCAAAAAGGCGGGCTTGGCGGCGGGGGGCGCTTCTTCAGTCATCGGCAGTAGCGGCGAACATGGCGTGATCCAGGCATGATGCACCTTCTTCTTGCACGCGGATAACCGCCGTTCATGGATGAGAACATGGGTAAACTTCAAGACAAAGTCGCAGTCATCACCGGAGCCGGACGTGGCATCGGCAAAGCCATCGCTGAAACCTTCGCCGCCGAGGGCGCGAAAGTCGCCATCATCAGCCGCACACAAGCCAACGCACAAAGCGCCGCTGACGCCATCAACGCCGCGCATCCCGGTGCCGCTAAGGCTTACGCCGTGGATGTAGCCGACGGCCCGGCTTGCGCGGAGGCCGGAAAGCAGATTCTGGCTGACTTTGACCATGTGGACATCCTGGTGAACAACGCCGGAGTCACCAAGGACGGCCTGCTGCTGCGCATGAGTGAGGAAGATTGGGATGCCGTGCTGGACACGAACCTCAAGGGCGCCTTCAACATGCTCAAAGCCGTGCAGCGCAGCATCTTGAAACAGAAAGGGGCACGCATCATCAACATCAGTTCCGTCATTGGCCTGATCGGCAACGCCGGGCAAGCCAACTACGCTGCCAGCAAGGCCGGCCTCATCGGCTTCACGAAATCACTCGCCCGCGAGTTCGCCGGTCGTGGTGTCACCGCAAACTGCATCTGCCCCGGCTTCATCGCCACGGACATGACCCATGGGCTCAATGACCAGCTGAAAGAGGAAATCCTGAAGAAGATCCCCCTCGGTGATCTCGGCTCCGCCGAAGACATCTCCGCCGCCGCCCTCTACCTCGCCAGCCCACAGGCCCGTTACGTCACCGGCCAGGTTCTTACGGTCGATGGTGGGATGGTCATGTAGTGCTGGATGCTGGATCTAGCATCTAGACTCAAGCATCCGTGAAGATCATCATCACGATGCTCGTGGCATTGAAGATCATGTGCAGCAGCATCGGCACCAGCAGGCAGCCGGTCAGTTCGTAGGCGATGCAAAACAGCACCGCCAGCACGCACAGCGGCACCAAACTGCCCACATGTTGGTGGATGATGGCAAACATGAGCGACGAGGCCAGCGCAGCGAATGGGATATCCGTGTAGCGCTTCAGGACCCCGTACACAAAACCGCGAAAAAGCGTCTCCTCCGCCAACGGGGCGATCACCACGGCCGCAAGCACCACCAGCACCTTGAGTCCAAGATTGTCGGAGGTCTTAAACGTCTCCACCAACTGCTGCGGCTGTAAATCCGGCCAGACGCTTTGCAACCAATGCGTCACACCGATGGCGACCAGACTCACCGTGACCAGACAGACCACCGCGAACACCAGCACCACCCGGGAAATCGAGCGCCAGTGGACATGCTGCAGACCAAACAACTCCGCCGGGTTCAAGCCGCGCAGACGATGCAGGTACATCAGCAGCGCCAAGCAGACCATGAGGTTAAACACCATGCTGATGATGATCCCAGTACTGCTGATGGCCGCGTCTGCCTGCTCCCCCGCCGAAGCCTGCATGGTGCTGATGAAAAACAGACCCAGCAGTGCCAGCAGGATCAAATCCGGCACAGAATAGGGACGTGTCAGCACCTGACCCTCCTGATTCCAGGACAACCCAGGGCACCGCAGCCGCAAGGTGCGGTAGCCGAGCAACGCGAACGCGGTGGCGATGGCGACCAGGATGGCAAGATCCCGCAGAACCCCGATGGTGAAAACGTCTGCCATGATCAGTGGGCGTAATGCGCTGGCAGGTAGTAGGGCACCCCCGGCTGCAACTTCGGCAACAGGCCACTGCTCACATCAAACTGCACTCTGGCAGGCTGCGCGGTCTTCGCCGAGGCCAGGCCAAAGGCGTCAAACAGGCTGACCTCGTGCCGGTATTTCACCACGGCCGCGTCCGCCGCTTTGCCCAGTTCACGCGCCAGTGCGTAGGCGTCCTCGACATAGCCGATCTGGTCCACCAGCTTCGCCGCCAGCGCCTCGCGCCCCGTCACCACACGCCCATCTGCCACGGTGCTTTTCAGCGTCTCCTTCGGCACGCCACGCGCCTCGGATACGATGCCGAGGAAACGGTCGTACATCTGCATCACCAGGTTCTGCACATAGGCCTTTTCATCCTCACGCATCGGCCTTGCACCGCTCAGCGAATCCTTGAAGGCACCACTGGTAAACGTCGCCATGCTGAGGCCCACTTTGCCAAACAATTCGCTGTAATTCATCGTCTCGATGATCACCCCAATGCTCGCAGTGAGCGTCGTCTCGCTCGCCACGATCTTGGTGGCCCCGCAGGCCACATAGTAGCCGCCGGAGGCCGCCATCGCGTCCATGTAAACCACCACCGGCTTGACCTTGGCCGCTGTTTTGACTGCGTTGTAGATGATGTCTGAGGCTGTGACCTCACCGCCGGGAGAATTAATGCGCAGAACGATGGCCTTCACGTTCTTGTCCGCCACCGCCTGCTCCAGCGAGTGTTTAAGACCCTCCACACTCGGCATCGCCTCGCCAAACAGGCCACCCATCTCCATGGAGGAAATCACGCCTTCCAGATTGAGATGCACGATCTTCTCCGCCGTCGGTTTCTTCGCAGCCTCCAGCGTGACCTCGCTCAAACGCTTCTTCGGTTGTGCGCGAGAATGCAAAGATGTTCCGTCCAGCCCCAGGTCAAGCTTGGCGATGAACAGGCCCAGGTTCAGCCCCACGCTCACCACCAGCGCGAAGATCAGCAGCGCGATCAGACATCCAGATTTTTTGCTCATAAGTCGGGCACGCTAAGCGCCCCGTGCGTGCTTGCCAAGCCTTCAACCCGATTTTTCCCGCTCCCGGCACGCCCTCGTCCTCCTACTCGATCAGGGAGATCGAAGGTGGTTGACGATGCTTGGCTGAGCGGAACCAAGACATCCATTGAGGTGCAACTGATTATTGGACCAAAGACTCCCTTAATTTAGGGTTTGGTTATGGGCTTGGGTTTCGAACTGGTTGGGTGTGAGGTATCCGAGAGCGGAGTGTTTGCGTTGATGATTGTAGTAGCCTTCGATGTATTCG
>JAPLUL010000128.1:0-25816 GCA_026397635.1 Verrucomicrobiota bacterium | reverse complement strand
GAAGTCATCGGCCACTACAACGAGCCACAGTCGCAGCAGCTCAGCGAATCCGCCGTGAACCGCCTGCCCGACGGCACCTGGATGGCCATCGTGCGCA
This sequence comes from Verrucomicrobiota bacterium, assembly GCA_026397635.1. Classification (GTDB taxonomy): domain Bacteria; phylum Verrucomicrobiota; class Verrucomicrobiia; order Verrucomicrobiales; family Verrucomicrobiaceae; genus Prosthecobacter. Next base: position 25,719 of record JAPLUL010000128.1, on the reverse strand, counting down.
ACGACGCGGGCAACTACCACTTCACCACCAGCCAGGACGGCAAAACCTGGACCGTCGCCGAGCCAAAGCCCTTCGTGCCCAACGGCCTGAACTCCAAACCGACCTTCGACAAGTTCGGCGGCGTCTATTACCTCGGCTGGCAGGAGAACACCAAGATCCAGAACTGCAATCGCAGCGTCTTCAACGTGGACATCTCCCGCGATGGCAAAACCTGGCAGCGCAAATACCGCTTCGAGTCTCCGCACTCGTTTCAGTATCCCACCTTCCATGAACACGAAGGCACTTTATGGCTCACCGTCAGCCAAAGCGACCACGGCGGCTCTACCGACCGCATCATGTTCGGCAAACTCGAAACCGTGGGCGAGTTCGAATCGCAAAAAGGCCAAAAACGCATCGAATGGCCCGCACCGCCGCCACCAGCGCCCGCCGTCATGAAACGCGGTGTGACTCTCTTCACCGACCGCGACTACGTCATCGACGAAATGCCCGATGCCGTCAAAGACCTGCGGTTTCACCGCACCAGCATCGAAAAGCTCGACGTGACCATCACCAAGCCCGGCACCCTTTTCGCCCTCACGCCGACCATTCGCCCGAAAGCCGCCAGTCAGGAGGAAGCACTGCAAAAAGCCGGTTTCACCAAGGTCGAAGTGCCCGAAGCGCAGCTCTTCCCCGGCGAAATCAATCGCGTGAGCCTCTACCGCAAAGCCGTGAAGGCTGGGGAGCGGCTTCAATTCAAGAAGATGATGCTGCTGGTGCTCGCGGATGGCGCGGAACTTCGGGATGAGGATGGCTTGACGCCTTCCGTCATCACGAATCCCGGTGCGGAGTTTCAAGATACGGCACGCAGTGGCGCGATGATCATTGGCATGGATCGCACGGCGAAGGGGCGCATCTGGGGTTGCTGGACGGGCACGGGGGACAAGCCGGATGGCTATTTCCTACTGGCGACGAGCGATGACGATGGCGCGACGTGGTCGAAGCCGCGGCTGGCAGTCGGGGCGCGGATGGAGGCGGCGCAGAAGGTCAGCGGAGCGCTGGTGGGGAATCTTTGGACGGACCCGAAGGGACGTTTGTGGCTGTTTTTCGATCAGCAGCTCGGTGATCCGCAGAAGCGCATCACGAACTGGTTCATGCGCTGCGATAATCCCGATGCGGTGGAGCCAGTGTGGAGCACGCCAGTGATGTTTGCGGAAGGTTGCACGCTGAACAAGCCGACGGTGCTCAAAGATGGCGCGTGGCTGCTGCCGGTGTCGGACTGGCATCAAAAGACGTGCCGCGTGTTTGAATCCACCGATGAAGGCGCGTCGTGGAAGGAGCGCGGCCATTTGCAGTTCCCCGATTGGGAGTACGACGAGCACATGATGATCGAGTTGAAGGATGGCCGCCTGTGGATGCTCGCCCGCACGAAAGGCCAGCCGCATGAGAGTTTTTCCACCGACGGCGGCAAGACCTGGAGCACGCCGAAACAGGCCGCAACGGTGCAGAATGTGAACGCACGCTTCTTCCTACGTCGGCTCAAATCTGGCCGCATCCTGCTGGTGAAAAATGGTTCGCCTGCCGAGCGCTTGCCAAAGCGTACGCACATGAGCGCGTGGTTGTCCGAAGATGAAGGCCAGACGTGGAAAGGCGGCCTGCTACTCGATGAACGCAACGCGGTGTCCTATCCCGATGGCTTCGAGTCACCCGATGGACTCATCCACATCCTCTATGATTGGAACCGCCACACCGACGCGGAGATCCTGATGGCGAAATTTCGCGAGGAAGATGTGCTCGCGGGCAAAATCGTGTCGAAAGACGCGAAGCTGCTTTTGCTGGCAAACAAGGCCACCGGACCGAAGCCCGAAAAGCTCTACAACGGCATCGAACTACCCGATCAATGGCCGCCGCGCTACCGCGAGCCGAGCGACGCGGTCATGGAGGTGCCCTATTTGAAGAAGAAGCCGAAAGTCATCCCCATCGACCTCGGCAGGCAGCTCTTCGTCGATGATTTCCTCATCGAGAAGACCTCACTCAAGCGCACCTTCCATCAGGCGAAGAAGTTCGAGGGCAATCCAGTCTTCAAAGCCGAGACGGAGCGCGAACTTGGCAAATCCACGCAAGGCGAGAAAGGCGAGGAAGCGACCACGTTCACCGGTCAGGGCGGCGTGTTTTACGATCCATCGGAAAAACTCTTCAAGATGTTCTACGTCGCTGGATGGCGCGGGCCGCTGTCGCTGGCGACGAGTCCAGACATGAAGACGTGGACGCGCAAAGGCCAGCTTTTGCCCGAAGGCTTGCGCTGGACCGGTCCGAAGCTCGCCACCGGCGGCTCCGACAACTGCGTGTGGCTCGATTTGAATGCCCAATCACCTGCGGAGCGCCTGAAATACCTCACCTGCTGGCTGCATGTGCCGAAGGAACAGCGGCCGCAGGGCTTCATGCACTCGCTGCATGTCTCCGATGGCAAAACGTTCTCCGATGCAGTGACGACGAGCATCGCGGCGGATGATTACTGCTCCTTCTTCTTCAATCCCTTCCGCGAGAAATGGGTCTTCAGCATCAAGATGGGCACCTCACGCGGTCGCAGCCGCTACTACTATGAGAGCGATGATTTCCTCGCCGGTGCCGACTGGAAAAAGAGCGTGTTTTGGACCTGCACGGACAAACTTGACCTGCCTGAGCCCGCAGATCGCTATCCCGGCGGCGGCGAGCCTGCGCAGCTCTACAGCCTGAATGCGGTGGCGTATGAGAGCCTCATGATCGGCATGCATTACATCCATCGCGGCCCAAACAACGGTGTCTGCGAGAAAGGCAAGTTTCCGAAGCTGCTCGATCTCGAGCTTGGCTTCAGTCGCGATGGCTTTCACTGGGATCGACCGGATCGGCGTGGCTTCATCGTTGGATCACGCACCGAAGGCTCATGGGATCGGGCGTATCTGCACAGCACGGCGGGTGTGTTTGTCGTGCTCGATGACCAGCTCGTCTTTCCCTACATGGGCACCAGCGGCATCGCGCCGAGCGGACATCGCGGCATGTATACCGGCGGCAGCATCGGCATCGCCACGCTGCGCAGAGATGGATTTGCGAGCATGGAAGGCCCGGGCGAGCTGATGACGCGCCCGGTGAAGTTCAAAGGCAAACATCTCTTCGTGAATGTGAGCGGCGAAGTGCGTGTGGAAGTGCTCGATGAGGCGGGCAAGGTGCTGCGAAGCTCCAAACCGGCGGTGGGTGACCAAACCAAGCTCAAGATCGAATGGACCGACGGCACTGACCTTGATGACCTTATTGGGAAGGCGGTGAGATTCCGCTTCCATCAGGCGAAGGGCTCGTTGTATGCCTTTTGGGTCACGCCGGACGAAAAAGGCAGCAGCAACGGCTACGTCGGCGCAGGCGGGCCGGACTTTGGCGGCGTGAGAGACATCTCCCAATAACTTCATGAAACGCCTCTTCGACTGGTTCAACAATCTCTACCCCGTGTGGCTCGTCACACTGGCGGTCATCGCGTTCTTCAAGCCGCAGACGATGCTGTGGTTCGACAAGCCGTGGATCTTTTGGTCGCTGGCCGCGTCGATGCTCGGCATGGGGCTCACCTTGAGCCTGGGCGACTTCAAAGCCATCGGCCGCATGCCGGGGAGTGTCGCGTTGGGATTCATCGCGCAATACACGATCATGCCGCTCTCGGGCTGGATGGTGGCGACAGCGCTGAAGCTGGAGCCAGGCCTCGCCGTGGGCATCATTCTGGTGGCGAGTTGCCCCGGCGGCATGGCGTCGAACATGATCAGCTACCTCGCGAAAGCGAATGTGGCGCTGTCCGTGGTGCTCACGATGGCCTCCACGATGCTGGCGTTCTTCTTCACGCCGATGTGGACGAGTCTGCTGGCGGGCAAGTATGTGCCGGTGGACGCGTGGGGGCTCTGTGTGTCCGCCTTTCAGCTCACCATCGCGCCCGTGGTCCTCGGCGTGCTCATCCGATGGAAGCTGCCGCGCACGGCGGATCAAATCGGGGCCTGTGGGCCCACGGTGGCCGTGCTGGCCTTCACACTCGTCAGTGGTGGCATCGTGGCGGCCAGCGCAGACGCCATCGCGGCGAATTTTGGCAAACTGGCGCTCGCAGCCTTCGCACTGCATGTGCTCGGTTTTGGCGTGGGCTATGTCATCACGAAGGTGCTGCGCTATCCTGAATCCGTCGCCCGCACGGTCAGCATCGAAGTCGGCATGCAAAACGGCGGCATGGCAGCCTCCCTCGCCCGCGAGCACTTTGCAGCGATGCCCCTGGCTGCTGCCGCCGGTGTTTTCAGCGGCGTGCTGCAAAACATCATCGGCGGCCTGCTGGCGTCATGGTGGAAACGACGCACGCCTGACGCATGAGCCGCCGCGACATCTATTACTGGAAATGCGACCGCCCAGCGGCCTTTCACGGCACGCAGTCGCGTGGCGAGATGGATGCGAATTTGGCTGCGCAGCTCGAAATTGAGCTTTGCAGGCACTTCGACACGCAAAACGTCGTTTTGAGCCCGGGAGCCGGTCAGGGCAACCATCTCACCTGGAATGCCGAGGTGGATGGAAAGCCGCTTTTCATCCGCGTGGAAAATGGACCGGAGAAAGACGCGCATCTGGCGGTGGAGTCGGCGTTGCTGGATCGCGTGCGTGCGGCGGGTGTGGTCACGCCGCGAGTTTTCGGCTGCGATGCTTCACGAAGCCGCGTTTCATTCGCGTGGCAGGCTTTGGAGCGGATTGAGGCACCGGATTTGAATCAGTGGTTCAAGCAAGGGACGCTGGAGGTGCCGAAGATCGCGTTCGAGATCGGCGAGGCGGTGGCGAAGTGGCAGGCGATCAAGTTCGAGGGTTTTGGCGTGCTTGATGAGAAGCTTCGAGGCTATCGAGCGAGCTACGTGGACTACTTTCACCTTCGTTTGGATGAGCATCTGCGCTTTTTGAAGACGCGCGGTTTCCTAGCGAACACGGACGAAATTCTCGCAGAGATCGAAAACCACCGCGCCTTGCTCGATCTGCCTCAAGGCTGCCTCGTGCACAAAGACCTCGCGCTCTGGAACATCCTTGGCACTCGCGATCAAATCGCTGCCTTCATCGACTTTGATGACAGCATTGCCGGTGATTCAATGGATGACCTCTCGCTGCTGGCCTGTTTTCATGACGCAGCTTTTTTGCAGCGAGCTTTCGACGGCTATCAAAGCGTGCGCGCCTTGCCAGAGCATCACCTGCGGCGCTTCTGGCTGCATTTGCTGCGGAACATGATCGTGAAGGCCGTGATACGCGTCGGCGCCGGTTACTTTGATCGTGATGATGGATTCTTCCTCATCGGCAGCGGCTCCTCAGGGGCCAGTTTGCGTGAAATCACGCTTTCGAAGATCGGCATCGCCTTGCGCGAACTGCGCTCAATGTAGCGCGGTATTCCGATACCGCGACGGTGCCGACTCGGCATCGGAATGCCGAGCTACATGAAGGCATCGAGCCATTCCGCGTAATGGTGGACGAAGGTGTTGGGGGCAAGCTGCCGTGGGTTACGGGCGATGTATTCTCTCGTGCGACGCAGTTCGCCAAGATCACGAATCACACGGTCAAAAGACTCCGGCTGCCAGATGTGATCCGCTCGTTTCTCCGCGCCAGGAAGCCGCGTGGAGGTGAAGCGCTTCACTGAATACAACCACTCCTCCAGCGGGATGCCTTCAAAGGGCTGCACCATGACGTGGACGTGATTCGGCATGACCACAAAGTCGCCGATCCAAGCACGCTGGCCGTGAAAATGCATCAGAGCATCCGCGACGATACTCCTGGCCTCGGCATGACCCAGAGCACAGCAGCCGTGGCATCGATCCAGCTCGACAAAAAACTGACGGGACATTTCACGCTCGAAAGCAGCACGTTTTACAGGAGGCAGAGCTTTGAGCGTTTCTTTGAAGCGCTCAGGCTCCGCCTGTCTCCAACCTGACTCGATCCCGTGCTCAAACAGCCATTGAGATTCCCGCTCCTTCCAGCGTTGAGCGACTTCCTGCGGGATGGAATCTGCCAGACGAAAGGTAACGAAGTAGGTGGCACCGAGGAAGCGCCAGTGCGGCAGGTTGCGTGAGTAGCCGGGGATATGGAGGAAATCTTCCTCGTCCTCGAAAGCTATGAATGCAGGCGTGCTCGGGATGCAGGCAGGCTGGGAAAGCTTCTGGCGAGGCATGTGGGCGTTGTAGCGCGGAATTCCGATTCCGCGACGGCGTTTTCTCGGTATCGGACACCGAGCTACATCCTCCCCATGAAAACTCACATCGGCACTTTTCTCTCCATCGGATCACCCGCAGTCACCGAACTCGCCGCCGAATGCGGCTACGATTGGGTGCTCATCGACTTGGAGCACGGCTGCGAATCAGAAGCGGCGCTGCCGAATCAACTGCGAGCGCTGCGAGGCAGCCCGACGCTGGCCATTGTGCGCGTGAGTGCGCCGCAGGCGGATCTGATCGGTCGTGTGCTCGATTGGGGCGCGGATGGCATCATGGTGCCGCATGTCGATACCGTGGCGCAGGCGGAGCACTGCGTGAAAGCGGCGACTTATCCCCCGAACGGCACGCGTGGCGTTTCCCGCACGGTGCGGGCCTATGGCTACGGCATGCGGCTCCCCGGCAATGAAATGCCCAAACCGATCATCCTCGCGCAAATCGAGACTGCGGAAGGTGTGTCGAATGCGGACCAAATCGCTGCCGTGGAGGGCATTGATGCGCTGTTCATCGGCCCGGCCGATTTGAGCTATGATTTGAAGGCGCGAAACTCACCGCGCAGCTACAACGAGTGCCTGGATGCCGTCGTAAAGGCCGCGAAGGACCACGGCAAAGGCTGCGGCATCCTCGTGCGGCATGCCGATGATAAGGAAAAGCTCAAAGCGCTCGGCCTCACCTGGATCGCGATGGATTCCGACCTCTCGCTGGTGCGCGAGGGCTTCAAGCGGAACCACGAGATGGCGCGGGGTTGGTGAAATTGTCCGACTTTTTCCTGCGCACCGGGCTTTTTTGCTTACTCTCGCGGCCCCATGACCGCCTCCCCCCAAATCAAATCCAAGATCGTCGAACTGTGCGAAACCCTCGTGGTTGACAGCGAAGTGCAAAGCGCTCGCGAGAAGGCCGAGGCCTTCCTCGCCAATGACGAAGCTGTGTCGCTCTATCGTGAGATGGCGACGATGGGCCGTGCGCTGCACCAGAAGCAGCACAACGGCGAAGAACCCACCGGCGAAGAGATCAGCCGCTTCACCGACCTGCAGGACAGTTGCGACGCGAATCCGGCCATCCTGAGCTTCATTGAGGCGCAGGACGTGCTGCGTGGCATCGCGGAAGTGGTGACGAGTTTCGTCGGTAAGAGCCTCGAACGTGGTCAGGTGCCGACTGAGGCGGAAATCTTTTCCAAAGGCTGCGGCGAAGGCTGCGGCTGTCATTAACCCATCGCGTGCGATGCAGGCACTCGCGCTGCTCATTTCGCTCCTGTTCGTCCACAAGGAAACCACCTGTGGTAGGCATCCACCTCACTTCTTCAACGGCACCACCGGTCCCGTGCCTTGCGGGCGGCTGGTGCGTGGTTTTTCGATCTTCGTCGCCGTGGCGGGCAGTTTCGTGGGATCAAAGGGGACGAGTGGCGCTTCGGGCAGGACTTTGAGGCGGAGATCTTTGATCTCGACGCGGTTGGGGTTGCCTTTGTGGAGCTGGATGGCGAGCAGGCCTTCCAGAGCGCGTTTGTCCGCGTGGTGGTCGATGAGCTCGGAGGTGGGCCGGCCGTTGATGAAGTGCTGGAGGCGGTTTCCCTGCGCGAGGATGACATACTCGTTCCACTGGCTTACATCGACCTTCACCGGCGCGTGCTCGCCGACCTGCCAGAGCGCGCCTTTGGGGTCGAGCATCACATCTTTGCCGTTCAGGCCGAAGATGCCGCGCCCGCGCTCCTCATAGGTCATGCCGGTGTGCTCGATGGCGGGATGGATGTCGCACTGGTAACCGGTGATGACCCACGGCGCGACGTCCTTGAGCTCGCGGCTGCGATACTGGATGCCGCTGTTGTTGTCGCCGATGACGCGGACGGTGGCGCGCAGCTCGAAGTTCTTCACCTGGCCGCCGCGCCAGATGAGGAAGCTGTTGTTCGCCATCGCCTCCGGCGACGCATTGGTGCCGATGACGATGCCGTTCTCGACCTTCCACAGCGCGGGATCGCCTTCCCAGCCGGTGAGGTCTTTGCCGTTGAACAGGGAAGTGAAGCCATCGCCGGCAGCGAAGGACGACTGGAGGATGAGAATCGAGGAAAGAGTGAGGAGCAGCTTCATGGACACGACAATTAACGCCGTCTTGTTTCGCTTGCGTGCAACTTATTGGCTCCGTGCTCTGTTTGCCTCCCACCATGCGAACCATCGTCTTTTCTCTCCTGGCCTTTGCCACCTCCCTGTCGGCGCAAAACGCACCGTATGATGTTTTTCCTGCCGCTGATCCGCCTTACTACCGTGTGCGTTATGAGGCGAAACAAGCAGGCGAGCTCATTTTCCCGGTGAACTACACGATCTGGATTCCGCCGGTTGTGAAGTCCGTGCGCGGCGTGATCGTGCATCAGCATGGTTGTGGTGAAGGCTCCTGCAAATCGGGTCTCACGGGTGCCTTTGACCTGCACTGGCAGGCGCTGGCAAAGAAACACGACTGCGCGTTGCTGGCACCCTCCTACGAGCAGCCGGACAAGGCCGACTGCCAAATGTGGTGCGACCCGCGCAATGGCTCAGCCACAGCGTTTCAGAAATGTCTCGTCGATCTCGGTGCGAAGAGCGGGCATCCCGAGCTTTCCAAAGTGCCGTGGGCACTGTGGGGCCACAGCGGCGGCGGTCATTGGGCCGGAGGCATGGTTTTGACACATCCCGAGCGTGTCGCCGCCGCATGGCTGCGCTCGGGTGTGCCGCTGCTGAAGGCGAACCCGGGTCGCTCGACGATCAAGACGCACACCGTGCCTAAAGCTGCGCTGAAGGTGCCGATGATGTGCAATCCAGGCACGAAGGAAGGTGTGACGGTCAAAGAAGGCCGTTTCGCCGGCGTGTGGCCTGCGAATGAGGAGTTTTTCAACGCCGTGCGCGGCCAAGGCGGCCTCGTCGGCGTTGCGGTGGATCCACTCACCGCTCACGAGTGTGGCAACGCACGCTACCTGGCGATTCCCTGGCTGGATGCGTGTCTGAGCGTTCGTTTGCCGAAAAACAGCGGCGATCCGCTCCAGGCGATGCCACAGGATGATGTCTGGCTTGCCCCGCTGCTCGGCACCGAGGCTGTGCCTGCCGCCCAATTCACTAGCGCTGCGAACCAAGCCGTCTGGCTGCCCAACGAGGCCGTCGCAAAAGCCTGGATGCCTTATGTCAAAGACACGCAGATTTCCGACACCACACCACCGCCTGCGCCAACCAACCTCCGCGTGAACGGCAAGGAACTGGCCTGGGACGCCGAAGCCGATCTCGAAAGCGGCATCGCCAGCTTCATCATCGAGCGTGATGGACAGGTGATCGGCACCGTGCCTGAACAGCCGAAGAATCCCTTTGGACGCCCGATCTTCCAGGGCCTGCAATACAGCGATACGCCCGCGATGCCGCTCGTGAAGATGACCTTCACTGACGCGAAGGCCGAGGCGGGCAAGCAGCACGCCTATCGCGTGACGGCAGTCAACACGGCTGGTTTGAAGTCGAAGTGAAGCTCACCTCACTGCATCACGAATCGCTGGCACAAGCAACTCGGCCACGAGCTGGTGGCCGAGTTCGCCGGGGTGCATGCCGTCTGTGAGCATGGCGTCGATGGTGGTCCTGTGCTTCGCGGCAAAGGCTGGGTAATTCGAGTGGACATCGACCAGCGGCACTTTCAGCTCGGTGGCGAGTTTTCGCAGCGCAGCGTTGTAGCCTGTGAGGTTCAATGACTCGAAGCCGTCTTCCGCCTCTGCGTGGTAGGGCGGCTTGCCATAGAGTTCGCGCAGCTTCGAGGTCCAACGCAGCGGGTTGGTGGTCATGACGATGACCTTGATCCCCTGCTGCTGCGCCGCGGTGATCATGGCGCGGTAGTTGTCGATGAAAGCGCTCAAAGAGACGCGTGGCTCGGTGATGGGCGGCTTCTTCCAGACATCCACGGCGGAGTCGTTGATGCCGAACTGCATCACCACGATGCGCGGCTTGTGGCGCAGCACCTCTTCTTGAAGACGTTTGCGAGCCTGAACCGTCGTGTTGCTCGGGACGCCCGAGTTATGCACGCTGAGTGATGAACCGATGCTTTGCAGCGCGACCTCGACACGCGTGGCATACACTTTGACTGAACCACGCGGCGCGGTGGTGGAATCGCCGAACATGATGATGCCGCCGGGCTTCGGCTGCGCTTTGGGCGGAGGCACGAAGACGGGAATCTCACCCGCACCGAGATCCGCCACGTTGATCTTCATGCGCAGATTGCCCTGCATCGTCGTGATCCACAGCTCACCGGGTTTGCGTTCATAGAGATAAGGATAGGATACGCGACCTCCAGGCGCGTAGTTCGCCGCGACGATGACTGGCTTCGACCAAGTGGCCGTTTCGTCGTCCGAAAAGGCGAGCGACAGCTCCGACCGGCTCGAACCGCTCTTCGGATCGTGGCGCGGCGGGGCATTCCAGAGCAGCGCGATGCGTCCGTCGCTCAAACGGGCCATCTGCGGGCAGCAGGTGACTGACGGGATGGTCGTTTGCTTCAGCCCCTGCCATTTCAAGCCATCGCGTGAGGTCGCTTCCCATAAAAAACCGGACTCCGTGCGCAGCAGCAGGTAAAGCGAGCCATCCCTGCGCTCAATGACGCTGCCTTCGAGCGATCCAGCGTGATCATGGGTGCCCACGCCGTAATCCAGCATGTCGCCGCGTTGCCAGGACTTGCCGAGGTCATCGGAGACCCACATCACCGTCGCATGCCGCCACGGTGGGATGATTTCCTGCCCCACGAGCACGATGCGGCCGGACTTCATCTGGATGAGCGAGTGAATGCAGCCGCACCACGGATCGCTGAGCTTCACGGGGGCCTCCCAGGTCTGGCCCTCATCGGTGCTGCGGCAGGTGTAAGTGGGCAGCACAAACTCCTGCCACGACACGGCCTTCTCACCCCAGCGCCAGCCCTTTGGCTGTGCCCGCTCGGCGAGATTCATCCAGGACGAGATGATGACGCCCTCCCGAGTGCGCAGCAGCGCTCGCTCGCTGCTCACCGTGAACTTCGCAGGCTCTGAGAAGAGTGGCGTCTGGGTCCATGAGCGTCCCTCATCGGTGCTGAGCAGTGCGTTTTTGGCATCCACGCAGATCACGCCGCCGGCCGCTGCAGCGACAAACGGCCCCTGATGGGTGATGGGCAACGCTGATGCTTTTGGATGAAGCGTGGGTGCATCTGCGGCACAGGCGGCCGTGGCAAAGATGAGCAGGAGAACATATTTCATGCGGATGGAAGGGTGAAAACGAACGGAGATGAAAGCATGTTGCGCACGCTCAGTCCTGGCAGCCTGCGCAGGCCGTGGCAGATGCAGGCAAGTGTTTGAAAAAGCGCCCCCGCGGTGCGGTCTTTTTGCCAACCGACCTCAAGAGCCGCGTTCGCGTGGCGTAGTACGGTCGATGTCTTCTCCTCTCCATGGATGTTCCGGCCACGAAGCCGCGCACGCTTTCACCTTCATGAATCCGCGGCTGCGAGATGGCGTGGTGGTGCATGGCCGGCGCTCCGTTTTAAAAACGAGCCTCGCAGGCCTGGGTGGGCTGACTTTGCCCTCGCTGATGAAGCTGCGGGCGGAAGGAAGCGCCACCAAGAGCCAGAAGTCGGTCATTTTACTCTGGATGACCGGCGGCCCCTCTCACATCGACACCTGGGATCCCAAGCCGGATCGGCCCATCGAGAACCGCGGGCCCTTCAAGACGATCCAGACCAAGCTGCCCGGCGTGCGCATCTGCGAGTTTTTGCCAAAACAGGCAGCCATGCTCGATCAGTTCACGCTCATTCGCTCGGTCGATTGCCGGTTTAGCAATCACGAGCCGAACATGGTCATGCAGACGGCGAATTTGGCCAACGAACCGCGCACGAACCCGAAGGCGAAGTATTTCCCTTCCTTCGGCAGCATCGTGGCGAAGCATCACGGCGCGAATCATCCGTCGATGCCGCCCTACGTCGTGCTGAACATGAAATCACGCTCGCACGTGGCCTGGAGCGGCTATCTCGGCACGCAGTATGATCCATTTGATGGCAACAACGCCTCCAAACTCTTCCAACTGCCCTCCGGCCTCAGTATGGACCGCCTGCATGCGCGCCAGACGCTCAGCCGGCAAATGGACGGCCTGCGGGCCGACATCGACGCGAGCGGCATGATGGGCGCGATGGACACGTTTGGCCAAAAAGCCTTCGACATCGTCGCAGGGGGCCGTGCGCAGGAAGCCTTCGATTTGGAACAAGAGCCGCAAAAGGTGCGCGACCGCTATGGCGACCACGATTGGGCCAAACAAGCGCTGCTGGCGCGTCGCCTCGTCGAGCGCGGCTCCTCCTTCGTCACCATCGACCTCAGCAACCACAGCGCCTCCGGCACTTGGGACAATCACGGCGACAACATCCCGCCCTACGGCGGCATTTGGAACGGCCTGCGCCCACTGCTGCCCGTCTTCGATCATGTCATCACCACCCTGGTGAGCGATCTTCGTGAGCGCGGCATGCTGGATGACACGCTCGTCATCGCGATGGGCGAGTTTGGCCGCACGCCGAATCTCGGCACGCAAGGCAGCACGGATGGCCGCAATCACTGGCCCGTCGTGATGAGCATGTGCCTGGCCGGCGGAGGCTTCCGTCACGGCCAGGTCATCGGCGCCAGCACGAAAGACGGCGCGGAGATCTCCGAACGCCCCGTGACGCCGTCCGATCTCGCTGCAACGATTTACCATCACATGGGCGTGCCGCTCGATGCCACCTACAACGACCATCAAGGCCGACCGAACTTCATCGTGGATCAGGGCGCACCGTTGAGAGAGTTGATTTGAGAGCAGACGCACGTCCCCTAAGGGGAGGTAAGGTTGCTGCCCTCTGGCAGCCGTCTCATGCCTGGATAGCTGCCATCACCATCGCGATTGTCGATCCGCTGGTGAAACGCGTGCTGGTGCCGCTTTGGGCACGTTTTCGGGTGAAGAAGGCGTGAGGCAGACAAGACGGTATTGGGTACGTTGTTCACGCTTCAGCGTGCTCCCAGCGCCCTGACACGCTGAAGCGTGAACAACCTACTCCTGCGGCGAAGCGACAACGGCTCTGTTTGCGAAGAAGCCTGTAGGCAGAAAAATGGCTCTCTGCATTCTCCTGCCCCCATTCTCCCGCCTGTCGGTTCGGGTCTCGGAAAAACAAGCCTCCGCCACGCCGACCAACTGCTGAGGCACCAGCCCGCTGTCGCCGAGGCAGGTAGGATCGCGCAGCAGCCCCATCCGCTGGTGAAACACGTGCTGGTGCCGCTTTGGGCACGTTTTCGGGTGAAGAAGGCGTGAGGCAGAGAAGACGGAATTGAGTACGTTGTTCACGCTTCAGCGTGCTCCCAGCGCCCTGACACGCTGAAGCGTGAACAACCTACTCCTGCGGCGAAGCGAAAACGGCTCTGTTTGCGAAGAAGCCTGTAGGCAGAAAAATGGCCCTCTAAATTCTCATGTCCCCATTCTTCTGCCTATTGATTCGGGTCTCGGGAAGCAGGCCGTCGGCATTCATGAGGTTGGCGATGGCGAGCTTGCTCCATGCGAAGCGGGCACGGCGCGGTGGTAGGCGCATGGTTGCGGGATTGGACATGAAATCCAGTGGCCTGCATTTCTTTCTTGGCATCACGAGCCGCTCCCGTCATCGTCATCACCTTCCAATCACCATGCGCACGCTTCTTCTCCTCGCTTTCCTCGCCCACACCGCCACGGCGGCTGAATGGACCCTCTCGACCTTCGCTGGCACCGGCGTCAAAGGCGGCAGCGGTGACGGCGGCCCCGCCACGGCGGCGCAGATCGACAATCCCTTCGGCGTCATGCGTGGCCCGGATGGCGCGATCTGGTTCTGTGAATACACCGGCCAGCGCATCCGCCGCGTGGCTCCTGACGGCACCATCAGCACCATCGCGGGCACGGGGGCGAAGGGTTACAGCGGTGATGGTGGTCCCGCGTTGCAGGCCACCTTCAATCTGCCGCACGAACTGCGTTTCGATGCCCAGGGAGATCTTTTTATCGTTGATATGACGAATCACGCCGTGCGCAAGATCGACATGACGACCAAGATCATCACCACCATCGCGGGCAACGGCAAACCCGGCTACAGCGGTGATGGCGGCCCGGCGAAGGACGCGCAGTTCAAACAGCCGCACAGCATCCAATTCGGCCCTGAGGGCGATCTTTACGTCTGCGACATCGGCAACCACGTCGTCCGCAAGATCGACATGAAGACCGGCCTCATCAGCACCTTTGCCGGAGTCGGCAAAGCGGGTGTGACGCCGGATGGCGCTCCCATCGCCGGAACACCGCTAAAAGGGCCGCGTTCGCTTGATTTCGACAAGCAGGGCAATCTCTGGCTCGCCACGCGTGAAGGAAACCAAGTCTTCAAATTCGACCTCAAGGCCGGGAAGATTCATCACATCGCGGGAACGGGCAAAAGCGGCTTCACGGGTAACGGTGGCCCCGCCAAAGAGGCGACGCTCAGCGGTCCGAAGGGCATTTCAGTCGATGCCGAGGGCAACGTCTGGCTCGCCGACTGCGAAAGCCACAGCATCCGCATGGTGAACATGAAAACCGGCAACCTCGAACTCATCGCCGGACTCAATCAAAAAGGCGACGGCCCGGATGGTGACCCGCTGCAATGCAAGATGGCCCGTCCGCACGGTGTCTTCTGCGACGCTGACGGGACTGTCTTTATCGGTGATAGCGAGTCGCACCGCGTGCGCCTGCTGAAGAAAAAATAATCCCCCCAATCGACATCCTCATGAATTTTCGTCTCCTTTGTGCCTCGCTTATTGTTCCTTTCATTGCTCATGCCGATCAAATCGTCCTAGTCGCCGGAGGAACGCAGGATGCGGTGGATATTCCGGCCACCGAGGCGCGGTTAAAAGAGCCGTTTGGCACGGAATTCGACTCCGGCGGGCACATGTGGATCGTCGAGATGGTCTCCGGCAATCGTCTGCTCCAAGTCGATGGCGGTGGTGTGATCCAGCATGTGGCCGGCCAGCCCACGCCTGGCGACAGTGGCGATGGCGGCCAGGCCATCCGTGCGCAGTTCAATGGCCCGCATAATCTTGCCATCCTGCCAGACGGCAAAGTGCTGATTGGCGACACTTGGAACGGCCGCGTGCGCGTGGTGGATGTGAAAGCGCGCATTGTGAGCACCCTCGAAGGCTGGCAGGCACCGGCGGGCAAAGCCAAAGGCAACGGTCCTTACTGCATCACGTTGAACTTTGACGGCACGAAGCTCTACATCGCCGATCTGCGGCAGGTGCATGAACTGGATCTCGCGACTCACCAAAGCAAGGTGATCGCGGGTAACGGCAAGAAAGGCAAGCCAGAGGACGGTGCCATCGCCGTCGATGCGCCGCTCGTCGATCCGCGTGCCGTGGCCCCTGACCGCCTCGGCAATGTCTATATCCTCGAACGCGGCGGCAATGCGCTGCGGGTGGTCGATCAAGACGGCCGGATCCGCACCGTGGTGAACGCCAGCGGCAAACAAGGCGGCACCGGAGACGGCGGACCTGCTCTGGAAGCCACCATGAACGGTCCGAAGCATCTCTGCGTGGACCAGGACAACAGTGTCATCATCGCTGATGCCGAAAGCCATCTCGTGCGTCGTTATGTTCCCACCACCGGCAAGATCGAACGGATCGCCGGCACCGGTAAAAGCGGCAGCGCGGGCGTGGGCGGCGATCCCAAACAGTGTCAGCTTGCACGTCCGCACGGTGTCACCATTCATCCAGAATCAGGCCATCTTTACATCACTGATAGCTATAACAATCGCGTGCTGAAGATCGTGAAGCAGTGATTTAACGCTGTCCGCGCTTTCGTCGCCCATTGCACCAGCCCAGTGTCAGCGAGGCGGCGAACAGCGCCAGGAAGATCAGGAACACCCTCCACAGCGGCTGCGTCATGCCGATGAGATGCTGCAAGGCCTGCCTCGGCAATGGCACGGCGTGAATCAGCATCAAATGCACGACATAAAGTAGCAGCGACTCACGGCCTGCGAGACGCAGCCAGCCAGTGGCGGCACGGATGCGATCTGCCACACCCGCCACGAGCACTGCGGCCATCATCACCCAACCGAGGCGCTCCAGGAAGAACTCAGGCGCACCGCCAGGCCAAGGGGAATACGGCTGCGCGAAGGCCAGCAGGGCACCCAGCAAGAACGTCAGAGCCGCACCGCGATGGAAAGTGCCATCCCAAAGGCGACGGGACAAAAATCCCGCCAGCCCAAAACCTACCCACGGAAACAACGCGAACCATGAGCCTTGGCTTCGGTTGAAGTACTGATCGATGAGCAGCATACCCGTGCGCCAGTTTTCGGCGGCGGTTTGGCAGCCGACAAAAAAGACCAGCAAAACGGCAGCCCCTGCATTTCGCCAGCGGCCAAAGCGCTCGGCCAGCAGCATGAGCATGCCGCTGATGGCGAGACAATGCAGCACATTCACCGTGCAGGCTGCACGCCAGGCCTGCGCGTCGAGCGGTGCTTGCCAAGGAACCTGCATCAGGTAGCCGATGAGCAGCACCAGCAGCAGGCGTTTGAGCGTGGGCCAGGCAGGTTTGGCTTTTCCCGTAGTCACATGCGCTCGCGCAAATCCGGCGATCCAAAAAAAAGCCGGGGCGATCAGGCCATGGTAGTAGCCCAGCTCGCCATACCAGGGGGTGGCTTGCAGTTTCGCATCGAGAAAGGTGTTCGCCGAATGCGTCCACACCATGCCCAAAACGGCGAGTCCTCGAAACAAATCGAGCCATTCGAGGCGTTTGGTGGGAGCGGTCATGGGCGCATGAAATAACAAAGTTGTTCCCAATCACAAGATGACTCTCCTGAGGTCGTTTGATAGAGCTTCAATCGCCCAACCATGAAACGCATCTTTCTGTCTGTATTCCTGATCGCAGGCTTCGTGCCTGCCGCCGAAGTCTTTGAAGCCGCGCTGGGTCGCGAGACCGAACTGCCGAAAGGCAAGGAGGCCGATGGCATCCTGGGCGATTTCGTTTTGCGCAGCGACAAAGTGGAGGCTGTCATCTCGCACAACGCGTCGAATCGCCGCGCCAACATGAGCACCTTTTACGGCGAGGATGGCGTCACTCCCGGCGCGCTCTACGATCTGACCCTGCGTGGCGCGGCAAACGATCAGCTCGTCATTTACAGCCCGTGTGGCCATGGCCAAGTGAGCTATGTGAAGATCGCCAACGTCAAAGAAGACGGTGCCGCTGCCGTCGAGTCCGTCACCACCGCCGCGAAGAACGGCGGCGTCTTCAAACGCCACGAATACCGCGTCAAAGACGGCGTGCAGGGCCTGTTCATCACCACCGTGCTGCGCAACGAGTCCGACCAGCCGCAAAAGGCCTTCACAAAGGACGACTTCACCCGCTTCGATAGCACAGGCACGACGAGCGATGGCATTCGTTGGGCTGATGCGATCAATCCGGCCAACAAGTGCGGCTACGCGCTCGCAACGCTCAACGTCACCGGCATTGAGAAGCTGGAGGAAACCATCGAACTCAAACCCAAGCAGGAAGTGGTCATCTCGCGCTTCTTTGCCGTGGGAACGTCGCCTGCGGAGGCGGTGGGGGAAGTGTTGGCGGTCAAAGGCGTCAAGGTTGGGGCTGCCAACGGTGAGATGGTTGATTCTGACGGCCAGGACATCCTCACCGCAAAGTTGCATGTGCCGTTTGGCAAAACAGCCGTCCCTGGCTACCCCGACGGCAAAGGCAAATTCAGTTTCAAACTCCCGGCTGGTCCTGTGGTGATTGAGGCAGAGGATTTGGGTCGTCCTAATGCTCAGATGAATTTTCTGGTGGTTGAGGGGCAGGTTGCAACCGCCAAGCTTCATCACAAAGCCGCCGCCGCCATCCTCTTCACCATCACCGACGAATCCGGCAAACCCATGCCGTGCAAAGCCCACTTCGCGCCGCTCGATGAAAAGGCACCGAAGCTCGATCTTGGACCGAAATGGCGTGCGCGCGGCTGTGTGGACCAATATCACAGCGAAAACGGTCACTTCACGCAGCAGCTCCCGCCGGGCAAGTATCGCGTCGTCGTCGTGCGTGGGCCGGAATACGGCCATCTCTCGAAGGAAATCACGGTTGAGGCCGGCAAGACGGTCGAGTTCAAAGGCACGTTGAAGCGCCTCGTCGATACCAAGGGCTGGATCAGCGCCGACTTCCACAATCACAGCACGCCGAGCGGAGACAACGTCTGCGACACCGACGGGCGCCTCATCAACATCGCCGCCGAGCATCTCGAATTTGCGCCAACGACTGAACACAACCGCCTTTACGATTGGGAACCGACGATCAAGGCCTTGGGACTCGAAAACCACATCAAGACGGTCAAAGGCATGGAACTCACTGGCAGCCGTCAGCACTTCAATGCGTTCCCGTTTGAGCCTGATCCGCTGAAGCAGGATGGCGGTGCTCCGGTTTGGAATGATGACCCGCGCATCACGGCGCTGACGCTGCGCCGCTGGCAGGGCGAGCGGGCGGACCGCTGGATTCAGTTCAACCACCCTGACCTCTCCAACATGTTCGTGGATCGTGACAGCGATGGCATCGCCGACGGCGGTTTCGTCGGCGTGGGCGGCATGATCGACGGCACTGAGTCCGAGAACGGCCCCGGCACCGATATTTTGGCGGATTCACCCTTCAAGCTGAGCCGTCCCGCTGGTTCGCTGGCGATGAAGGTCTCGATGAGCCGCGAATTCATCTGGCGGCAGCTCTTGAACCAAGGGAATCGCCTCGTCGCCGTCGGTGTGGCGGACGCGCACAGCGTTTATGGCAACGGCGTCGGCTGCTGGCGCATTTATCTGCCCTCCAGCACCGATGAACCTGCCAAGATCGACTGGGCGGAACTCGCCCCGCATGCCAAAGCCGGCCACCTGGTGCTCAGCACCGGTCCCTTCCTCGAAGTGACGACGCAGAACGGCAAGATCGCCGGTGATGACGATCGCAGCACTGGCGGCATCGACCTCAACGTCCGCGTGCAATGCACCGACTGGATGGACATCGACCGCGTGCAGGTGCTGGTGAACTCCAAGCCCGACCCCGCGCTGAATTTCACTCGCGCCTCGCATCCGCAGATGTTCAAGGACGGCGTGGTGAAGTTTGCCGAGAAGATTCACGTTCCGCTGCAAAGCGACGCGCATCTCATCGTCGTCGCCATCGACGAAGACGGCCACCAGGCCATCGGTTACGGCACCAGCGACTACGCCAAAATGCGTCCCTGCGCCTACAACAACCCCATCTACGTCGATGCCGACGGCAACGGCTTCAAACCCAACTACGACACCCTCGGCTTCGACCTCCCGGTGGGGCGTCAGACGGCGGACAAAGCCAAGGCACAGCTCGTGAAGGCGGGTTTGATGCAGGCAGAGCCCACGCCTGCGCCTGCCAAGCCGTGAGGCAGCACCAGTCTGCCTGGTCGTTGATCAAGATGAATGGCGGTCTGCGCCGCTTTCTTTTGCTCAGCGCGAAGCCACGCGCACAAACACGCGGGGTGTTTCGATTCCAGCGTTTTTGGGCTTCGGCGCAGGCTTTGGATCGAGGTTCTGCTTCAAATCATCGGCCGTGACGGTGGATTCGACGCCTTGCTCAGGCACTTCGACTTTGGTCACCCACAGCAGCGCGTTCAGCACGGCTTTGCGCACATTGTCGTTGCCCCAGTTGTCATGGAAGTGGCCGCCGGTGAAGCCGAAGCCGCGTCCGCCGTCCTTCCGCTCGATGGCCCACATCATGGTCTCCGGCTGGCCTTTTTCGGCCTGGATGTGTGGATACGGGCCTTTGGGATAGACATACGGGCCGTCGCGCGTCGCATCGGTCGGCGTCGCAGTCAGGATCGGCGCAAAACTCGCCGTCGCATCCTCCGCCACGGCGATGCCGTCTTTGAAGGCTGGGCGGAAGCGCATCTGGAAGTACCACTCGTCTTTCGTCGTGAACGGCTGCACGCCGCGCGTGATCGCATGCTTGGGCAGTTGGGTGTAGTTCGCGTCCCAGATCGGATTGCAGGAGAAACTGTTCTCGTAGTGCCCGCCCAGCCATTCCTGAAACTCCTTGCCCGCCTGATCAGCCACGACTTCAACGCCGTAGTGCATGCAGCCGAAGCCCACGCCCTTGGCGATCAGCTTGCGCAGCATTTCCAGATGCCCATCCACCACCGCCGGATGCTTGCCGCCGCCGTCGGCGTAGATCACCACCGCGTCGGCGTCGTCAAAGGTCTTCTCATCGCTCACCCAACCCATCTCGTGGCGGTCCACCACGAGGTTAGGCACGTTCTTGAGGCATTGTTCCAAGAGCATCGTGCCAGCACGAAATTCGTGCATGCCCGGCGGATGCGAGGGCTTTCCGGCAATGAACACCAGCTTCTGCTTCCCGTCGGGCGTGACAGCTTGAAGGGTGGAAAGGGTGGTGAAAGCAAGGGTGGCGAAGAGGAGCGGCTTCATGCGCCCATCATTCGTCGTTGCTGCTTCAAATCAAGCGCGTCTAAGCGACGATGCCCTTCACCAGACTTCCGTGGATGTCGGTGAGGCGGTAATCGCGGCCTTGGAACGGGAAGGTGAGCCGCTCGTGATTGATGCCGAGCAGGTGCAGGATGGTGGCGTTCAGATCATGCACATGCACGGGATCACGCGTGATGTTGTAGCAGTAGTCATCCGTCTCGCCGTAGGTCGTGCCTTTTTTCACGCCTGCACCGGCCATGAAGACGGTGAAACAGCGCGGATGATGATCGCGCCCGTAATTCGTCTCCGTCAGCGCGCCCTGGGAGTAGATCGTGCGCCCAAACTCGCCACCCCAGACGATGAGCGTATCGTCGAGCAGGCCGCGTTGCTTCAAATCCTTGATCAAGGCCGCCGTGGGTTGATCCGTGTCGCGGCATTGTCCCTTGATCGCATTCGGCAGGCCGCCGTGATGATCCCAACCCATGTGGAAAAGCTGGATGAAGCGCACATCGCGTTCGGCAAGGCGGCGGGCCAGCAGGCAGTTGGCAGCATAAGTGCCAGGCGTCTTCACGTCTGGGCCGTAAGCATCCATCACATGCTGCGGCTCCTTCGAGATGTCGATCAAGTCAGGCACACTGGCCTGCATGCGGAAGGCCATTTCATACTGCGCCACGCGGGCGGTGATCTCAGGATCGCCGAAAAGCTGATGATCGTGCTGATTCAAAGCGGCCAGCTCGTCCAGCATGCCACGCCGCATGCCACGATTTACCCCGGCGGGATCAGAGAGATACAGCACCGGGTCACCCACATTGCGGAACTTCACCCCCTGATGCTGAGTTGGCAGAAAGCCGGAACTCCAGAGGCGGTCGTAAAGCGGCTGGTCCTCACGACGCCCCGTTCCAAACGAGGTGAGCACCACATAGGCTGGCAGATCACGATTCGCACTGCCAAGGCCGTAACTGAGCCATGAGCCGATGCTCGGACGCCCCGCAAGCTGCGAACCTGTCTGGCAGAAGGTGATCGCCGGATCGTGATTGATCGCCTCCGTGTGCATGGAGCGGATGAAGCAGAGTTCATCGGCCATCTTGGAGATGTTCGGCATCAATTCACTGATCCATGCGCCGCTCTGGCCGTGCTGCGCGAATTTGAACATCGATGGAGCCACTGGAAACGTCTTCTGGCCTGAAGTCATGCCGGTGAGCCGCTGGCCCTGACGAATGGACGCCGGCAGATCTTCGCCGCGCCGTTTTTCCATCTGCGGCTTCGGATCAAACAGGTCCATCTGCGAGGGCGCACCGCTTTGAAACAGGTAGATGATGCGTTTTGCCTTCGGCGCGAAATGCGTGGGCGCGGCGGCGAGTTGTGAGGCCAGCGCGGTGGAGCCGAGCGCGAGGCCACTGTGCTTGAGGAAGGCGCGGCGATTGAGCCGGTCTTGAACATTGAACAAGGAATGTTGAACATTGAACATTGAATGGTCAGACATGGGAGGTGGATGTTGAGGGCGTGTTTAACAATTCAGAGTTCAATGTTCGACTTCAGCGTTCATTTCGCCGCATTGCGTTGCGCTGTCTTGATGCTGGCGACGAAGATGCGAATCAATTCATCCGTCTCCTGGAGCAGCGGTTTGGCCGACACTTTGGCAGGAATGAGCGGCACACGAATCGACAGCTTGAGCCAGCGATCGGACTCGCGTAGTTCCTTGAGCGCCACTTTCATCTTGTGAATGAAGTCTTTGCTCGATTCAGCGGAAACAGCTTCGCCTTGGTGACCCAGCGGGGCGGCGCCTGATCTCATGAGCTGATTGCTGACATGACGGCTCGAGTCTGTCTTTAGCATCGATTCAGTGAACCGGATGATGTCCGCCGCATAGTTCAGCAGCCGTTCTTCAAGATCATATCGTGGCTCAGAGGTGTGGGCTGGTGTGCTCATGGAAGTTTGAGAAATGGAACAATGAACAATGAACAATGAACATTGAATGGTCAGAAATGGGAGGCGGGTGTTGAGGGCGTGTTTAACAATTCAGAGTTCAATGTTCGACTTCGACGTTCAATGTTCGAATTCGACGTTCAATGTTCGACTTCAACGTTCAATGTTCGACTTCAACGTTCGATGTTCCTCAATCCCGCGTGATGGTGCGGTCCAGATTGAGCAAAACGCTGGCCGTCAGGGTGTAGGCGGCGAGTTCAGATGGATTGAGCGCGGCGTCGGGCTTCGAAGCGCCGGTGGTGATGAGTTTGGTGGCGGCTTCGGGTGAGGCTTTGAATTCCGCGAGGCGCTGATTCAATCCTGCGAGCAGGATGCGCTTGGCCTCGGCCTCGGGTGCACGAGCGGTGACCAGGCGATAGCCATAGGCGATGCGCGACTCAGCCGTGGCGCCACCTTCCTTCATGAGACGCTGCGCCAACGAGCGTGCAGCTTCGACGAAGGTGACTTCATTCAACAATGCGAGTGCTTGCAGCGGCGTGTTGGTGCGGGAGCGCTTCACGGTGCAGAGTTCGCGGGAAGGGGAGTCAAAGAGCAGCATCGTGGGCGGTGCGGCGGTGCGCTTCCAAACGGTGTACATCGTGCGCCGATACAAACCTTCGCCAGCGTCGGCCTTGTAGCCGCGCAGGTTGCCGTACTTGCTCGTTTCGTCCCACACACCTTCCGGCATGTAAGGCCGCACGCTGTCGCCGCCGATCTTTGGCACGAGCAGGCCGCTCAAGGAGAGTGCTTGATCGCGCACCAGCTCGCCAGCGAGGCGGAAACGCGGCCCGCGAGCGAGGAGCCGATTGTCAGGATCTTTCGCGACGAGTTCAGGCGTGACCTTGCTTTGCTGGCGATAGGTCTGGCTCATGACGAGCTGTTTTTGCAGCGCCTTCATGTCCCAGCCGCTGCGCATGAACTCCACCGCCAACCCATGAACTCCACCGCCAACCAGTCGAGTAATTCGGGATGCACCGGGTATTCGGCCTGCGAGCCGAGGTTCTCGGTGGTCTTGCACAAGCCGTAGCCAAAGAACTTTTCCCACGCACGATTGACCCATACTCGCGCCGTGAGTGGATTGGCTGGATCGACGAGCCACTTGGCGAGGCCCAGACGATTGAGCGGCGCGCCCTTGGGCAAGGGGGGCAGCACAGCGGGCAGGCCCATGCCAACTTTGACGGTTGGTTTGTCGTATTCGCCACGACCAAGGATGAACGCGTCACGCGGTTGCGGCATCTCTTCCATCACCATCACGTTCGGCAGCTTGGCTTCAACATCCTCCAGGGTCTTCTGCTTCGCCACCCAGAGGTCGTTGGCGCGTTTGACCGGGCTGTCCACGTTGGCGGTGAAGAATTTTTCGATCTCAGACTTCTGCTGGGGCGTGCGTTTGGCAGCGGGGATGTCGAGAATGCCTTTCACCGCGGCAAGCTGCGTGTCGCCATCGAGTTTGAGCGTCTCGGCAGGCGTGCTGGCTGCCGAAATGCGGAAGCGCCCGATGTTGTGGCCGCCGATGGCCTCATGACGCAGACGCAGCATCAGGGTTGTGCCCTGCGGGGCTAACAGCGGCTGTTGCAGCACAAACATGGCGCGGCGCGGGTCTTTCTTGCTGTTGCCGTCGATGGCCCAGCCTTTACCACGGTCTTTTTTGATCACCTTTTCGATCTCGTAGCCCTTCTGTGAGTAATCTGCGGACGCGCGTGCTAGTGTTTGTTTCTCTGGTTTGCTGCCGGGCTTTTGCAGGAAGACATCGAAGTCAGTGAGCACGAAGTTGCCGTTGGAGAAGCGCCCGAGGCTTTGATTCGGCAAGGAAGGATCAGGGAGACATTCAAGCATCAGGGCGGTCACGCCGTTTGGCGGCAGTGGCGCGTCGAAGATGTAGGTGTCGTTGGTTGGGTTCGGTCCGCTGGCGAGATACGAGCCGTCTGCTTGTCGTGTGAGCTTCGCACCTTTGTCCGCAAGTTTGGAGACGACTTGTGTGGGTTGCAGCGGCACCCAGGCATTTTGCCCCAGAGAGAGGTTCTTCAAAGCCTCTGGCTCCCAGTTGGCGATGAATTTGGCGAGGTCTTTCCGTGCGGCGGCTGCTTGCTGCTTGGCCGTGTCGATCTCCTGCTGCATCGCCGCCAGTTTGGCCGCCGTGGCCGGATCTGCGACGGTGACGAGCGGCGGTTCGTTGCCGCCGGCTCGATTTGAACCGCCCGTGATGGTGCCGCGGTCGGTGGTGTTGTTGAAGAACGAGAAAAGCTGATAAAACTCCTTCTGGCTGATGGGATCGTATTTGTGGTCGTGGCAGCGGCAGCAGTTCAAGCTCAGTGCCAACCAGGTGAAACCGGTGGTCTCGACGCGGTCGATGATGTTCTCGATGCGCCACTCCTCGCCGATGATACCGCCTTCGCCGTTGATGCGGTGGTTGCGGTTAAAGCCGGTGGCCACTTTTTGATCTAGTCTGGCGTTCGGCAGCAGATCACCAGCGATTTGTTCGATGGTGAACTCATTGAAAGGCTTGTTCTCATTGAAGGAGCGGATCACCCACTCGCGCCAGGGCCACATGCTGCGGCTGCTGTCGGTCTGGAAGCCGTGACTGTCGGCATAGCGTGCGAAATCGAGCCACTGCATGGCCATACGCTCGCCGTAATGCGGCGACTCAAGCAGGCGATCCACCACCGTTTCATAAGCATTCGGTGACAGGTCTTTTTCAAAAGCATCGACTTCCGCCGGAGTCGGTGGCAGGCCGGTCAGATCGAGCGAGGCACGTCGAATCAGCGTGGCACGATCCGCCTCGGGTGAAGGTTTGAGGCCTTCCTTGGCGAGGCGGGCGGTGATGAGGCTGTCGATGGCATTGGGGCCGGAGATGGCTGGTTTGACCGGAGAAATGAAAGCCCAGTGGCCCTGATACTTGGCCCCCTCGGCGACCCACTGCTGCAGCAGCGCTTTTTCGCGATCTGAGAGCGGTTTGCCCATCTTCGAGGGCGGCATGAGGTCATCCTCGTTGCTGGTGAAGCAGCGGGCGATGAGTTCGCTCCGCTGCGGTGTGCCAGGGACGATGGCGACGGCCCCTGACTCGGCAGGTTTGAGCGCCGCGTCGCGAACATCGAGCCGCAGGCCACTTTTGCGCTCTTTTTCATCCGGTCCGTGGCAATG
>JAPLUL010000027.1:0-22135 GCA_026397635.1 Verrucomicrobiota bacterium | reverse complement strand
AGGGGAGAGACCGGGGTAGCAGGGTAGAGTCGATGCCTCATTAAAGGGGACACCGTGGGCGATGGAGCCACGACAGATGAAAGAAAGCCGCGAAGACTACACCCGAGTGTTGCGGGAGCCTTCCGAACCACCTTCACTTTGGCAGCGCGTGAAGCCGCATATCCAGGTTCGATTCCTGGCGGGCGCACCACTTGGCAACCTAGGTTTAAGAGCAACGGGACCGTGAGGGCACTCGTCGGAGTCACCCGACGCTGATCTGCCCCTCATGCACCCCGGCCAGTAGCTTCAAGGGTGCGCTGGTGTGGTTGTGAATCACGGCGTTGCCTTGGAAGATGACGCCAGGACCGCATTCGACTGGGCCATGCACTAGCAGGGTGCGGCAGTGCAGCAGGCTGGGGGTGTGCGGGAAGTTTTGTTCCAGGCCGTCCACCAGTTTGCAGAGCTTCTGGTCGAGATGCAGATGCGGCGGTTGGCCGTCGCGGTCTGGGTGCAAGCGCAGGCAGAAGTCTTCGGTGAGCTCATACGCGTCCGAGCGCACAGCCAGGAGGTCGCTGGTGGTCTTCACGGGGGCGAAGCGGATACGCGAGACTTCGATGGCACCGGCGCCCTGGAAGCACTCGATGGCCGCGCCCATGGCGGTTTCCACCTGTACGACGGCAGGTGAGCTACCATCGCGCGGATCGACCGTTTTTTTGTTCATGATCGGCGGCAGCGGAATGAGGCCGTCGTTCTCCTCCAGCGCGGTTTTGAGCGCCTGGAGATCGATCCATAGGTTGTTCGTGTTGAAGTAGCGATGCAGGTCAATGTTTTGAAAATGGCTCTCGTCCTCCTTCGGGCACTGGGCAGACTCGCGCAGCAGAAAGCGACCGTCCCGCAAACGCACGGCGAGATGCCCGCCCTTTTTGTCCGACTCGGTGCGTCGAGTGACCTCCATGGCAAACGGCATGCCGCTGTCAGCGAACCACGCGAGGATGGCCGGGTCGAGCGTGGCACCGAGGTTATCGGAGTTCGAAACAAAGGCATAGCGAACACCACTACCAAGCAGGCGCTGCAGCCAGCCTGAGCCAACCAGGCAGGCGTAGATGTCCCCATGGCCGGGCGGGCACCACTCCTGATCGGGGTTGGCCGGCCAAGTGGCAGGCTCCAGGGAACCAGCGAGCACCTTGGGCACCTTATTTTGCATGAGTTCCCACGTCTCACGGCCGCCCAGCTCCGGAAAACGCGCCGCGAGATGTGCGGCGGTGTCTGCGGAGGTGCTGAAGCTGTTCATCAGCATGAAGACTGGCACCTCACCGCCGGTTTGCGCACGCAGGCGAAGAATCTGCCGCGCGATCAAATCGAGAAACGTGTCCGCGCCACGCACTGGCAGCAGGGACTTTGCCTTCTCCAGGCCCATGCCGGTGCCTAGGCCGCCGTTGAGTTTGATGAGCACGGTTTGCTGGAGCAATTCGGCGGTTCGATCCGCAGTCGGAGCCCTGAGCGTGTCAGCGCGTGGTAGATCCTTGGCGGGTGAAATCATTGCCTCGGGAATCAGGCCCGTCTCACCTGCCTGCAAGGCGGCGTAGCTGCCCCGAAAGGCACGGATGGCGGACTCGCTGAGGCCGGCGGCCTGCATTTTCTGACGGAAAGGCGCAAAGGATGTCTCAAGGCTCTCGGGAGTGCGGGTTGGGCTGCTCATCCCTCAAGGCTAGAGGATCGGCGTGCCGTGGCAAATGATGATTCCTTGCCCATGACTGGAAACACCGAACCGTGAGACAGATTCATGCGTATCCCATCGCACCCGATTCATGGACATTTCCTCGAAAACACTTTCCGCCAGCCCATTCGTGCTGCCACGCACACTGCCCATGATCGTGCTCGACAGCTGCTATCATTTTCCAGGCTGCCATCTGCCGCTGTTCATCTTCGAGGAACGCTATCGCCTCATGATCGACCACGCCCTGCGCACCGACCGCATGTTTTGCGTGGGGGTGAGCGAGCAAGACGATAAAATGCTGCCTGTCGTCACGGCGGGTCTGATCCGCGCCTCCATGAAAAATGCGGACGGCACCTCGCAGGTGATGCTGTTGGGGGTGAACCGCATGCGCATTACTGGCTGGGAGCAGGAGGAACCTTTCCGCATCGCGCAAGTGGAGCCGTTGCTGGCGAAGGAGGCTCCGCCCGAGGTGCTGCGTGAGTTGAAACTACAGGCCCTCGAACTCCTGCCACTGCCGACGGACGACAGTTGCGAGAGCATGCAAAAGCTGCGCAATGGGCTGGAACAGATGGATGAAGACGAAACGGTCTGCGACATCATCGCGTTCCACTTTTTGCGCCGGAAGTCAGCGCTCCGCGCCCTGCTCGTCGAAGTCTGCCCGCAACGCCGTTACAAGAGGTTGATCGCTGAACTGGAGAAGGCGCAGGACTGATGCTCACGCCTCATTCTTCACCGGATTCGTGAGCGTCCCGATTTTTTCGATCTCCACGCTCACCACATCGCCCTCCTGCGTCGTTTTTGGCGGGTTACATCTGCGCTCGGCAGATGTCGCTGGTCTTCCAGGATGAAGTAGATCGCGGTGAACATGCTAGAAGGTTAGTGCACGCAGCTTCCCCCCGCAAAAAAGCTTCACCGCCGGTTCCAGGCCACCAACTCCTCGTATTTGGCTCCCGAGCCGCCAAACAGATCCAACGCACTGCCCACCGTACCGTCCACGCGGCCTTGGCTCAGCTCGTCGATGCGTTTCAAATCATCGAGATGGCGAATGCCGCCCGCGTAAGTCATCGGAATCGGTGAATGTTCGCCAAGAAAGCTCACCAGTGCTTCGTCGATGCCCTCGCACTTGCCTTCAACATCCACCGCATGGATCAGAAACTCCGCGCAGTGCCCGGCGAGCCATTTCAGCGACTCTGGCGTCACATCCAGCGTCGTCAGCGTCTGCCAGCGGTTCATCGCCACCGTCCAGCCTTTCGCCGTGGCCTTGCAACTGAGGTCGATCACGAGTTTTTCACGCCCGGTAGCCGCGACTATCTTTTCCAGCCGTGTTTCGCTGAAGGTGCCGTCCGTTTCAAAGAGATAGCTCGTCACGATCACATGACTGGCCCCGGCATCGAGATACTCCGCCGCGTTGCAGGGCCGGATGCCCCCGCCGATCTGCAAACCGCCCGGAAAGGTGCTCGCCGCCGACTTCGCGGCTTCTTCGTTCCCCTTGCCAAGTAAAATGACGTGTCCGCCGGTCAGGCCATCGCGTTTGTACAAATCCGCATACCACGCCGCGTCGCGATCACTCACAAAGTTCGTCTTCAAGCCGGTCCCGTCATCGCGCAGCGATGAGCCGACGATCTGTTTCACGCGGCCGTCGTGGAGGTCTATGCAGGGGCGGAATTTGGTCATGAGGAGGTCGTGGAGTAGTCAAGAGAGTCAAGCCGTGGTCAAGAGGCCATGCGCCCACCCTCTGGACTCCTTGACGGCGCAGCCTTGACCTGTGGACCTTCTCTGCTTTCTTCCCCACGCCCATGACCTCCCCTGCCCTGGCTCTGCTTCTCCTTTCCCTGCGACTTACGCAAGGGTAGGCGGCCCGCGTTTCCTCGTCATGCCTTCCTTGCCGTCACGTCACGGCAGTTTTTTATCCAGGCACCTTTCCGGTCCTTCTCCTCCTCGTTAACTTCGTTTTCTCATGTTCCAAAATCCGTCCGCCAAATACCAACGCTTCGACCCCGTTTCGTTGCCGAACCGCCGCTGGCCTTCCCAAACTCTTTCCAAAGCCCCCATCTGGTGCAGCGTCGATCTGCGCGATGGCAATCAAGCCCTCGCCGTGCCGATGAATGTCTCCCAGAAGCTCGACATGTTCGATGCGCTGGTGAAATGCGGCTTCAAAGAGATCGAAGTCGGCTTCCCCTCCGCCTCGAACACCGAGTTCAGCTTCAACCGCCGTCTCATCGAAGAAAGCCGTATTCCTGACGATGTCACCATCCAGTGCTTGGTGCAGGCACGGGAGGATTTGATCGAAAAGACCGTCGAAAGCCTCATCGGGGCCAAAAAGGTCGTCATCCACATGTACAACTCCACTTCACCAGCGCAGCGGAAGTATGTGTTTGGGAAGTCGAAGGAGGAAATCATCGCCGTGGCCGTCAAAGGTGCGCAGATGATCAAGGACCGCCTGCATCGCCTCACCGAAGGTGGCACGCAGGTCACGCTGCAATACTCGCCGGAGAGCTTCAGCGCCACGGAGGTGGAGTTCGCCAAGGAGATCAGCGAGGCCGTCATGGACGTGTGGCAGCCCACGCCGCAGCACAAGATGATCCTCAACCTGCCGGACACCGTCGAGGTCTGCATGCCCAACGTTTATGCCGACCAGATCGAGTGGATCTGCACGAACATCAAAAACCGCGACAGCCTCATCGTCAGCCTGCACACGCACAATGACCGCGGCACGGGCACTGCGGCCACGGAGCTGGGCCTGCTCGCGGGAGCAGATCGCGTGGAAGGCACGCTGTTTGGCAATGGCGAGCGCACCGGCAATCTCGACATCGTTCAAGTCGCCATGAACTTGTACATGCACGGCATCGCGCCTGAACTGGACTTCAGCGACATGAACGGCCTCATCCAGATGTATGAACGCACTACCGGCATGACCGTGGCCCCGCGTCATCCCTACAGCGGTGAGCTCGTCTTTACCGCCTTCAGCGGCAGCCATCAGGACGCCATCAAGAAAGGCCTCGCTGGTTATGAGCAGCACAAGACCATCTGGGACGTGCCTTACCTCACCATCGACCCGAACGACATCGGCCGCGAATACCGTGAGGTCATCCGCGTGAACTCGCAGAGCGGCAAAGGCGGCGTCGCCTATCTGCTCGAAAGCGAGTTTGGCATTGAGCTGCCGAAGGACATGCAGCGCGAGTTTGGCCCCATCGCCAACGACATCGTGGACAAGCTCGGCCGCGAGGTCAGCGGCACGGAGTTGAAGGACATGTTCTGGAAGGAATACATCCAGCGTGAGACGCCCTACGCGCTGCATCACTTCCACGCCGACGGCGTGGACGGCGTCTTCACCTGCCGTTGCAGTCTAGTCATCAATGGCAAGGAACGCGGAGTCACCGGCAAAGGCAATGGCCCGATCGCAGCCTTCGCCGATGCGCTCATCACCGATGCCGGTGCTACGAGCTTCGAAGTCACCACCTACCGCGAGCAAAGCCTCAGCTCCGGCACCGAAGCCGCTGCCCTCGCCTTCATCCAGATCAAAACGGGCGCTGGCAAGACCGTCTGGGGTGCTGGCGTCGATACGAACATCGAACTCGCCTCCATCAAAGCCGTGCTGAGTGCGGTGAACCGGGCGGGTTGACAGGTTATGAACATCTACCGCGAGTTCACCCTGCTCATCCAAGCCCTCAACACCGCCAACGTGCCCTATGCCGTTTGCGGTGGGATGGCGATGGCGGTGCATGGCTATCCGCGGGCGACGAAGGACATTGACCTGCTCATTCATCCCGATGATCTGCCGCGCATCGAAGTCCTGGTGAAACAAGCGGGCTTTGATGTGCCCGGCGGCACGCAGACCTTCAAGCATGGCACGCCGGAGGAGACCCGGGTCGTGCAGTTCAGCAAGCTTGAGGACACCGAATACCTCACGCTTGATCTTCTGCTGGTCACTGCCGTCTTCGAAAGCGTCTGGGAATCCCGCCAAAAGGCTGTTTTGAGCGAGATGGACTTCCAGGTCGTCTCTCGTGACGGCTTAGCGAAGATGAAAACGCTGGCAGGCCGCACTCAGGACAAGGCTGACCTTGAGAAACTGGCCGAAGTCGGCGAAACTCCGCGATGATTGACACGAAACGCCAAAGCCGGGCCATCTCTGCTGACATGAGTCCGCAGGCCATCGAGCACCGGTTGCGCACCGTCGCTGAACTCAATCAGATGTGCCGAACACTGGCTGGCGCGACGATTGTGCCGCGTGAAAACGGCACAAAGCAGGCAAGCAAAAAAGTAGCCTGATTCGCGAATGAGGCGTCAATTCAACGGCTTCAGCTCGGGCAGGAGGAACTTGCCGTCTTTGCGGATGAGCTTGCCATCGAAGCGGATCTCGCCACCGCCGTAGTCGGGGCGCTGGATGTTCACGAGATCCCAGTGGACCTGGCTGCGGTTGCCGTTGTCGGCGATGCCTTCGTAGGCCTGGCCGGGGGTGAAGTGGAAGCTCCCGGCGATCTTTTCGTCGAAGAGGATGTCGCGCATGGGCTCCTTGATCTCGCGATTGAAGCCGATGGCGAATTCTCCGATGTAGCGGGCACCGTCGTCGCTGTCGAAGATCTTGTTGATGGCCTCGGTGTTGTTGGCGGTGGCCTTCACGATCTTGCCCTTGCTGAACTCGAGCTTCACGCTGTCGAAAGCGATGCCCTGATAGATGGTGGGGGCGTTGTAGCTGATGACGCCTTCGACGCTGTCTTTCACCGGGGCGCTGAAGACCTCGCCGTCAGGGATGTTGTGACCGCCGCCGCAGACGATGGACTTGAGGCCCTTGAGGCTGAAGCGCAGGTCGGTGCCGGGGCCGGTGATGTGGACCTGTTGGGCTTTGTCCATGAGCTTTTTCAAGGCGTTCATGGCGGGCAGCAGAGCGGCGTAGTCCAGCAGGCAGACGCGGAAGAAGAAGTCCTCGAAGGCCTGGGTGCTCATGCCGGCCTGCTGAGCCATGGAGGCGGTGGGCCAGCGCAGGACGACCCAGCGGCTGTTGTTAACCCGCTCGTTCTGCACGGGGCGGAGCTTGGCCATGACGAGCTTCATTTTTTCGGCCGGCACGTCGGAGCTTTCGGTGATGTTGTGGCTGCCTCGCACGGCGATGTAGCAGTCGGTCTTTTTCATCAAGGCGAGGTTGTTCTCAGCGATGAGGTCGTACTGTTTGGCGTTCGCATGAATCATCTGCTCGCGGGTGAGCACGGAGTCATTGATACGGACCATGGGCATGCCGCCAACGGCGACGACCTCGCGGATGAGGCTTTGACCGACGGCACTGGGCACGTCAAAGAGGTCGATCCAGACAAAGTCGCCTTTTTTGACCTTGGTGGAGTAGCGGACGAGTTGGCGGGAGAGGGCGTCGATTCGGGGGTCGTGCATGATGCTGTGGATTGTGGCGATAAAGACACCCACTGGCAAAAGGGAAAATCGAGGGAATGCTGATGGCATGACGCGCCACTTGTTCCTGCTGATTGTTTTGATGTCTTCGGTGTGTGCTCGTGGTCAGGTGCCGGGCTGGGCCAAAGACCTGACAAAAGCGCCGGTGGGCCCCTACCTGAACGTGCCTCCGTGCGAGCTCACGTTTGAGCTCGGCTGGAATAATTTCATCATGGCAGGCAAGGCGTCGCTGAGCGTGAAGGAGGCGGGGAATTACTGGCGGGCGGACGCCACGGCCTCCAGCACGGGCTTCGCGCGGACGTTGTGGAAGTACGACTGCGAGATGACCTCGATCATCGAGCGGGGGACGATTCACCCGCGCTTTTTGAGCCACAGCGAGACGGACAGCGCAGAGAACTGCCGCTACCGCGTGTCCTTTGAACCAAACCGGGCGGTGACGGAGACGACGATCACGCCCCAAAGAAGACCTCGACGATCTGGATTTCAGACGATCCGCTGCGCCTGCCCATCGAGATGCACGCAGAGATATTCGTCGGCTACATGTCAGCACGAATGACCGGCATTAAAATGCTGAGCGGCAAGGATGCGGCAGCGACGGTGCCGGACAACATGACGGTGAACCCACCTACGGATTGAGAAGCAAGGCGTGTTTCATGCTGAGGAAAATGGAAGGCGCCGTTAGTCCCGCGACCCCGGCGTGATCTTCAATTCCACGCTCTTACCCTCACGCTGCACGGTGATCGTCGTCTCTTTGCCGATCTTCAAATCACCCATCACATAGGTGTAGTCGTAGATGTTCGCGATGTCCTTGCCGCCGAGCTTGATGATGATATCACCAGCTTTCACACCCGCTTTCGCCGCAGGGCCGATGGGTGACACGCCGCTGAGCTTCACGCCTTTGGTGTCGCCTTGGGCGTAGTCGGGAATGGTGCCCAAATAAGCCCGCAGGCCAGTGCGCACGCCGGAGTTCTTCGGGGCTTCCATGGCGATGTAATCGGGTGCCACATCCGCGGTGGCGATACCACGGGCGATGAGGCCCATGAGCTTGGTGATCTTCGCGGCGTTCGGGTAGTCGATCTTCTCCGCAGTGTCGCTCGGCATGTGGTAATCCGAATGCGAACCGGTGAAGGCGTTCAGCGTGGGGATGCCCTTCAAATAGAACGCCGTGCTGTCGGTCGGCAGATGCGCGTCATTTTGCGTGGTGATCGGCAAACCGATGGGCGCGTTGCGTTTTTCGATCTCCTTGGCCCACAGTGAACTGCTGCCGAGGCCCTGAAGCACGAGCGCCTTCTGAAAACGGCCGATCATGTCCATGTTCAGGCACGCGGCAAACATGCCGGTGAGCTTTGCGTTGGCGTCACCCTTGATCATCTTCGCGTAGGCCTCGACGAAGTGATTGCTGCCGAGCAAGCCGAGCTCCTCACCGCTCCACGCGGCGAAGATGATGTCGCGCTTGAGCGTGAGCTTGCCCTGCTTCTTCAAATCGGCCAGCCACTGGGCGATCTCGAGCACGCCACCGACGCCGCTGGCATTGTCATCGGCTCCGTGATGGATTTTGTCCACCTCATCACCCTTAGCACGGGAATTGGAGCCGCCACTGCTGCCGAGATGGTCGATGTGGGCACCGACGATGAGTGGCGCGACGTGGGGATCAGGCTGCTGGCCGTAAGGCAGCACGGCGAGCACGTTGCGGCCCTTTTTCTTCTCCTGCTGGATCACGATATTCGCCGCGAGCGTGCCCTTGCAGTCGATGCCGCCCATGAGGTCGCCGGTGTCGAGCTTGTCTTGGAGTTCCTTCAAGGTTTTGCCGCCGAGCAACTTGTTGCCCACCGCATCCGTCACGCTGATTGCCGCGATGCCGCTAGAGGCCAGCGAGGCATCAAAGGTCATCGGCGCGAGTTGTTGCACGACTTTCGAGTTCGGTCCGCTGACCACGATGAGGCCGCGTGCGCCCTTTTGCCGCGCCGTGAGCGCCTTGTAGCGCAGACTGGAATAGCGGCTGAGTTCATTGCGCCGCTCCTGCGTGATGCCTTCCGGCAAATAGCGGAACACGAGCACCCATTTGTCCTTCACATCGAGATGCGCATAGCTCGAATACGTCTCGATGGAGGCCGATTCGGGCGTTTCGATGCCATAACCAGCGAAGACGATCTTCGCGGCCTTCACCTCACCGTTTTGGGAAAAGGAGAGCGGTTTCCAGTCTTGGTCAGCGGTCAAGGATTGGTCAAGATAGGTCAAGGTGTTGCCCTCGCCGAGCGCCACGCCGGCGGTGAAGTCGAAGTTGTCGAAATAGGTCTCGTCATCGCCAAACGGCGCGAGGCCGATCTGCTTCGCCACATCGGCAAAATACTGCGTGGCGAGCTTTTCGCCCTCCGTGCCGGTAAGACGACCGCCAAGTTCGTCAGAGGCCAGATAGGTGACGTGTTGCTTGATTTCAGCGTCGCGAATGTCGGCGGCTGTTTGCGCGAAGTCGGGCGTCTTGACCTCCTTGACGATCTTGACCTCTTGACCCAGCTCCAACGCCACTCGCGCATGATCGTGATCCCAATCCGCGATGAAAATCTGGCTTTGTCCGCCGCTGGCGCGTCCGCTGGTCCACGAGAGTTTTTTGCCATCGGGTGAAAAGACGGGCAAACCGTCAAAGCCATCCGTGGTGGTCACGCGGACGGGCGCATGCTTGCCAGCGGCATCGACGAGGTAGAGCTCGAAGTTGGCGAAGCCGTTGAGGTTCGTGGTGAAGATCACATACTCACCACTGGGATGAAAATAGGGTGCCCAGCTCATCGCACCGAGCTTGGTGAGCGGCTTTGGATCGCTGCCATCGACGTTCATGGACCAGATCTCGGCCACATCGCCTTTCGGCGTGAAGCGACGCCAGCAGATGCGCTGGCCATCGGCGCTGAAGAACGGTCCGCCGTCGTAGCCCGGCACATGGGTGAGGCGTTTCACGTTCGAGCCATCGGCGTCGGCGGTGTAGATCTCCATGAAGTGCTGTTTGTCGATCTTCAGGCGCTCTTCGTCCTCCTTGCTGAGCTTCGTTTCATAAGCCTGGCGATTACTGGCAAAGACCATCTTCTTACCATCCGGCGACCAGCCGCCCTCGGCGTCGTAACCACGCGTGTGGGTGAGGTTTTTGAGCTTCTTGTCGGCGAGCGTGTATTCCCAGATCTCGTAATGCTCGTCGTAGTCCCAGGAGTATTTGCGCACCTTCGCGTTCTTTCGCTCCTCATACTCGGCCTCTTGAAGTTTTTTTGAGTTCGCGTCGGTGTGCGTGCTGGCGAAGAGCACGCGTTTGCCATCGGGATGAATCCACGCGCAGGTCGTCTTGCCCATGCCGGGCGAAATGCGCTCTTGGTCGCCCGTTTCGAGGTCCATCAGGTAGATTTGGTAAAACGGATTCCCCTCCTCGCGTTCGGACTGGAAGATCATCTTCGTCCCATCGGCATTGAAGTAGCCCTCCCCAGCCCGGCGGCCTTCAAAAGTGAGCTGGCGCGGGTTCGTGATGAAGTCCACCTCGGTTTGGGCGAGGGCGGCGGTGGCGAAAAGAGCAAAAAGCAGGGGGCGCATGGTCGTGGGATTTTATACGCGTCTAAAGGGTCCGTGCCTTCGGAAAGTTCACGCTGCCAGCGTTGAAATTGCTTCAATCTGCGGCATCCAATGGGCGTGACATCAAACCCTCCTCAAAAATCACGCGGCTGGCAGACGTGGCTGAAGCTTCTGCTGGTTGGCGGAGGCTTGTTGCTCGTTTTGGCCGTGGTGTTTCATGCGCCGCTGCTGCGCTGGGTGATCGCGGTCGGCGGTGCCAAGGGCGCGGAGATGGCGGGGATCAAACTGGCGTGGCAGGTGGACGGTTCAGTGTTGGGCGACTTGAAGCTCTCCAAGATCGAAGCCACCGGCCGCATGATCGAAAAGGCGTCGATTGGCGAGTTCACGGTCGAGTACGATGCCTGGCGGGCGGCTAGGACGGGAGAGATCGACATCATCAGTCGAGTGGCTTTGAAGGATGTGGCTGCGGTGATGGATCTGCGAAAAATGCCCGCAGCCGCGCCAGCGCCGGAACTACCTGGCCCCGGCAAGCCGCCGCCGCTGGTGTGGCCCAAAGTCATCGACATCGTCAATGTGAACGCTGCAATCACCCTGGCAGACGGCAAGATGCTGACGATTCGCGGCCTCACGCTGCGCATCGGTGAGGGCATGCCGGGCATTTTCGCGTGTGCGGAGATCAAGATGGAGCCGGGACACCTGCGTTTGACCGACCTGAAGGCCAAGGTGGCCTGGGGTGAGCGTGAGCTGACGATTTCCGACAGCGCTCTGCCTTACGGTGGCAAATTGAAGAGCCTGCGGGTCGATCTCCGCGAGTGGAGCCAGGACGCGGCGAGCTTAAAACTTGAAGCTAGCCTCGGCAAGG
This sequence comes from Verrucomicrobiota bacterium, assembly GCA_026397635.1. Classification (GTDB taxonomy): domain Bacteria; phylum Verrucomicrobiota; class Verrucomicrobiia; order Verrucomicrobiales; family Verrucomicrobiaceae; genus Prosthecobacter. The sequence continues at coordinate 10,631 of JAPLUL010000027.1, read as the reverse complement.
CCAGCGTGATCGTCGAAACGCAGACGCAGGGCATCTTCGGCGGAGCGATGGTGGCCAAGACGGATGTGAGCGTGCGCGGTTTCAGCTCCAACGACTGGAAGATGCCGGATGGCGTGAGTTTTGGCCCGGTCAACGTGACCTTGCATGCGGAGGGTAACCCCGCCAAACCAGCTTCGTTAAGAGTGGATGGCAAAGTGAGCGTTTCTGACATCAAGGCCGCTGGCATGCTGCTGGACAGCGTCAGCGCAGAGTTTGGAGTCAAGGACCGCATCGCGAGTGTGAGCGAGACGAAGGTGGTGCGCGACTCGAACGAGATTCTGGCGTCGATGGAGGCGAAGTTAGCCGATGACTTGATGAAGTCGCCCTGGACGGCGAAGGTGGCGATGAAGATCGCGGATGCATCGCAGTTATTGGCAGAGCCACCGCCAGTGAAAGGTTTGATCAAGGTCTCGGCCAATGCGGCAGGCATCGGCACGACGCCGGTAAAGGCAGTGGCGCATCTGGACGGCACTGATCTGGGCTTTGAGAGCTACCAACTGCCGAAACTGGCGGTGGATGTGTCTCTCGATGGCAAGCAGGCGAAGGTGAGCGTGCCCGCGTTGATGCTGGGGGAAGGAAATCGCGTGGAAGTGAACGCGGCGATGACGATGGATGACGCAATGCCGATCACGGCTGACTGGAAGGTGCAAATAGATGATCCGGCGCTGCTGATGCAGACCGTCAACCTGCCACCGCTGACACAACCGGTGACGGCGAAGCTCAGCACAAGCGGCAAGGCATCGCTCAAGGTGAATGACCCGATGAATGCGGACGCACAGATTGAGCTGAGTGTCAAAGAAGGCCGGTTTGGCGAGGCGGCGCTACCGGTGGTCGATGTAAAGGCAAAGGTGGTGAAGGGCGAGGCGGTGGTGGAATCGCTCCAGGTCATCGTGGACACACGAAATCGGGTGGATTTGAAGGGCCAGGCGCAGTTGAAGGAGCCGTGGAGTTTTGGAGTGGATGGCGTGGTGGAGATGCCGGAACTAAAGGCGCTGAATGCTTTGCTGGCGGCCTTCAAAGCTCCGCAGATCGAGAGCGGCAGCGTGTTGGCTAAGATTCAGGCCGCAGGTGATGCGCGGCCTTACCGGCTGAAGCCGGGACTCCTCACGCTGACCGCGAAGGCAGTGAAAGTGGCGGGCATGCCGGAGGCGGCTGACATGGACTTGAGAACGTCTTTTGAAGGAACCACGGCCACGATTGAGGCCATGCAGGCCGTGCTAGGACCTTGGAAGCTGCTCACCAAGGGGACGGTGACGGACCAGGCGGCGGATTTGAGCGAACTCAGCTTTTGGCAGAAGGAGCGCCAACTCATGAGTGGACGTGCCAAGGCGGCGTTTGATTTGAGCGTGCTCGATGTGCTCATGAATGCCAAAGAGCTGCCCGTGCATGAGATTGCGGCAGCAGCAGGCATCAAAGACGTGCCGCAGGCGGTTTTGAGCACGGAGATCACGATGCGCGGATTCGAGGATGCGAGCGTTACTGTGCAGCTGAAGGACGTGAAGGCTCCAGGAGCGCCGAAATCGTTCCAACCCGCGCAGGTGGCGGTTTTGACGACGCTGAAGGGCGGAAAGCTCGCTTTGGACGCCAAGGTGGATCAGAAGCCATTGCAGCCCCTGCTGCTGAAAGCAGAGGTGCCGGTGGTCGTGCGTGATTTGATGAAGAAGCCCGAGATGGCGATGGGTTTGCCTCTGAAGGCCACTTTGGACCTGCCGGAGAGTGATTTGAGTTTTGTGCGCGAGTTTGCACCTGAGGTGGTGAAGTCAGTTCCGGCGAAATTGCGACTGAATGCGACGGTGGGCGGCACGGTGAAGGAGCCGCTGATTGAATCGGCGCTCGACTTGGATGCGGTCGAGATCGGTTTTGTGAGTGCGGACATGCCCAGCGTGCGGGAGGTGAAAGTCCGCGTGCGCACGCATGACCGGAAGGCGGTGATTGAAGACATCTCGGCGATGCTGGCAGGTGGCCGGGTGAAACTTGGCGGCAGCATCGACGCAACGCAGATGGACAACCCGCGCTTTGACCTGAAGGTGACGGCGCGGGAGGCGCTGGTGTTTCGCAATCCAACATCCAGCCTGCGAGCCAACGCAGACATCGCCTGCGTTGGCAGTTTGAAGGCCGCGCGTGTCAGCGGCGTGGTGGAGGCGGTGCGTGGTCGCGTCTTTCAAGAAGTGAATTTGCTGCCGAATGTGATGAGTGTGGTGAAACAAAGCGAGCCGCTGCCACCACCGCCGCCATCCACGTCGAAAGTGAGCCAGAAAGTGGAGCTGCCACCGTTGCTGAAGGACTGGACTTTTGATCTGCGCGTGAAGACGCGTGATCCAGTGCTGCTGGCGGGCAATCTCGTGAATGGGGCGATCTCGGCGGATGTGAAACTCGGCGGCACGGGCGCGAAACCGCTGCTGACGGGTTTTGCGAACGTGGACCGCCTGATTTTGAAGCTGCCGTTCAGCCTGATGAAGATCACCAAGGGCGTGGTGACGATGAACCCGCAAAACCCCTTCGCACCGAAGCTGGATGTGCGTGGTGAGTCGCGGGTCGGCAGCAATGACATCTCGCTTTACGTCTATGGCGACGCGACCAATCCGAAGACACGCTTCACCAGCACACCGCCGCTGTCTGAAGCAGACATCGTGACGCTGCTGGGCACAGGAATGACGCTGGGCGGCGATAATTCACAAATGGCGAGCGAGGCGATGACACGCGCGGCCATGCTGGTGGTCATGGAGACTTATCGGAAGCTCTTTAACAAGGAGAAGAAGATCAGTGACGAACCACCGAAGCTGCACATGAGCATGAATCCCAGCGGCGGCGACCGTGCGAACGATAGCATGTAGGCAATGTATGAGATGACGCCCAAGGTGCGGTTCACGGGGCGATTTACCCAAAGCGGACGGATGAAGGCGCTGCTGGGCTATGTGCTGCGCTTTGGCAAGGCCGCGAGAGCGGTGGAGGAGAAACAATGACGAATGTGGAATGCCAAATGACGAATGCAGGACGACTGCTTGGCCACTGGCTTTGCTGGCTGGTGCTTTTTGGGATCGCATCAGCGCTGGAAGTGAAGCATGGCGGCACCACGGTGCGGGTGGAGGGCATCGAGACCGCGCAGTCGAAGGAACTGGAAGGCATGCTGAAGGATCAGCTCACACTGAACGGCAATGGGCCAGTTTCAGAGCCGCTGGCGGATGATCTGGCGTTTTTCACGCGGCAGCAGTTGATCCGCGAGGGTTGGCCGGAGGCGGAAGTGGGATGGAAGCTGGAGAAGAATGTCATTTCCTTGGACGTGAAGGCCGGAGACCGCGTGCGGGTCGGCAAAGTGGCGCTGAAAGGCGAAACGGTGGTGCCGGAGGAGGAACTGAAGAAATACCTGCTGAAACCGACGTTGGAGCGCCCCAACATTGATCTACAACTGCCGCAATGGGTGGAGTCGGATTTGCAGCAAGGTGCGGGCCTAGTGCAGCGGCGACTGCGAGCGCAGGGTTATCTGAATGCCACCACACTGCTGCTGCCTGCGCCGAACCATGACGCGGAGATGAAGCGTGATCTGACACTGGAGGTGCTGCCTGGGCCGAAGTTTGTGTTTGGACAGGCATCGCTGATCGGCGGCCCGGCTGAACTGAATACCCAGATGCAGGCGCTGATCACGGAGCAGGAAGGAACGCCCTTCAACGAGGCACGAGTGCAGCAGATCGAGCAACGGCTGCGGTCCATGTGCTCGGAGCACGGCTGGCTGCATGCGGAGACAGTGGCCAAGTATGAGCTGGGAAAATCCGGTGGCGCGGTGGATGTGCGGTTTGAAGTGAAGCCGGGCGAGCGTGTGCGGATCACGCGGATCGTGACGCATGCTGGCTTTTCCAAGGGCAGTGAGCGCGTTTTGAAGACGAAGTTCCAGCCGTTGGAAGGCCGGATTTACGAAGTGGAAGACGCGGACTTCTTTTTCAAGCGGGCGCTGGATACTGGCATGTTCGCGCTGCTAGACACGGAAGTGGTGCCGGTGAACGCAGACAAATCGCTCGGCGAACATCGCCGTATGCACTGACCTCGCGCCTAGCACTGGAGCAGTTCAATCTTTTCGAATACAACCGCATCGGCACGACGCTGGGCTTTGACCTCGTTCGTCGTGTGAGCGGACCGCTGAGCTATGGCTTCTTTTTCACTTCATCGGCGAACACGGTGGACTCGCCAAATCTAACGAAGGCTCAGACCGGGCCGTTGAATTTCACGCTGGAGAGCCTGGGCATGAACTTCCTCTACGACCGGCGTGACAGCCCAATCCTGCCCAAGAAGGGCTGGCTCATCTCTGGACGCCTGGAGCAGACAGTCAGCCTGCTGGGCGGGGATGTGAGCTTCATCCGCACGGATGTCCGTGCCGCGTGGTATCGGCCGCTCACGAAGAAATTTCGCTTCGCCACCGGCCTGGAGCTTTCCAACATCATGGGCGCGGCAGCCGAACAGATCCCGATCGACTCGCGTGTTTTCAACGGCGGGCCAAACAGTGTGCGCAGCTTCGCGCAGCGGGAGCTGGGGCCGGTGACTCCGGGCGGCACGCCGCTGGGCGGCACCTCGGCGCTGTTTATGAGCGCCGAGTTCTCCTACGAGATCATGACGAATTTTGAGTTCGCGGTGTTTGGCGACCTTGGCAGCCTCGGACGCGGCGAGAACTCCTCACCGCTGGGTTTCTCCTCGGACTTTCGGCAGGCGATCGGCGCAGGGCTGCGTTATCACCTGCCGTTTGGCCCGATCCGCATCGACTACGGCCACAACCTCAGCCCGCGCGTCGGTGAAGGCAGCGGGATGCTGCATGTGACCGTTGGGTTCGCCTTTTGAATCAAGCTTTGGCCTTCATTCGACCGCCCACCACCGTCTGAAAGCTGCCCCAGAGCACAAGCACGCTGCCAATGACCTGCGGCATGGTGAACGGCTCAGCAAACAGGCTGATGCTGCACAGCGTGATGATGACCGGCACGGTGACTTGGAAAGCACCGCCTGCGGCGACGGAAAGAAAGCGAAAGCCTTCTGTCATGGCGAGCTGGCCGAAGGTGGCGCACATCGCTGCGGCGCATAGCAGCGCGACATCTGTCCAGTTCAGCGAGATGTGATTCATCCAGGCGATGGGCACCGCCAGAAGGATACCATACACACACTGCGAGGCGAAGATGGTGGCGCTCGTTTCCGTGCGTGTGAGCTGACGAATGACCACCACGACCGCCGCCGCGAGCACCGCGCCGACCAGGGCAATGAGTTCATGCTGCCCGAACTGCGTCAGTGTGCCCGGAGCCATGCCGGTGAGCAATCCCAAGCCAAACAAGGCCAGCAAAATGCCCCCCAGCTTGACCAGACCCAGTCGTTCGTGGAGGACAAAGGCCGCCATGACCGCAGCAAAGACCGTCCAGGTGTTGCCAATGAGCGTGGCCTTCCCTGCCCCCAGTGGACCGATGGTGGTGTAATAGGCCGCCGTGCCGATGGCCCCAAGGATACCACGCGAGGCCAGCAGCCAGCTTTGAAACGAACGCCGCAGCCGCAACGAGCCTGCTGGCGCGAACAACACGATGGTCACCAGCAATCCCAACACGGCGCGAAACGCGAGCGACATCCACGGATCGACATGGCGGCTGGAGGACAGCACCTTGAGCAGCAACGCGTTGCCGGTGAAGCAGGTGAGCGAGACGGTCATCCACAGCGTGCCACGCCGGGAATGGTGTTGGAGTGCGGAAGTAGGTGTGCTCATGGAGGCGCCGGTCTGAGGGCTACCTTCTGGCATCATGTCGGATCATTTTGTCGTGTGATGATGAGCGCTTCAGCGCAGGTTCCTCAAACCGTGGAGTTAGGCATGCCAAAAGGCGCGCACCGTTTTTACAACGGCACGAATGGCGATTCGGCTGGCAGGTTTGAGATTCATCAGACAACTCGGAGAGTGGCGCGGCGCTTGCCTGATTCAAGATGGAACTTGGTTGTTCCTTTGGACTTCAGGCTTTGGGTCATTTTCAGCGATCACAGCCCCCGGAACTGTCAAACTCTGGGAAGGCTCACGCAAAGCTTGGGGGCCGCCTCCATAGATTGAATCGTCCGTTAGGCATTACTTCTTCACCAGCGACTCCAAGTAGTCCAAGAGGCTGGCGAACTCCTTCACGGTGAAGTTCATCATCAATCCGGGAGGCATCATGCTCATGGGGAGTTTCTGGCGCTCTTTGATGTCGGCGGTTTTGAAGGTGAACTCCTGAGAGGCGATGTTGCGCAGTTTGACCTCGTTGGCGCCTTCGAGGGTGATGAAGCCCATTTGCTGGGTGCCGTCCTTCAGCGTGATCATCTCGCTGGCGAAGCCTTGGGCGATGGTTTTGTTCGGATCGAGGATGTTTTGGGCCAGATCGGGGCGCTTGTAGGTTTGGGCGATGTTGCCGAGGTAGGGGCCTTTTTGAGCTTCGGTCTCCTTCACGGTGTGGCAGGCCACGCAGGTGGCTTTGGTGAAGATTTGCTCGCCGAGCGCCACGTTGCCTTTTTCCTTCAAAACGGCCGCGAGGGCCTCTTCGGGCTTCAAGGTCATGAGCTTGGGCGTTTTGTCTTCGATCTTGGTGATGCGCATGGCCTTCGCGGCGCGTTCGGCAGCACCTTTGACCTCCGCATCGGCATCATCGAGCGCGGCGAGCACTTTGGCGGCGCTGGGCATGTGCTTGGAGGCGCTGATGGCGTCGATGATGAGCTTGCGGTGCTTTGGATCGGCCCAGCCTTTGTCGAGCGCCTTCTGCGTGAGCTGGATGGACTCGGGACTGCCCGTTTTGCGGTTCGCGAGGTTCAGCAACGCGGCGTTCGCATACATCGACACCGGCCACTCGCCCTTCTCGGCGATCTGCTCGACGAGCTGGTGGTGGTTTTCGAGCTTCGGGGCGTTCAAGAAGGCGGCCAAAGCAGCCTCGTAGTCTTTCCAGGAGTCCGGGAGCTTCTTGAGCGGCTCCAGCGCTGCGAGGGTGGCGGAGACGCCGTCGGCGCTGTCGGTTTTTGAGAGCGCGATGATGGCGGCAGCCATAGTAGCCGTCTCGCTGCGCGAAACGAGCTGGGCGTTTCCTTTCGCCGTATCGTTTTCGCTTTTCGACCCGCTTGGCTCATCTCGCGGAGCGAGATGGCTACTTTGCAAAGCCTTCACCAGCAGCGGCACGGCCTCCGCCGGAATCTCCTCCGCACCAGCCATCTGCGCCGCCAGTTCCGGCAGCACCTTCAGGTCCTTCTTCGCAAGTTCGAGGATGCGCTGCTGCGCCTCGTTGAACTGGATGCGGTTGCGGTTCAGCTCTTTCACCAAAAAGGCGGCTTCCTCCGGCGTGGCCTTCGCCAGCGCGTCCTTCAGCGCCACGGCGATCTTCGGCGTCTCGCTCCAGGCCTCCGGCTGATAATACGGCCCCCGCGTATCCGGCCGCGTGCCCCACGAATCGCCCTTCCACTCGCCTTCCTTGAAATGCAGTCGGCACAGCGCCGCGAGGATGCCCTGGCGCAACGCGGGATCGGTGGCCTTTCCGAGGCGCTCGATGAGGCCGGTGACGACGTCTGCCTCGTGCATCATGGCAAGTGAATGCAGAATACCTGCTCGGTCACTGCCGGAGCCATCGAGAACGGCAAAGGCTTGCTTGAAGAGCCGGCGAAATGCAGCGGCGCGAATCGCTGTGTGCGAGATCACCGGATCAGCATGGGCAATCGCTACGATGACTTCATCATCCGAGGCCTTCTCCTTTAGCGCAGCTACGAGATTTCGATCGACATTCCGGTTATCACTAAATTGGCGTTCATAAACTGCTGTGAGTTTGCTGCTCCTGCGAATGAGCTCACGCTGAGCTTCGATGCGGCGACGATAGCTTTGGGGCATGCCGAGATCGAGCATCATGACCAAATCCTTCTCGCTTGCCTTCACGAAATCGGGCAGCGGCTCGGCTTTGAAGCCCTTCGGCTTCACTTGCACGATGTAACCGACATCCGGTCCGGCCCAGCCGAAGGTGGCGCCTTTCCAACTGGCGCAATAGACGCGGCTCAGGCCATCGACATCGGCGTCGGTGGGGCGGGTCATTTTGATGAAGGGCTCGGGCTTGCGGGTTTCTTCGAAGGTGGCGCCTTTGGACTTCACCTGATGATGCCAGAGAGCGGCGCTGCCCCAGTCGCAGGTGAAGGGGGCGTTGTTCCAAACACCGAAGCCGGGCTCGTCGATGTAAACCGCGCCGGTGCCGCTGCCGCCGCCGTAGTCGGCGAGGGGCTGGATGGCCTCATCGTTGAAGTTTTTGTAGAGGCGCGGGTAGCCGTGGTCGTCGAGGCCGGTGAAGTGGTGGAAGCGCACGTTCCAGCCGCCGCCGTCGTTCGTGTTGTCGCGGGCGAACATGTCCATCAGCGGGCTGATGGCGACCTCCAGGATGTTGCGCGTGCCGGTGGAGTAGATTTCGAGGCCGGAGCCGTCCGGACGCACGCGGATGACGCCGCCGCCGCGATGCTGGAGCGTTTTGCCATCGGTGCCGGTGGCTTTCAGGAAGCCGAAGTCGCCACCCGCGATGTAAAGCCAGCCGTCGATGCCGAGGCTGAGGCCGTTCGTGGTGTGATCCGCCGGGCGATCTTTGAATCCGTAGGCGATGCCATTGACGAGGATGTTTTGTTTTTCGGCGACGCCGTCGTGATCGGCATCAATGAACTCGCTGAGGTGCGGCGGATGCACGAGATAGAGCCGATCATGGTCCCAGACAAGGCCACGCGGGCTGTCCACCTCGCAGAAGACCTTCGTTTCATCGGCACGGCCATCGCCATCGAGATCGCGCAGGCGGATGATGCGTCCACGGTTCGGTTTGCGCTCCACGGAGCCGTTTCCATCCGAGGAAACGTAAAGCGTGCCATCCGGCTCGGCGGCCAGGAAAACCGGGTAGTTCGCGGCGGCGCTGTTCGCGAAAAGCGTCACGTCGAAGCCCTCGGCGACCTTTACGTCCTTCAAAATGGCCGCTTCCTCCTCCGGCGTGAGTTTGACGATCTTCGGCGTGATGTTGCCGCCGTCTTTGCGGGGGTCAGTGGCCTGATTGTATTCCTTCTGCTGCTCCGCGCTCAGCTTCGGCGCGATGGCTTTGATGCCCGGTCCTTTGAGCCGCACCTCACGGATGCTGGCCCAGCCGCCGCTTTTTTTGCTGAGCGCATGCACCTTCACAAAACGGATGCCGTCCGCCTTAGCGAAGTCATTCGAATAAGGCGAATTCTTCTCGTTTGCGCTGCCATCGACGAGCGTGGCCCACGTCTTGCCATCGGCGCTGCCTTCGACTTTGAAGTGATACACGCCGTTGTTTTCCCAGGTGGTCTCGATGCCGGTGAGCGTCTGCGGCTTCTCCAGCTCAAGCTGCAACCACTGCGGATAATCCGGCCCGTTGGCACACCAGCGGGTGTTTTCGTCATTGTCCACCGCCCGCCAGGCGAAGTTGTTCTTGCCCGCCTCCTCGCTGCTTGCGGTCACTTTGATGCCGGTGGCGTCTTTCGGCGTCGGCGGCGGCTTCGGAGCCTCGACAGGCTTTGCAGGCACAAAAGTCACTTGGTTCTGTCCCTTGAACGGCGTGAGGAAATCCGGCGTGAGCTTGTCACAGGCCCAGAGCAGGCCGCGGGTGATCAAATCGAGGTAACGCGCATCGGCGACGGTCTCCGTGTTGTGCCCGATGGTCGTGCTGAAGCTGCGGGCACCGGCTTTTTCGTTCGTCCAAGCCACGATGGCATCCACGGCCTTGCCTTTGACCATCTGGCGTCCCATGGCGAGCGGATGCGCATCGAAGAGGTTCGCGTTGTTGTAGAGTTCCTCCTTGATCGTGGTCCAGTCGGCGAGCGTCTTCGTGATCGGGTGCTCTTTATCGACAAAGGTGATCGCAATGGGCTCCTGCGGGCCGTGTGAGTTCGATTGCAGACCGAGGCGCTTGAACCAGCGATCCTCGCCCGTGCGGAAGCTGTGCATCGCGCAGTGCAGCTGGATGCTGGGGATCGTTTGATGAGCGTCGAGGATGCGGGTGAGCGTCTCCTTGTTGTTCATGCTCGCCGCGCACTCGTCGTGGATGATGATGTCGTAGCCCTTGGCCCAATCCGCCTTGTCATAGACCGGCAGCGGCGGGTTGGTGGATTTGTCGTCGGTCCAGATGACATCCACCTGCACATTCGCGCGGCTTTGAATGCCTTTGGCGATCACCTCGTGCTGCTTCGCGTAATCGTGGCAGCAGCCACCGGTGATGAGGAGGGCTTTAAGGGGTTTGATTTCGGCGTGCAGTGCTGCGGCACTTGCCAACAGGACAAGAACAAGGGCTTTTTTCATGAATGGGGGACGCCAATACGACGAGTTTCAGAGAATGCTATCACCGCGTGCGATCCAGAGATCAGATGAGACAGCAAAGGCGATCTGGCGCGTAATGCTGACCAGGAGCGCGGATTTTCTAATCCGCAGCACTCCGCCGAAGGGGAAGACCGCTTCAATCCTGCCCGTGAGATGAGTCTGCTGACGACTGCTGCGGATTGAAAATCCGCGCTCCTCAGCGTCCAAACCGTGCTTTGATCAGATAGCTGCCGAGAATCCACACCTTGTGAAGTTTGCTGAGGCGGCAGCGCTTGATGAACAC
>JAPLUL010000178.1:0-2341 GCA_026397635.1 Verrucomicrobiota bacterium | reverse complement strand
TGCTCACCAAGGGCTCCATCCTGATCCGTGGCGCGCAAATCGAGGTGCGCCAAGACCCGGAGGGCTACCAATATGGTCTGGTGACCGGAGCTCCCGGCAAGCAGGCCTTCTTCCGCCAGAAGCGTGATGGACTGGATGAGTTCATCGAAGGCGAGGGGGACACCATTGAGTACGACGGCAAGGCCGATACCGTGCGCTTCATCAAAAAAGCCCAGATGCGCCGTTTGCGGGGTGCGACGGTGGCCGACGAGGTGACCGGTGCGGTCATCGTGTACGAAAACCTGACCGATCGCTTTACCGTAGATGGCACCCCCCAGACAGCGGCTGCACCCGCAGGTCGTGTGCGTGCCATGCTGACCCCCAAGGCCGATCCGGTCACGACGCCACCCGCTGCAGGTGCGGTGCTCAAGCCCACGACCCAGATTGAGAAAGCTGTTCCGTGAACGCAGCAGTACCCGATACCCCGGACAGCGCTACCGGGCGGCTTGAGGCCCGCCACCTTCAGAAGTTTTACGGCAAGCGGCAGGTCGTCAAAGATGTTTCTCTGGCCGTGCGCACCGGTGAAGTAGTGGGCTTGCTGGGCCCCAACGGTGCCGGCAAAACGACCTCGTTTTACATGATTGTGGGTCTGCTGCGCGCCAGCGCAGGTGACATCACCATTGACGGCCAGAGCATCGAGCACATGCCGATCCACCGGCGCGCCCGCTTGGGGCTAGGCTACCTGCCGCAGGAAGCCTCCATCTTCCGCAAGCTCTATGTGGAAGACAACGTGCGTGCAGTGCTGGAACTGCAGCGTGATGATGCAGGTGCGCCTTTGAAGCCGGCTGAGATCGAGCACCGGCTTACCGATTTGCTGCAAGAGCTCCGTGTGGAGCATTTGCGGGAGTCTCCATCACTTGCCCTTTCCGGTGGCGAGCGCCGTCGGGTGGAAATAGCCCGCGCGCTGGCGACGCGGCCGCGTTTCATCCTGCTGGATGAGCCTTTTGCAGGTATCGACCCGATTGCGGTGATCGAAATCCAACGCATCATCAATTTCCTGAAGGCGCGTGGCATCGGCGTGTTGATTACGGACCATAACGTGCGCGAAACGCTGGGTATTTGCGACCACGCCTACATCATCAGTGACGGGCATGTGCTGGCCGAAGGCACTCCGGCGGATATCGTGAACAACGCCGATGTCCGCCGTGTCTACCTCGGCGAAAACTTCAAGATGTAAGCGGATCGATGAAACAAGGTCTTTCGCTTCGCGTCTCGCAGCATCTGGCGCTCACCCCGCAGCTGCAACAATCTATCCGCTTGCTGCAACTCTCCACGCTGGAGCTCAGCCAGGAGGTGGAGCAGATGCTGGACGAAAACCCCTTCCTGGAGCTCACCGAAGAGCGTGCTGAGCGGGAGGACTTTGGCCTGGATGCGGTAGATGCACCGGTGAGTGATGGAGACCGTCTATCAGAAGAAGGTGAATTTGCTCCTAATTCGATAGCTGAATACGCAAGCAGTACAAGCGCTAGCAGCTCGAATGAGGATGAGGCGACTCCGCTGTCCGGCAGCGATGAACCCGACTGGGAGGGCGACGGCACCACAGAGATGACCCCCGACGACGGCGAGTGGGGTGTGGATGCCAAAGCCAAAACCAACAACCTGGACGACGACGAGCAGAAGGATGCGACCGAACTGGCACGTTCGGGTGAGTCTTTGCAGTCCTTTCTGCACCGCCAAGCCGCCGGTTTGCGCTTGAGCGCCGAGGATGCGGCCGCACTGCGCTTCCTGATCGAGTCCCTCAACGACGACGGCTACCTGGAAGACCCGCTGGCCGAGCTAGCTCAGAGTCTGCACCCTGCCGACGAAGAGCAGCTCCACGAACTGGTGCACCACTTCACTGTGGCATTGGGCCTGCTTCACAGCCTGGAACCGGTCGGCGTCGGTGCGCGTGACTTGGGTGAATGTTTGCGCTTGCAGCTGCGGGCATTGCTGACCACCGCGGATGAAGATGGCGAATTGGATCGCACTGAGGTACTGCAGGTGGCTTTGGCCATTTGCAAGCAACCCATGGAACTGCTGGCCCGTCGCGATATCAAGCGCCTAGTGCAAGCAGGTGTGGGTAGTGATGCACTGGTGCGCGAGGCTATTGCGCTCATAGCCCGTCTGGAGCCCAAGCCCGGCCGCCGCTTCATTGATGTGGAGCGCAACGTCATCATCCCCGATGTGCTGATCTTGCCGCACGGTGTGGACAAGCAAGGTTTGCCGCAGTTTCGCGCCATACTCAACCCCGAGGTCATGCCACGCCTCAAGGTGAACGACATTTACGCCAACGCCTTGAAGGGCGGCAAGGGTGACGGCCATG
>JAPLUL010000173.1:0-2981 GCA_026397635.1 Verrucomicrobiota bacterium | reverse complement strand
CCAGTCGCCCTACGGGCTCCTTGCATTGCGTGCACGCAGCAGCAACACTGAACGCCTAACCCTCGGTGTCATCACTTCTGAGGCAACGATCCCTTCCTCCCGCGCCCTCCCCGGTGTCATTTACTTTTGAGGCAACAAGATAGTGCAAGGCCTGCGCGGAATGCTCCGAAATGAGCGCCGCGACGGCTTTGAGCTCGTACAGCATCTGATTCACCACCAGATCGAGGTAGTAGCTCTTTTCAAAGCTGCCGTGAGTCAGCTTCACCGGCACTTGAGTGAAGACTTCAAAGCCCTCGGCCCGCAATCGGGCGGCGATGTCGTTCTCGTAAATCCGCTCGTCGAACAAGCGCCCGAAGTGATTTCGTGAGGCATAAGCACAGCGCATCACGGCAGCATCAATCTCAGCAAACTCGCTGTCTGAGATGCTTTGGAGTTCGATGGTGCGGTGGATGGGCATGATGAAATTGGACAGCAGAATGGGGGGGACAGCAGAATCAGAAGACCAGAGGAGGAGAATTAAAAAATTCTGCTGTCCCCATTCTGTTGTCCAAGATCTGAATTCACGGGGCCTTCGTCGCCTGGACAGCCTCGGACACCGACTTGGTGCCTGTGGCCTGATAGGCATCCCAGGGACCGTCGGCGCTGCCGGCGGGCCAGGTGGCGGGATCGGCATAGAGGTCGTCGGTGTCTTTGTAGTGCTGCTGTAGGCGGGCGAGCTCGCCCTTCATTTCGGTGAACTTCGTGGCGATGGCCGGGTTCTGTGCATCGCCTGGCGGATGAAGCAGATTGCGCTGCTCATGCGGGTCGGCGGTGAGGTCGAAAAGCTCATACGCGTCCTGCTTCCAATAATGGATGAGCTTGTGCGTGGCGGTGCGCACGCCGAGGTGGGCCAGGGTGTTGTGATGACCGGGGTCGTGGTAGTAGCGGTAATAAAAGGAGGCGCGCCAGTCCTGCGGCGATTCACCGCGAAGCAGCGGGGCGATGGAGCGGCCCTGCATGGAATCCGGCACCGGCAGACCGGCGAGGTCGAGGAAGGTGGGCGCAAGGTCGATGTTTGCCACGAACTGTTCCGGCACGCTGCCTTTTTTCACGCCAGGGCCGCGCACCAGAAGCGGCACATGCAAGCCGGGCTCATACATGAAGCGTTTGTCGTAGAGTCCGAGGTCACCGAGATACCAGCCGTTATCGGCGGAGTAGATGACGATGGTGTTTTCCGCCAAACCAGCTGAGTCGAGGTAGTCGAGCACCTTGCCCACGCCATCATCCACACCCTGCACACAGGCGAGGTAGTCGCGCATGTATTTCTGATACTTCCACTTCACGAGTTCTTTGCCGGAGAGCAGCTTGCCATCCACCTCCAGTTCCATCGGCTTCTCATTCATCCACTTTTGCAAAGCGGGGCCTTTGAGCTCAGTGGGTGGAGTGAGTTTTAAATCACGACGCGTTAGATCGCGGGCCACGGTTTGCTCATTGATCGGCAAAGCGGTGGGGCGCGTGGCGTAGTCGTCCCACAGCGTCTCCGGCTCGGGGATGACCTTGTCCTTGAACATCTCGATGTGCCGCGTGGCGGGCTCCCAGGCGCGGTGTGGGGCCTTTTGATGCAGCATCAAAAAGAAGGGCTTGTCCGCAGGCCGCGTCTTCAGCCATTCGATGCCGAGATCGGTAGTGATGTCCGTGCAGTGGCCTTCGATGTTCAGTTTCTTCTTTCCAGGTAGGAGGAACTGCGGGTTCCAGTACGTGCCCTGGCCCGGCAGTACGATCCAGCGGTCAAATCCCGTGGGATCGCTGCCCAGGTGCCACTTGCCGATCATACCGGTGTGGTAGCCGCCTTTTTGCAGATGCTTTGCCGCATTGTCCCGGTTGCCATCGAAGCTGTTGAAGACTGGCACGCCATTGAGATGTGAATACTGCCCGGTGAGCAGCGTGGCACGGCTAGGGGTGCAGATGGAGTTGGTGACGAAGCTGTTCGTGAAGCGCGCGCCTTCTTTCGCGAGTCGATCCAGATGCGGCGTCTGGTTCACCTTCGAGCCATATGCGGAGATGGCGTGCTGCGCGTGGTCGTCCGAGAAGATGAAGAGAATGTTCGGACGCTGCTCTGCAGCGAATGACGAAGGTGGAATGACGAATGACGAAAGAAAGGCCGTCAGGAGGAGGTGTTTCATGATGGGTCTGGATGAGGACAGCAGATCGGCTGCTATGGCAACAGCGTGGTGAAAACTCCGCACATGGACCAACTGGCGGCGGAGGGGGGGCGCTTTCGCCAGGTCTTTGCCACGGTGGCTTCCTGCAGCGCCAGCCGCGCGGTGATCTTCACGGGCGTGCTCACCCACCGAAACGGCCAATACGCCCACACTCCCGGCGAGCATAATCAGCGTCTGCGTCCCGATGTGACGACCGTTTTTGAAAAGCTCAAAAAACATGGCTAAACAATGGCCGCCCCCCGCCTACTCCAGCGCCTTCAGGACACGGAAGATCTGTGGCTAAAGAAATATCACCCAGAGTGGTGATGCTCACCGCCGACTCGGAGCCGCCACGATCTCATCCATCTTCGCGATCATCTCTTTGAGCTTCTCCGGGTTTGCAGCACTCACATCCTTCGTCTCCGCCGCATCCTCCAGCAGATGATAAAGGCGATGCGGGCCGCCGGTATCTTTGCGCTTCTTTTTCGACACCACCGCCTTGGACGCTCCTTTGTTCTTCAGGCGCACCAGCTTCCAATCCCCCATGCGCAGGCCTAGGTTCACTCCGTTGTTGTCCTGCTGGAGCAGGTGGTCCCGGCCTTTCGCTCCAGACTCACCGAGCAGGGCAGGGAGCACGTTGAAGCTGTCCAGGCAGGCCTTTTCAGGCAAAACCACACCGATGAGTGCCGCACAGCTCGCGGCGAGATCCACGGTGCAGACGACTTCATCCGAAACACCCGGCTTGATGCGTCCAGCCCAGCGCGTGATGAATGGCGTGCGCGTACCACCCTCCAGCACGCT
>JAPLUL010000104.1:0-21951 GCA_026397635.1 Verrucomicrobiota bacterium | reverse complement strand
CCAGTCGCCCTACGGGCTCCTTGCATTGCGTGCACGCAGCAGCAACACTGAACGCCTAACCCTCGGTGTCATCACTTCTGAGGCAACGATCCCTTCCTCCCGCGCCCTCCCCGGTGTCATTTACTTTTGAGGCAACAAGATTCCTAAACGCCGGGCATCTGATGCAGCGCGACGACGCGGGGCAAAAGCCAAGTCTCATGCGGAAATGGCATCGTGGCGTCCGGAAGTGCGCCTGAAACGAAACGTGGGCTAGAGGTGGACCACGGGTGATCAATGAACGAGTCGCCGCACGAAGTCCGCCTAGACGCAGGCTCAAAAAGCATTCGCTGCAGATGGCTTCGTACGAAATTCTGACGTCAAGCCCAGGATGCGCTGCAAAACTTGAGACCGAACTTGGAGGTTCGTTCTACTTTCCACCTCCGTCCGCCAAGTTTTCTAGCGAACGCATGGACGCGCTGGCAGACGGTGCTTAGATGAGGTGCGGCACCGCAGAGCGTCGCCCAAGTCTTACCTCCTCATGCACGCCGCCGGTCCCAAAAATCCTCTTCATGGCATCACCTTGCAGATGATAGTCACCCAACTCGTCGAGCACTACGGCTGGGAGATGCTCGGTCGCATGATTCCAATCAACTGCTTCAATTGGCAGCCCAGCATCAAGTCCAGCCTCGTCTTCCTCCGCCGCACTCCCTGGGCGCGGGACAAGGTAGAAGCGCTGTATTTGGATTCGCTGCCAGACATGCAGGCGGGAACGCAGGAGCAGGATTCTGCTGAGGGCGAGGTCAAGCTGGAGGCGCCGTCAAGTGATGGGTCAAGAGGTCAAGATTGAGGATGCGCCCCTGGACCACTTCCTGACGGCTCCTGCTCTTACCCCTTCCGATCCGCCACAAAGATCGTGTGCGTGCAGCGCTTCGCCTGCGGGTAGGCCTTCGCTGCCACCGTTTCGACCTTGAAGCCGGCTTTGGTCAGCCGTTTCGCAAACGCATGATCCGTACTGGCGGACCAGAACGTCACACGCCCACCCGGTTTGAGGGCCTGAGTGATCGCCTGGAAGCCCTGCGCCTGGTAGAGTCGTGCGTTGCCGTCCTGCACCATGGCGATGGGGCCGTTGTCCACATCCAGCAGGATGGCATCGTAATGCGCCACCGGAGCGCGAGTGATCACCTGAAACACATCCTCCACACTGACCTCGACCCGCGCATCCTTGAGCAGCAAGCCGTTCACGGTGCTCAAAAACTCACGATTCCACGCCACCACCTCCGGCAGCAGCTCCGCCACCTGCACCCGGGCATCCGCGCCCACCAGTTCCAGCACCCGTCGCAGCGTGAAGCCAAATCCCAGTCCGCCGATGAGCACACGCACTCCCGGTTCGCTGCTCAAACGGGCACACGCCAGTTCCGCCAGCACTTTCTCCGACTCCGACGCGTTCGTGCCCATCAAGGGCTGTCGGTTCACGCGCAGGTAAAAATGCGTGTCATGTGCATGCAGCGTCAGTTCCGCGCCTTCGGGCGTGCGGGCTTGAGCGAGTTGGAGGAAGGGTTTCATGGAGGAGCGACAGCGGGAGCCAGTCGCTTATCGGAGCATTGTTTCATGTCCCAAAGACAGGATGTCAGCAATCTTCTTCAGCAGCAAGACTTGCCAAGGGATCCCTCCCCAATTGCCACAAGTGACCCAAGATCGAGGGTGCGTGAGGCTTGTTGGGGTTTCGTCGGGACCGAGTCCGGCTCGGTTGAGGTGGACATCTTCAACTCAACGTTGGTCTTGGAGCTTGTCAGCAAGTTTAAGCCCTCACCGCTTCGCCTTCGTCGCAATCGCCTTGTAGTAGCTTTCGATGGCGGCGCGGTATTCGGGGGCGGCTTCGCTTCTCGTGGCTTCGGTGAGATCGTCGGCCATTTTTTGTGGGAGGTGGCCCCAGTCGCCGTTCACGAGGACGGTAATCTGGCCGAGCACCCCGTCTTTGAGTTCAGTGGACTGATTGCCGCCTTCGGCGGATTGGGCCTGGGTGTTTTGGCCTTGTGGCTTCTGATTCTGCGCCATCTGCTGCTGGGAAGGCTTGGATCCGGGTGTCTGGCCTTGGTTGCGGGAGTCGGCCATGCTTTGCTGCTGCGCTTGCTGCGCGTTGTTCAAACTCTGCTGCGCCTGCTGTCCTTGCTGTTGTCCGGCTTGTTGCTGTTGGCCGTTTTGCGAGGGTTGTGCGCTCTGCATCGGATGAAGTTGCGCATCAAGTTGGTCTAGTGCTTGCGCCAGCATCTGGCCTTGCAGTTGTTCCAGCGGAGAGGCGAACATGGGCGGCGCGGTCTGGCTGGCGGTGGCTTCGGCGGCTTTGGCTGCCTGCGCGGCGTTGGACTGGCTCTGCTGTGCAGCTTGTGGGTTTGGCACGGGATTGGCCTGCGCGGCTTCAGCCTGTTGCGCGGCCTGCTGCAATTGATTGCTAGCCTGCGCGATCTGCTGTGCGGCTTCCTTGTCGCCAAGACGTTGCTGATGACGTGAGACGCGGGCGAGATCATTTGCGGCCTGTTTCTGTGCCATGCCGTTCTGCACGGCCTGCTGTGTTTCTTTGGCAACGGCCTGTTCGGCCTGCTGCGCCGTGGTCTTGGCGGTTTCGGCCAGCGCTTTTTGCATGGACGGATTTTTCGGCAACTCCTTCTCCAAAGCTTCCAGTACGGCCTGCGGATTCTTTTTCGCATCCTTCGCCATTTCGGCGAGTTCCTGGGCGCGCTGGTAGGCTTCATCCAGCGGCTCTTGCACGCCGAGTTCCTGCTCCATCTTCTGCATGGCGGCCTGCTCGGCCTCACTGAGCTGCTGGCCCTGCTCCATCTTCTGCATGTTCTGTGCGATCTGCTCCAAGGCCTGCGCAGTTTGCTGCTGCGCATTGGCGGCGGCTTGCAGCGCCTGCTCTTGCGGCTTGCTCTGAGTTGCTTGAGCGGCCTGTTTCAAATTCTGCGCGATCTGCGGCGTCTTTTCCTGCATCTGCGCGAGCGCGACATCGGCCGTGCGGGCGAGCTGGGCCTCGGGTTTTTCGGTGAGTTTGGCGGCGTTGGCCTCCTGGCGCAGCGCGGCTTGCAGCGCGGCCATTTTTTCGTTGTTTTCGGCGGCTTCGGGGCGGAGTTCCTGGGCTTTCTGAGCGACCTCATTCACAGGCTTCTCGGCCTTGGCGTCATTGGCAGCGGTTTGCGTCTCCTGCTGCGTCTTTTTGAGATCTTCAGCGACGCGTTTCATCATCTCGCTGACTTCAGGCGTCATGGCGGCAAGTTGAGCGCGCGCGGCATCAATTTGTGGCTGCAACTGTGCAGCAAGCTCGTTTGCCTTCATCTGCGCGTCGGCAGTGGCCTGCTGCGCGGGCTGGGTGTTCAGTTCCTGACCAGCCTGCTGCTGTGCGGCTTGATTGGCGAGCTGTTTGCTCTGCTCAGAAGCATTGCGTGAGGCGTCGCTGGCCTGCTGTGCGGCTTGACGCAGGTTGTTGGCGGCCTGCGGATCTTTTTGCTGCATCGCTTCGGCAAGGCGGGCGCGATTGATCTTGTCTGGGATCTGCAGGAGCGCTTCCGCCGCGGCTTTGGTTTGTGCGGCGGTTTGCGCGAGGTCCTGCTGATTCTGCGGCTGCATCGCTTCGGTTTGAGCGGCTTGGAGGGCTTGTGTCGCGTCTTGCGTGAGGGCGTCGGCTTCAAGTGCGCGCGTGGCTTGGGCGAGTTGCGTCGCCTGCTCCTTCAAGTTGGTCAGCGCCTTCTGTGCTTCAGAAGGTGGCGCGTTGCTCTTGCGGGCCTTCTCGGCCTCTTCTTGCGAGGGCAGGGGAATCTTCTTTGCCTCAGCGGTCTGCCGGGCGAGTTCATCGGCGGCGCGGCTGGCACGGTTCATGTCGAGCGCGGCCTGGGTGTTGGTGGCCTGGTTCTGCTCACGCAGTTCGGCCTGGTCCTGAAGTTGTTTGGCGGCTTCGGCGAGCTGCTTCTCGGCTTTTTCGGCGGGGGTGAGGCCGTCGCGGTCGTTGCGCTTGTTCTGGCGTGGATCACGCGCGGCGTTCTCGGCTAGGGCAAGGTTGTTCTTGGCTTCTTCGAGCTTGGCTAGCGCGGGATTGTCCTGACGGGCGAGGTTTTCCCGGCGTTGATTGGCCTCGTTGGCGGTTTGCTCGGCGATGCTGCGGCTCACATCGGCGGCTTGCTGCAAACGATTGCGCAGGTTGTCAGAAGCGCCGTAGAGATGCTCGGGACTCTTGGTTTGATCCGGTTTGTCGAGACTGCTGGCGAGGTCGGCGGAGGTTTCGGTGAGTTTTTTATCAATGTCCTGCAGCTGAACGCGGCTGCGGCCCTTTTGCGCTTCATCGAGCTGCTGGAGGTCTTTTTGCAGCGTCTTGGCCTGCGCCATGAGTGCGCGCTGCTGTTCCTGCCACTTGGGACGCTGGTCAGCATCGCGATTCGCGGGCAGGGAGGTTTCGGTGAGCAGCTTGGATTGGCGCTGAAGCTGCTGAGATTCTTTGGCGGCGATCTTCGCAGTGTCTTCGGCGGCGAAGGCACGCAGGGCGTCGGCGATGAGATTGGCATTCGATGAGGCCTCGCTAGCGGCACGTTTGAGCTGCTCAGGATTCTCAATCGTAGGGCTGTTAAGGTTTTCCAAGTCATGCAGTTGTTCGCGGCGCATCTGCGCGAGGCGTTCGCCGAGAAGCTGCGCCTCAGAGGCATCGAGCTGGTTCGGGGCATCACGTGAAGCCTCCTTAATGGCGTTCCAAAGCTCCTCAGACTGAGTTTTGACCTGCTCCAATTTTTCCTGGGCACTGGCGAGGGCGTTTTCGGCCTCGTTGTTGGCTGTGTTTGGGTCTTTGCGGGCATTGCGTTCGCTTTTGCGCACCTTGTCGAGCTCTTTGCGCAGTTCCTGGGTCTGCTCGTTGAGGCGCTCGGCCCGTTGCGCGAGGCGGCGTTGCGATTCGGCCCATTCGCGCTGACGCGGGTCGATGGTTTGTTCGAGAATGATGACACGCACAGGCGCTGACTCGGACTTCTGGCCTTTGAGATCGATCGCGATGAGCTTGATGAGCAGCACGTCACCGGTTTTGACGCCGAGCGGGGCGAGCGGCAGCAAGGTCTGCAACGGTGCTTCTTTTGTGCCTTTGGTGAAGGGTTGGTCACGCTCGGTCCAGTTCGCGCCGTTGATGGCGTGGGAGAGTTTCACGCCGCCTAGACCAACATCGTCGGTGGCCAGGCCAGCGAGGCGTACGGCTTCATCGGCGAGGAGTTCGATCTGTTCAGTGGGTTCGTTGATCTGCGCCGTCGGGGGCAGATCCGGAATGGTGGTGATGCGCCAGGGCGTGCTTTCCTCGTTGGTGAAGCCGGTTTCCTGGGACTTCAGTGCGATCTGCCAAGTGCCGTGCGCGGCTTTGATGGGGATCTCGGTGGTAAGCCGACCTTCGTCGTCGGTCTTGGCCGCTGAGCTGACTTCTTCGCTCAGATCCGGATTGATCACGATATCGCTCTGCGAGACGGTCTGATTCGTTTTCAGTGTGAGTTTGATGGTGGAGCCGTCGAGTGCTTCGAGGTCGCCATGGTCTTCAGTAAGTTTGGTTTGTTGGGCTCCGGTGTAAGCAGGAGGGACAATGGTTTTGCTGAATTCAACGATGCGTGGCCGCGCGCGCGCACTGAGCGTGCGCCAGGGCGTGATGGCATCAGCGGCATGGATGCGGTAGCGCACGTCGCTTTGACCGACGGGCACGACACCTTCAAAACGATTGCCGCCCACCGTGGAAAGCTCGTTGCGGCGCGGCTTGGAGCCTTCGGTTTGCAGTTCCAGCGTGGCGAGTTCGGTGCTTGCACCCTCGGTTTCGATGATCAGCGGAACTTCGGTGCCGATGGGAGCCAGAGCGTTGGCTTGCACTGGCTCAAGGACGCGAATCTTGAGTGACGCAGGGCGTTCGAGATTGGCAAAAGGCAGCGCTGCACGGGCAAGGAAGCCGCTGAGGTGCAACCCGGGCACCCAGCTGAGCAAGAGAATGGCGGCAAGGGCTCCACCTGCGGCTAAGAACCATGGCTTGAGAGTACTCGTGGGTAGCTTGGCCTTCCAGTCGATGCCTGCGACTGCCGCGGCCACGTCGTCCTGCAACTTTTCACGGAACTCGATAGAGTCCTTCACGTTCGAGCCATCGCGCGGATCGGCGAGTTCGACGGCGGCGAGAATACGCTCACGTAGCGCTGGTTCGGCGGCCTCAACGAGTTTCGCGGCGCCTGCTTTGCCACCTGCCTGTGCGATGAAGCGCCAAGCGACTTTCCAAGCGGCAAAAGCGGCCCCGGCATACACCAGCAATGAGACCCACGGACGAATCGCATCTGGCATGTACCGCACGCGGTCCAGCAAGGCGATGAATGTGAAGGCGACGAGCGCGATCGCGAGGCCGCAGAGAATGGCGCGGGTTTGGAGGAGTTGCCGACGGCGAAGACGAAAACGTTCGAGGGCTTCGTGCGTGGCAGGGCGGAGGGCGAGATTCATGTGGGATGCAGGCTTAACGCGGCTGAACTTGGCAAGCTATCCGTATCAGAAAAGAAGCCAGTCATGCAAAAAACTTACTTTGTGGAATTCGGTGTCTGGCATAAATATCAGCTTCACTATCTCGACTCAGAACGCTGAAACCTTATTCATTGTGGAAAACTCAGAAATGTTTCCTCCGGCTTCCATTCCGCCAGCTCCCGTGTCCTCCACGTCGGAGCGGCTGAGTCCCTTCGCGGACGATGTCTGCGCGGGACCGTTTGGCGTGGAAGAGAATCGCTCTGTGCCGGGCTTGAACGCGGATATCCTTGGGCAGTTGACGGCAACGATTGATGAGCGCCAGAGCCATGTGGGGCGTGTGGGCAGCCAGCCGCTGCTGTTGCTGACGGCTCCACGTGCTGGTTACGGTAAAACGCATCTGTTGGGCCGCCTTGCCGCGGCTGCTGGCGGTCAGGTGGTACTGGTGCCACTGGCGTTTCGATTGGAGGATCAAATTGGCCTCTCAGCCGTGGCGGTGCGCGGATTGGAGTCGATGGCGCGGGCGGAAACGCCGCGTGAGGGTTGGACGAAGCTGCGTGAGGCCTGCGCGGGTGTTTGTGCCTCATTGGTTCGGCGTTTGATCGAAAGCGGTGCACTGCCATGTGCCAACCCGGAACAGGCGCTGCGTGTGCTGAGCGGTGATCCCGTGGATGTCTTTGATGAGAGCGGCGGAGCGAGGCTGATCGGCGACTGGGTAAGGCGGCATGAGGCACAGCTGCGCAAGCCGATGATTGAGCAAGCCATGAAGCGCGTGCCCACGATCCCGGCCGAATTGGAATCCTGGGTGCATGCCATGCTGAACCACGCGCTCGACGGGGGCATGTCACTACCGCAACCCCGAGGCGGGGCTACGCATCGCCTCGCTGCTGCTGGACATGTCCGAGATGGACGGCGTGCATGTGGTGCTGAGTTTGAACCAGGACGTGTGGCAGGCGACCTTCGGGCATCATTTGCCAAGCGCGATGGAGGACCGGCTCACGGCTTCGCAGATGCTCCTGCGCGGCATTGGAGAAAAGGAGGCAGCGACGATGCTGCGCATGCGTCTGGACCACGCAGGTGTGAAGGCAGCTGAGTTGCGTGAATTCGAGTCTTTTGTGGATGTGAAGCGCTATTTCCTCGGCAGGCCGCTGGGTTCGGTCTCGGCGCGCACCTTCCTGCGCCATGCGGCGAAGCAGTGGGAGTTTTTTCAGCAGACGCTGGCCTCGCCGCAGCCTGTAGCACCGGTGATGCCGGTCCAGCCTGAGCTGGCAGAGCTGGGCACGCTGCCGCTGCTGACGGAAACACTGCTGGAAGAGGACGCGCTGAAAGATGTGTCGATCTTCGACGCGCAGACGACCTCGGAGATGAAACTCATGGCCGAAGGATTGGCCGAGCCGCAGCCGGCGCTGCCGCAGCAGTTCGAAAAGCTGCTGCAAGGTGCCAACGGCACGCATCTGTCGCCGCCTAGCCTGCTGCCGGAGGAAGTGGAACCTGAAGTCGCTGTCAAAGAGGCCGAGGCTGCCTCCATGTCCCAGTTTTCCCCGAGTTCAGCGGGCGCGTTTGAAAATCTTCGCGAGATGCTGGGAAAACTGCGCCAGGCTGCGCCTGCTGCCCCTGAGCCTGCGGCGCATACCGTGATTTCTCATCTGGCCAGTATCATCCGCACCGCTGGACCTGTGGCTGCTGCCGTTTCAACGATCGAAGCGCCACCGGCCACGCAAGATGCTGAGCGCTATGCCCTGCTGGGCCGCTATGAAGCGCTGCGGCTGCAAATGGTCGCGGAGGCGGCCACACTGCCGCTGGATTACTCCCGGCTGGCAGACCTGATCCGCCTCGCGGGCCGTCGTTTCCCCCTCGTGCGTTTCACTGAGCACGAACTGCCCGGCATGACCGGTCGCTATGCCATGTGCTGGTCGTTGCAGGGCATGGAGATCATCTTTGGCCTCGCGAACTTCGCCGACGGCCCCTACTGGCGCACTTTGGCGGGGTTCGCTGCAGGACGCATGGTGGAATTGCAGACGAACGCGGTCGATACCGCGCCCAAACTGAAGATCGCCACCTTCAAATCTGACCGCGAGCAACAAAGCTGGGCCATCCTGCAACACGGAAGCGTCTTCCCTGAGGTGCTGCGTCCGAATGTGGATGCCATCCATCTTGACACGTCCGGCGTGGCTGCCCTCTACGCCATGCAGCGCATCACCAAGGAATCCGAAACGGGCCTGCTCCAGGCTGCCCCCGCGCAGGTGATGGGCGTGCTGGCGCGTGAACTGGACTTCTTCTGGAAGCGCGTGACGCGGGCGGTGTGAGCGAGTTGCGGCAGCCCCAAAAGCATCTGTGCCGTTTTTTCCCTCGCGTTGTTCTTCTTGTGGGACCTTTCGTTTTCTCGCAACATCGCGAGTCTCGTTCGTTTAATCGTGTTCTAGCCACATCACCATGATCCATCGCATTCTTCTTCTGCTGCTTGTCTCCTCCCTTGCATCTTTCGCGGCGGAGCCGGTTCCGTCTTTCAACGGCTTCATTGAGCGGCTAGACCCAGCTCTGGACGCGCTGATTGCTCCGGGGGCCAAGATCGAGGTGCTGGCGTCGGGCTTTAACTGGTCGGAAGGACCGGTATGGCGGGATGGGGGTATCGTGTTTTCAGATGTGCCGGAGAACACGGTCTTTGGCTGGAAGGAAGGCGACGCAGAGGCCAAGGTAGTGCTCAAACCAAGCGGTAGTCTCAGCAACGATGGCCAAGGCTCAAACGGTCTGGCGGTGGACGCGCAGGGCTGCCTGATCCTCTGCCAGCATGGCGAGCGCCGCATTGCACGTCTGGAGAAGGATGGCAGCTTTACCTCGTTGGCGGATAAATACGAGGGCAAGCGCTTCAACAGCCCGAATGACCTCGTGATCGCCAAGAACGGCACGATTTACTTCACCGATCCTCCCTACGGCTTGAAGAAAGGTGGCGCGGCGGCTGAACTGGACTTTCATGGCATCTACGCGCTCACTTCGGCCGGCAAGTTGTCATTGCTGGTGCAAGACGTGCGTTTCCCGAACGGCATCGCCCTGAACACCGACGAAAAAGTGCTCTATGTCGCTGTCTCTGACCCGCAGAACACCCGCGTGATGGCCTATGATCTGCAAGACGACGGCAGCGTGAAAAACAGCCGCGTCTTCTTCAACGCGCAGACGCTCAAGAGTGCGGAGCGCAAAGGCGGCTGCGATGGCATGAAGGTGGACACAAACGGCAACATCTGGACCACCGGCCCCGGCGGTGTTTTGATCATCGACAAGACTGGCAAGCACCTCGGTAACATCCTCACTGGTCAGGCGACGGCAAACTGCGCCTTCGGTGGTGCGAATCGTGACACGCTCTACATCACGGCGGACATGTTTCTGCTGCGCGTGAAGACGCTGGCGAAGGGGCTTTGAGGGTAAAGTTGTTAGAAGTTAGAGTTGAGAAGTCAGAAGTGCTCTGATGCCTCTCACTTCTAACGTTTCCTGTCACGCCCGAATCTTCGTATACGGATTCCCCTCGTTCATGTCGATGCGCTCGGGGCGGCCTTTGTGGGTGTACACGAGGCGGGTGTGGTCGATGCCCATGAGATGGAGAATGGTCGCGTGCAGATCGTGGACATGCAGCTTATCCTCGACGGCGCGGAGGCCCAGATCATCGGTGGCGCCGATGGTGGTGCCAGCTTTGACGCCGCCGCCAGCCATCCACATCGTGAAGCCTGTCGGGTTGTGGTCGCGGCCGTCGCCCTTCTCGCTCATTGGCGTGCGGCCGAACTCTCCCCCCCAAATGACGAGCGTTTCATCGAGCAGGCCGCGTGATTTGAGATCGCGCAGCAGGCCAGCGACGGGTTTGTCCTGCTCGGCGCAGTATTTGGTGTGGTTGGCCTCGATCTTGTCGTGCGCATCCCACTTGCTGCCGCTGCCGTGGTACAGCTGCACGAAGCGTACACCGCGCTCGACGAGGCGACGCGCAAGCAGGCAGTTGCGGCCCATGACTTCCGTTTTCGGATCGTCGATGCCGTAGAGTTTTTTGACGGCTTCGGATTCCCCCTTGAGATCGACAGCCTCGGGCGCTTCGGACTGCATGCGAAAGGCGAGTTCATAAGCGCGAATGCGGGCGTCGAGCTCGGTGTTGTCGGTGCGGCCAGCGCCAAAATCGCGATTGAGCTTGTTGAGGAAACCGAGTTTGCCTTTTTGGCGCGCCTCAGAGATGCCTTTGGGGGTGGCGAGGTTGGAGATCGGCGTGGTGCCGCCCTCGAATTCGACCCCCTGATAGGTGGCTGGCATAAAGCCGCTGCCCCAGTTGCGCACGCCGTTCACGACCTGCGTTTCGGTGTCCTTGATGACGACAAAGGCGGGCAGGTTGCGGTTTTCGGTGCCGAGACCGTAATTCACCCAGGAGCCGAGCGATGGACGGCCCCCGAAGATGCTGCCGGTGTTCATTTGGCACACGCCACCGGCGTGATTGATGCCGTTGGAGACGCAGGAGCGCACGACGCAGAGGTCGTCGGCAAGTTGCGCGGTATGCGGTAGCCAGTCGGAGATCCACAGGCCGCTTTGGCCGTGCTGTTTCCACTCACGCTTGTCCGCGAGCAAAGGTGCGCGGCTTTCCCCCATCGCGGTGATGACCGTGCCAAAGCTGTCTGGCAATGACTGACCGGCGAGTTCGCGGAGCAGGGGCTTCGGATCAAACAGGTCGATGTGACTCGGTCCGCCCTCCATGAAGAGGAAGATCACGCTTTTCGCCTTTCCGGCCTTGTGCGCGAGCTTGGAGGATTGCGCTGTGCCTGGTTTGCCTCCGGTGTCGCTCAGGGCCCCCATCAGCGGGGATTCTCCCATCAGAGCGGACAGCGCCAGCGCACCAAAACCCGCCCCGCCACGGCGGAGGATGTCACGGCGATGGGTGAGGAGTTCGTGATGGGGGATAGGATTCATGGGACGGCTATGACTTATAAGCGCAGCAACGACGGGTTTTGGACAAAAAAAGCGCGTTATCCTGGTCACCATGCTCACAGCATGAGGCCGAAGCGAGCGCTGAGGGTGCGCAGCAGCACAAACAGAACGAGGGTCAGCACAGCGCTGCCGCCGAGAGCGCCGTAAAAGCCCCACCAGCGTTGGAAAGCGGGGAAAAGGAGGAACATTGGCAGCGTGGGCAGCACATACCAAAAGATGTACCACATGTGATCGGCGGTCTTCTGCGCCCGCACATCGGGAGCGCTCTCGAAATGCACCCAGAAGAGCGTGATGATGCTGACGAATGGCAATGCGGCGAGTAATGCGCCGACTTTGTCGCTGCGTTTCACGAGTTCGCTGACAAGCGTGATGATGCCGGCGCTGAGGAGGTATTTGAGGAGGATTTTGAAGGTCATGGCAGTGAGTTGAAAAGATTCGGAGTAACGATTTTCCACGCGTGGGCTTTTCCGGGACAACGAGATCAAGCACGTGCCTGATCGCCATCGCAGCCCGCCCCATGTTATGAACGCGTTCCGCACCTCCATCTTCATCACGCTTGCCGTTTCCTGTCCCTTTGGGGCGCAGGTCTTCGCGCAGGCTCCCAAAATGCAACCGCCGCCGCCCCGCAATGCGCCTGCTGCCCCGCCAGCGCCGATGCAACGCAAGCAGCCTGCCCAGCGGCCCCTGCCGCCGCAGCGCCCGCAAACACCGCCACCTAATGCGCGCACGCCGCAGTTTGGTGATCCTCTGCCCGGACTCACGCGGCGTGAGTTGCAGGAGTTCAACGATGGAAAGGACGACTTCGAAGGGGTGGAGACGGAGGCCAGCGGCCTGGGGCCGATCTTCAACGGCTTCTCCTGTGTGATCTGCCATTCCTCTCCCGCCGTGGGAGGTGGCAGTGTTTTCAATGTGACGCGCTTTGGCCGCACGACGAATGGTGTATTCAACCCGCTCAGCACGCTCGGTGGATCGCTGCTGCAAGAGCGTGAGATCAACAGCGCCGTGCATGAGGTGGTGCCACCTGAGGCCAATGTCGTCGCACAGCGCAACACCACGCCACTTTTCGGTCTGGGATTGATCGAGGCCATCCCTGAGGCGGAAATACTGCGCCACGTGAAGACTCGACCGGTGGATGGAGTGCTGGGCAAAGTCTCGCAGGTGCAAGACGTGGCCACAAGCCGCCCAATGATCGGGCGTTTTGGCTGGAAGGCACAAATTGCCACACTGCTGACGTTTTCCGCCGAGGCCTATGTGAACGAGATGGGCATCACGAACCGCCTTTTCCCCGTGGAGAATGCGCCGAACGGCAATGCCCAACTGCTGAGCGAGTATGATACCGTGGCCGATCCTGAGGACACGCTGGACGCGCAAGGACACGGAGACATCGACCGTCTGGCCGAGTTCATGCAATGGCTCGGCGCTCCGCCGCGCCTGCCGCTGACGCCGAACGCCATCGCAGGCCGGGGCTTGTTTCAAAGCACCGGCTGCGCGAACTGTCATGTGCCCGTGATGCGCACGGGGCAGAACCGCTCGGCCTCGCTGCGCAACAAGGAAGTCTGGCTCTATTCGGATCTGCTGCTGCACGACATGGGAGCGCTCGGAGACGGCATCGCTCAAGGCACCGCCGACGTGCGTGACATGAAGACCGCACCGCTCTGGGGATTGCGTGAAAGCGCTCCGTATCTGCACGATGGTCGTGCCGCGACGGTGGATGAAGCGATCAAGGCGCACGATGGCGAGGCGAAGGCCGCGAAGGATCGCTACCTAAAGCTGAACCAGCGGCAGGTGGATCAGATTCTGGAGTTTTTGGGCACGATTTGAGTGTGTGTGTGCGGTGAACCCACGCCGCAAGTCCACCGGGCTTGCGGCGTGTTGTTTTACTCCTTCAAACTCGGTGGCCGGTGGCTGGGGATCTGCGCCTTGAAATCGCCGAGGCTGTTCCAGTGGGCTGGTGCGTTGAGATCGACCTCGGTGATGGCGAGGGTGCCCCATTCGACGGCTTTGGCGAGCACATCGCCGTAATGGTCGAAGATGCCGGAGATCATCCACTGATGCTGGCGTTCGTCGGTGTAGGTGCTGCTGATGACATAGACGTGGTTCTCGCAGGCGCGGGCCTTTGCTAGCATCGGATTGCAGCCCCACACCGGCCAGGCGATGACTTCAGCCCCTTGAATGCTCAACGCGCGCGCGACCTCGGGGAAGAAGCCGTCGTAGCAGATCATCATGCCGACCTTGCCGAAACGCGTCTCAAACACCGGATACTCATGGCCGGGCGTGATGCCCGCTTCGATCTCACTGCGTGGCAGCGTTACCTTGCGATATTTGCCAATCATCCGGCCATCGGGGCCGATCAGCGCGGCGGTGTTGTAAAGCGTCTTGCCCTCGCGCTCAACGAGGCCGGCAACGATGTGTAGGTCGTGTTTTTTCGCGAGCTGGCCGAAATACTCGGTGCTGGGCCCGGGCACCGGCTCGGCGCATTCGTCCATCCGCCTGCCAGTGCCGTAGTAGGTGAGCGTTTCCGGCAGCACGATGAGATCCGCCTTCTGTTTGGCCGCCTCGGCAATGAGCGCGGCGAACTGAGGCGGCTTGTCGGAGGGGTTTTTGCCCTCCTTTGGCTGGAGGTGCGCTGTGGCGAGGCGAACTTTGCGTGGTGCGGGCGCGGGAACGGCGGTGAGGCTCACATCACTCCACGCCACGCGTGCGTTCGCCGCCCATTGAAGATACAGCTCGATCTTCGCCTGCTTCGCGTTGGCTGGAGCACGCAGGATGCTCTCACAACGCGCCCATTGTCCGGCTGCGCCCGCTGGGGCATGCGGATACTCCGGTTCCGCGCGTGGGACGGTGCCCTTGGCATAACCTTGCTTCGCCGGTTCTTGCCAGGTGACCGGTTTGCCCGCTGCATCTTCCCAAATCACGCGCGCATACACGCTGCGGCGCGGCAGCGGCACGTTGGAGAATTTCCGCCATGCGCCGAACTGGTAATGCTGCCCGCCCTCCACCGGCAGTGTGCGCGTCCAGCAGCCGATCCAGTGCTCCCCAGCGCCTGTTTCGAGAATGAGCGCTTCTTTGCCGTCATGGCCGCCTTTCTGGCTGATGGTTGATTTCGGAGCCGTCTCGTCACGTGGCGACCAGATTGACCAGCGTGACGCCGGATCGGCCTGCAGGGGCAAAGTGAATAGGCAGGCGAGTAGATAGACGCGTTTCATGCGAAGAGGTACGCTTAATGGCCACATGGTCTTGTCGCCGCATGATGGCGCAAGCAGCTTTGATCCGTCGAGAGGACTAGAGGCCGCTTACGCCGCCAGCTTCAAATCTTCTTTCACCTCGCCCTTGTCGTTGAACTCCAGCTCTTTCTCGATGCGGAGATTCTCCACGATGTAGGTCTGGCGCTCGGGGGTGTTTTTGCCCATGTAGAAGCTCAGCATCTCCTTCACGCTCTTGTGCTCGGTGGGGATGGCGTTGCCTTCGGAGTCGAGCTCGTGATCGCGGATTTTGACGGGCTCCAGGCGGATGTTGGGTCCGATGAAGTGCTTGAACTCATCCGGGCTGATCTCGCCGAGGCCTTTGAAGCGGGTGATCTCGGCGTTCTTGCCGCAGAGGTGGATGGCGCGCTGGCGTTCGTCGTCGCTGTAGCAGTAGAAGGTGTCCTTCTTGTTGCGCACGCGGAAGAGCGGCGTTTGCAGGATGTAAAGGTGGCCTTTGCGCACGAGTTCGGGGAAGAACTGCAAGAAGAAGGTGATCATCAGCAGGCGGATGTGCATGCCGTCCACGTCGGCATCGGTGGCGAGCACGACGCGGTTGAAACGCAGGTCTTCAAGGTCTTCCTCGATCTGAAGGGCGTTGGCGAGGAGGTAGAACTCCTCGTTTTCATAGACGATCTTGCGGGTGAGGCCGTAGCAGTTGAGCGGCTTTCCACGCAGGCTGAAGACAGCTTGCGTGTTCACATCGCGGCTCTTGGTGATGCTGCCGGAGGCGCTGTCGCCCTCGGTGATGAAGAGCGTGCTGTCCTCGCGTTGCTTGTCCTTGGTGTCGAAGTGGATGCGGCAGTCGCGCAGCTTCTTGTTGTGGACCTTGGCCTTGCGGGCGTTCTCACGCGCGGCTTTCTGGATGCCGCTGATCTCTTTGCGCTCCTTTTCGTTGGAGTTGATCTTTTCCTGGAGCGCCTTGGCGATGTCGGCGTGCTTGTGCAGGAAATTGTCGAGCTGGGAGACGACGGTGTTGAGGATATGCGAGCGCAGGTTGCGGCCGTTTGGCTCCATGTGGGTGGAGCCGAGCTTGGTCTTGGTCTGCGACTCGAAAACCGGCTCCTGCACCTTCACGCTGACGGCGGCGATGAGGCTGCCGCGCACATCGGCGGGCTCGAACTGCTTTTTGAAGAACTCACGGCACTCCTGTACGATGGCCTCGCGGAACGCGGCGATGTGCGTGCCGCCCTGGGTAGTGTGCTGGCCGTTGACGAAGCTGTAATACTCCTCGCCGTAGCCACTGCCGTGCGTGAAGGCGATCTCCACGTCCTTTCCAGCGATGTGGATGATCGGATACTGCGGATCTTCGGTGAGCTTGGCCCGCACGAGATCCATCAGGCCGTCCTTGGACTTGAACTTCTCTTCGCCCGCCGGTGTGCGCAGCAGCAGCGTGAGGCCGGGATTGAGCCAGGAGTAGAAGCGCAGCATCTCGCGGACGAAATCGACGCGGTAGTGCGTGTCATCGGCGAAGGATTCCGCGTCGGCTCGGAAAACGATGCGCGTGCCGTTGGGTTCGGTGCTGGACTTGGGGTTGCCCATGTCATAGACCACGAGTCCCTGGCTGAACTCGATGCTGCGTGTCTGATTTTCACGGAAGGCTTGGATTTCAAAGAACTCGGACAGGGCGTTCACCGCCTTGATGCCGACGCCGTTGAGGCCGACGGAGCGCTTGAAGGCCTCGCTGTCATACTTCGCACCCGTGTTGATCTGCGCGGAGCACTCCAGCAGCTTGCCTAAAGGAACGCCACGACCGTAGTCGCGCACGGTGACGGTTTGATCCTCGGCGATGTTGATCTCGATCGAGTTGCCGAAGCCCATGACGTGCTCGTCGATGCTGTTGTCGATGACTTCCTTGAGCAGCACATAAATCCCGTCTTCCGGCAGCGATCCGTCGCCCAGCTTGCCGATGTACATCCCTGGGCGGAGCCGGATGTGCTCGCGCCAGTCGAGGGATTTGATGCTGTCTTCAGTGTAATTGTGCGCAGGGGCGGGAGTGGCCATGGAGGAAAAAATGAGGAATGCAGAATGACGAATGGGAGATGGCAGGGGAGGGCGGGGGAGTCAAGGGATGGTCAAGAGGTCAATACGCGGAGCGAGTTTGCGAAACTTGACCGCCTCGACTCACGGCAGCCCCCAGGCTCCACGCAGCGCGGCGTAATCCGCCTTGGGCAGCAGCACATAGTGCGGGGCGGCGGAGGGATCGACCCAGCGGATGAGGCGGGTCAGATCAGCCTCGGACATGGTGGTACAGCCAGCACTGGGCGTGGCGGGCCCACGACGGACGTGAAAAAAGATGGCGCTGCCGTAGCCAGGGGCGGTGGGTTGCTGGTTGTGGCGGATTTCGAGCATCCACTTGTAAGCGGCGTCGCCAAGACGCATTTTTTGTTTCTCAAACCACGGCGGGATGCCCTTTCGAGGGTCAATGCGGACGTGGCGGTTGTAATAAGGGGAGTTTGAGTCATCCACATAAGCATCCCATGGGCCGACCTGGATGTAAGGCCATCTGGCGCCGCCAGGAGGCGTTGGGGCATAGCCAAACAGGCTGCCGAGCTGGAAAACACCCGCAGGTGCCCGCCAGTCTTTCTCAATCTTGGCTGGAATGCCGTTTTGCGGCGGATTGAAGACCCCACGGCCCCAGGCGAGGCCCTTTTTGCCCAGGAGCACGGGTGCAGCCTTTTCAAACACCGGCTGCCAGGGCTGGTCGGCCGCAGAGCGCTGCCAGCATTGCAGGCTGGCAGTGTGGGAGTTCCAGGTAGCGGCCTGCGTGACAATGACCTGCCGGACGGCACGCCCCAACTGCGCGTGACTCTCCGTGAGGGCAAGGAGGGAAAGCAGACCCGCCAGAAGGAAGGCTCCGCGGCATTTTTTTTGAGGGCAAATTTTTTGGTATTGCATGGTTACCCACTTTCCGAATATAAATTTAATTAATCAACCCTGCCGGGTTAATTGGATTCAGGTTTTGGGGGTTTTTTTCCTGAGTTCCGAGTTCCGGCAGGGTTGTTTTTTTGTCTGTGATCGCGCCGCGAGCCATCTCGCTGATTGATTCGTCTGTGAGGTGCTCTAAGAATGCACCACCATGAACTATCGGTGCCTGCTTGCCCTTTCCGCCGCTGCCCTCAGCCTGTCGGCCTGCTCCAATTCATCCGTCATCAGCCTCGATTACGTCCCACAGCCCAGTCAGATGGTGCGTGGTGCGCCGGATTTCTCCGTCGGCCAGTTCAATGATAAACGCGGCGTGCAGGCTCAGACGCTCGGTCATGTGCGCATGCCCATCGGCCCTGCGGTCGATACGCTGCAGACGCGGTTGCCCATCAGCGACATCGTGGCCAATGCCTTTGCCTACGCTTTGGAGGCCCGTGGCATGCTGAGCGAAGCCTCCAAGGGGCGCTTCATTATCCAAGGGGAAGTGCAGGACCTGCGCTCACAGCTCTTGGTGCATCCGTATGGCTACGCCCGCATCCGCGTGAACGTGGTCGAGGCGGCTAGCGGTGCCGTGGTTTACTCAAAAATCTATGAGGGTGAGCGCCAAAGCAATGCCTACCGCCCAGGCAGCGGCTCTCCGGTGCCCATTCTGCGTGAACTCACCTCCCGCGCACTCCAAGAAGCCGTGGATCGCGCCCTGGATGATGCCAACATGCGCCAAATCCTAAACACCAGCTCCGACTCCCGCCCGCGTTACGCGCCAGGGATGCTTTGAGACAGTGGATCTGTGGGCAGGGGTGGGAATGTGGATGGGGGAAACGACGTCGTGTTTCTCAGTCTCAATTTTGCCCAACTATCCGGCTGCTAGCGTGATCGTCACTACCCGGACTGTGCACGCCTACAGACCAGCCGAATATTCCGGCGATGGTCAATCTTCCTTTTCAGCAGTCACTGCCTACTGACGCGTCGGCTTATTTCCCTACGCGATACAGCTTGTCCTGCGTGCGGATGAAGAGGCTGCTGTCACTGACGGAGATGCTGGCGCGGACGCTGGCGGCGTTGCCATTCGGCTTGGAGCCGTTGCCCATCTCGTTCATGCCGAGAAGCTCAAATTTGTCGGTGTTGGCTTTGGCGACATAGACTTCGCCCCAGAAGTTGATGCAATAGACCTTGTCGTCGGCCACGGTGGGGCTGCTCTCAAACTTGGTCTTACCGCCGAGTTCGCCGGTCCACACGACCTTGCCGGTCTTCGGTTCCACGCAGCTCAGGATCTTCTTGCCGCCGTCGAGGACGTAAAATTTGCCTTTGTAGAAGGCGGGTGTGGGCACGTCGCTCGTCACGCCTTTCGGTTCGGTCTGCCAGACAGGCTGCGTTTCGCCTTTGGCATCGAGTGGAATGGCAAAGATGGGCGAATTCTTCGGTGCGCACACAATCGCCATACCATCACCGATGACGGGGGAGGGGACGAGGCGGAAGAAGCTGTTGTAACCTTCGCCGGGCGGGTTCCAGGTGGCGACGCGGGAGAATTCCTTGCCGGTGGCGGCATCGTGAATGGTGAGCGTGTCACCGCCAGAGATGAGCATGAGGCGCTGATCCTTGTAGGTCGTGAATACCGGGCTGCTGAAAGCCTCCAGGGACTCGATCTTCGCCGTGCTGGGCCTGATTTGCTTCCAGAGGTCCTTCCCGGTCGCCGGATCAATGGCCAGGATGTAGCTGCTCAAGTCCTTGCCGGGCGTGCCCTTTTCGAACTTCTCCTGGAACTTGAAGGTTTCATTGCGTTGCAGCACCTGGATGTAGAGCTTGCCGCTGTCGATGGTCGGGCTGCTGCCGTACGTCCACTGCGTGGCGAAGGCACCGTGCGTCTCTTTGAAGTCGCGCTTCCAGACGATCTTTCCGCTGAAGTCGCACGCAGCAGCCACGGCGTTGGCGAACAGGAAATAAACGCGGTCGCCATCGGTGGCGGCCGAAGGGCTGGCGAGGTTGCTCTTGTCATCCCACTGCACCTCGTCGCCCTGTGAGATGGTGACGCGCCATTTTTCCTTTCCCGATTCTTTGCTGTAGCAAAGACCTACGAGCTTTTTCTCGGCAGCGATGGGCGCGGTGATGAAGACATTGTCTCCCCAGATGACAGGAACCGATGCGGCGATGCCTGGAACGTCTGCAGCCCACTTCACACCCTCGGTCGTGCTGAATTTCACCGGCAGGCCGGTCTCGCTGCTGGAGCCGTCTTGATTGAGGCCGCGCCAGTTCGGCCAGTTTTCGGCGAGAGCAGCGGTTTGGATCGAAAGTGAGGTGAGAAGAAGGGCGGCGGTGAGTTTCATGACAGAAAATGAGAGAAGCGAATACGGGCTGGCATGTCGAGATGTTTTCGCGAATTGATCGCCTCTCTTTGAATCTCCCGCTTTGGCAATCCACCGCGCTCGCGCTCCTCGGCTTCATGGCCGGGCTGGCGCTGCATCTGCGTTGGCATCCGCTGCGGCGGCATTGGTC
The DNA here is from genome assembly GCA_026397635.1 of Verrucomicrobiota bacterium. Classification (GTDB taxonomy): domain Bacteria; phylum Verrucomicrobiota; class Verrucomicrobiia; order Verrucomicrobiales; family Verrucomicrobiaceae; genus Prosthecobacter. The sequence continues at coordinate 1,867 of JAPLUL010000104.1, read as the reverse complement.
AGACGCGTGGGATTTCGTCCGCCTTCGGCCCGCTTTGATCGTGTGGGTGGCGGGAGCAGCTCTGTTGGCCTCCATGTTGAGCGATGCAAAACCTGCGGCCTATTCGCTGGTGCAGTTAGGGCAGTGGAGGGAGGTGATCCTACCGCTCACCCATGATGCGGCGGCGCATCTGGCGCGTTTGCCGCATGTTTTTCTTCAACCCTGGCCACTCTCCTGCCTGATGCCTGTCGTGCTTGCCATTTTGACCATCCGCATCTGGCGCTGGCCCTATCGCTATGGCGAGCGGCGGCCTGTGCAGGAGCAAAAGATCGCGCTGCTGGTCATCACGATCATTGGTTTTGGCTGGCTGGCGCTCGAAGGCGTGACTTTGCGGCGCATGCTGCCCGAGGGCGCGGAATCGGTGAAGCTCGGTCTGCGCTACGTTTTCACCGCGCTCGCGGCGGCGGGCCTGCAGGTGTGGCTGGTGCGTTTCGTCATGGCTTGGGAGAAACCGCAGGCTACCGAGGCTGATCACGATGCCACCGCTGCTCTGGAGCATACGTTTGCACGCTGGCAGGGCGTCGCATGCCTCGCGGCTTGCAATCTACTCTGGATGAGCTGGCGGCAGTGGCAGAAGAGCACGCCGCAATGCATCGGCGGCTGGCTGTGGATCGAGCTGCTGCTCGTGTTTGCGGCGCTGCCGCTCGCCGTGGCTGCCACGCCGGCGCATTTTTTGCATCAAGGAGCCGCTGCGCTCCGCATCATGATGCGCTCGGCAGTTTCGTTACTGCTGCTCGCCATCACCGCACTGGCGCTTTTCATCCTCGCCCACTATACCGCCGCGATGGGGCAAGCGCTGAGCGCGGATTCGCCGTTCTGGCGCGTGCTGGTGCTGCCGCTGAGCGCTTTGGTGCTTGCCATGCTCGATTGCTGGCTATTGCTGACCGCTATTCTCATCATGTTGCGCCACGGCTTCCCACGTTCTCCTTCCGCATGACCAGCGGCACGCTCTCTCCTGAACAGATCACGCGCCGGGCGAAGTCGAATCTGGCTTTCGCCCTCGCTTGCCTGCCGAAGGAACGCCGCCGCGACATGATCTCTTTTTATGCCTTCTGTCGCGTCGTCGATGACATCGCCGATGCCACAGATGTCGGAGAAGAGGCAAAGGACAAGGAACTCACGCATTGGAAACAATGCGTGGATGAAGGTAAGCCGCCGGGGCATCCGGTGCTCGACGAAGTGGTGCTTCTGCCCGCCAAATACGGCTTTCCGAGAGCTTGGCTGGGCGAAATCATTGACGGCGTCGCCAGTGACATCACGAAGACGCGTTACGCCACGTTTGATGAGCTGCTCGGTTACTGCTACAAGGTCGCTAGCGTGGTTGGCCTCGTCAGCATCGAGATTTTCGGCTACACCAACCCCGCCACGCGCGATTACGCCATCAATCTCGGCTACGCGCTGCAATTCACCAACATCATCCGCGATGTCGGTCAAGACGCCCGCGACACAGGCCGCATCTATCTCCCGCAGAGCGAGCTGCGCCAGTTCGGTGTGCTGGAGAGCGAAATCCTCGACGCGCGGCCCAGTCCGCGCTTCACGAAGATGATGGAGTTTCAGTATCGCCGTGCGCGTGACTACTATCAGGCCGCGCAGAAGGCGCTGCCGCCTGAAGATCGCAAAAACATGGTCGCCTCCGAGATCATGGGGGCGATCTACTCGCGCATCCTCGAAAAGCTCAAGCGCGAGAAGTTCCCGGTGTTCATCAAGCGCTGCCGCCTCAGCAAACTTCACAAGGTGTGGATTCTCGGCAGCTATCTGATCAAAGCACGGTTTGGACGCTGAGGAGCGCGGATTTTCAATCCGCAGCAGTCGTCAGCAGACTCATCTC
>JAPLUL010000172.1:0-6678 GCA_026397635.1 Verrucomicrobiota bacterium | reverse complement strand
GCCAGCATCAGCGGAGGCATTTTGTCATTCACCGGGATCGGTTCAGTGACGGTGAGGGCCAGTCAAGCGGGCGATGGGCGCTTCAATGCAGCGGTGGATGTGGACTCGGTAGTCAGCGTCTTCAATAACGCGCCGATCTTGATGCTGGACAACATCGCCGAGAACTGGCGGGACCTCTTCCCAGGCAGTGGTGCTGGAGAGGGCAATGACATTGCGCTGCAGCTCAGCGGAAACGATGCAGTGGCAGGGTTCGTCGCTGGCTATACCATCACCGGCACCGGTAAGGATCTCTACTTGGCTAAGTATCACTCCGACGGCACCAAACTATGGACCCGCATCAGCGGAACGAGCGGCGATGACGAGGCCAGGGCTGTGGTGGTCGATGGGAACGGTCACGTGGTGGTTGCTGGCTACATCACTGGAGCCAACGGACAGGACGTCTTTGTGGCCAAGTACAATGGCGGCACCGGGACGCCAATGTGGGCCAACAGCTACCGCTACAATGGGGCAGGCAACGGCAACGACGTCGGCGTCTCTCTGGCCCTGCAAGGACTCACGAACGTGGTGGTCGGCGGTTATGCGGTGGGCGCGGGCACCAGCAATGACTTTTTTGCCGCTAAACTCGATCTTACGACTGGTGCCGCGGTATGGACCAGCACGCAGAACCGCACCACCACCACCTCCGACGTGCCTGCCCGCGTGGTGGTGGGAACGGACGGCAGCGTGGTGCTCGCGGGCATCACTAACAGCGACGCCTGGACCGTGAAGCTCGCCGCCAGCGACGGGACGAAGGTTTGGGAGCAGCGTTACAACTTCGCCAACAAACCCGACGCGGTGCGCGGCCTAGCGCTCGACGGGGCCAATAACGTCATCATCGCCGCTTACTCGCAGGGGAATAACTACGACATGTACACGGCTAAATACGCCGCCCTGGACGGCAGCCTGATTTGGGGCCAGCGATACAACAGCAGCTTCAATTCCTCGGACGCGCCCTGGGATATGGCGCTGGACGAAGACGCGAACGTTTATGTCACCGGCGCATCCTATCGTTCGGCGAGCGTGCGGGACGGCATGACGCTCAAGTATGCCGGACTCAATGGCACGCTGCTATGGGAAGGCCGCTACAACGGCACCAGCAGCGCCAATGACGAAAACTTTACCATCGCGCTCGACGGCATTGGTAACCCGGTGATCAGCGGCTACACCACCAACGCCGATGGCAGCACCGACGTGTATCTGGCTAAGCACAACAAAGGCCCGGGCACCCTCCGTTGGCAGCGCTCTTTTGACGGCGCCAACAACAAAAACGACAACGTCAAGAAGGTCCTTGCTGACCCCAATGGCAACGTCTGGATGGCAGGTTCAGTCACCAGCAGCGGCGGACAAAAAGAAGTGCTCATGTTACGCCATATTCCAGCCTTTTAGTCCCGCACATCTCCTCCTTTCATACATTCAATGGCACCCATCAAAGCGATGAATAAAAACTCTCTCAAGGCAGCCCTGGCCGTTCTGCTCCTGTGCTTCAGTGCCCCGGTACAGGCGACCCAGATTATCAACGCCGGCCCCAGCCTGAGCGTCGTCCAGGGCGACCGTGCACGATTCAGCGCACAGTTCTTCGACCGCGATGGCAACGAGGGCGCAAGCATCCGCGCCGAGCGCGTCGGCAGCGGGCAGGTGATCGGTGAAATCACCCGCAATGACAGCACCGGTGACCTGGAATGGAGCTGTGACACGAGTTCCCTCACCCCTGGGGCCAACTTGCTGCGGCTCATCGCGACCGACAATGCCGGAGCCAGCGCCACAGTGCCCTTCACGCTCCAGGTCAAAGCCGCCAGCAGCGTACAGCATTGGCGCCAGACCTACTTCGGCAGCAGCCAGGCCAGCGGTGCCGCGCTGGACAGCGCCGACCCGGATCGAGATGGCCTCACCAACCTCGCTGAGTTCGCCTTTGGCCTCGATCCCACCCAAACGGGCAGCGATGCCGGCACCCGAGCTGAATCCCCCCCCAATCAGCAGGAAGGCATGCGTGCCGTCTTCCGCCGTCGCAAGGACCACCTCACCGCAGGAATTGACTACATCGTGGAGTTCAGCAGCAACCTCATCGACTGGACCCCTAGCACCGCCATCCCGGAGGTGATCGCCGACGAAGGCGTCCTCGAAAAGGTAGGCCTGCCGTTTCCCATCCTGCCCAACGGCCAGCAGGGTAGGTTTTTCCGCATCCAGCTCCACCAGCCAACCATTACCGCTGAGTAGTACTCTGCGCATGTGCCTCTGCCTCCGCCTTCCCCGAGGGCTGCTTTGACACCTGCGGAAACAAGGTGGATGCTGGACTCCAATGGAAGTCACTAGCCACGGTTGCCGCACCCCAGTCCTGTTTCTGGTCCAACGCCGTCCTCAAATCACCTCCAGAGTGCTGGAGGTGATCCGGCAGGCGCGACCGAGAAATCTGCTGGTCGCGGCGGATGGCCCGGAAGATGATTCACGCTGCCAGGAAACACGCCGGCTGATACTCGCCGGGATCGACTGGCCCTGCACGGTGGAAACCCTTTTCTTGCCCACGAGGCAAGGCTGTAAAAAGGCAGTCTCATCGGCTTTGGACTGGGCCTTTGAGAGGCATGCCGAATTGATCATCTTGGAGGACGACTGCCTTCCTGATTTGAGCTTCTTTTCGTTTTGTGACGAGATGCTGAAACTCTACCGAGATGTGCCCGAGATCATGCAGATCTGTGGTAGCAACCTCACGGGATTTCATGCGGATGATGAGAACTACTTCTTCTCACGATTTGGACCCATCTGGGGCTGGGCATCATGGCGGCGAGCCTGGCAGGCCTATGACGTCAACATGTCATGCTGGCCTGAGTTCAGGAAGGCCGGACGGCTGAAAAAAATCTGCACGGAGCCGTTTGAGGCGAGTTGGCGGAAGCAGGTCTTTGACGCCGTGCATCAAGGCCGGGTGGACACCTGGGATTACCAATGGGCGTTCGCAAAATTGGTTCAAGGGGGGCTTAGCATCGTCCCGGCATGCAATTTGGTCTCCAACCTTGGATTCGGCGCTGAGTCAACCCATACCAGCAATCCCAATGACCCAAGGGCGGCGCTGCCCACAGAAAGCATGGCGTCGCCGCTGGTGCATCCATCTCGCAGAGCCGCTTGTGTGCAGGCAGATCAACAATATCTGCGCACAGTCGTGGGATTGCCTGCGGTGGTCTGTTCTATCGCGGCAGTCCGGCATATGATCCGCTCACTCTTGCGCCCATGAAACGTGTCTGTCTCATATCGACGGTAAATCACAATGTTGGCGACGACTTCGTGCGGGCAGGCATCCTCAGCCTGCTGCGCGAGGTGCTGGGTGAGATAGAGGTCAGAACCATGCACAAGCATTTCCCGGCCACGGTGCGTGGAGAATTCTGGCACCGGTTGGACGCATGGACACGTGGGCTACCGGACCGGTTGTCCTGGCGGACCCGGTTGTCTCGGCTGGTGGATGTTCTGCCGATGAATCCGCAGACGGACCTTGCCTTGGGAAGCGATTTGATCGTGCAGTCGGGCGCTCCTGTTTACTGGAAGAACGCGCACTCGAAATGTGCGCACAACGAGTGGTTCGGGCAGGTGGTGAAAAAGCGCTGGAAGCTGCGGCAAGGCCGCGTCCCCTTGCTGAATCTTGGGGCCGGCTCCTGTCAGGCTTGGGGCAGTGACGGGACTGAAGTCGTGGCGGACTTGGAATGCCGGGCCTTCATTGATGAATTCACGGGCTGGTGTGCGGTGACCACGGTGCGGGATGCTCTTGCCCAACGAATGGTCAGTCAATGCGGGCATGCGGTGCCGCTGCTGCCCTGCCCGTCGATCTTTGCGCCTGGAGCGATGAACGTGCAGCCACGGGACGACGGGTTTGTGGCGCTGAACTACATGCCGGATGGCGGGCACTATGACCTTGCCGGGCATGGGGCGGGCCTGCGTCAGCGTTGGGAGGAAGTGTTCTGTGAGGAAGCGCGTCAACTGGCCCGTAGGATTCCATGCCAGCTCATCTGCCATGATCGAAAGGAAGATGAACTGGCCGCCCGGCTGCTGCCGGAGGTGCCACGATTTTTCAGCCGACACTGGCGGGATTATCTGGACGTGTACTCGCGCTGCCGTTTTGCGGTGGTCAATCGCGTCCATGGAGCGGTGGTGGCAGCGGCCATGGGCAAGCGAGTGCTGCTCACCGGCAACGACACGCGGCTGCTCACTGCCGCTGAAGTGCCTGGTATCAAGATCCTAACGGTGTCACAGGCAGTGGACGCCTTGAAGGAAGAACTGGAAGAGATGGCGGTCAGCGAGTCTGGCGCTGTTCCTGTTTCATTTCTTGAAACGACAAGGTCGAGTTATCTGCGCCTGCTGAGCTCCGCATTGCTGCCATGATTCACCATATTCGGCACCTGATCTACTCCCTAACTCTGGCTGCTGCCAGCGTCTGGCCGAGGCGAAAAAAGCGCCAGTTTCGTCTGACGATTCTGAAGCTCGACAGGCTCGGAGATGCTGTTCTGTCCCTGGGGGCCGTACGTGAACTGCTGCGTGAGTTTGGCACAAAGGAAACGCTCATGGTCGTCTCCACCGCTGCGGAGCCGCTTTTTCGAGCCGAGTTACCAGAGGTCGAACTGCTGGTGCTGCCGCCTTTTTGCGAGCGCTACTTTCCTGATCTGCTCGTCTTTTTGTGGCGCCATGCGGCCCGCTTGCGTTCCATCTCGACCGAGACGTTGGTCTGCCTGCGCCACCAGCCTTCGGACTACCAGCATGTGATCGTGCGCCTCATCGCCCCAGCAAAATGTCATGCCTCCCGGTGGGACAGGGCAGGGGAGAACGTGAGCCTATCATTTCCCAGGGCTGTGCTGGTGTCTTATCCGCAGGTGGCAGAAGGCACATGCCTGGAACTGGAGGCTCATCGTCGCATCTTGGAGTCAGTCACAGGGAAAAAAACGGAGATAGAAGCGGTGACACCGACAATTTCAGCCGCGCAAGCGGTGGCAGGGAGAGTGTTGCTGGTATGCCCGCTGGCCGGGGTGGCGATTCGACATTACCCGCCGCATCTGCTGGCAACCGTGATCCATGATTTCCTGCAACGTGTGTCTTTGCCTGTCGAGTTTTGTCTGCCACCCGAAGCTGACATTGAGCCTTGGCAGAGCGCGATGTCTGCTGCCGGCGTGCCGCAGGCAAAATGGCATCGTCCTGAAACGCTGGAGATTTTTCTGCAATTGGTCGCACGATCATGCCTTGTCCTGGCTCCCGACTCGGCACCCGCTCATATCGCCACGGCTTTGGACAAGCCGGGGGTTTTCTTGCTGGGAGGCGGTCACTTTGGAATGTTTGCGCCTTGGAGTAAGAGCCAGCGCCAGGTCTGGTTGCATCATGGGATGGACTGCTATCAATGTCGCTGGAACTGCATTCACCCTGAGCCGTTCTGTATCACTCACATCAAGCCTCAAGTTGTCGTCGAGGCGCTTTTGCGGGTTTACGAAAACACACAAGATGGCGCTGACGCTCGAAGCGTGGCGCTGGACTTTGAGTGAGACATGAAGGCCTCCGCCAGGGTCAGCGCACTGCGCCTGCGCCGTTCTGCTTGAAGTATTCGTCGCGCATGCGGCGGAGTTCTTCGAGGCGTGAGGAGATGGCGGTGTGCTCGCGCTCCTTCTCCACCTTTTGCACGCGGACGAAATGATTGTTTTCGCCAATGTTCCGCCAAGGTCCAGCGGGAACCTCGCTCACATCCACGAAGCGCCAGTCACAGCGGGACATGCTCTTGAGACCGAGGTAGTCGCGGATGGCGGGGGAGATGTCGATGCCGGCACCGTTGTTGTTGGTGTTCTTCGGGCGAGCACTGCCGAAGACATAGTCGTGGTCGTCGGTGACGAAGGGGCCGCAGTCTTCCCACTGGGCGTAGCAGACGCGGTTGCCGTGGCGGATGGCCACCCACTGGCCTTTTAGAACGGTGCGCCCAGAGCGGGTGAAACACTGCTTGAACCAGGGGATCATTTTTGCCGCCTCCGGCTTGTGGGAGTTGTAGCTGATCACGTCGTTGTACGGCAGCGCGATGTAAAAGGGGTTCTGCTTCGGCATGAAGCCCACCGGGGTGAACGCTTCCGTGCGTTTGGTGGGATCGGGATCGTCGTAGCCGCCGAAGTTTTCCATCCACTTGGTGTCCCAGGAACTTTTGTCGTTGGGCGTGGGATTGTTTGCCGTTGGCTGCTCTCCTACCCAGAACACGGTCGCCACGATGTCGAGCTTCCATGGGTAACGCGCATAGCCGAGGCGCGGCACGTTGGTGTTGGAAAGACTCGGCGGCAGAACTGGCGCTGGGGTATCACGCTTTTTGAGCGCCGCCACGGCTCCGGTTGCCGATACGGAGGCGGCGCTTTGGCTCAAAGCAAAGGTCGCCGACGCGAGGAACGCGGCGACGATCATTGGCAGAGAACGTCCGGCTGGCATGGTGAAGAAGCGGTTGTGGTGAAAAAATTAGCAGATTCTCAGGGTAAACTGCAATCTGTAATTCGTGCGGTAAGTGCAGTGCCTGTTGCCTCATAAGTTTTGACACCCTGGGGATAAAAGCTGTGCGGGGATGGAAAGGACGTTGACTCAAAAAGGATGACACCGGCAACCCAAGTCGATGTCCATGAGTCAAAAAGTTCGGGAAGAGATGCTGCCGCG
>JAPLUL010000026.1:0-25364 GCA_026397635.1 Verrucomicrobiota bacterium | reverse complement strand
ATCCCAAGCCAAAAGCTTTCGATGATCTGCACCGGATCGTAGGCGCGATTGGATCCGCCTTGAGGCAGATCAAGCGTCGCCAGATGCTCACGGATGCCGGTCTGGTCGATGAAGCGTTTCATCAGCGCCATGCCGCCAAATGGTGACACCGGCTTGTCAGAGTATTCAATCGGAAGGTTCACCATCACGGTGATTCTTACACACGCGTCAATCCCCTGGTCTGACAAGCGCTCCGGCACCTTGAACGTCTTCTATTGCATGATCCGGGTTTAAACCGTGGCCGGTGGTGGATTCTGTCACCGCTCAACCTCAAGCCAATCCTCTTGCGCGCACCTTTTTGCAGCCCTCGCGGGCACTCATGCCGGTCAGGGAACTGCCTCCGGTGGCTGAGTTCGCCATGCCTTCCTACTCTGGCGGTTCCTCCTGGAAAGGGGCCTTTATCCTGCTGGCGTTCATGATCGTCTGCGCCGTGTCAGCTTGGTTTTGGTGGGAGCAAAGCCCTGCGTCAGATTTGATGGATGCCGCACCTATCACCGAACCGACGGTTGTCCCTGAAATTCGTCTGGCACAGAGCGTAACGCCGACGGAATCACGGGCGGCTACATTTCCTCCGCCCGATGAGGCGGCGATTGCTGCCGATGTGAAGGCATTGGTCTCGGAACTCATCGCCGCAGACACTGCGGAACGCCGCTCTGATTGTATTCACGAGGGGGGAAAGCACGGAGCAGAGATCGAGGCCTTGTTTGGACCGGGTGCAGAGGAAAAAATCGAATTGCGGCTCTTGGCGCGCATTCCCGGCCTGCCGTTGGTGATCCCAAGTGGTCAAACCGTGCCGATTTTCAAGGTGGTGACCTCTCGTTGTGCCAACGGTGCTCTCATCCGCCTCGAATCCGGTGCGGATGGCAAGCGTCGTATCCACTGGCCCCTGTTTCATGAAACGCATGAGGCTAAGCTGGTCACGTTTCTCAAACAACCTGGCGAGGAAGCCGCCTGGCTTCATCTCGGCCTGCGTCCCAGTCACGGCCTGGACATTCCTGCTGCGTTGCGTTCCAAATACCTCACCTTTGATATTCAGACCTCAGCCTCGGGCGAACCCCGCATCGTGGCCTGTGTGGAGAGAGACACGCAACTTGGCCGCTTCCTGGACCGCGAGACAGAGTGGGGCAGAGCCTACCTCTCCCGACTGCTCGTGCGCAGGCTCGACATTGAAGCCGACACGCCCTGCATGGTCGTTATCGATTGCGAAGGGGCGCAGGAAGGTGGGGGTGGTAAATGAGATAGGTGGTATGAGTCAGGCGCGAGGCGCTCCCGTAACCTTGAACGCCACAATAAAACTTTGAACTTCAAACTTTGAATCTTGAACTTTGAACTCCGAACCTTGAACTAAACCCATGGCAAAGATCGAAAAGACCCCGACAGGCGAGTTTCACTCCGGCTACGGCTGCATCATCATGACGGCGGTGGTGGCGGTGGTCGCTTTCATCGTTTGGTGGTCCTGGTATTCGTTGGTGACGATGGACAAGGAAATCGGCCTCCTCACGCAGCCGATGCCGGTGACGATGCCGGCGATCTCTTCGCCATCCGGACTGGAGCAAAGGCTCGCCGACTTTGCCAAGGCCGCGAATGCGGGCCAGACAGCTGCTTTGACGCTCACGGTGGCTGAGTTGAACGCCCTCCTGCTGCTGGCACCGGATGGCGGCAACGGCACCTACAAGGACATGCTGCGTGTGAATGCACTCGATGCCGCCAAACGCCTCATCGTCACCGATGCCAGCCTACCCATGAACACGGCGAAGTTCTGGCAGGATACAAAGCGGTACCTCGTTGGCGAGATCGACTTCGCTCTTGAAATGACCGCGCTGGGGCCGGACGCGAAGGTTAGCGCTGTGCGCATTCCCGGCAAAACGGTGCCAGAAGGCATGCTCAAAGGCATGCAGATGTATGGCTATCTCGGCCCTTACCAGTCTCACCCGACGATAGGGCCGGTGCTCAAAGCGATCAAGCAGGTCAGAATCGAAACCGAGGGCCTGCGGCTCTCCACCGAACCTTGAACTTTGGACACTGAACTTCCCCAAAATCCCAATCCTTGGAAGACCGTCTCCACGCGTGAGACTTATGCGAATCCGTGGATTCGCGTGCGCGAAGACCAGGTCATCAAACCAACGGGCGGACCCGGCATTTACGGCGTCGTCGAATACAAGAATACCGCCGTCGGTGTGATTCCCTTGGATGACGAGGGCTTTACTTGGCTTGTCGGCCAATGGCGTTACTGCCACCAGCGCTACGAGTGGGAAATCCCTGAGGGCGGCTGTCCGGCGGGTGAATCGACCGTGGATGCCGCACGTCGTGAACTTCTGGAGGAAACCGGCATCGTGGCGGACAAAATCGAGCCACTGCTCTCCGGTATTCAGCTTTCCAATTCCACCAGCAACGAGACCTGCGACATCTTCATCGCCACGGGTCTTACGTTTGCGCAGGCGCAGCCAGAGGACACGGAGGAGTTGGAACTGCTGCGTCTGCCAGTCGTTGAGGCGATTCAGATGGCGCGTGACGGTCGGATTCGGGACGGCGTCAGCGTTTTGGCTCTGCTAGCGGTGGATGCGCGGCTGGGAAGCGTGTGATGGATGTGAACGGCTGGCCGGGGCTCAAGGCGCTGCCTAGGAGCTACGAGGGCATTGGTTGGAGAGATGAAGCGCAATCAGCGCCTTGCACGCCGCGTGTGTCTCGACATCATCCGCGAACCATGCCAACCACCTACCACATTGTCCCCACTGAAGCTCACAACGCACTCGTCCGCGCCGCCTATCAGCATCGCGGCTACACGCAGGCGGAGGCTGCTGATGGCGCACGGTTTTGCGAGATGGCATCCGCTCACGGCATCCGCACGCACAACGCCATCAAGGCGCTGCATCTGGATCACCTCTTCGGCAGTGCCACCGGCGGCTGCAAACCCGGCGCTGAGATCGAGGTGATCAAGAAACCCTTCGCGGCTAGCGAAGCCTGGGACGGCAAATTGAAGCTCGGCCAAAGCGTGGCCTTCAGCGCCATGGAGCGCTGCATGGAGATGGCGGACAAATACGGCATCGGCCAAGTCAGCGTGGACAACGCCTTCCATTACCTCTGGGGCGGCGGCTACGTCATGGATGCGGCCAAGAAAGGCTATATCGCTTACACGAACTGCACTTCCACCCTCGGTGAGGTGGTGCCCTTCGGCGGAAAATTCCCCGTGCTCGGCACCAATCCTCATTCCTGGGGCCTGCCGACGCAGGACGCCTGCGGTTTCCCCATCGTGATCGACTGGGCCACCTCCACCGTCGCCATGGGCCGCGTGCAGCAGCTCAAGCGTGAAGGCAAACCGCTGCCTCCCGGCGCTGCCGTGGATGCCGCTGGCAAACCGACCACCGACGCGAACGAAGCGGCTTGGCTGTTGCCTTTTGGCGCTCACAAAGGCTACGGCCTCTCGCTCCTCATCGAAGTCATGGGCGGCATGATCGGCGGTGGTCTGCCCACGCTGCGTGGCGGCGGAGCGCATCCCGACATCAAAGCCCAGCCCTTTCCGGCAGGCGAGAAGCGCACCAGCAGCTTCTACTTCCAGGTCATCCATCCTGATGCCATCAGCACCGGCTTGTTCTCCAACGGACGTAACTTCAATGAGAACATCAAGGCCGTGATCGATGACATCCTCGGTCACGGCAACGAAGGCTGCCTGCTCCCCGGCCAGCCGGAGGCGCAAAACGCCGCTCACACCGCGAAAGCGGGCGGTTTGCTCTTCTCCACCGCCGAAGTCGAGGCGCTCAACGAAATCGCCGATGAAGTCGGCTCGGCACGCTTCGACGTGGCGGGGTTGGGGACTTACGACGTGCCGTAAAGTAGCCCTCTCGCTCCGCGAGAGGAGCTCCGCGGCGGCCTTGCTGCAAACGTCTCCGGATTTCGGAGACGTCGATGTTGTGCGAAAGCGCTCAGCTCATCTTGCGGAGCAAGATGGCTACGGTACGCCTCAATAAATCATCGCGTTGTCTGGCGCGGTCGTTTCCTCGACCTTCGTGGCCTCAATGATGGGCACAGTTTGGTCGCCCTCCTTCTTGTAGCCCATCTTGCCCACGACCTTGATCCAGGCCATTTCTTTAAAGTCTGGGGCCTTCTTGCCGAAATCCACGGGCACGGAGTAGGGGCGGGCGTCAGCGGCGCAGCACTGGACGAGCATGCGGAAGATGCGCAGGCGGTGGCCTTCGGCGTTATTGACCTTTTCAGGCAGCACTTGGGCGATCGTTTCGACCATCTGGCCAGTGAGCACCTTCTGCACCTCGACATCGCCGCCGGTGTAATAGAGTTCGGGGACTTCGAGGATGAAATTGCCGTCCTTGCTCTGCGGCACCTGGGCTTTGAGGTCTTCAAGCGTGAAGGTGCCGTAGCTCTTCGACTCCTGCGCAGGCTTGGGAAGGTCTTTCTCGTTCACCTTCTTGGTTCCGTCGGCCATCGCGGCTGAGGCGGCATTGACTCCAGGCGGCGGCGCGTTGTCGGTCTTGGCGGTGGTTGTGGCAGTGCCAGCATCCGCCTTGGGCGCGGTCGTTTTCGGTGCGGCGGCCTTGGCGGCCTCCATTTTGTTGGCCAGGGAGAACTGCTCGGCGCGTGCTCCGGTGCCGTAGTTCGGGGTGTAGAAGTTCTTGTTCAGAATGGCATTGGCGCTGAACTGGTCCGGCGAGCGCACGGCGGCCAGGGTCAGCGGAACGGCTAGAATGGCCACCGCGGTAAGACGACCGATCCAGCTTCCTTCCTCCAAGATGCCGTGGGCATGGTCGTGCTGCGCGTGATCATGCGCATGGTCATGGGAGTGATCGTGCGTATGCGCATGAGCGTGGTCGTGACCGCAGCCGCCGTCTTTGTGCTCATGCTGGTGCTCGTGAGCGTGATCATGGCTGTGATCGTGCCCGCAGCCGCCTTCCTTGTGTGAATGCCCATGATCATGACCGCAGGGGCCGTCGTGGGCATGCTCGTGGTCGTGGCTGCAGCAGGCACCCTCGTCTTGGGAGTAAGTTAAGAGGTTGAACAAGGCCAGCACCACCATGCCGATGCCGCCGATGAGCATCAGCGGTCGGAACAGGCCGTCCGAGGGAAGGTAGTTGATGACGCGTCCGCTGACGTGGAAGTAGATCATTACCCCGCCCCAGAGGATCAGGAGCAGCACGCTGAGGAGATGAATAAGGAGACGTTGCGCTTTCATGGCAGAAATCAGGGTTGGGAGGCTTTGACCGCAGCGGCGGGTTTCGGCTGAATTTGATCAATCATCATCGTCCACGGCTTCGCCAGGCCCGCCACCAGCACAAACATGACGATGCAGAGCCAGATGACGAACTTGCGGCTGAACACCGCCGAATACATGAAAATGAGCTTCACATCCAGCATCGGTCCGAAGGTCAGGAAGGCCAGCTTCGCGGCGCTGGAGAAGGCGGCCATCGGCGCGGCGATGAAGGCGTCCGAGGTGCTGCACAGCGCCAGCACAAAGGCTAGGCCCATGAGGGACGGGATGGCCGTCAAGTCACTGCCCGCCACCAAGTCCACCTTGGCTTGGTCGATCTGGGTGTTGAAGACGCTGGTGATGATCACGCCGATGGCAAAATACATCGCCGTGTCCAGGAAGTCGCGCATCGCCGTCCGCATCGCATGCACCAAGCGGTCGTTGAAGGGCGGCTTGGCCGGCTCCTCGGTCTCGGCGGCGGCCTTCGCCACTCCAGCGGCCACGCTGGCACTCAGCACGTCGCCAGGCCTCTTGCGCAGCAGCAGCAGGCCCACGATCACGGCGATGGCGTAGCCCAGCGAGATGCGCGCAAACGCCATGCCGCCGCTGCCCAGCACGCCGGTCTTGGCCTCCACGTTTTGAAAGGCGCTCATCGTGCTGAAGATCACGATGGGGTTGATGATCGGCGCGCTGACGAGGTAGGTGATGGCGCATGACAGCGGCAGCCCTTTTTGCACCAGTCGCCGCACCACCGGCACCACCGCGCACTCGCACACCGGAAAGATCAGCCCCATGAACCCGGCGATCAGCGTGGAAAGCACCCGGTTCTTCGGCAGCACCCGCTCCAGCAGCTTCGAAGGCAGAAACGCGGCGATGAAGCCGGACATCACCGTGCCGATGAGAATGTAGGGAGCGCCTTCGAAGACGATGCTCAGGAAGGACATCAAAACGTCCCCCAGACGGCTGGGAGCGGGCAGTTCAGCGAGAAAAATCATGGGTTGGGACTTTCTAAACGCTCTCCAGGGGCGGGTTCAAGCGGGAAAGCGGCAGACGCAGGATGAATCGCCAAATGAGATTGCCTTGGGAGGGGCCTGCCATGCCCACATGAAGGAGCCGCCGAAACTCCGCTGGGGGTGTTTGCCGTGGGGGGGGATGGATGCTGGTGGCATCGTTGTGGCCATCCATTTCTAGCCTTTAATCTTTAGCCCTGAATGCTTGGGGTTAAGAACGCTTGTTCTTCATCAACTCGCGCAGGATCGGGTTCGGGAAGCGGCGGCTTGGCGTGATGGCGTAGAAGCTTTCCTTGATCTGGGGAAAGCGGTGGCGCTCGACGAGGGTGCCGCTTTCCAGCTCATCGCGCACCACGACGGGGGGCACGAGGGTGACGCCGGTGGTTTCGCGGGCCATGAGACGGAGCATGGCCATGTCATCCACCTCGGCGGCGATGATGGGACGGATGCCGGTTTGATCCATGAGCACGTCAAAGGCTGCGCGGATGCTGCTTTCGAGGCTGGGGAGGACGATGGGCGTTTTGAGGAGATCTTCGGGGAAGCGAAATGGCTTCATGCCGCGGGTCTTATGGCCGACGAGGCTCACGGGTTGCTCGTCGAGCAAATGACTGTGCCAGCCGGTCTCGGCATCGCGGCGCACGGGCGTGTTGGAAAGCACGACATCAAGGGTGTGGGCTTGGAGTTGGGCCAAAAGCTCACGAAGTGTGCCGGAGTGAATGATGAGTTCGACGTCATCTCGGGTGATGAGGGGGCGCAGGAAACTGAGCTGGAAGTTTCGCGATAAATTCGATGCCGCGCCGACGCGAAGGAAGCCGCGGCTGCGTTTGGCGCGGTTTTGCAGCAGGTCAGTGAGCTCCTCGCCGCTGCGGAAAATGGAGTCGGCATACTCCAATGCGATCTGCCCGGCCTCGGTGAGTTTGAGGGCCTTGTGCTTCCGCTCAAACAGTTGCTGGCCGAGATTTTCCTCCAAACTGCGAAGCTGCACGCTGAGCGCCGATTGTGAGAGCTTCAGGTGTCGCGCGGCCTTCGTGAGGCTGCCCTCGTGGGCGATGGCGCGGAAGTAGCGGAGGTGGTGGTAGTTTAAAAAAGCCATGACAGCATGCTTTTAGCAAAGTGAACGATTCTTGGCAAAACATGAATTGGAGAGAAGCGAGGCGGAAGGGCGGAAGTCGGTGGAGGTGGTGTTGGAGAGGAGGTTGGAAAAGGTGCAAAATAAGAGGCGTTGCATGGTCGCGTTTTGTCCAGGTTCCGTTCGAGAACTCCTGGGAATGCTTGAGCCCACAAAGCTCAACTGCGAAGGGAAGGAGATCTTTTCACAGAGCTTTCTTGGACTCAACAAGGCCTTTCAATGCCTGTGATAGCGTCTAGTCTAGTCCACCATGAGCATCGGAACCAAGAACCGCCTAAACCTGATCGGAACGACCTGCAAAGCGCACCTGCGAGAGCAATTTGCCGGAGAGGGAACTTTGGTGGAGGAGTTCATCGCCGAGTTTGAGGGCTCGGGCAAGAACGCGGATCCGAACGCCTGGGCCAAGTTCACCGATGCGAAGCGTGACAACGCCGAAATGCTACGGCGTGTGGACGCGGCGTTTGAAGCGTGGATGAATCCGTAGAACGGGCCTGACCCGCGCACGAGTCTGCCCCGAGATCTCGTATTGGCATTCACTGCCATGAAATCATTTGGCTTGTTTCTCTGTCTTGCCTCGCCGCTTCTTGCCCAAGACGCGCTCAAGTCATCGCTGACCTTCCATGCATCGTTCGATGCGAGTATGAACGCCGACTTCAGCAAGGGCGACAACAAACCGGCTGGCGGCGTGGCGAGTTTGCAGTGAGGCGAGTGGAATCAATCCACACGCACGGCCGCGCAGACCATTTCTAAAACACGGCCCAGTGATGCCGCTCCCGTGCCTTCCTGGAAGGCGTTGCCGGGGATTGGCTGCCAGTCGTCGCGGTCGGTCTTGGGTTCCGGCTGCGGGATGCGGGTGAGCGTGGGATCATACTGGCCGGTCTTGCCGCCGAGTTTGTAGATCACGAGATCGAGCGAGGGCACGACGTAGAGGCAGAAGCCGCCAGCGCCGCTTTTCCAGAAGGCATCCTCTGGCGCTCCGGCCACATGGCCGTCGGCGTTGTGCTCCCATTGCAGGCTGAAGGGTGTGTGTGGGTTGTAGGGGCTCCACGTCTGGCATTTTTGGATGTAATCCGGTGGAACGAGCTGCTGGTCCTTCCACTGCCCGTTTTGAGCCAGGCAATAGCCGAAGCGCACGGCGTCGGTGGCATGCAGCGCCGTGCTGCCGGCTCCGTTCGCATGTGGCATGACGAAATCGCCGCGATGCAGGCAGTAATCCCACGCGCCCCAGCCCTGCGGCTTGGCAAGTCGTTCGTGAATGAAGTCCTTCAATTCCATGCCGCTGACGTTGCGCAGCACGATGCTGGCGATGTGCGGGGAAGGGGAGGAGTAGGAGTAACCCGCGCCTGGATCGCACCACAGCGGCACAGCGAGCGAGGATTGGTCGAGATCACGGATGTTCTGGCCGGGCACGGGCTTGAGCGGCTTCGGCTTGGGGTCGCCTTTGACATAGCCGGTGGGTGTTTGCCCTTCACCCCAGTAGCCGCCGGTCATGCAGAGCAGTTGGCCGAGGGTGATGTTCGCTTTGCGAGGATCATTGAGCGGGACAGCCTGGGGCAGGAATTTTTCAGTGAAGACCTTCGTGTCGAGACCATCGGGAATCTGGTCTTTGAACTCATGCAGCATGATGCCGCAGGCGATGCTGCAAAAGCCCTTGCCGGTGGAGGCCATGTCGGGGTTCACATTGCGACTGGCCCGGCCAAAGTAGCGCTCAAACACCAACCAGCCCTTTCGCACCACCACCAGACCGCCATGCGCTGTGCTGCGCTCGGTGATGGTGTAAGCGGGTTCCAGTTTGCTCAGGTCCATCCCGGCCTGCTCGCGCATGGCTTTTTCGGTCTTCGCCTCACGCCAGCCGCCTGCGCTGTCGGGAGGCGGGAAGTAAGTGTCTGCGGCATGTAGTGCCGAAGCAGTGAAAATGAGCGCGGTGAGCAGTGGAGCAGTCATGGGAAGCGCACACCATGAATGGCCGACGGCGTGCATGCGAGTCACAATTCGCTGCCGGAGCTTTTAGAAACTGCGACTGACCCCGAGCATGAAACCCAGCGCGTCGAGGCCGGGATTGGGATGGGTAGCTCCGCCGTTCGAGAGATGCTGAAAGATGGCGCTGGCGCGCAAAGACCACGAATCCGTCAGGACTCGCGCTACCCCAAGTTGACCGTACCTAGGGCTTGAGTTCGGCCGGGGCGGAGGTTTGAGCGAAAGCACCGGTGCTGAGGATCAAGTAGGCGAAAAAGTGGCGAATCATGGAATTGCCGCCAGACTGGAAAAACACTTTTTTTGTTATCGTGTTTGCGGCAAGTCTGCTCCCTGCCACGATGGCCTCCGCAAAACACTGAATCCAACCACTTTCTCCTCATGAGTTCTCCCCGCGTCCTCCTCACCACCACGTCATTCCAGGACACGCCCGGCATCCATCACGACATGCTGGCCAAGGCCGGATTCGAGATCGTACGCGAGCGCGGACCGCTGCCAGAGAGTCGCATGCTTGAGCTGGCCGGCGACTTCGATGCCTATCTTTGCGGTGACGATGCCTTCACCCATGCCGTCATTCAAAAATCCCTGCCGCGCCTCAAGGTCATCTCGAAATACGGCATCGGCCTCGACAAGATCGACTTGAAGGCTGCCACCGATCTCAAGGTGCCAGTTCTTTTCACGCCGGGCGTCAACCACACCACCGTCGCCGAGCACACCTTTGCCCTTCTACTAGCCGTTGTGCGCAACCTCGTGGTTGAAGCCAATCACGTCGCTGCCGGTAACTGGACGCGCATCACCGGCAACGAACTCTGCGGCAAGACGCTCCTGCTCGTTGGCCTCGGCCGCATCTCCAAGGAAGTCGCCATCCGCGCCCGTGCCTTCGGCCTGCGCGTTCTCGTTTTCGCCAACTACTGGGAAGAAGATTTTGCACGCTGGTATGACGTGGAGCGCGTCGAAGACCTCGACGAAGGCCTCAAGCAGGCGGACTTTATCTCCCTCCATACCAAGCTCACCGAAAAGACCAAGGGCCTCATCGACGCCCGCCGCATCGGCCTTCTCAAGCCTGGCGCTGTCATCGTCAACACCGGCCGCGGCGAACTCATCTCGCTGGCCCCGCTCGTCGAGGCCATCAAAGCTGGCCAGATCCGCTACGGTGCTGACGTGCTGGACCAGGAGCCGCCGCCCGCCGATCATCCGCTCCTCGGTCTCCCCGGCACCGTGCTCACGCCGCACATCGGTAGCCGCACTCACGAAAGTGTGCAGCGCCAGGCCAGTTGCGCCGTGGAAAACCTCACGCGATTCCTAGCGGGCAAGGAGCCCATCGCCCGTGCCAACCCGTTCTGAGTTTTACCGATTCTCCTTCAACCATCCTTCTCTCTTCAAACTATGAGCCTCACCATCAAACCCCGCGAATCCTGCGCCTTCGATCAACTCTCGCTCGGCGAAGTCATGCTCCGTCTCGATCCCGGCGAAGGCCGGATCCGCACCGCCCGTGAATTCAAAGCCTGGGAAGGCGGCGGCGAGTACAACACCTCCCGCGGCCTGAGAAAGTGCTTCGGCTACAAGACCGCCGTCGTCACCGCTTTCGTGGACAACGAAATCGGTCATTTGATTGAGGATTTCATCATGCAGGGCGGCGTCGCGACCGATTTCATCCAGTGGCGTGCCGATGACGGCATCGGCCGCACCGTGCGCAACGGCCTGAACTTCACCGAGCGCGGCTTTGGCATCCGTGGCGCCGTTGGCAATCCTGACCGCGGCAACACCGCCGCCTCGCAGCTCAAGCCGGGCGACATCGACTGGGAGCACATCTTCGGCAAACTCGGCGTCCGCTGGTTCCACACGGGCGGCATCTTCGCCGCGCTTTCCGCCACGACTGCTGAACTCACCGTGGAAGCCGTGAAGGCCGCCAACAAGTACGGCACGATCGTCAGCTACGACCTGAATTATCGCCCTTCACTCTGGAAGACCATCGGCGGTCTGCAGAAGGCGCAGGAGGTCAATCGCGAGATCGCGAAGTATGTTGATGTCATGATCGGCAACGAGGAAGATTTCACCGCCTCGCTTGGCTTTGAGGTCAAGGGGGTGGACCACAACATCTCCAACATCGAACTCGACGCCTTCAAGGCCATGATCGAGACAGCGGTGAAGGAATTCTCGAACTTCAAGGTCGCCGCCACCACGCTGCGCGGCGTGAAGACCGCCACCGTCAACGACTGGTCCGCCATCCTCTGGCACGACGGAAAATTCCACGAGAGCCGCAAATATCCTGACCTCGAAATCCTCGACCGCGTCGGCGGCGGCGACAGCTTCGCCTCCGGCGTGCAGTTCGGCTTCATGGAGTTCAACGACGCCCAGAAGGCCGTCGAATACGGGGCCGCTCACGGGGCACTTGCCTCCACCACTCCCGGCGACACTTCGATGGCGACCCGCAAGGAAGTCGAAAAGACCATGGGCGGCGGTGGTGCGCGTGTGGTGCGCTAAGGAAAGACGAAACCAGAATGACGAAAAACCATTCTTCGTCCTGAAGCTCGTCACTCTGCCTGATTCATTCCACCTTCGTCATTTCCCTCCATGGCCTCCTCCGACCTCACGCCTTCCCACGTTTACGAGCAGCCGTTCCCGGCCTTCGACATCAACTCGATCGCAACGCCCGCCTATGTGGTGGATGTGGCACTGCTGCGCAAAAACATGGAGAAGCTTGCCGCTGTGCAGAGCGAGTCAGGTGCGAAGGTGCTGCTGGCCTTGAAGGGCTTCTCGATGTTCAGCGTGTTCCCAATCATGCGCGAGTCTTTGAGCGGCTGCTGTGCCAGCGGATTGAATGAGGCGTTGCTGGCACAGGAATTTGGCAAGGAAGTGCATGTTTATGCGCCGGCGTTCAAAGAGGCGGAGATGCGGCAGATCATTCCCATCGCCCATCACCTCAGTTTCAACTCGTTGGCCCAGTTTCGGAAGTTTAAGCCGATGCTCGATGCCGCGAAGGCAGTGGGGCATGCCCCAAGTCCCGGCATTCGCGTGAATCCTGAGCACTCTGAGGTCGAAGTCTCGCTCTACGACCCGTGCTCGCCCGGTTGCCGTCTCGGCATTCGCGCTGAAGCGTTGGAGGGCGAGGATCTGACTGGTGTTGAAGGCTTGCATTTTCATGCACTCTGTGAGCAGGACTCCGACGTGCTCGAACGCACCGTGGCGGCGGTCGAAGCGCGGTTTCCCCGCCTGCTGGAGCAGGTTCAGTGGGTGAACATGGGCGGCGGACATCACATCACCCGCAAGGACTACGATGTGGAGCGCCTCATCCGCGTCTTGCGCACCTTCCGTGAGAGGTGGGGCAAGGAAGTCTATATCGAGCCGGGTGAAGCCGCCGGACTGAACACCGGCTATCTTATTGCCGAGGTACAAGACATCGTCGGTGCGCGAAAAACACCAGTTGCCATTTCACAACCCCAAACCACCATTCATCATGTCCAAGCCCCAGCCGATTCTTTCTCCTATCGCACGCCAGGCGATGCAAGAAGCCTTGCGCGAGAACTCTATCGCCGCCTCCAAGATGACGCGCGAAGAAATGATTGCGCAGATGCGGCGGAACGGGTCCGTGCCGAGACCGAATCGATTCTTGCGTGGGCGCAAGCCAACGGCTGCCTGATTTCTCCCTCGGTGTTTGAAGTTCGCACGGCGAGTTTTGCCCAGCTCGAAGGCGGTGCGGAGCACGAAGTGCTCCTCGACCAAGCTAGCAACCGGGTGATCAAGCTGACGACGCCGCCGAATTTTGGCGCACGAGGCCAGGCATTGGCCTACTTGGAAAATCTGCTGGCCTATGATGTGTTGCTTGGATTTGAGTGGTGTTTCGAAGGGGTTGTCCAGGAGCCGGATGGACTGGTTTTTTTGACCAGCCAGCCGTTCATTGCCGCCGAACAGGCCTCTGATGAGCAAATCGATGCTTACTTCAGCGGTCAGGGCTTTATCAAGAAGCGCGAGAACACCTACTTTCGTTCCATTGATGGAATCACACTCGCAGATGCGCGCCCTGCGAACATGTTGCGAGATGAGAAGGGGAGCATCTTTCCCATCGATATTCACATCCTGGGCGTGAACGCTGAAGACCTGCTCGATGAAGTGGAATCAAGTGAAGCCGCGTGTGATGTTCTGCCCACCGCCATCCTCGACCTCTCCGCCACGGCGCACATGCCGGACTGCCTGGAGATGCCGTATCGTCCGCGCATTTTCGGCGCGGGTTTGCCGGGTGAGTTCCCGCACGAATACAAGATGGGCGGCATGAGCTGCCTTGCGGGCGATGTGCTGACGGGCTTCTCGTTCCCCGAGCCGCTCAAGGTCGGCCAGCGGCTCGTGTTTGCTGACATGGCTCATTACACCATGGTCAAAACGACGACCTTCAACGGCGTGCCGCATCCTGACATCGCCATCTACGATCCTGCGACGAATGAATACCGTGTGGTGCGGCGCTTCGGGTACGCGGACTTCAAGAACAAGCTGTCCTAGCGAGCCTCAGCGGCCATTTTCTCGATCCATTTGCCCAAATCCGGCGGGCGGAAGGATTCCATGGCCGCGAGCAGTTGGGTGGGGTCATTTTCGACGAGCACGCACTTGGCGTGTTCGGGTTTGAGAAAGCCGCTGCGGCTCATGTGGTCGATGAACTCGATCAGGCCGTCGAAAAAGCCGCCGACATTGAGCAGGCCGACCGGTTTGTCGTGAAAGGAGAGCTGCAGCCAAGTCAGAGTTTCAAACAACTCGTCTAGCGTGCCAAAACCTCCTGGCAAAGCGATGAAGCCGTCGCTCAGATCGACCATCATCTGCTTGCGCTCGTGCATGCTGGTCACGACATGCAGTTCCGTGACGCCGCCGTGGCCGAGTTCTTTTTCCATCAGCGATTTGGGGATGACACCGATCACCTCACCGTTTTGTAAGAGTGCTCCATCCGCTACAGCGCCCATCAGACCCACATTGCCGCCGCCATAAACGAGTCCGAGGCCGCTGCGGGCCAAAAATGCGCCCAAACCATGCGCGGCGGCACGATGCGCGGGATCGTTTCCAGCATTGGAACCGCAATAGACACAGATTCGGTGCAGCTTGCTCATGGGTGAAATGGTTGCGAGGCAAACCTATCTGTAGCCCTAAGCTCCTAGAAAGCGTCTGCTGTTGTCTTCCTGCTTGTCACGGCTCGTGGATGCGCGCCACTTTTTTGAGCCATTTGGGGCGAGATTTTGAAGGCTTTGTTCGTGCGGGCCGGTTTTTGGTGAAGTCTGCCAGCCTCCTTCTCTGGGTGATTTTGGCCTTGATGGGCCTTGTCTTGGTGTCCTGTCAGTGATCATCGCGAGGTTGGTTTTTTTGGACGTTGTTTGAAAGGTTTTTGGGACTGAAAAAAGACTGCGTTTCGAGGCAAAATTCCCTTTGCTCGCCCCCCCATCTCGCTAGTCTCAGAGGGTCATCATCGAACACGTTTCCGGTAGCGGTTTTTTGGACGGATTCAGTCGATGGTTAGCCCTTCAAATCCTATGTCAGAACAGTCTCCTGAGCAGAACGCTGCTTTCAATACCGGTGTGGCCGAAAACCAGGCTTACGGTGCCGATCAAATTCAAAAACTCGAAGGCCTCGAAGCCGTCCGCCTCCGTCCAGGCATGTACATCGGCGACCCCGATGAGCGCGGCCTCCACCACTGCGTTTTTGAAGTGGTGGACAATTCCATCGACGAGCATCTTGCCGGTCATTGCAAAAACGTCTGGATCACCATCCACACCGACGGCTCCATTACGATTCAGGACGATGGACGCGGCATTCCGGTCGAAATGCACAAGGTGGCGAAGATTCCGACCGTGGAACTCGTGCTCACCAGCCTGCATGCGGGCGGCAAGTTTGGCGATGGCGCGTATGAATTCTCCGGCGGCCTCCACGGCGTCGGAGCCAAGTGTACGAACGCGCTTTCCGACTGGTTCAAGTGCGAGGTCTTCCGCGATGGCAAAATCCACGCCATCGGCTTTGAGCGCGGGAAAACAACGGAGCCACTCACTGTTCTTGGCGATCTCGATGATCCGAAGACCACCGGCACGAAGATTTCCTTCTTCCCTGATGCCTCGATTTTCACGGTCACCACGACTTACAACTTTGACCGTTTGCTCGTTCGCCTGCGCGAGCTGGCCTTCCTCAATCCCGGCATCCGCATCACGCTCACCGATGAGCGTAGTGATCCGCAGCGGCAGGAGGTGCTTTTTTATCAAGAAGGCGTGAAGCAGTTCGTGCGCGAGATGGGGGCGGACAAGGACAAGATTCATCCTGAGCCTGTCGCGCTGGCCGGTCGCCGTGAGGTGCCCATCGACGACAAGAAGAAGTTCATTCTCGTCGATTGCGTGCTGCAGTGGAACAAGGGCCTCAATGAGCAGACGCTTTGCTTTGCCAACGCCATCCCGAATCCCGACGGCGGCACACACTACAGCGGCCTCAAGACGGCGCTCACCAAGTCGGTGAAGCAATACATCAGCGCCAATCCCAAGGCGTTCAAAGACAAGCTGCCTGACATCGAGGGCGACGACTGCCGCGAAGGCATGATCTGCGTCTTGAGCGTTAAATTGACCAATCCACGCTTCAACTCGCAGACGAAGGTGAAGCTGGTCAATGGCGAAGTCGAAGGCGTGGTGAACTCCATCGTCTATGAAGGTCTGCTGCGCTTCTTTGACGAAAATCCCGACACCGCCATCGAGATCATCAAGAACATCATCATCGCTGCCAAGTCGCGCGAAGCGGCACGCAAAGCGCGCGAGGCCATCCGCAAAGACGCGATGAGCAGTGGTGGATTGCCCGGCAAGCTGGCTGATTGTTCCGAGCGCGATCCGGCGAAGACTGAGTTGTTCATTGTCGAAGGTGACTCCGCCGGTGGCTCCGCCAAGATGGGCCGCAATCGCCACAATCAGGCGATTCTGCCGCTCCGAGGCAAACTCATCAATACCGAGAAGGCCCGTCTCGAAAAAGTGCTCCAGAACAAGGAAGTGCAGACCATGATCACCGCCATCGGCACCGGCATCGGTGGCGACAGCGAGGTGGAAGGCTCCTTCAACATCGAGAAGCTACGCTACCACAAAATCGTCATCATGACCGATGCCGACGTCGATGGCAGCCACATCCGCACCTTGTTGTTGACCTTCTTCTTCCGCCAGATGCCGGAACTCATGAAAGGCGGCCACATTTATGTCGCTCAGCCGCCTCTTTACCAAGTCACTCGTAAAAAGCGCGAGGAGTACGTGCAGAGCGATGCCGAAATGGACGCCATCCTGCTCGAACTTGGATCTGGCGAGATCAGTCTGCGGAACATCGCCGACGGCAGCAAACTCGCGGCCGACCGGCTCAAGGCCATCCTCGATCTTCTTGTTCCTGTGGCCAAATTCGCCGACATCGTGCGTCGTCACGGCGGCGACTTCGAGCACTACCTCCAGGCGCGTGACGAAGCCACCGGCAACCTGCCGCATCACATCGTCGTCATTCGCGAGGGCAATGAAGTCAGCCTCCACTACTTCGTTACCAATGAGCAGCTGGCGGCCTTTGCCCGCGAAAACAACGATCTGCATCTCTTTGGCAATCCCGCCGCTGATGCCAATGGCGTCGCCGCTCCCAAAGCCCACCGCCGTGCCCGCCTCATTGAGATTCACGAGGCCCACGGCATGAAGAAGCGCTTCCAGCAGCTCGATGAATTGGGTTTGCACGTCGATCACTTCAGCAGCCAGGACAAGCCGCTCTTTGAAGTCATCGAAGGCGATGGCGAGAACGCCAAAGTTCATCCCGTCTTCAGCATCCCCGGCATCCTCGATAAGGTGATGGAAATCGGCAAACGTGGCATGGAGATCAAGCGCTTCAAAGGTCTGGGTGAAATGAACGCCAAGCAGCTCTTCGAGACCACCATGGACCCGAACAAGCGTACGCTGCTTCAGGTGAAGCTCGACGAAACCAACTCCCACGAAGCTGAACGCATGTTCACTATCTTGATGGGCGACGTGGTGGAACCACGAAAGCACTTCATCGAAGAAAACGCCCTCAACGTGCGGAATCTGGACGTGTAAGCATCGGCCAAGAGGTCAAGGAGTTGTCAAGAATCGTCAAGAGTTGTTATGGGAACGGTCGATCTACATGAACTGAGAGTCTATCAGCTCGCGATGCGAGTTGGGGAAGACGTGTGGTCGTTGACGGTGGGGTGGGAGTGGCTGGCAAAGCAGACCGTTGGTCTGCAGTGGATTCGTTCGGCTGACTCGATTGCTGCCAACATCTCGGAAGGCTATGGCCGCTACTCCTTCAAAGAGAATGCTCGATTCTGTTATTATGCTCGTGGCTCTCTTCGCGAGACACAAACATGGCTGGAAAAAGCCATCGCCCGAAGCCTCGTCGCAGGGCCAATTGCCGACGAACTCTCGCTTAAACTCGAAACGCTTCGCCGTCAGCTCGATAACTACATCCACTCCTTTGGCCGCACTCAATGCTCGAGCGTCCGCGAAGACTCGCCTGACGCCTCCATCGTTCTCCCTCCCCTCGAAGAGTTCCTAGCCACCTTCGACTCCCCGCCTTGACCAATCCTTGACCTCATGACGGTGCTCCGCCGCCAACCTTGACCCTTTCCGCCCATGCAAGACCCCAACACCCGCCCCATCTCTGTCGCTGAAGAAGTGAAGAACTCCTTCCTCGACTACTCGATGTCCGTCATCATCGCCCGTGCGCTGCCGGATGTTCGCGATGGTTTAAAGCCTTCTCAACGCCGCATTCTATATGCCATGCATGAGCTGTCGCTCTATCCGCCGAAGAAGCACATGAAGTGCGCCAAGATCTGCGGTGACACCTCGGGGAATTACCATCCGCATGGTGAGGCGGTCATTTACCCGACGCTGGTTCACATGGGCCAGCCCTGGGCCATTCGTGAGCCTTTGATCGACCCGCAGGGGAACTTCGGCTCGGTGGAAGGCGATCCTCCGGCTGCGATGCGTTACACGGAAGCCCGCATGACGCACCTCGGCGGCACTTTGATGTCGGACATGGAGAAAGAGACGGTCGATTTCGTCCCGAACTACGATGAACGTCTCACTGAGCCGACCGTGTTCCCGGCGGCCTTCCCAAATCTCATCGTCAACGGCGGCACCGGCATCGCCGTCGGCATGGCGACGAACATGCCGCCGCACAACCTCGGCGAAGTCGTCGATGCGGTGTGTGCGCAGATCGATAATCCGGCCATCACCTGCACTGAACTGCAAGCACACATCAAAGGACCCGATTTCCCGACGGGCTGCGTCATCCTCGGCACCAATGGCATCCGTGACTACATGGAAACCGGCCACGGCAGCGTGCGCACCCGCGGCAAGGCGGAAATCGTTGAGAATGGCAACCGCGAGCAGATCATCATCACCGAGATCCCGTTCAACGTGAACCGCGCCGAACTGGTGAAGCGCATCGCCGAACTCGCGAATGAGAAAGTCATCACCGAAATCAGCGGCGTGCGCGATGAGTCGGATGAAAACACCCGCGTGGTGATCGACCTCAAGCGCGACGCCCGAGGTCAGGTCGTGCTGAACAACCTCTACAAGCACACCGCGCTAGAATCGAGCTTCTCGATCCACATGCTGGCCATCGACGGCGGCAAGCCGCGTGTGTTGAGCATGAAGGACGCCATCGCGTGCTACATTGAGCACCGCCGCGAGGTCATCATCCGCCGCACGCGCTTCCTGCTGAAGCAGGCCGAGATCAAAGCCGAAAAACTCGAAGCACAGCTCCTCGCACTTGGTCATCTCGACGATTTCATCAAGATCATCCGCGATAGTAAAAACCGCGACGAAGCGCGTGAGCGCCTCAAGGCTTACAACTTCGCCGTCAGCACTGCTGAGCAGCTCGGCATCATGATTCGTGCTCAGGCGAGCATCGTGGGTGACAAATACATCTTCACCGACAAGCAGGTCGAGGACATCCTTGAACTTCGCCTCTACCAGCTCGTCGGACTCGAGCGCGATAAGATCAAGGCCGATTACGACGACGTTTTGGTCAACATTCGCGATTTCATGGACATCCTGGCCCGTGAGGCCCGCGTGCTCCAGATCATCAAGGATGAGCTCCAGGCCATCCGTCTCAAGCACGCCACGCCGCGTCTCACACGCATCGAGGCCGCCGAGGGCGAGATCGAAAACATCGACCTCATCCCGAACGACCCGACCGTTGTGACCATGACGCACATGGGCAGCATCAAGCGTACCTCCACGGCTGAGTACCGCCTGCAAAATCGAGGCGGCAAAGGTCTCAAAGGCATGGAAGCGCGGGAGGCACAAAGCGATGAGGGGGCCAGCGACTTTGTGGAGCACCTCTTCAGTGCTCATTTGCATGACTTCCTGCTGTTCTTCACCAACACGGGCCGCATGTATGTCGAGCGTGTGCATCAGATCCCCGAAGCGCCGCGCACGGGCAAGGGTCGTAGCATCAAGAACATGCTCAATCTGCGCTCCGAGGAGAAAATCGCCGCAGTGCTCATCCTGGAGGCTCAGGGTCAGGAGGACGAGGCCATGTGGGCGGCAGACAAGTATGTGCTCTTCGCCACCAAGGACGGCACGGTGAAGAAAACGGCGCTCGAAGAGTTCAAAAATTACCGCAAGGATGGCATCATCGCCATCAAGCTCGATGAAGGCAACGACCTCGTCGATGTCGTGCTTACTGACGGCAACAAAGAGATCTGCCTTGTTACCCACGAGGGCATGTGTGCCCGCTTCCATGAGACTGGGGATGATCCTGAGTCCCCGAACCTGCGCCCGATCGGTCGCAATACCGCCGGGGTGCGTGGCATCACGCTCGATGACGGTGACTTCATCGTGAGCTGCATCACCAACGAGGCCGATACCATGGTGCTCGTGGTGAGTGAAAACGGTCTCGGTAAGCGCACCGCCTTTGATGAATACCGCCTTCTCACGAACCGAGGAGGCAAAGGGGTCACCACGATGAACGTGACTGAGAAGACCGGCAAAGTCGTCGCCGCCAAGGCCGTGCATGACAAGGACGAGCTGATGCTCATGACCACCAAGGGCCAGAGTGTGCGCATCCGTGTCTGCGACATCCGCGAAACGGGCCGCAATGCTCAGGGTGTGAAGCTCATGGGCCTCAGGGACGGTGAAACCATCCAAGACGTCGCCACCGTGGTAGCGGATGATGCCGAACCGGTGATTGAATCCGCTGGAGGCACCGAGCCAGAGGCGGAAGCGCCTGGGCTCACCGAAACTGCTACGGAAGCCGCGCCAGAAGCGCCGGCTGCCTCATAGCGCTGCCGTCATTTCGCCACGCGAGAAATCGGCCACATCCATCTGCACGCGGGCTTTTCCGCCAGCTTGCAGGTGGAACTTCTCCACTCTTTTGGAGATGAAACCAAAGATGATTTTGCCGTTCGGCAGAGCGGCGTGGCAGGTCAGTGGACTGATCACCTCGCGGATCGTGACGACGGTTTCGATTTTTTCGGGGATTTCCATTATGGCTTCACGGGTATGGCCTTGCGCACGGGCGGCTGATTGCTGGGAGGGGATTTTCGCTTCCAGTCGATCTTGGCGGACTGGAAATGCGCACGCGTATGGATGAGATCAACGGCCCGTTGCAGCACGGAATCGCTCGGCTTGGTCGCGTCCTCGGGCAGGGATTCACCGGCGGAGCGGCGGATGTAGGCGTCGAGCTCGGGGTTGGTATTAGCGACGAGTGCCGCCTCGTTGAAGCGAGCACGGGGCTGGTCGGTGATGGTGCTTTTGACTGTTTTGCTGGTGCCAGACTCGAAGACTAGCCGCTTCATGTTCGTGGGTAGATCCACCACGAAATCTGGCTTCAGCCCTTTTTTGAAGACGGAGCTGTCATCGGCCAGTAGAACCTCGGCACGGGCAAAACGCAGTGACCATTCCGCATCCACCGGCACGGCCTCATAGCGCACTGCGCCGCCACGAGTGGGGCTGCCAATCAAGAGCGCCTGCTTCCGCTGCCGCAATACAGCGGCGATGGTCTCGCCGAGGTTGTTGGTCTCATCATCGACGAGGACGAGCAATGGACCAGCCCACAGCGGCTCTCGCCGGTTGGTTTCGGTCTCGGAGGTGGTCTGATCCATTTGCTTCATCTTGAACAGCACCTCGCCCGTCGGCAGAAACAGGCTGAGCAATTCGGCCGCGTCATCAAAGTCACCGGGCGGGGCAGGGGTGCGCAGGTCGAGGATGAGATGAGCGGCCTTCGCGGCGATGAATTTGGCCAGCTGCTGCTCGATCTCCTTGATTTCACGTTCTGTGAAGGCTTGCGGCCGCAGGTAGCCGATCTGTGGCGTGATCAGCTCCGACCGCACGCCTTGCTGCGCTTCGGGCACGGATTCGAGCTTCCGGGGGATGAGTTCCGCGCCGAAATCGAGCCGTTCGAGCAGTCCGGCCAGCGCGGCGCGGTTCAGTTCGTCAAAGGTGAGGTCGCTGCTGCGGATGTATTCCTTTTGCAGGATCCGAAACGCCGTTTGAATGCCCGCTTGGCTGATGTCCTTCGATTCTGGGCCGCTGGCGGCGAATAAGGAGGGCGCGAGGGCCAGGATGAATGCGAATCGTCTCATGCGCCGGTCTGTTGGAGATGGTTGAGAGCATGCACGGTGCCCGCGCCGCTGCTTTGCCACGCAAAATGCTGCGCGATGGCCCGGCTGACGAAGTGCTTCGCCTGCACCACCGCCGCGTGTAACTCCATGCCATGCGCAAGCCCGGTGGCGATTGCTGCCGAAAACGTGCAGCCCGTGCCATGCGTGTGAACGCCCGCGGTGCGTGGCGCGGTGTGCCAGGTGAGAGAATCATCGTGGCAGAGCACGTCCGCCGCTTCTCCCTTGAGATGCCCCCCTTTGACCAACACCGCAGTGCCAAAGCGGGCGCTTAAATCGCGGGCGCAGGCTTCCATGTCCGCAAGACTCGTCACCTCGCGATCCCACAGCACGCGGGCCTCGTCCATGTTTGGCGTGATCAGCGTGGCCAGCGGCAGCAGCTCGTCGGTGAGCGTGCGCACGGCCTCGTCTTCGAGCAGACGTCCGCCGCTGGTGGCCACCATGACGGGATCGACCACGAGCGGGATGCGGCCATGGGCGAGTGGTTTCCACGTCTTGACCACCGAGAGCACCTGCTCGCGCCCGCCAAGCATGCCGGTCTTTGCCGCAGCGATGGGAAAGCCGCCAAACAGGACACGCATCTGGTCTGCGATGAATTCGGCGTCCAAAAGCCGCACTTGGGACACGATGCCGGGCGTTTCGGACACCACGCTGGTCAGTGCGTTCAGGCCATAGCCGCCGAGGGCCGAGATGGCCTTTAAATCCGCCTGCACTCCGGCCCCGCAGGAGGAGTCCGAACCTGCGATGGTGAGAACGATGGGGGGAGTGGGCATGGTTTAAAAGGGGTCGATGGTAGGGGCCGGGCGCGTTTTTGCAAACCCCGGCTTGTGGCAAACCGCGCATGATCTAAACTCCGCCATGCAATTCGACACCCTGCTAGGACTAACCGTCACGGTGGACAGCATCGCCTACGATCCCACGAGGCCTGCTCCGCCGGATCGGCCGCACCCCTTTGTGTACCATCTCTCCATTCACAACGCTTCGGAAGACACCGTGCGCATCTTTGGCCGAAAATGGATCGTGAAGGACACGGACGGGGACACCATGGTGGTCGAAGGGGATGGTGTGGTCGGCCAGTTCCCGAATCTCTCGCCGGGTGAGACCTTCAGCTACAATTCCTACCACGTCATCAAGTCGGATAGCACTGCCACCGGCTCCTTCTTTGGCACCACGCCGGATGGCCGTCGCGTCTGCACCCGCATTCCTGCCTTTGACATGCAGCCGCCCCTCATGGCCTGAGGTTTCCGTTTACCGCCACCACGCGGGCAGGTCGTTCATCGTCTCCTTGAGGATGCCACGGACCGCCATCCTTTCGGCGGGCGCGAGGTGCGCGTGCTGCGCGTCTGGCTGATCACGTAGGTACAGCGCCATGTGATAATAAATGCGCTCCTTCAGCTCCTTCGGTGCCTGTTTCCAGGTGTCGGTGTAGAGCATGTAGCTGCAGCGGTGCTTGAACATGCGCGTCTTCAGGTCGAAATCCTTCAATGACAGCCCCGCCTGGGTGACCTTGCGGTCGTGGAGGAAATCCTGCGCGTAGGCCGGATCGCCCGTGATCCCCCGGCTCGGAAACTTCGCCTCGTCGGCAAACATGATGTATCGCGCCATCTCTTGGGCCCGCTCTTCGATCTCCGCCTTCGCCGCAGCGCCCAGCATCCCCCGGTTCTCGTGCTTGAGCTGCCGCAGGGTATAAATCGCGTAAACCAGCCGGTTTTCGAAGCCGATCTGGTGCTCGTGGATGAGGTGCGGCAGGATGTCGCTGGTGGGCAGCAGGTG
The DNA here is from genome assembly GCA_026397635.1 of Verrucomicrobiota bacterium. GTDB lineage: Bacteria > Verrucomicrobiota > Verrucomicrobiia > Verrucomicrobiales > Verrucomicrobiaceae > Prosthecobacter. The sequence goes on along the minus strand of JAPLUL010000026.1, from coordinate 1,632 downwards.
CAGGCTGAGATCGGAGAACTGACCGGGCGGCACGGGGGTCTTCTCGATCTTTCGGTTCTGCGCCAGACCCATCACGTTCGCCTTGTGGCTGGAGAGATGGTGGTCGCCCGTGAGGTGCCAGCCGCCGAAGCGGTCCTCCAGCGGGATCTGATGCCCCTGCACATCCCGGCGATAGGTTTCCAGACTGGAACCGGCCTGGGAGACCAGCAGCGACTCAGCGATCAAGCCCGGCAGCCGCCGCGTGGCATTGCCCGCATGGCAGTTCATGCACTTGCTGGAGCGCTGCACGCCCGGCACCGGGCCGCCGGGCTGCAGGCGGTCATAGACGTAAAACATCGGACCCATCTCAGGATCAGCCGCGATGATTTCCACCAGCCCACCCGGCACCCAGCCGAGGTAGGTGTCCTCATTGAAGTAGAGCGAGCGCGGATTGCGCGGATTGATGATCTCGCTTTGCAAAGAACTGGCCGAAAAGACCATGATCTGCGAGGTGATCGGGATGTTCAGCGCCTCTAGCAAGCTGCTCAGGAAGGCCTTGTCACTCGTGGTGTCCAGCTTCACCGCGCCCTGCTGCACCTTCTCCTGAAGCTCGGCAAAGCGGTCCTTCGGCTGGGCTTCCAGGTAGGAATGCGGCGCGGCTTTGAAATCAATCACGCGTGGCTCTTGGGTCTCCGCAGCCGGGGCGGCGGAGATCGTTAAAAACAGGAGCAACGTCAGGAGTTGGGAACGCATCGTGCTCTATACGCCTGCCGAGCGATCCAAATCGCACCCGAGCACCAGTATTTCGGCCTGCGGCTTCAAATCGAGCCAAGCTCACAGGAGACAACGAAGGCAACGAAACGGAGCGCGGACGCCCTCGTCCGCTTCCCTGTTCATGACCGACTCAGCCGAGAGGAATGACAAAAAGATCGGTGGCCAAAAAATAGGATCCGAACTCTTGCGCCATTCTAAGCTCTCGCGGTGCAGCTCCGGGATTCCAAGGCAGGGCGGTTTGGAACCGCCCAGGCGCTTGCCAAGCGCCTCTCCTTGAGAACACACCGCGAGAGATCATGAAGAAGCGAGAGGGGTTGGGATCAAAACCGCCTCCCAGGAGCAGCCGTTGCGTCTGGCAAAAACATGGGTGGCAAAAATAGGATCATTCTCCTGCCGATCATCAGGCGCTGCACGGAGCGCGGACGCCCTCGTCCGCTTCCCTGTTCATGACCGACTCAGCCGAGAGGAATGACAAAAAGATCGGCGGCAAAAAATAGGTGCACAATGCCTGGCATCTTTTGGTGACATCTTTTTGCTCACCTCCGGCGGCCCTTGGCCGGTTTGAAGAGCCAGATGAGGATGTTGATCACAAGCAGGAGTCCGACCACGCCAAAGATCAGCGGGTTCTGAACGAGGCTGTTCAAGATCATCTGGAAGGGATCGGCGGCGGGATTGAGGGCGAGCATGGCGGCGGAAATCTCCGCATAGTTCTGGTTTCTGTCATCCACACTTTCCTTCGTGTGAGGTGCAACTGATTATTGGACCAAAGACTCCCTTAATTTAGGGTTTGGTTATGGGCTTGGGTTTCGAACTGGTTGGGGGTGAGGTATCCGAGAGCGGAGTGTTTGCGTTGATGATTGTAGTAGCCTTCGATGTATT
>JAPLUL010000063.1:0-53607 GCA_026397635.1 Verrucomicrobiota bacterium | reverse complement strand
AACCGGCGGCTGGAGGCAGCGCTGCGCCCGTTGCTGCTGCGTGCACTTCATTCCAGTCGCCCTACGGGCTCCTTGCATTGCGTGCACGCAGCAGCAACACTGAACGCCTAACCCTCGGTGTCATCACTTCTGAGGCAACGTTCCCTTCCTCCCGCGCCCTCCCCGGTGTCATTTACTTTTGAGGCAACAAGCCAGTTGAGCGCATGAATTGACAAAAGGGTGGTGCTTCACACCATGCGCGGACGATGTCTGACTCATCTCCGCTCCGCCGTACCCCGCTGCACGCCGTGCACGTCGAAATGGGGGCGCGCATGGTGCCTTTCGCAGGCTGGGACATGCCGGTGCAATACACGGGCATCGTTGAGGAGCACAAGACCGTGCGGCAAAGCGTGGGCGTGTTCGACATCTCACACATGGGCCAGTTCATCGTGAGCGGCAAGGGCGCGGAAGCCTTCCTGAATCGCGTACTCACCAACAACATCGCCGAACTTCACCCGGGCCAGGGCCAATACACACTGCTTCTGAACGGACGCGGCGGCGTGATCGATGACCTGATCGCCTACCGCACCAGCGAGGGTGAGTTTTTCCTCGTGGTGAACGCCTCGCGCATCGACGCGGACTGGGGTCACCTCGAATCCCAGCTCACGCCAGACGATGACGTGATGATGGTGAACGCGAGCGATTTCACCGCCGGTCTCGCCATCCAGGGACCGAAAGCGCGCGAGGTGGCAGCGACGGTTTTTGGCAATGCGGATTCCTTTCCAGAGCACAACAAGATCTGCGTCACGATGACCCATGATGGGCCGATGTGGTTCTGCGGCACCGGCTACACGGGCGAGGAAGGCTTTGAGTTTTTCATGCCTGCGGAAACAGCGGCAGAGTGGTTCCGCAAAATCGTCGATGCCGTGAAAGCCGCAGGCGGCATGCCCTGCGGGCTGGGTGCCCGCGACACGCTGCGCCTTGAAATGGGCTATCCGCTCAATGGCAATGATCTCTCCGAAGACCGTACGCCCATGCAGGCGGGGCTCGGCTTCTTTGTGGATCTCGATAAGGGCAATTTCACCGGTCGTGAGGCTTTGGTGGCGCAAAAAGCCGCCGGATTGCCGGACAAGCTCGTCGCCTTCCGCATGACGGGCGCCGCTCCGCCGCCCCGTCCGCATTATCTCGTGGCTTATTCAGGTCAAATCGTCGGTGAGGTGTGCAGCGGCACGCAATCCCCCAGTCTTTCTGTGGGTATCGGCATGGCGTATCTGCCTTGGAGCGCCACAGTCATTGGCACTGCGCTTGAAATCGAAATTCGTGGCCGTCGCTTTCCTGCCGAAGTGGTGAAGAAGCCGTTTTATCGCAAACCAGTCGCCTAGCATTTTCCACACCACACCCAACATGAGCAACGTTCCCGACAACCTCCGCTACCGCGAATCCCATGAGTGGATCGACCCCATGCAAAATCCTTCGCCGGTCGGCATCACCGATCACGCACAGGCCGAACTGACCGATGTGGTCTTCGTCGATCCGCCGAAACTGGGCACACAGGTCAGCGCTGGGCAGCAGGTCTGCGTGATCGAGTCCGTGAAGGCTGCGAGTGACATCTATGCGCCGGTTTCCGGTGAGATCGTCGAGGTCAATGAGGCACTCAGCAATGACCCCGGCCTGCTCAATCGTGAGCCTTTCCTGGGCGGCTGGATTTTTAAGATCAAGCCCTCGAATCCTGCCGAGGCGGACGCCTTGATGAATGCCGAGGCCTATCGCCAGCACATCGGCTAATCCGCTGGCGCTAGCGCCCCAAAGTAGGGTGTGTTTTTTGACTGCACGACCGACTTCTTCTCGATTCTTTCATCGCGGCCCTTGGGCCAGTGTTTTAGGCATGCCCCTTGCCGCCCTGGCTCCCTTTTTGCGCGAGGCCAAGGGCAAACAAACAGCGTCTGAGAAAAAATTCTGGGACCGGTTTGGCAAGTGACACCGGTCTGCGGCTGGCTAGTCTCAGTGACTCCATCCGCTCCTCCAGATGCTCACCACTTTCTCTCGCCGTCACATGGGGCCCTCCGCCGCTGAGGCGGAGAGCATGCTGCAAACGCTTGGTTTCAAAACGCTTGAGGATCTGATCGACCAAGTGGTGCCGGAAGGCATCCGCGTGCGCGAAGCTCTGACTCTACCGCCACCCCTGAGCGAGGAGCAGGCGCTGCGCCGCATGCGCCAGATCATGAGCCGGAACAAGCTGCTGCGCTCCTTCATCGGCCTCGGGTATCATGACACCTTCACGCCGCCGGTCATTCAGCGGAACATCCTCGAAAATCCTGGCTGGTACACCGCTTACACGCCTTATCAGGCCGAGATCGCGCAAGGCCGCCTGGAAGCGCTCATCAATTTTCAGACGATGATCCGCGATCTCACGGCGCTGGATGTCGCGAACGCATCGCTGCTCGATGAAGGCACTGCCTGTGCCGAGGCGCTTGGACTTGCCGTGGCGCAGGCTGCGGGTGCTTCACGCGTTTTCATCTCAGATAAATGCCATCCGCATGGCATCGAAGTCGTACGCACCCGCATGGACGCGCTCGGCATCCGAGTGGAAGTGGGCGACGCGCTCGCCTGGAAGCATGACGGCACCCAAGGCCTCGCCGCGGTGCTTGTGCAGTACCCTGACACGCTTGGCGTGATTCACGATTACGCCGAACTGGCCGCCGAGGTGCATGAAGCCGGTGCTTTGCTCATCGTCAGCGCCGATTTGCTCGCGCTCACCGTCTTGCGTCCTCCGGGAGAATTTGGTGCGGACATCTGTGTGGGCAACAGCCAGCGTTTTGGCGTGCCGCTCGGGTTTGGTGGCCCGCATGCGGCCTTCATGGCTGTCAAAGACGCGTTGAAGCGTCGTCTGCCGGGAAGATTGATCGGCGTGTCGAAAGATGCCTCTGGCAATACGGCCTACCGCTTGTCTTTGCAGACGCGGGAGCAGCACATCCGTCGCGAAAAGGCCACCAGCAACATCTGCACCGCGCAGGTGTTGCTGGCCGTCATGGCGTCGATGTACGCGGTCTATCACGGTCCGCAAGGCCTCAAGGCCATCGCGCAACGCGTGCATGGGGCGGCCGTGTGGCTGGCTGGCGAGCTGCTGCGTGGCGGCATCGACGTGCTGAGCGACGATTTCTTCGACACGATCAGTGTGCGCGTGCCGAACGCCGACGACTTACTCAAGCGTGCTCTGCTGTTCGGCATCAACCTCCGCAAAATCGACGCTAACACGGTCGGTGTCGCGCTGGACGAGCGTGTGCGCGAGGATGAGCTGCTCAACCTGCTCACTGCCTTCGGCATTGCCAAACCGCAGCAGCCACCGGTGCTCGATGACGCGCAGCCGCTGCACTTCTCGTCGTTGCATCACCGTTCGTCGGTCTATCTGACGCATCCGGTCTTCAATTCCTACCATTCCGAAACGGAGATGATGCGCTACCTGCATCGTCTGGAGTCCAAAGACATCGCGCTCAATCGCAGCATGATCCCGCTCGGCTCCTGCACGATGAAACTCAACGCTGCTGCGGAGATGATGCCGCTGAGCTGGCCTGAGGTGAATGGATTGCATCCGTTCTGTCCGCATGATCAGTCAGAGGGCTATCGCACGATGTCTGGCGACCTGGAGGCTTGGTTGGCCGAGTGCACCGGCTTTGATGCCGTCTCGCTTCAGCCAAACGCCGGTTCGCAGGGCGAATACGCGGGTCTTCTCGCGATCAAACGCTTCCACGCCTCGCGCGGCGAGGCTCATCGCGATGTCTGTCTCATCCCGACCTCCGCGCACGGCACGAATCCCGCCAGTGCGGTGATGTGTGGCTTCAAAGTCGTGGCGGTGTGTTGTGATGCTCATGGCAACGTGGCCATTGATGATCTGAAAGCGAAGATCGAGGCGAACAACGGCAAGGTGGCTGCGCTCATGATCACCTATCCTTCGACGCACGGCGTGTTTGAGGAATCCATCATCGAAATCTGTCAGCTCACGCACGATCATGGTGGCCAGGTTTACATGGATGGCGCGAACATGAACGCGCAGGTCGGGTTGACCTCGCCAGGCCGCATCGGTGCTGATGTCTGCCATCTCAATCTGCACAAGACCTTCTGCATCCCGCATGGCGGCGGCGGACCGGGCGTCGGTCCCATCGCCGTGGCTGCCCATCTGCGGCCGCATTTGCCGGGGCATCACACCTGGGCGGAAGAACGCCGCGAGGGCGCGGTGTGCTCCGCTCCATGGGGCAGCGCCAGCATTTGCACCATTTCGTGGATGTACATTGCTATGATGGGGCCACGGCTCACCGAAGCGACGAAGATGGCCATCCTGAACGCCAACTACGTCGCCAAGAAGCTCGAGACCAACTTCCCCACGCTGTACAAGGGTTCGAACGGCCTTGTCGCGCACGAATGCATCCTCGACTTCAGCCATTTCCACAAAATCACCGTCGAGGACGTGGCGAAGCGCCTCATGGACTTCGGTTATCACGCGCCCACGATGAGCTGGCCCGTCGCAGGCACGCTCATGATCGAGCCGACCGAAAGCGAGAGCAAAGCCGAACTAGACCGTTTCATCGCGGCCATGCAGTGCATCCATGCCGAGATGATCGGCGTCGAGAGCAGCCTGTCTCACGCCACCGACAATACGCTCAAACAAGCCCCGCACACCGCTGCGTCTGTCACCAAAAGCGACTGGCCGCATGCTTACACGCGTGAGGTCGCAGCCTTCCCGCTGCCTTGGGTGCAGGAAGCTAAATACTGGCCGCCGGTCTCCCGCATCGACAATGTTTTCGGCGATCGCCACCTCATCTGCACCTGTGTGAATGTTGAAGAAGCGGCTGTTGGCTGAAGATGTTTGGTTGTGTGGCTCGGGTGGAGGGTTGTTTTGTTGAAAAAAGATCAATTTTTAGCGGAATCGATGGTCTTTTGGGGCTTGTTTGCCTTTAAAAGTGAAGTTTTTGATTGTGATTTCAGATTTAAAACGCATTTTGGGCTCCTAAATCGCAATTTTCACCCCAACGATCATGAGTCAGCAAAAAATGGACGGCGCACAAGCCCTCATCAAAACCCTCGCCGATCTCGGCATCGAGTACATCTTCGGTTACTCCGGCGGTGCCGCGATTCCGATCTTCGACGCCCTCGAAACGGTCAAGACGGACATGAAGTTCATCCTCGTCCGCCACGAGCAGGGAGCCGTCCACATGGCCGATGGCTACGCCCGCGCCACCGGCAAGCCCGCCGTGGTCCTCGTGACCTCCGGCCCCGGTGCTGGCAATACCGTCACCGGCCTCATGACCGCCCAGATGGACAGTGTGCCGATGATCGTCCTCTGCGGTCAGCAGGTTACCTGGATGCTTGGCAAGGATGCCTTCCAAGAGGCGGACATCTTCAACATCACGGCCCCGGTCGTGAAGCACAATTTCCTGGTGAAGAGCTCCAACGCGCTGCCCCGTATTGCTCGTGAGGCTTATCATATCTCCACCACTGGCCGCCCCGGCCCGGTGCTCATCGACATCCCGAAGGATATCAGCCAAGGACCCTTCACCGGCACCTTTGACGAGCCGATGGACCTGCCCGGCTACCACCCCGAGGAGAGCTTCAAGATCGATCAGGCTGGTATTAAAGAAGCCGCTCACCTCATTTCCCAATCCAAGCGCCCCATCATCCTCGCCGGTCAGGGAGCGATGATCGCCCGTGCGGACAAGGAACTGCTCATGATGGCCGAAACCCTCGGCTGCCCGGTGACGACCACGCTGCTCGGCAAAGGCATCTTCCCCGAAACGCATCCGCTGTCCCTCGGCATGCTCGGCATGCACGGCACCGCCTATGCGAACAAGGCCATCTGCGAGGCGGACCTCATCTTCAACGTCGGCTCTCGCTTTGACGACCGCATCATTGGCAAGCCGCACATGTTCGGCCGCAACGCCAAGCTCATCCACATCGACATCGACGCGGCGGAGTTCAACAAGATGATCAAAGTGGACGTCACGATCAAAGGCGATGCGAAAGCCGCTCTCAGCGATCTCCTCCCGCACATCGAGAAGCTGCCCACCGAAGACTGGTTGGCCCATCTCGACGGCTACAAGAAGAAATTCCCCCTCTCTTATAAGAAGCAGGGCGGTCTGCGCATGCAGCAGGTCATTGATGAACTCTACAACCTGACCAAGGGCAAGGCCATCGTCTCCACGGACGTGGGTCAGCACCAGATGTGGGCTGCACAGTTCTACAAGAACGACTCCAGCTACCATTGGCTCAGCTCCGGCGGTGCCGGCACGATGGGCTTCGGCTTCCCCGCCGCCATCGGTGCGCAGCTCGCCTGCCCAGACAAGATTGTCGTCTCCATCTCCGGCGACGGCGGCTTCCAGATGACCCTCTTTGAACTCGCCACCGCTGCGATTCACAAACTACCGATCAAGATTTTGATCCTGAACAACAGCTACCTCGGCATGGTCCGCCAGTGGCAGGAACTCTTCTTCGAGAACCGCGAAAGCGGCGTCGATCTCATCGGCAATCCTGACTTCGTGAAGCTCGGTGAGGCTTACGGCATCAAAGGCTGGCACATTCGCCGCCCGGCGGACGTTGAGCGCATCCTCCAGCAGGCCCTCGATTACAACGACGGCCCCTGCATCATCGAAGCCGAGTGCATCAAGCTCGAAAACGTCTTCCCCATGATCCCTGCCGGTGCCGCCCTCGAAGACATGCTCACCGAGACGCCGAAAATGAAAATGGAGAAGCCCACCGGTTCGACCTAACCCCCGTAGGCGCGCTTGCCCCAGTGCGGCGATGGCCTGATGAAAACCAACCGCATCATCCAAGGCGACGCCCTCGTCGAGTTGAAAAAGCTCCCCGCAGCCTGCGCACAGTCCATCATCGCCGATCCACCCTATTTTAACGTTCTCGAAGATGAAGCCTGGGACACCCAATGGAAAACAGCCGCTGACTACCTGGCCTGGTGTGATGAGTGGGTGGCTGAGTGCATGCGCGTTCTTCGCGTGGATGGCCTCTGCTTCATCTTCGGTCAGCTAGGAAAGCGCGAGCACACCTTTTTGCATCTCATGTCACGCCTCACCCAGCAGCACCAGTTTCATGATCTCATCATTTGGGATCGTGCGGTGGGCTATGATGAGCGTCGCGATAGCTTCACGTCGCAGTACGAGATGGTGCTCGTTATGCGCAAAGGTGAGAAGGTGAAGTTCAACAAAGACGCCGTGCGCGTGCCCTACGATGCCAAGACCATTGAGGTCTATCTCAAGGACAAGCGCTACAAAGACATGGACGCCCGCCGCGCCCATCTCGAAGCCGGGAAGTTCGCTACTAACATCCTTCGCGTACCCAGTTTGAAAGGCATCTCGAAGGAAAAGTGCGGCCACCCCTCGCAGAAGCCGCTCGACCTCATCGAAAAGCTCGTCGCGTGCTCCACTGATGTGGGAGATCTCGTTCTCGATCCATTCATGGGCAGTGGCACCACCGCCGCCGCCGCCAAGAAACTTCATCGCAAGTGGCTCGGCATCGAAAAGGATTCCAACTACATCAAGATCGCCAAAAGCCGCCTCAAAGCCGCCAAGTAAATTCCAAATTCAACCACTGAAATCCCCATGAGCGACCGCATCCCCTCCACCACCGATAAAAAGCCCGCCCCGCTGGCTGACATCATCAACATTCACACGCTTAGCGTCATGGTGAACAACCAACCCGGCGTGCTCGGCCGCATCTGCGCCGTGTTCAGCCGCCGTGGGTTCAACATCGAGTCGCTCGTCGTTTCCCAGACGCGTGATCCGCGCTTCAGCCGCATGACCATCGGCATCAGCGGTCATCCTGAGGGCCTGCATCAGATCATCATGCAGGTGAACAAGCTGATCGACGTTATCCACTGCATCGAGCACACCGACCGCGACGCCGTTTCCAAGGAAATGGTCCTCATCAAGATCGCCGCCGGAGCTGGTGAGCGCACTGAGATCCTCCAGATCATCGAGCACTACAACGGCAAGACCGTGGATCTTCAGGAAGACAGTCTCATCGCCCTGATCAGTGGCAACACCGACAAGCTCGACGCCGCCGTCCGCCTGCTCACCAAATTCGACATCGTCGAAACCGTCCGCACCGGCAAAGTCGTCATGGCGCGTGGTTTGGCAGAAACGTAGGCTTAGGACAAGGACGCGCCGTTGCTTGCGGCGCGGGCTAAATGACCAAGCCAGCATGACGAATTAAAGCCGAAGGCCGAAGGCCCTAATCGCGTTTGCTGCTCGTTGTGTCATTCGGGTTTCGGCATTCATTCGTCATTCTGATTTCGTCATTCGTCATTTTTCGTCCCAAGCAGCCTCTCGATGAGAATTCTCCATCTCACTCCCGGCACCGGCAATTTTCACTGCGGAAGCTGCCTGCGTGACCATGCGCTCATCAAGGCGCTGCGTGTGCGCGGGCATGACGCGCTCATGGCGCCGCTGTATCTGCCGCTCGTCACAGATCGTGAGTTCGGCGCGCAGGAGCTGCCGGTGCAGATCGGCGGCATCTCGCTGTTTTTGCAGCAAAAGTTCACTTGGTTTCACAAGCTGCCGAAATTCGTGCATCGCTGGCTGAACGCGCCAGATAAGCTGCGCAAGGCTGCCAAACGCATGGGCATGACCAGCGCCAAATCACTGGGCGAGATGGCCCTCGGCAGCCTGCTGGGCACCGAAGGCCGCCAGTGGGGAGAATGGCAGAAGCTCATCGAATGGATTCGCAGCCAGGGGAAAATCGACGTCGTCTCATTTTCTAACAGCCTGCTCAGCGGCCTCGCGCCCACGATTGCCAAAGAACTCGGCATCCCTGTCGTCTGCTCATTGCAAGGCGAGGACAGCTTCCTCGACACGCTGCCCGACCCCTATCGCCAGCAATGCTGGGAGGCCATGCGCACCAATGCTCGCAGCATCCGTTGCTTCATCGCGCCGAGCCAGTTCTACGCTGATCTCATGCGCAAGCGTTTGGAGGCCAGCGAAGGCCAGATGAAGGTCATCCCCAACGGCATCGACACCGCAAGCTTCACTACTTCGTCGCCCGATCCGAACTGGCCCACCATCGGCTACTTTGCCCGCATGATTCATGGCAAGGGTCTCACCACGCTCGTGGATGCCTTCATCGACCTCGCCAAACGCGGCACCGTGCCACGCGTCAAACTGCGCATCGGTGGTGCGAAAACGCCCGTGGATGACAAATACGTCGCTGGCTTGCAGCACAAGCTCGCCGCAGAGGGTCTCACGAACCGCGTCGAGTGGCTCCCGAACCTCGATTTCAAAGACAAGGTGCATTTCTTCCATGATCTGAGTGTCTTCAGCGTCCCTGCGACCTATGGCGAGGCGTTTGGGCTTTACGTCATTGAGGCCGCCGCCAGTGGCGTGCCCGTGGTGCAGCCGGATCACGGCGCTTTCCCCGAACTCATCGCTGCCACCGAAGGGGGAGTGCTTTGCAAACCCGACGATGCCAATGCGCTCGCCGACGCGCTCGAATCCCTGCTCGGTGATGATGAACTTCGTGAGAAAATGACCAAAGCAGCGATCACCAAGGTCCGCCAAGAATTCAGTGCCACCCGCATGGCCGAGAGATTTGAGGCTGTGCTGCTTGAAGCCACCGGCAGCGCCGCGTAACACTCGGACTATGCAGCCCCCAGTCCGCCCATGACCTCCATCAGCTTTGCCGATGCCGTCCGGCGCTCGATTCAAAACGATCCGCGCTACCACCCCGCCGCTTATGAGTTGGTGCGTGACTCGCTGCACATCGCGGCAAAGAAATTCCGGGATGAAAACGCCGACGATCAACACGTCAGCGGCCAGGAGTTGCTGGCAGGCTTCCGCGACTACGTCCTTTCTGAATACGGCCCCATGTCCAGCATCATCCTCGACCAATGGGGGCTTCAGCGTGGCGAGGACGTAGGCAACATCGTGTACAACCTCATCGACGTCGGCTACTTCGGCAAAAACGACGGCGACAGCCTCGAAGACTTCGCTGGCGGCTATGCTTTCGCCACCGCCTTTAGCGAGCCGTTCCTGCCGTCTTCCGCCCGCTCCGCGCGGGCATCATCATCTTCATGAAAAAAGTTCTGAGCCGTTCTTCGTCCGCTGCAAAAAGCACTCTCACCGTCCCCGCGCCTGACGCCAGCGTCACCACGCTGCCAAACGGCCTGGAGGTCATCATCCGTGAGGATCACGCGCACCCGCTCGTCAGCGTGCAGGTGTGGATCAAGGCGGGCAGCCTGCATGAGGAGCAGCACTCGGGCGCGGGCATCGCGCATTGCGTGGAGCACATGCTTTTCAAAGGCACGGAGAAACGCGACCCCGCGCAGATCTCCCAAGGCATCCAGGCGCTCGGCGGTTATGTGAACGCCTACACGTCCTTCAACCGCACCGTGTATTGGATCGACGGCCTTGCCGAGCACACCGAGGGCTATCTCGATATCCTCGCCGACATGGTGCGGCACTCGAAGCTCGACGCGGATGAACTCGACCGCGAAAAGGAAGTGATCCGTCGTGAGATGGCCATGGGCCATGATGATCCTGGGGACACGATCCAGCATCTCGTGCAGGCCACCTCTTTCCGTCGTCATCCGCTGCGTCACCCGATCATCGGGCATCGTGAGGTCTTCGATCAAATCACTCGTGCCGATATTCACGGCTTCGTGCAGCGTCATTATGTGCCGAACAACGCCTTCATCGTCATCGCGGGTGATGTGGACACCCAGGCCACGCTGGAGGCCATCAGCAAGCTGTTTGGCGACTGGAAACGCCGCGCCTTCGATCCGGTGCTGCTGCCAGAAGAGCCACGGCAGCAAGGCACGCGCTTCGCCGCAAAAAACTTCGCCACCGATCTCACGCGCATCGCGCTGGGCTGGCAGATTCCGGGCGAAAGCCATGCCGACAAGCCCGCGCTCGACGTGTTGGCCTTCCTGCTCGGATCAGGCCGCAGTTCGCGGCTGTATCAGGAACTGCGTGAGAAAAAAGCGCTCGCTCACTACGTCTATGCCGGCGCCTGGTGCGCCCCGGAGTGCGGTTTGTTCAGCGTCGAGGCCGAATGCAATCCCGAGGATGCCACAAAGCTCCGCCAGGGCATGCACGATGTGATCGAGCAGATGCGCAAAGCGGGCCCCAACCGTGCTGATCTCGAAAAAGCTGTCCGTGCCACGCTCAGTAGCCAATTGCGCACTTTAAGCAGCGTGAAAGGCCAGGCTGGCAGCATCGGCAATGGCTGGCTGCTTTCCGGCTCGCTCGATTATCAGCGTCAGTTCCTTGCCGCCATCACCGCTTTGACGCCAGATGTCATTCGAGAGGCCGCACGGCGCTATTTGCTGCCAGATGCCGTCAGCACCGTCCTCGTCGGCCCCGAGGTCGAAACCTCGAGCGTTTCCACCAACGGCACCGACTCCGCCCGCGCTGAAATCCATCACTTCAAGCTCAAGAATGGACTCACCTTGCTCGTGGGTGAAAATCCGCGCCTCCCACTGGTCAGCGTGCGCGCGAATTTCCTCGCCGGAGTACCTGCCGAAACCGACCTCACTGCGGGTGTGACGCAAATCTCGGCTCACCTGCTGCTCAAGGGCACGAAGAATCGCTCGGCGGTCCACATCGCCTCCGAGCTCGAGAGTCTCGGCGGCCAACTCGCCTGCAATGCCGACGCGCACCGCTACCTCCTCGGGGCCGATGTCATGCGCGGCGATGAGGCTGGCGCACTCGATCTCATCGCCGATCTCATTCTCAATCCCATGTTGCCGCAAGCCAGTCTGGCGGATGTGAAGAAGCGTCAGATCGCCAACATCCTCGAAGAACAGGAAGACCCGCTCACCGTGGCGATGCGCAAGGCGCGCCGCGAGATCTTCGCTGGGCAACCTTTTCACCGCACCGCGCTCGGCACGGAGCAAACCATCACGAAATTGAAGCTCAGCGACTGCCGCGACATGCTGCGTGCCAGCCTGACCACACACAACGGCGTCATCTCCGTCTTTGGTGACGTGAAGGCCGCCGACATCAAAAAAGAGGTCGAAAAAACCTTCGCCAAGCTGCCCAAGGGGCCGCGCCACAGCACCCACAGTCGCACCTACCACGCCAGCGCCAAGCCCGCCGCGTGGACCGAGCATCTGGACAAGGAACAGGCCGTCATCGTTGTCGGTTTCCGCACCGTCGGTCTCGAAGATCGTGACGTGCACGCGCTCAATCTCATCGACGAGGCATGCAGCGACATGGGCAGCCGTTTGTTCAACCGCATCCGCGAAGAACTCGGCCTCGCCTATTACGTCGGGGCGCAAAACTTCGCCGCCATGGGCGCGGGCGCCTTTTACTTCTACGTCGGCACCGATCCCAAGAAGGTGAAACTGGCCGAGAAAGAACTCATGGCGCAGATCAACGATCTAGCTGCCAAAGGCCTGCATCCTGACGAGATCGACCGTGCGCGTGTGACTTGGCGTAGCTCTTGGCTGCGTGCCCAGCAGGGCAATCCTGGCATGGCTGACACGCTGGCTTGGAACGAGCTCAACGGCCTTGGCTGGGATCATTTCCAAAAACTGCCCGGCATCATGGCAGACATCAGCTCCAAGGAGATCCAGCGCATCGCCGCGAAGTATTTCGGTGAGAAGAAAGCCTTCATCGTGCGCGTGCTGCCCAAGTGAGGTGTGTGCCATCCTCATGAATCACGCATGAGGAGGGTGGATGGCTGCATTTTTTGGCCGCGGAGCGAAAATTCTGAAATTCGCCGCCAAACTTGGCCCGCAGGCTGCTCTATCAAGACTCGGTTGGGAGGCGCAAGCCACACAAACAATTTTCCTGGGTTCGCCCGGGGGAAACACACAACGAGCTAGAGAGTCGCTTCATGGTTGGGGACTCTCTGGTCACTTAAAGGCCCGGAGGAATTTTGGTTGGGTTCCTCCGGGCCGAGTTGTTTGAAGATCCAACCGCAAATCTCCCATCTGGAGTCTGCAAAGATGTGTTTCCTGATGCCGACACCCGGCTATGCGTGATCCACATGCCTGACGCCTCTGCTTCCCGCCCCGCTGTTTTCTTTGATCGTGATGGCGTCGTCAATCTCTCGCCGGGAGACGGCTACGTGCTTCGTGTGGAGGATTTTCATTTCGCGCCCGGTGCCATCGCGGCGCTGGCGCTGTGCAAGGCGCGCGGCTTTGCCACGATTCTGGTCACCAGCCAGCAAGGCGTGGGCAAAGGTCTCATGACGCAGACCGAGTTGGATCACATTCACGCCATGATGCAGGCGGAACTGGCCAGGCAGGCCGCCATCTTCGACGGTATCTATGCCTGCACCCATCTCTCCGGCACCTGCACCTGCCGCAAACCGAGTCCCGAAATGATTTTCCGAGCTCAACACGAGCACGGTATCGATTTGACGCGAAGCTGGCTCGTCGGTGACCACGACCGCGACATCCAGATGGCCGTCAACGCCGGTGTGCCGCACACGGTCCGCATTCTGAGCCACCATGCCCCGAAAGTGGCCGCCGAGTTCACGCTAGGCGACACGGCAGAGCTTCCCGCATTGTTTTCCAAATGCCTGGTGCTCGATTCTAGCATTCAGCCACCAGCATCAAGCATCTAGCTCAGCGCTTCGCCATCGCGGTTTCGAGCGCTTTGCGGTAGTTCATCACGGCATCACCAATGGCAGCGGAAACCTGCTGGCGGTAGGCGTCGGAAGCCACGAGGAGGCACTCCTTGGCGTTGGAAACAAAACCACCTTCAAAGAGGATGCCTGGGCGTTTGCAACCGGTCAGCACGCTCCACTGGGCGCGTTTGATGCCGCGATCCACGAACTTGAATCGGCTGATGACATTGGCATGCACAGCAGTGGCGAGCGCGATGTTGGCGGAGTCCTGCTTGTTGCCGGTGACGCCGTTGACGTTGTAGCCGCCGCCGCGTGTCATGGTCGCGGCAGCACTCTGCGGTGTGAGCGCCCAAGTCTCGATGCCGCTGGCGGCGGAACCGCCGGAGTTAAAATGCAGACTGATGAAGATGCTCTTCGGCGTCTGGTTCGCGATGGCCACACGTCCGCCGAGTGTGAGGAAGGTGTCGTTGGCCCGCGTCAGGATGACTTTGAACCCACGCTGCATGAGCGCAGTGCGCACGGACATGGCCATTTTAAGTGCGAAATCCTTCTCATAACCATAAATGCCTCGCGCTCCGGCATCGTGCCCTCCATGCCCTGCATCAATCACCACAGTGTCGAAGTATTCCGCGTTCTGGATGTGACTTGGGCAGAGCACCGGGTCGATCAGCTTGCATAAATCGAGGCGGGAGAACAGCACCTTGCCGTTGTGAGACTGTACTGGGAAGCTGAGGATGAACTTGATGTTGTTGATCAGTATCTCCTGAGAGCCGACTTGTGCCTTCAGGATCAGCTTGGAGGAACCAAGCCAGAAATGATTGCCTTGGAGGCGGAAGGTGGTGAAGCCGTACAGGGGATTGTAAAAATTGCGCACGCTGTCTGCCGTGACGTAGTCACGCCCGCCAATTTTGACGATCTCCCAGCCGCCGTTTGCGGGAAGCACGGCCACGGCTTCAGAACGCAGGGTGGAGGGCTGTCCGTCGTCGTCGGGCTTGAACTCACCCTCTCCACGCTTCGCGGTGGAGGTCACATCTTTGGGTGGTTGCGGTGGGGGGATGGCCGGAGCGGGCTTGCTCGTGGTCTTGGCCGTGGTGGCAGTGGTGGAGGATTTGCCCGGCTCCACTTTTTTCGTGCCGCTGCCCGGTTTGGTCTTGGTGATGATCACACGCGGGGCCTTGCCGGTTTCCGTGGAGGGCTTGGGCGTGGATTTTTTGGCCACGGCTGGCTTCTTGGCGGGAGCTGGCTTCGGGGCGGGCTTGGGCTCTGGAGCGGGAGGCGCTTCCTCAGTGCCGGCGCCGAAGAGTTTCTTGAAAAAACCTGGTTTATCCTCGGCGCGTGCCGTTCCGAACGAAGCACCGCCAAGCGCGACCAAGAGTGTGAAAATCGCGGCCTGGGTGGTTTTAGGGTACAGTCCGGGAATCATGACGAGAGTGGCGGCGTAGTTAAGGATGAGGCCACTTTTTATAGTCCGAGTCAGCCAGAAGCGCAAACGTTCTGAGGCGGGTGGGCGAGAGGGCCGGAATCCATCAAGTCGAGGGCAAGGCGGTCAAAAGAGTGCTTCTCGAGTCGTTTTGACGGCTCTGCCGCCTTGACCGCGAAGCGAATTTGACCCAATGACCACGCAATCCATGACCAAAAAACCTGTAGTTCTCATCATCCGCGACGGCTGGGGCATCAATCCCGGCGGTAAAGCTCAAGCTGCCACCAATGGCGACGCCACCCTGCTGGCGAAGACGCCTTTCCACGATCACCTCTACGCCACCTATCCACGCGGCACCGTCAGTGCCAGCGGCGAAGACGTCGGCCTGCCAGACGGCCAGATGGGCAATAGCGAAGTCGGCCATCTCAATCTCGGTGCCGGCCGCGTGGTGTATCAGGACCTCACCCGCATCAACAAAAGCATCCGCGATGGCGAACTCGCCACCATGCCCGTGCTGGTCGAAGCCTTCCAGCAGGCCAAAGGCAAGCGCCTGCACTTCCTCGGCCTCATCAGCGATGGCGGCGTGCATTCGCATCAGGACCACCTCGCCGCGCTGTGCAATGCCGCTAAGGCCGCTGGCGTCGAAGACCTCATGGTCCACGCCATCACCGATGGCCGCGACACCTCGCCCAAAGGCGGTGCTGCGTATCTTGCCAAGCTTGAAGCCGATCTGAAGCCCAGCGGTGCCAACATCGCCACCGTCATCGGTCGCTACTACGCCATGGATCGCGATACCCGTTGGGAGCGCAACAAGCTCGCCTGGGACGCCATCGTCCTCGGTCGTGGTGAAGTCCGAAGCGACACGCCAAGCGCCGCCGTGCAGGCCGCGTATCCGAGCGATCCTCGTGGCGATGAGTTCATGCAGCCCATGATTTTCTGCAATGCCAACGAGCAACGCATTCGCGATGGCGACGTCATCCTCTGGTTCAACTTCCGCGCCGACCGCGCCCGCCAGCTCAGTGAGGCCTTCTTGAAGCCCGACTTCTCCGGTTTCGACCGTGAAGTCACGCCAAAGACCGGCTACTTCACCCTCACCGAATACGACGCCACTTACACCGACCTTGGCGCGAAGGTCATCTTCGGCACCGAGACCCTGAACAACAACCTTGGCCAAGTCGTCGCCGCTGCCGGACTCACCCAGCTCCGCGCTGCCGAAACCGAAAAATACCCGCACGTCACCTTCTTCTTCAACAGCGGCGTCGAAGAGCCCAATGTCGGCGAAGACCGCTACCTCGCCATTTCGCCGAAAGAAGTGCCCACCTACGACAAAAAGCCGCAGATGAGCGCCCCCGACCTCACCTTCGAAGTGCTGCGTCGCCTGGGGAAATACGACCTCGTCATCATGAACTACGCCAACCCCGACATGGTCGGCCACACCGGCGTCGTCGAGGCAGGCGTGCATGCCTGCGAGACCATCGACTTCGGCGTGAAGCTCATCGTCGAAAAAGTGCTCGAACTCGGCGGCAAGCTCTTCATCACCGCCGACCACGGCAACTGCGAGCAAATGCGCAACGCCGACGGCTCCCCCCACACCGCCCACACCACCAACCTCGTCCACGGCATCTACGTCGCCGCTGATGCCGCCAGCGTCACCGTTGCCAACGGCAAACTCGCCGACATCGCTCCGACGCTGCTCGACATGCTCGGCGTGGAGAAGTTGGCTGAGATGACCGGGAAATCGCTGCTTGTGCGAAAATAGCGGGTGTCATACACTTCTGCTAAATGAGTCAACCCATCACCATCCGCGTCCCTGCCGAACTCTCCGAGTGGCTGGCCAGCGAGGCCAAGCGCACGGGTGTTTCCCCTGGCAAGCTGGTGAGGGATCATTTGGCTAAAGCGAAGGCTGAGGCAGTTGGCAAACCGTTCATGCAACTTGCAGGCCGGATCAAAGGCCCGAAAAACCTCAGCGAGCGCAAAGGCTACGCCAAGGCATGAAGGCTATCGCCGACACCGGCTTCCTCGTGGCTTTTGCCAACCGAGGTGACAAGCATCATGCTTGGGCAGTCTCTGTGGCGCAGAACATCACCGAACCCTTGCTCACCTGTGAGGCGGTTCTGTCGGAAACACGTTTCACCTCGGCGACGCCGTTCTGGTGCTGGAGATGATAGAACAAGGCCTCATCAAATTGGCTTTTGATGCGGATGAGCCTCTTCCTCAGCTCAACCAAATCGCCAGCCGCTATGCGGACCGTTCACCTGACTTCGCTGACCTCTGCCTCGTGCGGATGAGTGAACTGCAGACCAAACATTCCGTCATCACCGTGATGGTGACTTCCGCGTTTATCGCCGCAACAAGCGCGATGTGATTCCACTCATCTGCCCGCAAGGCCTATGACCCGCCTCATCTTCCTCTGCTCCCGCAATCAATGGCGCAGTCCGACGGCGGAGGCGGTGTATCAAAATGATCCGCGGGTGGAGGTGCGTAGCGCGGGTGTCAGTGCTTCGGCAAAAAGGCGTGTTTCCGAAAAACTGCTGTTATGGGCGGATCAGGTGCTCGTCATGGAGCACGAGCACAAACAGCGGCTGCGGGAGCAGTTCCCTGACCTCGTTCACGACCTGCGCATGGAGGTGCTCGACATCCCGGACGACTACCCTTTCATGGACCCGGAACTGGTAGCGCTGATCCGCCAGCGCGTGGAGCCGCTGCTAGGCTGAGGCGATTTTGATCATTGCAAATCAATGGCTTCGTGGCTCATTCGCCGCTCGCAACCCAACCCACTATGAAATCAATCGCCCCGACTCTGGCCGCCTTCGTTCTCACGTTTGCTGCTCTGACCGGCACAACCCCCGCCCAAACTGTGAGTGACGCAAAACCTGTGAAAATCGTGATGGAAACATCCAAAGGCACCCTCGAACTCGAACTCGACGCCGCCAAGGCTCCGATCAGCGTCGCCAACTTCGTCAAATATGTGAAGAAAGGCCACTACGACGGCCTCATCTTCCACCGCGTGATTCCTGACTTCATGGTGCAGGGCGGCGGCTTCACTCCTGACATGCAGCAGAAGGAAACCGACGGAAACATCGAGAACGAAGCCAAAAACGGCCTCAAGAACGTCAAGGGCACCCTTGCCATGGCCCGCACGCCGAACCCGCACAGCGCCAGTTCCCAGTTCTTCATCAACCTCAAGGACAACAGCTTCCTCGACTATCCAGGACAGGATGGCTGGGGCTACTGCGTGTTCGGCAAGGTGAGCAAGGGCCAGGAAGTCGTCGATGCGATGGCTGCTGTGGCCACCGGCCGCAAAGGCCCGCATGGTGACGTGCCGGTCGAGCCGATCATCATCAAGAGCGCCAAGCTGGCGGAATAATTTCCGACACGATTCGCTTCAAACTTTAAGATGCCAGCCGGTCGCTCCGGCTGGCATTTTTTGATTCATCCGGGAAGTGAGTGCGTTCGCGCTGCATCAGATGGTGACAGTTCCCCTCACCTAACCTCTCCCCGCAGAGACCAAACAGACCACCACGCAGGCGGTGCGCGGGGAGAGGGAACTGAAAGCGGTCCTTCCAGCTAGGCAGCGCTGTCAGGGACGCTCTTGCATCGAAACCGCCCTCTTTTTCAGTCCCTCTCCTCGCGATGGGTGATCCCATGCTCTGCCACAGGGCGCGGGGAGAGGTTAGGTGAGGGGGGCTGATGCCGGATTCGTCAGGCAGGACAAAAACTGCGCACCCACTTCCCGGATGAGCCCATTTTTTGTGATCACATGAACTTCTTCACGCGGTCACGCACATCGTTTTCGAGGCGCTTCACATAGTTCACGGAGTACTCGATGGGACACATGCTGTCGTCCTTCGTGAGCGGCGTCAGATCCATCGCAAAGGTCAGCAGGCTGGTGCTGTCCGTGGTGTGGGAGTCAAAGTAGGTCGCGTTGGCGTGGCGCAGGCCTTCCTCGGCCAGGTCATAGCGTTTGCCGCCGCTGATCTGTGAGTCAAACACGCCGAGCAGTGGGCGCAGCATGTGCGGGTGCTTGTCCACCCAGAGCATCACCTTGTCGTCATTGAGCAGCCAATCGAGCTTCCGCCAGACCTCGCAGCCATAGACTTTTTCCGGGCGCATTTCCGGCGGCAGTTCACGGATGGCCTCCAGGCAGCGCAGGAAGGTGGCCACATGGGTGTCATGTCGGTCACAGGGATTGTGAAGATACAGGATCTTCGGCTGCGCATGTTCGAGGATGAAACGCAGATCCTCCACTGCGGGCGCGTGCTGCGGTTTTTTGATGTCATCGCTCGGGTAACCGAGCTGCACCATGATGCTGTACTCGCCCACATAGGCCGCCTTGCGCTGCTCGATGAGGCGCACTTTCTGCATCTCCTCGTCCGTGTACTTTTCATACGGCCCCTTGCGTGGGCTGCCGGCACCATCGGTGACCACCACGCCGCCGAACCATTGGTCCTCCATCTTGAAACACTCGGTGATGCCGTGATACGCGGCGATTTCGAGGTCGTCTTGGTGGGAGACAATGCCCAGATGCGTCACCCGGCGCAGTGCGGTCCAGGGGTCGGTTTCAACGGGGATGTAAAGATCGTGTTTGGGATGTCGGAATTGCACGGCGCAGTGACCATGCACGGCGGTCCGGGCTGTGCAAAGGCTATCCCAAGCCACGACGCCTATCGTCTGGACAACGGCCCCTGCCACGCCATGATCGCGACCCAGTTTTCCCCCAACCACCTTCTTTCCCATGAGTTTCATCGCCCAAATCTCCGAAGATCTGAAAAACGCCATGCGAGCCAAGGATACCGTGGCCCTCAACGTCATCCGCAACCTCAAGTCTGCCCTCAAATACGCGGCCATCGAAAAACTCGGCGCTGATGGCGAACTGGGAGACACCGACGCCCTGGCCGTCGTGCGCAAGGAGATCAAGAAGCTCCAGGATTCGGTGGAAGGCGCGGAAAAAGCCGGTCGCCCCGAAGCTGTGGACGCGGCCAAGGCCGAGATCGCGGTTTTGGAAAAATACCTGCCTGCTGCCATGAGCGCGGAGGAACTCGGAGCGCTCGTTGAAGCCGTCATCGCCGAACTCGGTGCCACTTCGAAGAAAGAGATGGGCGGCGTCATGAAAGCGCTGCAGGAGCGCGTGGCTGGCCGTGCGGACAGCAAGTCCATCTCGACCGAGGTCTCCAAACGCCTCGCGTAACTGATTCAAAGGGCCTTCATGACCTCCGCCATCATCGTCGCCGCAGGCAGCAGCAGGCGCATGGGCTTTAACAAGCTCCTGGCTCCGCTCTGCGGCGAGCCGGTGCTGCGGCGCAGTTTGGGTGCGTTCCAAAAATGCGCGGCGATTGACGAGATCATCGTCGTCACGAGCGAGGCGCTGCGCATGGAGGTGGAAGTCTGGCGCATGGGCGGGCTCGACAAGATCACCCAAATCATCGCTGGTGGTGCCGAGCGTCATTTCTCCGTGCATGCCGGACTCCAGGCACTGAATCCGGCCTGCGTCATCGTGGCGGTGCATGATGGGGCGCGTCCTCTCATCTCGGTGTCTCAAATCACGCGCTGCATTGAAGCTGCGCGCACACAATCCGCCGTTGCTTGTGCTCGACCGATGACCGAAACGCTCAAGCGCTGTGACGGCGCTGGCCGCATCACGGATTCCATCGACCGCGCGAACGCGTGGATCATGGAAACACCGCAGGTCTTCCAACGCGATCTGCTCGTGCGCGCCTACCAGGCCGTCATTCGCGACTCCCTGCTCGTCACCGATGAAGTTTCCGCTGTGCAGCATCTCGGCGCGCCGGTCTTCGTCGTGGAAAACGCCGAACCCAACCCCAAAATCACGTTTCCGGCTGACATCCTGCTGGCCCAGCGCTTCGTGGACTGAACGATCCCCCATGCCCGACCCCCAAGACCTCGACCAAGCACCGCATCTGCCACGCAGGAACTGGGTGTCCATCATTCTCGTGCTCCTGGTCCAGGCGCTCAATTCCTTCAGCGATAATTTTGTCAAAATGCTGCTGATCGTGCTTTCGATCATCATCGCCAAGGACTCGTGGGTGGGCAGTCACATGGAGCTGTGGCTCGGGGCCATCTTTTCGCTGCCTTACATGATCTTTGCTCCGCTGGCGGGTTACTGGTCGGATCGTTTCTCGAAGCGCAACGTCATCATCTGGATGCAGGTGATGCAGATCATCTGCTTCATCTGGCTGACGCTCGCGTTGTGGATGCAGCGTGTGCCTGGCTCGCTCGAAATCTGCCTCGTTGGCTTCTTCCTCCTCGCCGTGCAGGCGGCGGTGCTCAGCCCGGCCAAAATGGGCGTGATGAAGGAGCTGGCCGGCTCGCGCCGTCTCGGCCGCGTGTCTGGCTGGCTGCAGGTGACCATGCTCGCGGGCATCCTCGGTGGCATGTGGGCCGGTGGCGTCTGGTATGGCATCGAGTATGAAAAAACCGGCGATGCATGGATGTCCGCGCTGTGGCCGCTGATCATCATCAGCATCCTCGGCTTTGGCGAGCTGTTCGCCTCGCTCGGCATTCAGAAGACACCCGCGCATCCCGAGGTCCGCTGGAGCAAGTCCATGGCCTGGGAGCACTTCGAGAGTGTGAAGATCGTCTTTCGCCGCCGCTCCATCCGCCTCGCCGCGCTGGGGGTGACTTATTTCTGGTTCATCTCGAACGCGATCAGCTTCATCCTCGTCACGCTAACGAAAGAACTGCATCACGGTGCCGTGGGTGGCGCTGGTCCCATGGAACTCGCCAAAGTGGCCGGCATTCTCGGCATTGGCGTCATCAGCGGCAGCATTTTTGCCTCGCACATCAGTCGCAATCGCATCGAGATGGGCCTCATCCCCATCGGCGGCTTCGGACTCGTCGCTGGCCTCCTGTGGTCCGGTCTCGCCACGCTTGGCAGCAGTTGGATGTATGCAGGCATCATCTTCACTGGCGCGGCGGGCGGCTGTTTCATGGTGCCGTTGTATGCCTTCGCGCAGGACAAAGCGGAGAAGCAGCAGAAGGCGCGTATTCATGCTGGCATGAACCTGATGGACTGCCTCGGCACGCTGGTGGCCGTGGCCGTCGTCGCCTTGATGAAATGGGCGGGCTGGAGTTCCTCCACGCAGTTCATCGTGCTCGCCATCCCCACCTTGGGGGCTGCGCTCTACACCATGCGCCTGCTGCCGGAGGATCTGGTGCGCTTCCTCATGCTCGCGGTCGTGCGCTTCATCTACAGCGTGCGGCCCGTTCATGCGGAACGTGTGCCGCAAACCGGCGGTGTGCTGCTGCTGCCGAACCACGTCAGCTACATGGATGCCTTCCTGCTCGGTGCCGCCTGCCGCCGCCCCGTGCGCTTTGTCATGTGGGAGGCGCTGTACAATCTGCGCTGGACGAAGTGGCTCATGATCCTCGTCGGCACCGTGCCCATTTCCAACACACGCGCCAAGGACGCCATCCGCTCCGTCGCCGCCGCGTTGAAGGAAGGGGAGATCGTCGCTCTTTTCCCTGAAGGCCAGATCACTCGCCACGGCATGGTCAATGATTTGCGCAAAGGCTTCGAGCTCATGGCCCGCCAGGGCGATGCCCAAGTCGTCCCTGTCTATCTCGATGGACTCTACGGCAGCATCTTCTCCTTTCAGGGCGGCAAGTTCTTCGCCAAACGCCCCAAACACCTGCGCTATCCCGTCGTGGTGCATTTCGGCACGCCGCTCGCCGCGCGTGAGGCCACCGCGCTGGTCGTGCGTCATGCCATGCTCGCCTTGAGCAGCACCGCCTTCCTCCAACGCAAAAGCTGGACGAAGGCCGGGGACGATCTCGTCGCCTTTGCCAACGCGCTGCGCCTGGGCGAGGCCGAATGGTGCCGCAAGGGCGATGTGCTCCTCTGCCTTGAGCCTGCAGGCAGCCTCGTCCACCGCACGCTCAAGGCGCTCACTCAGGTCATTCCCGGCACCACCTGCATCAGCGACGCGAGTGCGGCGAAGGGTGGCCCCATCGTCGCCTTCGGCACCCGTGCCAGCCTCGGTCAGCTCACCGGCCAGGAACGCCTCGCCTTCTGCCTCGACAGCGATCTCGCCCCTCTGCCATCCACCACCGTGCTGCGCGGCCACATCGACGCCGACAGCGGCATTCTCGTCTCCGTCGAAGTTCCCGACCCAGAAATGCCCGTCGGCGAGGAAGGGCTCCAGCTCGGCAAAAAAGCCGGTTCTCTTGGCCGCCTGCTGCCCGGTTTAAACCTCGAAGCCACCGACCACGGCGTCCGCATCAGCAGCTTGATGCCGGGCAAAGACATCGTCGTGAACCTCGCGGGTGTGAAATTGGATGAGCATGGGTTCTTGGTGCTGCTCTGAAAAGCGCCCCCGTTGCCATCATCTGCGTCAGACAGCGTTCAGGTAGCGGGCTTCGTGGGTGACTTCGCCGGTCTCGGGATGGACTCGTGGCTTGGAGCAGCGTTGCAGCGCCCAGAGGAAGGAATCAGCGGAGGATCGAGTTTCAACCGTGATGCGATCTTCAATGAAACACGCCCTCACCCATCGAGACGACAAAAAGATTTGGGACAAAAACAGGAAGGTCCGAATTCTATGTTTCTGTCTCCAATCTTTTTGTCTTTTCGTCACCGCACTCCACGCCACCGAGCTCATAGCCAACTCCATCGGCAGGATCAAAGGCGGCTTCATCTGGAAGATCTTACGGCAGCAGCGGCAGCCCTAGCTCTTTCAGAAACTCATTGTGTTTCCCCGTCGCCGTCTGCACCGCCTCCTCAATCTCCACCAGCTCCGCATTCGTCGTCTCCAAGCTGATCTCCTCCTCGCCCACCGCCGTGCTGATCCGCTGCGCCGACAAAAACACCGAACTCGGCCTGAACTGGATCGAGTTTCAACCGTGATGCGATCTTCAATGAAACACGCCCTCACCCATCGAGACGACAAAAAGATGTGGGACAAAAACAGGAAGGTCCGAATCCTATTTTTCTGTCTCCAATCTTTTTGTCTTTTCGTCACCGCACTCCACGCCACCGAGCCCATAGCCAACTCCAAACCCCGGGAACCGATGGCACGAAACGCATGCGTTCTGAAGGAACGCTGCATCGGGAGGGGAACGCTGTCATGCGTTGGCCTCCGGGGATGGGAAAAGCCCAGGGCGTTGCCCTTCGCTGGTATGCTGATGCTCCGTTGGAGCAGGGAAAAAGCTTCTGCATCAGGCCTTTCTTGTGGGCCTTGAGGGCTTCGTCCGGCGTGACGATCTCGTCGAGCAGACGGGCAGACGCTGGCCTTTGATGAGAAGTGCCAGGCCTACATGGCTGCCCGCCCGGAACTGGTGCCGGGCTTCATCGTCATGGCGGAACTGGCGAAGGACCGCAAAGTCATCGACGACCTGCTGCCCTGCCTGCGTGAGATCGCCCCGATCTGCGAAGGCATCGAGGACACGATCACGCTGGCCTACTCGGACATCTATGTGGCGGACCTGGCCTTCCACGCGAACGTGAAACAGGCCGCCAAACGCGGGGTGCCCGGCACGGACACCATCTACGACGACCTGAAAGCCCGCTTCCCCGGTCGCCCGAAAGACGAGCCACCCGCGCCGCCGACGCCCTAAAACCGCCCGAAATCCTGAAAAACCATAAGATTTGAGGGTTTTCAGGACCAAAAACACCCCGTCGGGACTTTGTTTCTCCCAGCGGGGGAGCTTTTGGGAGGTTGGCGGGAGCCATTGGGAGTTCGGAGCTCCGTGTTGCTTGCCTGGGGCCTGCAAAAGCTGCCTGCAAGTGAGAAAAAGCTGCCTCTGACCAAGCAAAGGTTCCGCCGAGCCTCTAAAAAGTCCCTTAGAGGGAGTAAAAGCTCCCTCAGACCTCCGCGCCTGGAGGTGCCACCGACCAAGCCGAAGTCCCGAACTTCTAAAATCACCCTCTGACTGTCTAAAAGGTGCCTCTGGCCGAGATTCGCGAACCCATGACCGAGTAAGCCGACCTTCTGAAGTCCGACACCGAAGGGATGGAGTGCCAGAGATAGGCAGAAGAGCCGAGTGAAACGAGACAGCCAGCCAAAGGCTGCCCAAAGGGAAGCGAAGCGCCTCAATGGGCGGATAGCAGCTACAACCCGCAGCAGATGCAGGACGTGCTCAACAAGCTGGATGAGTTCCTCAACGCGGCGCGGCGGTAGAGCCGCGGAAGGTCTTTTCCAAACGCCCGACGGGCCGCCTGTGGCTTGGCGTGTCTAGAGGTCCATGCAAGCGGCTCATGCCGTCCTGTGCAGGACTCACTCCACTGCAAACAGCGCCTGGATGTCTGCCTGCGTGAGCTGGAGTTTGTCGGTGCGGCCGGTGAGGAGGCCTTCGACGAGGGCGGCTTTCTTTTGCTGCATTTTGACGATGCGCTCCTCGATGGTGCCTGCGCAAATGAGCTTGTGGACGAAGACGGGCCTCGTCTGGCCGATGCGGTGGGCGCGATCACTCGCCTGCGCTTCGGCGGCGGGATTCCACCAGGGATCGTAGTGGATGACGGTGTCCGCAGCGGTGAGGTTCAGACCTGCGCCACCGGCTTTGAGGCTGATGAGGAAGACGGGCACGTTGCCGGTCTGGAACTCGCGAATCGGGGTCTCGCGGTCTTTGGTGCTGCCGGTGAGTTTGACGAACTTGGTGCGGTCTTTTTTCAGGCGGGCCTCGATGAGGGCCAGCATCTCGGTGAACTGGGAGAAGATCAAAATCCTGCGGCCTTCTTCGATCAGCTCAGGCAGCAGTTCATCCATCAAGAAGGCGGTTTTGGCGGATTCCTCGACGTTTTGGGCGCTCTCTTGTTTCAACAGGCGCGGATGGCAGCAGACCTGGCGGAGTTTGAGCAGCGCGTCGAGCACGACGATTTGCGAGCGGTCCAAACCGTTCACGGCGATGGCTTCGCGCACGCGTTTGTCCATCGCGGCACGGATGGTCTCGTACAAATCGGTTTGCGCCTTGCCGAGTTCGATGGTGTTGAGGATTTCGGTCTTCGGCGGCAGTTCTTTGGCCACGGCATCTTTCGTGCGGCGCAGCAGCAGTGGCTGAATGCGGGTGCTGAGCTGCTTTTGGCGTCCGGCATCAGCGTCGCGCTCGATGGGATTGCGGTAATGCTGGCGGAAAGTATCGGCATCGCTGAGCAGGCCGGGCATGAGGAAGTTGTAGAGGCTCCACAGCTCACCGAGGTGGTTTTCCATCGGTGTGCCGGTGAGGCAGAGGCGATGTTTGGCCCGCAAGCCGCCGCAGACCTGCGCGGCGAGGCTTTTGGGGTTCTTGATGTTCTGCGCTTCATCCAGCGCGACGATGTGCCACTCCTGCGCCTGCATGACATCGACATCCCGCACGAGCAGCGGGTAGCTGGTGACGACGAGGTCGTATTGCTTCAAATGCTTGAAGTCACTTTTGCGCGACTGGCCGTGCAAAAGCAGCAGACTTAGGGTGGGCGTGAATTTGATCGACTCGTTGATCCAGTTCCGCAAAACGCTCGTGGGTGCCACGATGAGGCAGGGGTGCGTCATGCGGCCGCTTTCTTTCTCGATGAGGATGTGCGTGAGCGTCTGGATGGTTTTGCCCAGGCCCATGTCGTCGGCCAAAATGCCGTGCAGGCCGAACTCGCGCAGGAATTGCATCCATGAGGCACCTTCGCGCTGGTAGTCGCGCAGACTGGCCTTCAGCGCCGCCGGTGGTTCGATGAGCGCGATGCGCTGGAAGTTGTCGAGACGCTGTGCGAGCGCCGACAGCTCCTCCGGGGCGCGAATGGGCAGTCCGTCGAGCGTAGCGAGCTGTGCGGCGCGGAGTTTGTCGATCTGGAGCTTGCCGTCTTTGCGCACGGGCCGTGTGGCCAGCAACTCATCAAAAAAACGCAGCAGCACGAGCAACCGCTCCGCAGGCACGGAGAGCACGTTGCCGCTGTCACCGCCGAGTGAGAGCAGAAAGCGCTGGTTGAGGTTTTTCTCCAACACGGAGGCATTGAGGCCCTGGTCGATGCAATCGACGAGCAGCGGCACGAGCGAGAGTCGTCGGCCTTCGATCTCGACGCCGAGATCGAGTGCGAACCAGTCCTTGCCGCCTTGATCGCTCTGGAGATCGCTGAACCACGCGTCTTCGCCCGCCTCGTGGATTTGGAAGCCGATGTTTTCTGGCACTTCGACACGCCAGCCGGTCTCGCGCAGCTTCGCGACTTGGTCTTTGAGGAATTGCGCCCAGAACAAGGACTGATCCCCCGAGACGGCCATGAAGCCGAGCATGGATTCGTCCGCCTTGGTGCCTGGCAATGCTTCGGCGAAGGGTTTGAAGCCCAGCGCGGACAAATCGGTGAGCAGCAGGCGTTCGGAGCGCAGATTGCGCACCACGGTGTGCAGCTGGCCGCTTTCATCGCTCCACTGATGCGCCGGGCTGCGCACGAGCATCTCAAAGCGGCGCGGGCAGTCGTCATACTCCACGCAGGGCTGTGCGATGGCGATGCTGCGTGCCGTCCAGCCGCCGATGCCACGCTTCGCATTGACCTGCGGCACCTCAACGGCGATGCGGCGAACGACGAGCACGGGTTTGGGTTCCGCAGGCGGCGTTTCGACGGTTGCGGGTGCTGAAGCTTCGTGTTCTTCCGGTGGGGGGGAGGCTTTCTCCTGCACACGGGCCATTTTTTCGATGCGTTGGCGGCCTTCCTCAATGTCGAGCATCAGCATGAGCGCCGCGGCATGCTGGCAGAGTGTTCCCTGCACGCAGGTGCAGTGCGTGGTCATGGCCAGCGAGCCATCGTCACGCAGGCGCAGATGCGCCGTGACGGAGG
Source organism: Verrucomicrobiota bacterium (assembly GCA_026397635.1). Taxonomy (GTDB): domain Bacteria; phylum Verrucomicrobiota; class Verrucomicrobiia; order Verrucomicrobiales; family Verrucomicrobiaceae; genus Prosthecobacter. The sequence continues at coordinate 25,885 of JAPLUL010000063.1, read as the reverse complement.
CGGTGTTGAACAAGCCGGTGCCGATGCCCGCGATGATTTCGACTTCGTTTTCTGCGCAGACATTGACTCCCGCGAGTCCGATGTCGCCATGCTTGACCAAGCGCCCGCCTTCTTCGATCTGCTGCCGCCGGAACAGCCACAGCCATGATTTTGAGCGCACCTGCGCCCAGAGCTGAGGGAATGAGAAGCCGCCGAGGATCATCAGATCAGAACGGCGTCGTTTGGATAGGTTGCAACCAGTGCCTGGTCGAGCGTGGCGACCTTGCCAGCGTTGCGCCGTGCCAACTCGACCAGCCAGGCGTCAGTGACCTGTCGATGACCTTGGAGCTGGTGGTTAGGCACCTCGCGATAAGGCAGATCGTCAGCCAGGTAGTCATGCAAAGGATGAGCCTCAATGTCCGCAAGCGCTTTCCAGGCGGCTTCGGCGCTACCATTCTTGGCATATAACATGTGCATGCGAAGCAAGGTGCCCTGGGTGACCGAGCATGTGGCAAAGCGCTCGATGATTCCGCCCAGCCAGTGCACCGCCTGCTGATGATGGGCGTGATCTTTCACGACGAGGGCTACTAGCACGTTGCCATCAGGCATCCAGATCATGCCTTGCCTTCACGATAAAGTTCCTCTTCTGCTTTGAGAACATCCCCGGTGGTGAATGGTTTTCGACCTTCTGAAACCGGTATCTTGTATCCGTGCGGCATTTTGACTGGAGCAGGCTTGCGCAAGCTTGGCAGGCGGCACAGGGCGCGTTTCACCACGCTGCTTACGCTGGCGCGCTCCTGCTTCGCGAGTGCCTCCAATCCTGCGTAGGTTTCGTCGTCGATTTCAATCGTGTGCATCGTCGAAAATGCCTGTTCGATGACCGTCTGTCAAACGCGGTGCTGGAAGCCTGATGTTGACGAGGAGTGGGAATCCAGGAAGGGCTTTTTCCGCTTCTTCGTCACCGGCTTTTTTTGCGCTAGGAGCGCACATGGCGGCGCTGTGCGGCTCACAGCTCGATCTTCATCGGCGGCGGCGGGGCGAGTTTCAAAACGGGGCCGTCTTTGGTTTCGTTGACGGCATCCACCGGCAGAGCTTTGCGCACGGGGGTGCCATCGTCGTTGACGGGACGTGCGCGGGGAATGGCTTGCTCGGAGGCGTATGGATCATCTCCGATGACGGTGAGCGCCTGCATGCGAATCGGCTCGATGTGAAACCACTTCGAGGCGTCAGCGATCATCGGAGCGGTCTCGATGCCGAAGCTGTTCTGGTGTTGGAATTGAGCGATCTCCCTCGGCAGGCCTTCCCCGGTGTGCGCAGGGCAGAAGCCTTCCAGCGGGGTGCCGACGCGGATGTATTCGAAGTAGGTAGCGCGGACGGATTTTTCTACCCCCGCCGCATCCTTGACCTTCTCATAGCAGTAATCCGTGGCGCGCATGCCGCTGCGCTGGCAGATCTCCACACGCTCAGCGGTCTGGGGCGGGGTGATCTCCTGTGGCGTGTAGCGTGCGGTGCTGGCATTGACCATGCCCACCCAAGCGGGTAGGAGCACGCGGTTGGAGAAGGCTCCGGGGTAGATGGTCTTCTGCTTATCAAAGCCTGCCCACACCCCGCACGTGATGCTGGAGGTGTAACCAAGGAACCACAGGTCCTTGAATTCGTAGTGCGTGCCGGTTTTGCCGCCGGCGGGGAAGTCTCCCAGCTTGTAGTCCGTGACGGCTGGGCTGCCAGTGCCACGGTGCAGGGCATCGACGAGGCAGGTGTGCGTCTGATACGCGGCGATGGGGTCCATGCTCTGTGAGGTCTGCAGCTCGGATGCGGCGATTTGGAACACGGCCTTGCCTTGGCTGTCGGTGATGCGCTGGATGAGGTTGAGCTTTTGCGGGCGGTTGCCGAGGGTGGGGAAGTTTGAATAAGCCAGGCACATCTCGCTGAGCCGCGCTTCACTGGCACCGAGGAAGGTGGAGGGATAATCACGCGCCCCACTCGCCTAAGATGCCGGTGAGACCGCCGATCATGACGCGGCGGTTGTCCAGCGGAGCGTCATCGACCTTCGTGCCGGGGTAAAGCCCCTGGCTGCTGAAGGCGGCGGCATAGACCAGCGGGGTGAAGGCCGTGCCGACCGGGCGCACGCCGTCGGTGGCGCGGTTGAACTGGCTGTCACCAAAATCCCGACCGCCCACCATCGCTAGGATGCTTCCGTCTCTGTTGTCGATCATCAGCGCTGCGGCCTGAAGGTATTCAGGCATCGGTTTCGGTGTGCTAGGATCGATCTCGCCGCGTTTCATGCGGGCACGGTAGTCGCTGATGATGGAGCGAAACTGCTCGAAGGTCTGGTGCTCGTAGCCTGGGCGTTTTTCCACCTCGGCCATCTGCTTGCTGAGCGCGGTCTCGGTCGTCTTCTGCAAATCCTGGTCGATGCTGGTGTAAATGCGGAAGCCGCCGATGGAGGCGCGTTCCTCGCCCACGATGTTCACGACCTCACGGCGCACGGCGTCGAAGACGTAGCTCAGGCGCGGGTCGCTGGTCTGCGGCGCGGTGACGAGCGGCTTCTTCTTTAAACGCGCCACGTCCTCTGCAGTGAGCGTGCCCTCGGTGGCCATGCGGTCGAGCACATAGTTGCGCTCCTTGAGGGCGCGTTGCGGATTGCGCAGCGGCTGGATGTTGTTTGGGCTTTTGATGAGGCCGCAGATGGTGGCGGACTCCTCAATGGTCAGTTCCTTGACATCCTTGCCGAAGTAACCCCGCGCCGCCGCCTGAACACCGTAGAAGTTCAGGCCGAAAAAGATGCGGTTGAGATACAATTCGAGAATCTCCGGCTTCGAGAAGTGTTTCTCGATGCGCTGGGCGATGAAGGCCTCCAGGATCTTGCGCTTGTAGCTCTTTTCGAGGAGTTGGAACGTCTGGCGGGCAAGCTGTTGGGTGATCGTGCTGGCACCCTGCGTCACCTGGCCGGCGCTGAGGTTTTCCTTCACGGCTCGTGCCAGGCCGATGTAATCGACACCGTCATGTTTGAAGTAGCGGGAGTCTTCCTGTGCCACAAGGGCGTCGATGAAATGCTGCGGCACGTCGGTGATCGGCACGGGGGTGCGGTTCAACACATAGAGGCGGGACATCTCGTCTCCGTTGCGGTCAAAAATGAGGCTGGCGGACTCGAGTTTCTTGAGCTCCTCCAGGTCAAACTTCTCCGCATCCCGCCGCAGTGGGGCGACGATCACGCTGTAAACACCGAACGCGGCCACGACGCCGAGGATGAACAGCGCTACCAGCGCGCCGAACCAGCCGCGGCGGTAAAAGGGGAGTTTCAGGCCGGATTCACCGCGCCAGTTGCGTTCAGGCTTCACATCGAGATCATCACGAAACATGGCTTTTGGAAAAGAATTGGGTCGGGAAACTACCCGCCCTTCACAATCCGCGCCAGTTCTTTCCCGTCCTGCGCATGTCCTCATTGCCTCAAATTCTACGTGAACAACTCGTGACTGGGCCGCTGCCCTTCGCGCAGGTCATGGAACTCGCGCTTTACCATCCTGAGCATGGGTATTATGGCCCAGGACCGCGTAGGATCGGTCGAGGCGGGGATTTTTTCACCAGCGTGAGTGTGGGGCCGCTGTTCGGCAAACTGCTAGCGCTGCAGGCCGTCCAGGAGTGGCAGAAGCTGGGCGAGCCGGCTGATTTCACGATCATCGAGCAGGGGGCGCATGATGGGCAGCTCGCCGAGGACGTTTTGGGCGCTTTGGAGGGGCATTCGTTCTGCTACCTGATCGTGGAGCCCAATCCGCGTTATCGGGAGGCGCAGTCGAAACGCCTGGGGGATCGCGTCCGGTGGGTGGAAAACCTCGCGGCACTTCAAACCGGCCCGCAGCATGCCTTTTTCCTCTGCAACGAGCTGCCGGATGCGTTTCCCGTGCATCTCGTGCGTTGGAATGGTGAACGCTGGCGTGAGCTGTATGTGGACGCCGCCTGCCAATTCGTGGAGGGCGATTTTTCATCGCCCGAACTGGCCGCAGAGGCCGAAAAGCTGCCCAACGACCTCCCCACCGGCCACACGCTTGAAATCAACCTCGCCATGCTGGCGTGGATTCGTGCACTGGCGCAGGCCGCGTTTCGCGGGGCTCTTTTCATCGCCGATTACGGCCTAGACGCGGATGAATTCTTCGATGACTCACGTGCCAGCGGGACGATCCGCCGTTATCGCAACCATCAGATGGATGGCAAGGTGCTTGAAGACCTGGGAGAGTGTGATCTGACCACGCACATCCATTTCACGCGTCTGATCGAAGAAGCCTCCTGCCGGGGGTTGAAACCGCGCGAATATGACCTCCAGGGAAGGCTGTTGGGCCGGATGGCGCTGCCATGGCTGAAAAGCCTCGAAGGGAAGGGGATGGATGCCGCGACGATGCGTCAGTTCCACTCGCTCACGCACCCGGCGTTCATGGGCAGATCCTTCCGCTGCTTGGTCCTGGACAAGTCTGGTGAGTGATTTTGAAAGCAGGGTTGCAGGAGCCCATTTGCCGCGTTTTTTAGGGTCGGACTGAGGCAAACCAACAAGACCGATCTGCCCAGCCTGTATTGAATAGAACACCGCAGCCAGGTCTGCTGACCTCTCTGATCTTCCTCATCCTCCTACCATGCCCATCCGTCCTCCTGCCGAAGCTTACGAGAAAGTGCCGACATCGATTTTTCCTGATTCTGCCACGGCGGCGCGCACGCTGGCCCAGGAGGTGAGGCAGCTCATCGAAACCAAAAACCAGGCGGGAAAACCTGCGGTGCTGGGCATGGCGACAGGATCGACTCCGGTGCCGTTTTATCGTGAGCTGATCCGCCTGCACAAGGAGGAAGGGCTGAGCTTCAAAAACGTCGTCACTTTCAATCTGGACGAATATTACGGCTTGGGCACGGATCACCCAGAAAGCTACGCGAAGTTCATGGCGGAGCAGTTGTTTGACCACATCGACATCCCGCGAGTAAACATCAACATCCCGAGTGGCACGGTGCCGGGAGACCAAGTGTTCGCTCACTGCCGTGATTATGAACAAAAGATCGAGAGCGTCGGCGGCATTGATTTGCAGATCCTCGGCATCGGTCGAACCGGCCACATCGGCTTCAACGAACCCGGATCGAGTCGCGACTCCCTCACCCGCCGCATCACCCTGGATCGCGTGACGCGCCAGGATGCCGCCAGCGACTTCCGGGGTGAGCAAAACGTGCCGCATTTCGCCATCACGATGGGGGTCGGCACGATTCTACGCGCAAAAAAACTCGTGCTGATGGCCTGGGGAGACAACAAGGCCGCCATGGTGGCCAAGGCCGTCGAAGGACCGACGACGGAGGCGATTTCCGCCTCGTTCCTGCAAGACCATGAGGACGCGCGTTTCTTCATCGACAGCGGTGCTTCGCGGGAACTCACCCGCATCAAGCTGCCTTGGCTGGTCGGCCCGGCCTCGTGGACGCCGCGTGAGACACGCCGCGCGATGGTGTGGCAGGCGTTCAAGATCAAACGGCCGATTTTGAAGCTCATCGACGAGCACTACAATGAAAACGGCCTCTCTGACCTGCTCTCGGAGCAAGGCCCGGCCTATCAGCTCAACATCCGCATCTTTAACCAGCTTCAGCACACGATCACCGGCTGGCCAGGGGGCAAACCGGACGAGGATGACACTTACCGGCCGGAGCGTGCGCGTCCTTACCCCAAGCGTTGCCTTGTTTTCAGCCCTGAGCCGCAGGATGCGGTGGTGGGCATGGGCGGGACGATTGATCGCCTCATCGAGCAAGGTCACGACGCGCGGCTGATCGCGCTGACCTCCGGCAGCCTGCGTGTGCCGGACAGCGAGGCGGACAAATTTGCTGGCACCCTGCTCGAACTGGCCTCTAACGCTGCCAATCCGGCGGCATGGGGCGAGCAGGTGGAGTATGCCCGCGAGGCGCTGGCCCAACTGGAGGCCAAAGGCGAGTTTGGCGAGGACACGCCGCTCCTGCGGCAACTCAAAGGGCTGATCCTCCGAGGGGAACTGCGTGATGCGGGACACACGCTAGGCATTCCCGCCGAGCACATCATCTTCGCTGACCTGCCGTTTTATGAGCAGGGCCGCTACCGGCGTTTCAAGAGCACTCCGGCGGACATCGACGCGCTGGTTCGCCTGTTGCGGGACCACAAGCCGCACCAGATTTACATCACGGGTGACGCCGCAGACCCTTCCAGCGTGGCGGGGATTTGCTTCCGACTGCTGGTCTCGGCCCTGCAAGCCTGCGCTGGCGAGGAGTTTGCCGGATCATGCAGCGTTTGGCTCTACCGCGGTAAGGAGCGTCCGATGGAGCCGCACGAGATCGACATGGCGATCCCATTGAGCCCGTTGCAGCTTGAGCGGAAGGCGAATGCGCTCTCTCGCTATGGTGCCTTGTCCTCATTGGAAAAAGAGGCACCGGAGAGCAGCCGGGAGAACGCGCGTCACTACGACGCGCTCGGTTTGGCTGAGTATGAGGCCATCGAGACCTTCCAGCGCTGGCGGCGGGGTTGAGGTAGAAGGTTTTCCCACCCGTCCCCTTTCTCGGTGGCTCAACTGGAGGCCGAACTTGGAAGTTCGATCTACTTTTTGGCCACCTGGGCGTCGCGGTAGCTGCATTTGCCTAGGCGCATCAACTCATCGCAGTGAGCTTCGATGCGCATGCTTTTCATGCTGGGCTGGAAGCCGAGCCTGCGGGTGATGCAGTCATGCAGCAGCGCGGTGTGGTCATCCTCAAATTCCACCACTCGATCGCAGTCCAGGCAGATCAGGTGGTTGTGCTGCGGCTTGTCGAGAAAATTGGGGTCGTAGTATGTCTGGTCACGGCCTAGATCGACCTCGCGGAGGAGGCCGCACTCCACTAGCAGGGTCAGAGTGCGGTAAACGGTGGCACGGGAAACGGTGCTGTCGAGCTTGCGGGCCTTGTCGAGGAGTTCCTCGGCCTTGAAGTGATCGTCGGTGGCAAAGGCGGCCTCCACAATGACATCGCGCTGCTTGGTGCGGCGCAGCCCCTGATTGGCCAGATGCGCCTCCAAGCGTTGAATGATACGTTCGTCCATGAAGCGGCGAGGTTAGACAAGTCTGGGCGGGGTGCAAGGCAGTGCTCCAACGTTCTGCGGAATTTGAAATGAATTTTAGGCGAAGGCCGTGCGAACTGTTTTGATAAAGCGGAGGCACATCTTGAGCCAACTCTCTTAATTTCAATGAGTTATGAAGATTGAGCCAGGAGGAAAAACCTCAGAAAAACAGGCACACATGACATCCAGGATGAAACGCCTATGCAAATTAATTTCAGAAAAAATTATGGATTTTATTGTTATTTTTGTTAAAAATATATTCATAGCCTGATTCCTTGCATGCCTTTACCATTCTCATTCTCAACCCAGCGCCATGGCTTTGGTGGCGAATCGTCTGATCTTTTGGGTGCGAAGGCTTTGTCTCAGATGGTCATGCCGCCTTCTTTGGGGTGCCTCAGCACCGAGCCGTCGCTAGGCACCCCTGGAAACACGTTTTCGCCCCCTGTGATGAATAAAGCGGAGGGCCATTCGGTGCTCTTGGTGGACTGCCCGCAACTGGTCTCGCCGCTCTTGCAAGCGCCCTCTGGCCCCGTGATCGCTCCAACGCAGGACTGGTCGGGCCAGATCGAACAGTTGCGCAGCGACATCTTCAGCATCGCCACGAACGTCAGCGCGATGAATGAACGGATCGATCGCCTCGATCCGCGTGGGGCTCAGGTCGCTAGCCTCGCCAGCCTGCGAATGGAGATCGAGACCTGGTTGGAAAATCACCTCAATGCGGCGGTTGAGCACTGCGTGCACCGCATCATGAGCCGCACAGCAGCGCCTGACGCCGCCTGTTCCAACTGACCCAGCCACACTTTCGCTCAGCACTCCATCCTACCTTACCATGAACTCCCTGCGTCTGCGCATTCTCTTCCCCCTCTGGCTATTTGGCTTCCTGCCTGCTATGGGAGCTACCCGCATGATGGGCCACTCACTGGACTGGTTCTTTGGTATCACTGGCGTATTGCTTGGCGGCGGTGTGTTCTTGGGAGCCTATTTGATCTCTGGTTGGCTGCTCAAACCGACCACCGCCGTCATGAAAGGCACCACCGCCGTGCTGCGTGGCGTCCCGCCGGATGCCCAGTCCGCCGAGTGGCTGCCCTCCGACTTCTGGAAGCTGCGCTGTGACATCAACATGATCTTCGCCAAGCAGCGCCAGGCGCTCAATGCCGCCGAGCAGCATGCCTGCCAAACCGCCCAGCGACTTCTGAACGCCGAACGCCTGCTGCGTGAGGCATTCACCGCTCTTCAGGGACTTTTTGCCGCCAGTGATGAAGGCGTGCTCGTCGTTGATGCACAAGGGGCCATCATTGCCTCGAATTCAAAGCTGGACGATTTCCTCGGCAAGCCGGTCGAAGAACTTGCTGGACGAGACGCCTCCCGCCTGCTCTCCGCCCTGGTGGAGCGCTTCCAGGAAAAGGCCGTCATCACCGCCTGGATCGAAAAAACCGTCTCCAGCATCGAGGTCCAGGACGAGACGCCGCCGCTCATAGCCAATGACAGCCGCGTCTTCTCGCTGCGTTCCAACCCCATGCGCACAGACGCCGGGGAGATCATCGGACGCATCTGGATCGTGAAGGACCGCTCTGCCATGCGTGTGCTGGAGACCCAGCTCCGCGAGTCGCAAAAAATGGGCACCATCGGCCAGCTCGCCGGCGGCATCGCGCATGACTTTAACAACCTCCTCACTGCCATCCGCGGCAATCTCACGCTCGCCGAGCTGACTCCGGCCTCCAACCAAGCGGGTGTGCGTGACAAGCTGCAAAACGCCAACCACGCCACCACCCGCGCCACTGAATTGGTCAAATCCCTCCTCGGCTACTCCCGCCGCTGCAACGACACCAGCCTCCGTAAGACCACCAACCTGAAACGCTTGCTGGCAGACGTGCAAAATCTCCTCAAACACAGCATCGATCCCCGCAGCACCATTCAGATGCGCGGCGGCATGGACGCCTCCTACGTCACTGCGGACGCCACCCAGATCGAGCAGGTCATGCTCAATCTCTGCCTCAACGCCCGCGACGCTCTTCCCGCTGACAACGGCGTGATCGAGATCGCGGTCGAAAACGTCACTCACCACAAGCCTGCTTCAGCGGGTGCTCCGGCTGAAGTCTCTGAATTCGTCATGCTCGTCGTGCGTGACAATGGGCACGGCATTTCCGAAGAACATCGCGGTCGCATTTTTGAGCCCTTCTTCACCACCCGATCCTCTACCACTGGCACTGGCCTCGGTCTTTCCATCGCGCAGGACATCGTGCGCGAGCACGGCGGCTGGATCGAGTTCGACAGCGAGGTCGGGCGCGGCACCGAGTTCCGTGTTTTCCTTCCACGGGTGCTCAATCCTGAGCAGGTCGATGAGGAAGGCCCAGTCGATAACGGTCCCACCGTCTCCGCTCCTATCAGCGGCCAGACCACCATCCTCGTCGTTGATGACGAGGCTCCGGTGCGTTCCATCGCCATGCATATGCTCGGTTTCCTCGGCTATCGCGTGCTGGAGGCCTGCGATGGCCAGCAGGCGCTCGATGTCCTCCTGCGCAGCGGCGAGAAAATCGACGCCGTGCTGCTAGACATCTACATGCCGAAGCTTTCCGGTCGCGACACCTTCAAAGAACTCCGTGCCGTTGGCAATGATGTGCCTGTCGTGGTGTGCAGCGGCTTCGTCATCGACCCCGACGAGTTCATGATCCTCAGTCAGGGCCATCCACCGCCCGTGGACATCATGCTGAAGCCCTATGCGCTTGACGGACTCAGCAAAGCGCTTGCCAAGGCCGTGCAGAAGCCGCAGGAGCGTGAAAGCGCCTTCGAGCTCACCGCCAGCCGCTCTCAGAGGGCGCAGGCTCCGATGCTGGTCTCCTGAGTCAATGCCTGGCATGGCGGCGGGCGTCATATACCACGGCTCAAACATGAAAGCCCTTTGATGCAGGTTCTTGATCCCTGGTTTTGAACCTTGCGCATCTGCTTGGGCAGTGGGCCGGATGTGTGTGGCGCACCAAACATCGCTAACTCGATGACGGCTGGTTCGGGATCGTGGGAATCTGCGGCAGTCGTCGAAGCCGAATCGTCGGCCATGCTGACTTCGGGTTGGCGGGCATTTCCCCGCCAAATCACCGTCGGCTTACAACAAAAAAGGCACCCGATCTTGCGACCGGGTGCCATGAGGGTGAGGTGCGATGAAGGTTTGCTCGATCAGGCAAAGATGTCGAGCACTGGTTTGCCCTTGTCGCCGACCGTGAATGGACGATTGGAGGGCGACATGACCACTTCGTCCACCGGCAGGCCCATGGCGTGGCCGATGGTGGCCTGGAAATCCAGGGGCGAGGCTTGTTTGTCGGCCACACGGCGACCGTCTTTGTCGGTGGCACCGTAAACGAAGCCACCTTTGACGCCGCCGCCCGCGAAGACGGTGGAATAGGCCAGCGGGTAGTGGTCGCGACCGGAGTTTTGGTTGATGTCCGGTGTGCGTCCAAACTCAGACCCCATGACCACCAGGGTGGACTCCAGCAGGCCGTTGGCAGCGAGATCTTGAATCAGCGTGGCAAACACACTGTCCATCGTCTGACCGGTGCCGCCCAGGGCTTGGTCGATGTTGTTGTGCATGTCCCAGCCGCCAAACTGCACTTCAATGAAGCGGACGCCGGATTGCACCAGACGGCGCGCCAGAAGCGCGCCCTGGCCGAAGCTGCTGTTGCCGTATTTGGCCCGGGTGCCGGCGGGCTCGAGCGCGAGGTCAAAGACTTTGAGATCCTCGCTCTTCATGAGCTTCATCGTCTCATCGTAGAATTCGGTGTAAGCTTTGACATCCTCGGACTGGTATTTTTTACGGAAAGAATCGTCTAGCTCGTTCATGAGCGAGACGCGCTTGTTGAAATGCAGCTCGGAACTGGTCTGCTTGATGTTTTGCAGGCCGGTCTGCGGATTCGCGATTGGGATCGGGCTGGTGGCGGGCGGGAAGAAGCCTGCTCCAGGGAAGGCGCTGCCGCTGTTGACGATGACGCTGTCCGGCAGGGTGACGCCTTTGATGCGGCCCAGGAAGTGGGAAGCCCAGGCCCCCATGCAGGGATGTACAATGGTGCCACGCGGCTCATAGCCGGTTTTCATGATGTAGGTGCCGGCATCATGCACACCGGTCTTGGAACTCATGGAACGCACGATGGTAATTTTGTCGGAAACTTCCGCCATCTTGGTCATGGTGCCGCCGAGGTAGTCGATGCCACCTTTGCCCTTGATGGGGGCTGTTGGGCCCTTGGTCTCGCCGGTTTTGGGATCCCAGGTGTCGATGTGGGTCATGCCGCCGTTCATCCAGAGGAAGATCACGTTCTTGGCCTTGCCGAAGCCTGGTCCGGGAGCTGCGGCCGCCGCGCGCAGATTGAGGGCTGGCATGACGGTGACGCCGAGGGCGGTCTGGGCCGTGCGCATGATGAAATCACGGCGGGCAAGTGGGCTGAGTTTGTTGAGTTCGGTTTTCATGGAAAGAATCTGTCTGGATGAATGCGGTTGTTTGAGAGAGGTTGGTTTATTGGACGAAAATAAATTCACGGGTGTTGATGAGTGCCCAGACCATGTTGGCGTAGCCGTCATCACCACCGCCGATGGCGCGCTGAGCGATCTGTTTTTCATTCATGGTCGGACGACGGCTCAGAACGGTGAGGTACATCGCCTCGACGCGTTCCGAAGGCGTGCGCACTTTGTCCATGGTGCGGAAAATCAGTGAGTCGCTGCTGGTGAGCATTTGCTGCGCCTGGCCGTTCATCATGGACAGAACCTGCGGCACCGTGCCGATCTTGGAGCTGCCATCAATGATGTTTCGCGGCGACTGGCCGAAGTCGATGAGGAAGTGGCCATTGGGCGCGGGCTGTTCCAGCTCAGAGGCGCGGCGCAGCACGAGTTTTCCGAAGCTTAGTGAAGCGTTCTCCATCATCATATCAGGTGCGGCTTCTTTGGCTTTGGATTTGCCTTTTTTGGTGTCTTCCATGGCTCCAGCCTCGGCCAGACCACCGCCTAACAAGGCCTCCTCTTTCTGCTGCATCTTCCTGAAGGCATCAAACTTCATCAAAACGGTTTGAGCGTCCAGTTTGGGGTTGTTCAGATCAAGGTCGATGGTGTTACCATACAAGTCATCCAGCGGCTTCTCATACTTGTCGGGCTCGCCGAGAACGAGGGTCATGTAGGAATCCCAGGTTTGTTCAGCGGTCATGCGGCGCAGCATCGGCCCCTGGAAATAATACGGCTCGCCCATGGCAACAAACTCGGTGGTCGATGCCGCTTGATAGGCACGCGTGTTGTAGATGATGCGCATGAAGGCTTTGAGGTCGAAGCGCACCCGCTTCATTTCTTCCGCCAGGAACTTCAGGAGCTCAGGGTTGGCGGACTGCTCTGGGTCATCAATGTTGGTCGTCGGCTCGGAGATGCCCAGGCCAAAGGCACGTTTCCACATGCGGTTGGCAATCGCCATGGCGAAGCGTGGATTGCTGGGATGCGTAGCCCAATCGGCAAACGCGCGGCGCGGATTCTCAGCGGTAGCTTCACCCGCTTTGTAGCATTCGAGATCACCATCGTCCTTGGCCCACTTGATGAGCTTGGGTGCGACCGGCGAGTTAGGCGCCGCGTCGGGGTACTTGTAGTCATGCGGCATCTTGGTGGTATTGACACCCGTGTCGTTCACCTCATAGCGATTCGCGTTGATGAACTGCTCGATTCCGTTGCGCAGCCGGGTCATGTCCAGGCCGTTCTTCTCGACGATTTTTTCAATCTCCGGCATGATTTTGCCTTTCACATCAGCCATCTGCATCCCCTCGTCACCTTTCTTGCGCTGATTCCGGTAACGGGTTTCCGTGCCACCAAAGAAAGAGGCCATTTCAAAAAACTGCCGCTGGGTCCAGTCTGAAAACGGATGGTCATGGCACTGGGCGCAGGCGACATCGGTGCCAAGAAACACCGCCAGGGTGTTGGCTAGGTTGTCGAGCGGCATGCCGGAGTCGCGGAGGAGGTATCCTGCCGCTCCGTTGTGCCACATCTTGCCGGTGGCGGTCAGCATCTCGAACGCCATTTTATCCCAGGGGACGTTGGTTGTAATCTGCTTCTGCAGCCAGTTGATGTAGGGGATGCCACGGATGTTGTTGCCGCCGTCAAAGCGGTCTTTCACACGCAGCATTTCCGCCACAAAGTTGTACATGTGGCTGTTGTATCCCGGGCTATCGAGCAGGAGGTCAATGAGCTTGGCGCGCTTGTTCGGCTTGGAATCCTTGATGAAAGCGGAGGCTTCAGCATGGTTGGGGATGCGCCCGACAATGTCCAGATACACTCGCCGGACGAACTGCTCGTCGCTGGCCAGCTCGTTAAAAGTGGTCAGCGGCTTTTTGCCGCTTTTGACGCGCTCTGGGTTGGCGCGCTGGATGCCTGAGAGCACCAGGCTGTCGATCGTCACTGGTCGTTCCGCTGGCTTGAGAGTTTTCGCCAGCGCCTGGTCCTCTGCGGACAATTTAGTCAATGGAAACGTGTGGGTGCTGCCGTCGGCGACTTGAAGGACGATATTTCCGCCCTCCAGTCCGATGAAGGTAGCGTTCACTTGACGGCCGGAGCTGTCCGTCCAGGTGCGAACTTCAGCCACGGCTGAACCCGTGAGGAGAAGAGTGACAATGAGACTGCTGAGCAGTTTCGTGGGTTTTTTCATGATGAGATGGATTCGAAAACGTGAAGTTATCGGCGTTGGAACGCGGCAGAAGGGCATCAAATTGGACAAAAGTGTGCGTTTGCAGATTTAGTTTGGGGCGAAAGCAAAGTCCGCCCGTCTTTTTTTCACCCTCATCTTTCTCCTTTTCGACTGCCACAAAGGCGCTACCATCCGCGCCCCATGATCAAAGTCGGCCTCGTCTCCCTCGGTTGCGCGAAAAACCTCATCGACTCGGAAATCATGATCGGCCACCTTCAGCAGGCGGGCATGGTCATGACGCCCGAAGCCGATCTGGCGGACGTGCTCATCGTCAACACCTGTTCCTTCATCGACATGGCCAAAAAGGAGAGCGTGGGAGCCGTGCATGATGCCGTGGACCAGCGTGGAGCCTCCAAAAAGCGGGCGAAGCAGAAAATCATCGTCGCTGGCTGCCTCTCCCAGCGTTTTTCCCAGGAACTGCCTGGTTTGATGCCGGAAGTGGATGCCTTCATACACGCCGCGCTTCCGCCTCACGCCGCAGCACATGGCCTACATCAAGATTGCCGAAGGCTGCAATCATCCCTGCTCCTTCTGCATCATCCCACGCATCCGTGGCCGCCACCGCAGCCGTACGCAGGAGAGCATCGTCAAAGAGGCGCGGCAGCTCATCGCCAGCGGGGTGAAGGAGATCAATCTCATCTCCCAGGACACCACCTACTTCGGCATGGACAAGTGGACCGAGGAGCGCCCGAAACCGCGCAGTGGCGTTGATTCCAGCAAGGGTGAGTCGCTTTCCACACTCATCCGTGAACTGAACAAGATCGAGGGCGACTTCTGGATTCGCCTGCTCTACACGCATCCGGCGCATTGGAGCGATGATCTCATCCAAGCCATCGCCGAATCGCCCAAAGTCGCCCGCTACATCGACATGCCGCTGCAGCACATCAGCGACAACATGCTCAGCCTCATGAAGCGCGAGACCGATGGCGCTTACATCCGCGATCTCATCAAGCGCATCCGTGCCGGCATCCCCGGCATCGCCATCCGCACCACCTTCATCGTCGGCTTCCCCGGCGAGACCGAGGCCGACTTCAATGAGCTGCTGCAGTTCATCGAAGACACCAAGTTCGAGCGCGCCGGCGTCTTCAACTACTCCCGTGAGGAAGACACCCGTGCGGCCAAGATGGAAGACCAGATCCATCACATGACCCGCAAGGCCCGCTGGAACGAGGCCATGCGCGCCATTCAGCGCAGCATCGAAGGCTTCAACGTCAGCCAGGTCGGTCGCAAAATGCGTGTCCTCGTCGAAGAACCCGGCGTCGCCCGCAGCGAAATGGATGCGCCGGACATCGACACCACCGTCTTCGTGAACAAGAAGCTCCCCGTTGGCAGCTTTGCCGATGTCACCGTCAAGGAGTGGCGCGGCTACGATCTTGTGGCCGGCTAACAGCCCATTGAAAAGCTCAGGAAGGAATGGGTGAGATGTTAAATGTCAGATGTTAGAAGTGGCGCAGCCGAAGGCCTCACTTCTCACATTTCACCACTGACTTCTCACTCTGGGATGTTTTTAACAGTGAACCTGATGACGTTTTTAGGACCGCCCGAGCCTGCGCACAGGAACAAGCTGCCACAGGCCGACCACATGCTCCCAGCGTCGGATTCCGGTGTCGATGAAGAAAATCATGAGCAGCAGCCCGAGCAGCGGCGGCCAGAGTTCTTCATGCTGGATGGCTTTCGTCGTCTCCAGATTGGGCACCCGGCCTGCGTCGGCCAAATACTCGCCGCCAGTGATTTTCACGGCTTCTTGGAGCAGTGATTCGTTCACCGTGCCGAGGCTGGCTTCAGACGAAGGATTGTGAACGAGTCCCGTCGTGACCATTTCGGCCCCGGACTGGGCGCGGATGAGGTAAACGCCCGCCTGCGTCGGCTGGAAGCTGTTTTCATACGTTCCGGGGGCGCTTTGACGCAGCGTGAGCTTCTGCACCGGCTTCATCGCCGCGCCGAGCGCGTCAGCGGCCACATGAAACACCTCGGCCTCGACGACTGCGTTGTTCGCACGCGTGCCCGCATCGGCCAGAAGATCGACGCTGATGCGGGCATCATCACCTTCGAGCTGGGTGGACAAATCCATGAGACGTCCCTGCGGTGCGCGGGCGGTTTCGCGCAGCACTTGCGACCAGAAACGACCATAACCATTCCAACGCGCGATCCACAGCGACGCCCAGCGGCTTTTCGCATCGGAAGTGAACGCGGTGGCCTTGCCGAGGCCAAAACGCCAGTGCGCGAGCAGCGGATCACCCGTTTCAGTGACGAGCGGCACCTGGGCCGAGGTGCGGCGCGTGGTTTTCACATAACCGAGTAGCGGTGGTGAGTCCCACTTCTCGAATCCGGCCAGGATCGGCTGCTTTTCCTTCAGTTCCGGCGTGAACGGCTCCTCGCGGATCATGCGGCCGGTGTGCATGAGCGTGTCCTGCGTGAAGATGCGCGTGATGCCACTGGCATCGAGTGTGTTGTAGCTCTGCCCGCCACCGCTGGAGGCGATGGCCTGAAGTAGCGCCACATGCGAGCCTTCACCGATCGCTACGGTGGAAATCGTCATGCCTTCGCCCCGGCACTGGGTGGCGAGTTGCTCGTAGCCTGCGCCAGCGGTTTGACCGTCGGTGAGGATGATCATGTGCTTCACGCGTGCTTTCGCCCGCAGCAATGCCTCGCGACCAAGCTGAAACGCAGGCTGCAAGTTGGTGCCGCCTCCGGAAGCCACGGCGGCGATCTGTCCCGATACCGCATTCGTTGAAGTCAGTCGCGTCATCGGCGCGACGACATGCGCTTCCGAATCAAAGGCCCATACACCTAGCGAATCGTTGTGCCCGAGCACTTCTGCCGTCGCAATCGCCGCGTTTATGGCCAGTTCGAGTTTCTCACCGCCCATCGAGCCCGATCGGTCCATCACGATGGCCACGGCGGCGCTCTGTTTTTCTTCTTCATCGGGTGCCTTGAGCCGCACCGGCAGCACTTCCTCAATCGGCGTGCGGTAATAGCCGCCGACCCCGAACGATCCTGGCCCACCGAGCATCACGAGGCCGCCGCCGAGTTTATCGACGTAATCACGCAGCGCGTTCATCAGCGGATCGCCGAGCTGATGCGCAGGAACGTCGGAGAGAATGACGCCGTCGTAACCGCTGAGCTGGTCAAAGGTGATGGCGAGATTGCCCGGCTGGCGCAGATCGAGCTCGATGCCCTCTTTTTCCATCGCCTGCATCAAGTAGCGCGCCTCGCTGGCATCGGACTCGATATAAAGCAGCCGCAAACGTCCGCGCACATCGACGATGGCGAGAGCGCTGTCGTTGCCAGGCAGCGTGTCACCGCGAACGCCTTCCAGCACGGCGCGATATTGAAACGTGTTCCGTGTGGACGGTGTGCGGTTGAAGGTGAGCTCCTGTGTCGCACCCGGTTTGAGCGTGATGGGTCGCTTTTCGACCTCAATGCCGTTTTCGTAGAGCTTCAGCGTGCCATTGCCTTCGAGGGTGCTTTCAAACACGGCTTTCAGACTCAAACTCGCGCCTTCAAACAAGCGCGTGCGGTTTGGTGTGAGCGCAATCATGCGCGCATCTGGCCGGCGTGGGCCGGAGACCGGCAGCGCGTGCAGTTGGATGCCCGAAATCGCCGCTTCGCGTGCCGCATGGAGCAAACTGCCACGTGTTTCGTGGCCGTCGCCAATGATCAGGATGTTACGGCTCACTCCGGGCGGAAACATGGCCTCCGCATACTCGACGGCAGCCGCGTAATGGCTGTCGCCGCCGTTTTTCTTCTGCCATTCCGTCTGCATGGCCGGCGTGCTGCCTTCAGGCAGAAGTTCCGGCTGCGAGCCGAGCTGCACGACGAACGAATCAATCCCGCTGCCGAGCGCCGAGCGCACACGCGCCGCTTCCGCGAGGGATTTCGTCAAACCTTCCGCGCCCATGCTCTGGCTGGCATCCACGACGATTCCTAGCGCCTTCCGGCCGGTCTGCGTCACACGCGCCGGACCCGCCAGCGCAGCGAGAGCCAGCATCACGCCGATGGCACGCGTGACTAGCAGCAGGCGCTTCCGCAAACCGGACATCGGATGCGACGAGCGCGATTCGATCCACAGCAGCCACGCGAGCGCAGGCAGGATGAGCAGGAGTAGTTTTGGTGATTCCCAGTCCACACTCCTAGTTCAAGGTGCCAGGTTCAAAGTTCAAGGTTGAATGCTGCGAAGTGTGGCGAGCAGCTTCTCGATGTCCTCTGCCGTGGTGTAACCATGCACGGCGATGCGGATGCGGCCGACTTGGTGCATGACGTGGATGTTTTGGGCCAGCAGGGCCTCATTGATCGCTGCCGTGTTTTTGTGAAGGAAGGCGACGATACCGCTGGAGCAGTCTGGCTGCGCGGGTGCTAGCGGCGTGATGCCGAGTTCGCGCAAGCCTTCATGCACGCGCGTCACGAGTGGATCGGCATGGGCGATGATTTGATCCATGCCCACGGCGTCAAGATAACGCAGCGAGGCGTTCAAGGCGTAGAGCGCGGTGAAGCTGGGCATGCCAACGGAGAAACTGAGTGCGCCGGGCTTGATGCGGGCGCTTTCAAAGCGGTCGGCATCGAAGGCGTTGGTGATGTGATACCAGCCACCGGCGCTGGTGGTGAGGCGAGCGGCGGATTTTTTCGGGATGCCGATCACGCCGCCGCCATGGATGCCGAGCGTCCACTTGTGCGTGCTGGAAATCATGATGTCTGCGTCCTGGCAATCGAGGGCGACGCGTCCGAGCGCCTGCGTGACATCAACGGCGATGACCGCGCGAGGCGCGAGGCGGCGCACGAGATCACGCAGCGGTGCGAAGGCGATGCGGTGGCCGTTGTAGAAGCTCACCAGGCTGACCTGCACGAGCGCGGTGCGTTCATTGAGCAACGGAGCGAGATCGTCGAGGCTCAAAGCGCCAGCGCGGTTCTTCCAGAGGTGTGAAATGGGGCGCGAAGCGGCTGGGGCGGTGAGCCAGGGCGTGGCACCCGCAGGGAAGTCGAGATCGGTGACGACGACTTCGTCCTGCGGCGTGAGTTGCAGGGCGTTGGCGAGCAGGTTGTAGGCTTCGGAACTGCAGGAGCAGAAGGACACCTCATCCGTGGCGAGTCCGAGATGCTTCGCGGTGATCTCGCGGCATTCCTCGACGCGTGGGAAATGAAAATCGCGGCCGCGCATGCCCAGCGACTTGTGCTGCATGTATTCGGCCACGGCTTCATTCACACAGAGCGGCGGGATGCTCTCCGCGGCGGTGTTGAGGTAGTGGATGCCTTTGAGGCTGGGGAAATCGGCGGTGCGGGAGGAGTCGGTGAGCATGCGCGGAAGGAAACGTTTCTCGGGCAGCTTTTTCGCCTTCAGTTATCCCGTTTAAGTTCAGGCGCACCCTCCGGCAGCTTGATGAGCGGTTCGCCGCCGAGATAGCCGAGGGAGATGAGAAACTCGTCCATTTTCTTCGCCGTCACTTGCAGCCAAGGCTCGCGATTGAAAAAGCCATGCGGCCTATCAGTGGCAGACCACATCTCAGCACGCAGGCCGAGTTCGGTGGCTTTTTTCACATACTCATCCCCGCCGACCTTGAGATCATCGGCGGTGCCGAAGAATAAGATGGCCGGCGGCGTGTCTTGGCTGACAAAGTTGTTCGGAGTGATGGCCTCGGCGGTGTCGAGCGTCATCGGGCTGTTGCCGGTTGCACGTTGCTTGAAAAGCGTGGCGATGTTCATCGCTGGATTGAACAAAACCATGGCGTTGGGCTTGGCGGAAATGGTTTTGTCATCGGATTCGGCGTCGAAGGCTTTGACGAGTGCAGTGCAGGCCGCAAGATGCCCCCCAGCAGAACCTCCGGCGGCGATGACTTTGTCGGGATCAATGCCGAGCTCAGTCGAATGACCACGCACCCAGCGGATGGCGCTTTTGGCATCCTCCACAGCCTTGTCGGGCGTGGTTTTGTGAATGTTCGCGATGCGGTAATCGGCGCTGATGGCGATGATGCCTCGGCTAGCGAGGTATTCGGCCTGCGGGACGAATTGCAGGTAAGAGCCGCTTTTCCAGCCGCCGCCGAAAAAGAACAAGACGCAGGGGCGCAAGGCCGCGATTTGGATTTTGCCTGCCGGTGAAAAGACGTGGAGCTTCAACTCGCCTTGGGGCGTGGTTTTATAGACGATGTTCTTCGTCGTGACCTCGGCATCAGTTAGTTGGATGGTGGCCTTGGTTTTCTGGGCCAGGGTGGGCGCTGTGAGAGCGAGGAGGAGTGGGAGGAGGAGACGCATGTTTGGAATGGGAGTGCGGACGCCCTCGTTCGCTAGCGCTTTTTTTGGATGAGGGTGCCTGCGCTCATGTGTTGTGAAGCCACGACTCTCAGCGCACCATTACCGCATGACCGACGGCATCCTCGTAAACCCGGTGGAGCAAAAAAGTCTGCTGTGCGGCGAGCTTTTGCCCAAACTGCGCCAGGACGTAGAGTCCGAGGCCCAGCGTGACCATGATGGCAAAGACGACCAGACCCCAGGCCGTCTCACCGATGCACCACTGACATGCGCCGAAGATGCCGGAAAAAACACCCGCCGTTCCGATGAGCAGGTAGGCATAAAGATAGGCGGACCAGAGGTTCGTGTTCGGGCCATAGGTGCCCTCGACATGAGTTTTCCCTGGCGTGTCGCTTTCCAGGCTCAAATTTAACTGCGGTGACCAACGATGCTGATCCGCCTCCGCGATGCGCAGCGTGAGATAGCCAGGGAAGCATTTCACCTCGCAGCGGTCGCCGTCGTTCTGTGCTTGGCGCACGATTCGATCCCGCATGTCCTCCATGCCAAGGTCGATGGTGTGTGAGAAGCGGGGTCTCAGTCGAAAACTGCTCATGGTGTCCTCCAAACGCCGCAAAGTGCGAGTCCTGTCTTGCATCCATCGCCGCTCACAGACTCTGCAGGGCCGATGGCGGCCTCGTTACGGCTTCCCGCCAGTCACATTCTTCAGTCCTGTCATGCCTTGGAGGATGCGGGCCTTGCCGCCTCGCGCACGGGAGGCGATCTCGTCGAAGTGTGCCTGCATGGGGACGTTTTTTTCATCCTTGCCGACAAAGAGCACGAAGTTGATCTGCGGCTTGGTCTTGTTCTGGCTCGAGTAGATGGCGCGGATGGCGTTGATGACCTGCTTTTCCCGCTCCTCGGCCTCAATGTTCGGGCCGGGCTTGTGGCGCACATTGATGTTCAGTTCGTTGACGACCTCGTGGATGCTGCGGATGACGCGCTGGGGGATGCCCTTGGCCTTGCGCTTGTCATTCTCTTCCTTGAGCCAAGACTGCGCCTTTACCACGGCTTGCTGCCACTCTTTTTCGTTTTTGTCCGTCCAGCGCATGTCCTTGAGGTATTCGGCCAGCTCTTCCTTCGTCTCGTAACACGCCATGTGACGCCAGCCGCTGGTGATGATGAAGACGGTGTCCACATCGCTCTCAAGCGCATACTGAATGGCCAGCATGTAACCCTGGAGCAGGCGACTGCGGATGGGCTCGATTTCTTGAGTGGTCTTGAGCTGAGGATACTGGATGGCGGCGAGGCCGATCTTTTCAAACTCGCGATTGACCGGGTAGAGCCAGTCACGCACTTTTTCGATGTTGGACGTGGTGGCTGGCACGAGCTTCTCGCTGAAGGCGGAGAGGTGGAAGTGGTCAAACATGAGGACGTTGTAGGAAGTGGAGACATCAAACTTGCCGATCATGTTGGCGATCTCCTGCTTCACGATCTCGTAGGCGGGGATGCCGCCCTTGGGGTCGGTGAGCATGTAGCGCTCTGCCTCGATGAGGAAGGCGATGCGACGGCCCTTGGACTTGATGCCGAAGAAGTTGACCTGCACGGTGCCCTTCGGCTGAAAAGCGACGGAGAAACTGGAGCCAAGGTCCGTGGTGGCGACTTCGGCGACGGCCTCGGTGGGCGCTTTGAAGTCAAAGTCGGGCAGCGACACTTCGGAGACGCCTGCTGCGGTCATCGCGGAGGTGGTGGGCCGCGCAACGGCAGCGGTGGCGGGGGTGGGCTGGGGTACGACGATTTTTTTCGTCTCCGGCTTCTCCTGCTCCTGCTCAGTGACGGCTGTCGCGGTGATCTCGGCTGACGGCGGCTCCGGTAGCACGATCACCAGCACGCCGAGAAGAAGAAACAGTGCCGCATGCACCAAAATGGCTGCGGCAGTGGCGGCGATCCTCGGACCGAAGAGATTGCGCCGCTTCGGACGAACGTCGATGATTTCATCCACAACGGCAGAAGCGGCATAGAGAACGGGCGCGTCCAGATCCGGGCTTGGGCTGGAACTCACGCTGCTGGGGGCGGGCAGGCCGCTGGGTTCTGGAAGGGCTGGCAGCACTGGGCTGGCAGAATCATCATCGTCCTCTTCCAAAACGGCCACAGCCACCTCCGCGTCAGGCGACGGCGGGATTTGCTGCCGCAGAGGGCGCACATGGATCGGCGCGGTGGCCTTGGAGGCGAAAGTGGTGGTGTTCCCATCGATCCATTCCTTCAAATCCTGCGCTCCCGCTTCCAGCGATGAGTCCAATTCCATCGCCACGAGGTAGTGCTTTTCCGCCTCGTCGCCATCTCGCAGCACACGACAGGCCTCGGAGGCGAGCAGGGCGGCCTGAGCGTTCATCTCGTCCAACTGCATGGCCTGGTTTGCGTATTGCAGGCCGATCTCCGGATTGATGGGCAGCAGGTGGCGTCCGGCCTGGATGAAGTGCTCTGATTTAACAGGTGCGGCAGGTGCCAGTGAGACGACCATGGCGGCCATGTCTGCTTGGCCTCCTGCTACCAAGGCATCAGCAAGGGCGAGACGAGCCGCCCAGTTTTCAGGCTGATCCGCGACCTGCTGCTGGAATTCGACAATGGAGGCTGTCATGATTTCTGGGGATTACTCATATACAACGAACTCGACATCCCAGGTGCAACCTCAAAAACGCTGCGCATCATGGGCACCCATCACCCATGAGCCTGTTTGACCGACTGATTTTGCACCTAGACTGCACGCCGCACTCTGGAGCCTGGAACATGGCCGTGGACCAAGCTTGGCTGGAGAGCGCTGAAGCGCCAGTACTGAGAGTGTATGAGTGGGACCAGCCCACGGTGACGATCGGATACGCGCAGAATCTTGCCAAACTCGGCGAAACGCTGCCCGGCTGGCCGGTGATGCGCCGCTGGACCGGGGGCGGAGTCGTTTTGCATGAGAATGACGAGACGTACTCCGTGATCGTGCCCGCAGGCCATGCCTGGGCGGAAACGCGCCCGCTGGATAGCTACAGGCTCATTCACTCGGCCTTGGCAGATGGATTGAACGCCGCTGGGATGACTGGCTGCCGTCTCGCCGGGCCAGAAGACCTGATCGAGAACCCGTTCTGCTTTGTAGCACCTGCTTTGCACGATGTGGTGCGTGGATCAGTGAAAATCGCGGGTGCGGGCCAGCGGCGCGGGAAGCTGGGCCTGTTGCATCAAGGCAGCGTGCAGCAAGTGACGGTGCCGCAAAACTTTTGGCGCGGTTGGTCGGGAAATCTCGCCAAAGAAATCACTTTGGTTGAAGAATTGCCTCCAGCCATCGCTCAGCGGGCACAAGAGCTGATGGTGAAGCGTTACTCACTGAGCCTCTGGTTGAATGAACGGGAGGACGCACTGTCATGACACGCGTTTTTGTGTATGGCACGCTGAAACGTGGCGGTGAGAACCACGAATGGATCAACTCGCAGACTTTTGTGGCTGTAGCTCGGACGAAGCCGTTGTACCGCCTGTTTGATCTCGGCGGCTATCCGGGAATGGTCCCTACAGAAGACGGCATTGCCATCCAAGGCGAGATTTGGGACGTGGATGCGGCCGGTCTGGCGCGTCTGGATGTGCTGGAAGACATCGAAGGCGGTGAATACGAGCGCGTTTTGATCGAACTCGAAGGCGAGTTCTCATCTCAGCTTGTGGAAGGTTACCTCTACCTTCGTGATGTGAGCGGGCGTCGTGACGTGGGCGCGTGCTGGTAGCAATGGGGTCCTGTGCGGACTACTTTAGCTCGAGCCGAAGAAGCCGCCGAGTTTCCGAATGCGCGTCGGATGACGCAGTTTCCGCAGTGCTTTGGCCTCAATCTGGCGGATGCGCTCGCGGGTGACCTGGAACTGCTTGCCGACTTCCTCCAGCGTGCGGCCCGCGCCGTCGGCGAGTCCGAAGCGCTGCTCCAGCACCTCGCGCTCGCGCGGATTGAGCGTGTCGAGCACATCACGTAGTTTGTCGCGCAGCAGATGCATGGCGGTCAGTTCCATGGGGTTGCCGGCCTCCTTGTCCTCGATGAAATCGCCGAACTCGGTGTCGCCATCGCTCTCCCCGACCTTGGTCTGCATGGAGACGGGTTGTTGAGAGAGACGCAGCACGGCGTTCACGCGGTCCACGGGCAGATGAATTTCCTCGGCGATTTCCTCCGGCGTCGGATCGCGTCCCATCTCCTGGAGGAGCTGTTTGTGGATGCGCATCAGCTTGTTGATCGTCTCGATCATGTGGACCGGGATGCGGATGGTGCGCGCCTGATCGGCGATGCTGCGGGTGATGGCCTGACGAATCCACCAAGTGGCGTAGGTGCTGAATTTGTAGCCGCGCTGATACTCGAACTTCTCCACCGCGCGCATGAGGCCCATGTTGCCCTCCTGGATCAGATCAAGGAACGACAGGCCGCGATTGGTGTATTTTTTGGCGATGGAGATGACTAGGCGCAAGTTCGCCTCGATCATCTCGGTCTTCGCTTTGGTGGAGTCGCTGACGTGCTTCAGCATCGCCGTCACCACGGAGCGGTAATCCGCGGCGGTCATCCAGCACTCATGCTCAAAGGCGCGCACAGCGTCCTTAGCCGACTCTTGGCGCGGATGTTCGCGCACATGACGCTCCAAGTTCTCCAGATCGGTCAGGCGCTGGCGCAGTAGCGTGACAAAATCCTCGGCCAGCTTGGATTTGAAGTGAAATTTTTCGCACTGGCGGAAAAACGCGAGGCGGATGGCATCAAATTCCTCTTGGCAGGCTTGTCGCTTGCGGGGACCGGCTACGCATAGCGCGACAAAGAGTTTTGCGGCCTTCTCGTGTGTTTCACGCGCTTGGTCGAGCAGCGGGTTGAGCTTTTTGTAGTACATCTCGCGCTCGTCCGCTTTGCGGTCGCTGACAATGCGGTCAAAACGCTCCACACCGCTGTTCAGCGCCTCGGCATACTGGAGATAGGCTTGGCCGATGAAGCCGATGGTGTGCAGGCACTGGCGTAGGCTGAGATCTGCCTTTTCAATGCGCTTGGAAATTTGGATCTCCTGGTCACGGGTGAGGAGAGGCACCTGGCCCATCTGGCGCAGATACATGCGCACTGGATCGTCAAACACGTCCAGCTTCGCGGCAGCGGCATCTCGCTCGGCGGCGATGCGTTCACGTGCAGCGGAAGCACGTGCTGGGGCACCGTCCACTTCAGCCTCGTCGATGATTTTGATCTCCATCGCCCGCAGCCGGGTGATAAGCGCGTCCATGAGCTCCGGGGTCACGAAGCCTGAAGGCAGGGCGTCATTGACGTCATCCCAGGTCAGATGATCGTGCTCACGGGCGGTGCGGATGAGAGTGCGCAGGCGCGCCTGCACGTCCGGGGAGTGGATGTCATCATGCGTGATATTGGTGATCTGCGCGAGGCTGCCGGGGTAGCCGCCCTTTGGCGGACGACCACGGCGGCGGCGCAGCGGAAGACCGGACGTGTCGAGTTCGACGGATGGCTTCTCCTTGGGCGGATGGATGCGCGGTCTGCCCCGGCCGCGCTTCACGACCGCGTCATCGCTCCGCGCTGCCGCAGGTTTTTCTGCATGGCTGGCGGCGGGTGCGTGATGATTTCCGTTATGGGAGCTTTTGGAGACGGCCATACATGCCTCGGGGGTTCCGTGAGCGTCGGTCAAGGATTTGGAGTATCTGGGGAGGCCTTGGCACGGTCAAGGCATTCTTTCCTCATCGCGGTCAGTTCCACGACCTCCTGCTGCAACTGCTCTAGTTGCGGCACGGAGAGCCCCGGCTGGCGCAGTTTGGACTGCGCGCGCTGGATGAGGCTCTGCAGTCGCACGATCTCCAGCGCGTAAAGTGCCTGTCGCGCCTCGTGCAGGCTGCCTGGCGGTCGGGCGCGTGCCTGCAACTGGGTGAAG
>JAPLUL010000079.1:0-64879 GCA_026397635.1 Verrucomicrobiota bacterium | reverse complement strand
AATCCTCCCTCGCCCCTTTTTCACGTCGCAACTGGCTCAAGAGCCTCGCGTTGGCTTCGCTCGCAAATCCGAAACTCTTCGCCTCGCCCGCGGCCCACTTTGCGCCGAGGGCGAAACGCATCATCTGGCTCACGCAGGCGGGTGCGCCGTCGCAGCTCGACCTCTTTGATTACAAGCCGGGGCTCGCCTCCCAGTTCGACAAGGATTTGCCGAACTCGGTGCGTGGCGAGCAGCGGCTCACGGGCATGACGGCGGGGCAGAAGCGTTTTCCCATCGCACCGTCAGTGTTCAAGTTTGCTCAGCACGGGCAGAGCGGCATGTGGCTGAGCGAGTTGCTGCCGCACACCTCGAAGTTCGCCGATGAAATCTGCCTCATCCGCTCGCTACACACGGAGGCGATCAATCATGATCCGGCGATGACGTTGCTGCAAACCGGGCATCAAATCGGTGGTCGGCCTGCGTTTGGCGCGTGGGTGTCGTATGGCCTCGGTTCGGACAACGCGGACCTGCCGGCCTTTGTGGCGCTCATCTCGCGTCCCAGCGGCCCCACGAACGCGCAACCGCTGCACGAGCGCATGTGGGGCAGCGGTTTCCTGCCATCGAAGTATCAGGGCGTGCGCATGAGCTCTGGCAAAGACCCTGTGCTCTTCCTTTCCAATCCGCCGGGCATCACCACCGAGCGTCGCCGTGCCATGCTCGACGATGTCGCCGCGCTGAACCAACTCAAGCTCGCCGACTACCACGATCCCGAAACGCAGGCCCGCATCGATCAATACGAGATGGCCTTCCGCATGCAGTCTGCCGTGCCTGATCTCGCCGATCTCTCCAAAGAGCCCACCGACATCTACGAGCGCTACGGCCCCGAGTCGAAGAAGCCGGGAACCTATGCCGCGAACTGCATCCTTGCCCGTCGGCTCGCCGAACGCGGGGTGCGCTTCATCCAGCTTTACCATCGCGGCTGGGACCAACACAACAACTTGCCCAGCGGCATCAAGAGCCAGTGCCACGACACCGACCAGCCCACCGCCGCGCTTTTGGCTGAGCTCAAAGAACGCGGCATGCTCGATGACACACTCGTCATCTGGGGCGGTGAGTTTGGCCGCACCGTCTATTCGCAGGGCGTGCTCACCCGCGACAATCACGGCCGCGATCACCACCCACGCTGCTACAGCGTCTGGATGGCCGGAGCCGGTGTCAAAGGCGGCCACGTACACGGCGAGACCGATGACTTTAGCTACAACATCGTCAAAGATCCCGTCCATATTCACGACCTCAACGCGACGGCGCTCCACCTCCTCGGCCTCGACCACACCCGTCTCACTTACCGCTTCCAGGGCCGTGATTACCGCCTCACGGACATCCACGGCGAGATCGTGAAGGGCGTGCTGGCATGATGCGTGCCATCAAGCACGCAGTACTTCACGTTCGCTCACCTGTTTCGCGATCACAGCGACGCAATCCCCCTGCTGTGTCAGACACGGTGCCCGCATGGTGATGAGGTAGCCGCTGCTGGCGGCAACCATCTGCTCCGGCGCACGATCGGGGCGCTCCAGATGATGAATCCAGCCAACGATCTGCCCCTTTTTCACTTTCGCGCCAAGATCTAGCGCGACCTCGAAGATGCCGGATTCGGGCGCGAGGAGGTAGTCCTCGCGATCTGTGGCCTGGGTGATGATCGCGGGAGTTGTGCGCGGCTGTTCACGACCTTTGAGCGCACCGACGTGAATGAGCGCATTCTTCAAGCCACTCTGTGCGATGCGGTGCACGCTGGCGGGAATGCACTCACCACCGCCGAGTTCGGTGGTGATGACGAGTTTGCCCTGGTTCTCCGCTTCGACAGGCAGCAGGCCGGTTCCGGCGATGTCAGCATAGATGAAACAAAACTCTGTGCCCCAGGCGAGCATGGCAGCGAACATTTTCGCTCGCTGCGCACGATCCGGCACGAGATGCATGTGTGCGCACGGCACAAACTCCATGCTGCGCCCACCGCTGTGAATGTCGATGACGACATCGCTGATCGGAAATAGCACCGTGCGCAGGTAATGCGCGATTTGGCTCGTCACGGGGCCTTCGGCGTCGCCAGGAAAGGCGCGATTCATGTTCATGCCATCCAGTGGAGACAGCCGCGTTGCCGCACGAGCCGCTGGCAAGTTCAGCGATGGAATGAGAATGACGCGGCCTGTGACTTTCTCGGGCATTAACTCGCGGGCGAGCTTCATGATCGCGATCTGGCCCTGATACTCGTCCCCATGATTGCCGCCGAGCACGAGCACGGTGGGGCCTTCGCCGCGCGACACGACGGTGATTGGAATCATCACATTCGCCCAGCCGCCGAGGTTGTGTGAGTAAGGGACTTGCAGAAAACCCTGCTGCTTGCCCGCTTTTTCGAAGTTGAGGGAAGTGATGATCATAAAAGCGACCTACTGGCGGTTGATAAACTCGTCGAGGTTCATGAGCACACGCGCCACAGCGACGAGTGTGGCGGCTTCGACAGATTCGGAGGGTGGAGCGGCCTGTTCATGCGTTCCGAGCGCTTTGAGAGCTTCGGCATCGCCATTCAGCACCCGAGCTTTCTGTTCGGCATGGAAGGCCTGGAGTCGTGAAATCTCCTCAGCACGCGGTTCGCGGTTCAAAACAAGGCGGAACAGGTTTCCGAGGCGGTTGTTGCTCTCACGCAGGGCGCGAAGAGCGAGGGATTGCGCCGCTTCGACGAAGACACCGTCGTTCATCATCGTGAGGGCTTGCAGTGGCGTGTTGCTACGCTCGCGGCGCACACAGGCGTCGGCGGCATCGGGAGCGTCGAAGGTGGTAAGCGTGGGATACAACACGCTGCGCAGCGTGATGATGTAGAGGCTGCGGCGGTAGATCTCGTCACCAGGGCTGGCTTTCCAGTTCGACGAGCGGCCGACATCAAACACATCTTCCGGCAGCGGCGGGCGGAAGCTCGGGCCG
This sequence comes from Verrucomicrobiota bacterium, assembly GCA_026397635.1. Taxonomy (GTDB): domain Bacteria; phylum Verrucomicrobiota; class Verrucomicrobiia; order Verrucomicrobiales; family Verrucomicrobiaceae; genus Prosthecobacter. The sequence goes on along the minus strand of JAPLUL010000079.1, from coordinate 61,927 downwards.
CCGAGGGTTGGCTTCAATAGACCGCTGACGGCGAGCGCGGAGTCGCGCAAGATTTCGGCATCAAGTCGAAGGCGATTTTGGCGCGAGAGGAGGCGGTTCAGGGGATCGATCATCACGATGTCGTCGCGATGCACGGAGGATTGCTTGTAGGTCGCCGAGGTGACAATCAGCTTGATGAGCTGCTTGCGACTCCAGCCCTGACGCATGAATTCGGCGGCCAGCCAGTCGAGCAGCTCGGGATGCGACGGCGGCTCGCCCGTGGCGCCGAAGTCATCCGGCGTGCTGACCAGACCGATGCCGAAAAGCTTGCTCCAGATGTGATTGACCGAGACACGGCTGGTGAGCGGATGTTGCGGCGAGACGAGCCATTTGGCGAGATCCAGACGGTTCGCCTCCTTCTGCACGGGCTTTGTCATCGGCGGCAGAGCCGAAAGACTCGCGGGAATGACATCGGGGCCGCGCCGGGTGTAATCACCGGCCATGTGGACATAGGTCTGGCGGCGATCCTTCATCACCTCAGTCAGCGCCGGTGCTCTGGTGTTCGGCTCGTCTTGGTCTGCGGTGTTGTTGAAGAAGGCGTAGAAGCTGTAGTAATCACGGATGGTGATGGGGTCGTACTTGTGTGTGTGGCACTGGGCGCAGCCGACGGTGAGGCCCATCCAGACGCGGCCGGTGGTATTCACGCGGTCAGCGAGGTTTTGAAAACGCGCCTCCTCTTTGTCCACACCTGCCTCGGTGTTCAGCGCAGCATTGCGATGGAAGCCGCTGGCGGTGAGTTGTGCTAGTGTGGGATTCGGCAGGAGATCCCCAGCGATTTGTTCGATGGTGAACTGGTCAAACGGCAGGTCGCGGTTGATGGCGTCGATGACCCAGTCTCGATAGCGCCAAGCATTCGGGCGCAGGCCATCTCCGAGGAAGCCGTTCGAGTCAGCGTAGCGGGCCATGTCAAGCCAGTGCCGCGCCCAGCGCTCGCCGAAATGGGGCGAAGCGAGCAGACGATCTACCAGCGCAGCATACCTTTCGTCGGACCAGTCGTAGAGGCCCGACAAGTCGGATGCAGTCGGAGGCAAACCCGTGAGATCGAGAAAGACACGGCGGATCAGTGTGATGGGATCGGCCTCGGTGGCGGGCTTAAGATCATGTTTCGCGAGTTCGTGGCCGATAAAGGCATCAATTGGGTTGGGGGGCGTTTCAGGTTTCAGGTTTAAAGTTTCAAGTTGCGACTGCGATGACCTGAAACTTGAAACTTGAAACTTCAGAACCGGCTGGGATGGACGCTTGATCGGCGCAAAAGACCAGTGATCCTGATATTCGGCCCCCTGCGTGATCCAGCGGCGAAAAAGATCGCGCTCGGCTTTTGTGAGCTGCTTTGGCGAGGACGGTGGCGGCATCACGTCATCTGGTTCGGTGGTGGTGATGCGATGCCAGAACTCGCTGTCATCTGGTTTGCCCGGCTTGATCGCTTCTTTGACCGCTTCCGCACGCACATCGAGCCGAAGTCCCGCCTCGCGCTTGTCCTCATCTGGGCCGTGGCAGGCGTAGCACTTCGAGGCGAGGATCGGGCGCACGTCGCGATTGAACTCGACGCGCTTTTCCGCGGCGAGGACGCCGAGGGTGAAAAGAAGCGTGAATAGGATGACGAGGCGCATGCTCTAGCGGACCAACAAATCAGTGAACGCCGCTCGATGTGTGATTTTCGCCTCTCCACCCTCGGCAATGACTTTCACGGTGAGTGCGGCCGCCTGCCAGTCGATGCTCAGATGGCCGACACTGGGCAGATGGCAGGTTTTGGGCATGAGTCGATGCTTATTAGGGGTTGGCGTGCCGCGTGGGTGCTTCTGCGTCATCGAGCTGGAGGTAAAGTCGAAGACGCCGTTGTGAGAAAACTCACACCAATGCCGATCTCCGCTCAAAATCACGGCCTGGTGACCTTTGAGAAGCTTCAGCATGCGCTGCTGTTCGTGCGGAAAATTCGCCCAGCATTCGCCGCCGTGGGCTGCGGGCGCGAATTGAATGCTGGAGACGACGATTCGTAGTTCAGCAGGTTCCTGGATCACTTTTTCAAGCCAGGCCCACTGCGCTGCGCCGAGGAGGGTGGTCGTTTCATCATCCGTCGGGACGGAAGGGCCTCCAAGCATCGCTTTTTCCTTCGCTGCTTTTTTGAGCGGGCTGCGAAAGTAACGCGTGTCGAGTAGGATGACCTGCACGCGCTTTCCAACCGGTCCGAAGCTCTGCGCATGATAAACACCCTCCTGTTTCCGACGCGGGGAGTCGGTCGGTTCGTCGAGCCAGTTCCAAAACTCGACCTGCGCTTCTTTTTTCTGCGGATACTCGCTGCCGCCGTCATTGAGGCCGAAGTCGTGATCGTCCCAGGTCGCCAGGATCGGTTTGTTCTTCAAGCCACGGAAGAACCGGCTGTTTTTAAGCAGCGCATACTTCTGCTGCATCATCGGGATTCCGCCTCTGTCAGCATAAATGTTGTCGCCCATGAAGATGAACAGATCTCGTGGCAGCGTGAGCGTGCGGTCGAGCATGGGATGCTCATGCGTGTCCAGGCAGGAGCCGAAGACGATGTCTTGCAGCGGCTGTTCATCTGCAGCTTGGGCCCAAATGCATCCAAGCGCTGGAAATCCAGCCATGAAACGGCGGCGGTTACTTTTGTAGTTTGGCATCAAGTTCCTCCAGTTTGCGCCATCGTCTTCAGAGACAGCCATGCGGATGGGATACAGGCCGCTGAACATGATGAGCGCTTCTTGCCGCCCGCATCGATGGTGCGATGAGGCGTGGGCAAGCGCTCCCCCCAAGTGAGACCCGCATCGTAACTCCGCATGTGAACGATGGCTCCGCGCCCGTGGCCTTTCGGATCAACGTTGAGTAAGGCCGTTTGGTCACTGAGCAGCACGGTCGTCGGCTGACCGAGATACTGGCCTTTCTCACGATCCACGATGGGAATCGTGTAACCGGGCGGAAGGGTCGTTTTGAGATTCTTCGGCGGCGCGAGCGTGACATCGGCCTTTTGGAGCTTCGTCTGGGCAAAGGCTGAGGTCGCGAGCAGTAGGGCCGTGATGGTCCGTTTCATGGTGAAATCCAAACGTCCCTCCCATTCAAACATTTGCAGCCTAGGCTAGAATGCCCTGCGCTACCTTGCCTCCTTGCAGCCCGGTAAGGCGGATGCGGCGGCCGCCGCTGACGACGGCGAGGTTTTCGTGATCGAGACCGAGCAGATGCAGGATCGTGGCGTGCAGGTCGCGGAAATGCACCGCGCCATCGACGACGGTGCTGCCGTCGTGATTCGTCTCCCCATGCGCATGACCGGCTCTCACGCCGCCCCCGGCCATCCAGAAGGTGAAGGCACGGTGTTGATGCCCGGTTTGATCCTTGTCCTTGCCCGGTTCGAGGCCCGGCCGGCCAAACTCACCGCCCCAAACGACGAGCGTGTCCTCCAGCAGCCCGCGTGCATCCAAATCATCCAGCAGCGCAGCAATCGGCGCATCTGTCGTGGCACAGTTCGCAGTGAGATCACGGCGATGATCCGTATGCTGATCCCAACTGCCATGCGTGATCTCGATAAAGCGCACGCCTGCCTCGCAGAAGCGTCGTGCCAGCAGACACTGGCGGCCAAAGTCACTGCCTTTGCAGGTGCCAAGGGCGTAGTTTTTGCCGACGGCGTAACGTTCGAGCGTGGCTTTTGATTCCTGACTGAGATCGAGCAAATCCGGTGCTTGCGCCTGCATGCGGAAGCCGAGTTCCATCGTCTGAATGACACCCTCGAGCTGCGCATCATCGCCACGCAGGCCTGCGTGCTCGTGATTCATCGCCTGGATGAGATCGAGCTGACGCCGCTTCACATTCAGCGGCAGATGATCACCCCTGATATTGCTGATCGTAGCCTTGCTCATATCTTCACCATTCACCCCGATGGGGGTGCCGCCAAACAGAGAGGGCAACTGCGCCGCGGCATATTCGGAAGGCTTCGCGGTGTTGAAGCTGATGAAGCCGGGCAAATTCTGATTTTCCGTGCCCAGACCATACGCCACCCACGCACCCAGGCTCGGGCAGGGACGCAGGCGGTCGCCTGTGTGCAGTTGCAGCATCGACTGCGCGTGGATGCTCGTGTCTGCTGTCATTGATTTGATGACACAGAGCTTGTCCGCGTGTCTGGCGATGTTTGGCAGCAAATCCGACACCCACAGGCCGCTGTTTCCACGCTTCTTGAAATGCGCAATCGAGCCCGCATGCGGCTGCTTCCCGATTTGCGGCTTGTAATCAAATGTATCAAGCTGCGCCGGTCCGCCGGCCATGTTCAGAAAAATCACCCGCTGAGCGCGAGCGCGTGCACGTGGAGGCCTGGCGTCCAAACTGGCTCCTGCGATGCCCGACATCGCCAAATAGCCAAAGCCACACGAGGCGGTGTGGAGTATCTGGCGGCGGGAAAGAGCACTCATCACACACTCAACGCCCCACAGACAGCCGCCCTTTCTTGCCAAAGCGGTTCACTCATGGGCTTGGCGGATTCGGCTTTGACCACAGGATGCGTGCCACAAACGTCGCTCCCTCAGCACCGCGGGCTTTGGAGTCCTTCATAAACATACCTTCGCAGACGGTCACCCAAGATTCGTTCTCGTTGATGCGGGCGCAGCCGAAGTTTCCCAGCTCCGCGCCGCGCTCGGGGACGACGACTTTTTCGGTCGCTCGAATGATTTGAAGCTTCGCGGGATCCACCCGGGCCATGAACAGCGGCGCACGGTGGCGGACGATGTGGTCGTTGTTCGCGCCGCGGCGGGTATAGACGAGGAAAAGGCCGTCGCGATGCGCCAGCCAGTGCTGCTGCGTGTTGTAGCTGCCGAGTTCCGCGCCGTCATCGAAGGTCCAGGGCTTAGGCTCGGCAAAATGCAGTCCGTCATTGCTCACACTCACGTAGCCGCGTTCGTCGTTGCGCAGCGTGAGATAGTAGCGACCGCCAAACGCAATCAAGGACGGCTCATAAAGCCCACGCGCCACTTCGAGCCGCAAAATGTCGCCGTTTCGCTCGAAAACGAGTTTTTCGCCATCGAAGCGGCATTCGGCCACCGTCGTGCTGAAGCGGCTTTTGGCGCTTTTGCCGATGTAGAGCGGCACGAGCAGTTTGCCGTCGCTTTTGACGACCCACTGCGCACAAGCGTTGCGGGCGAAGTTGAACTCCTCGCTCTCCGGCAGTTCCAAAATCTGCCACGGCGTCCATTTCGACGTTTTCGGGTCAAAGATGGCATACACCGTCTGATGCGCTCGCTTCACGTCATCAAGTTGCTTGCCCTTCGGGCTGTAGCGCACGCGGCAGCCGATAGCGAGCAGCCTGCCCGTCTTCTCATGCCATCCAGGAGTGACATCGGCGACGCTGAGCGTCACGCCATCCGCTTGCGGTTTCCAGTCGATCTCCGGTGGCAGCATCGGTCCGATCCAGACACCATCCTCGCCTTCGCGTCGCATGAAATGCAGCCCGGAGTAGTAGTCGGAGACCTTGAGGTGCTTCTGAAGCGTCAGCACCACCCCACCCGGCACCGGCGCAGCGCGTGGATGGAACCACAGGAACTTCCCATCATCATGCTTCATCACCGTTTCGAGCTTCACGGTGTAGTCGAGGGGCTCGGCCGCGAGCAGAGTTTGCACCGCTGAGAGGAGAAGGACGCAGAGAAGGTATCTGGGCATAAGACGTTAGAGGGGAGACGAGGGAAGTCAGAGGTGAATGCCATCTTACATCTCACGACTTACGGGCTGGATCACTCCATCCACCGGATGCACGAGGCCATCGGCACCTCGACCGGCATTCCATTCGCGGTGATCGCGCCGCTAGCGGTGTCGATTTGGAAAACGACGACGTTGTTGCCGGGCATGTTGGCGCAGAGGAGCCAGCGGCCATCCGGCGTGATCAGGAGGTTTTGCGGGCCTTTGCCGCCGCTGGGCTGGATGGCGAGGAGCGTGAGCGTGCCGTCGTCGGCGATGCGATAGCTGGCGAGGCTGTCGTGGCCGCGGTTGGTGCCGTAGAGGTGTTTTCCGTCGGGCGTGATCTTCAAATCGGCGGTGTAGCTCTTGCCGGTGAAGTCCTTTGGCAGCGTGGCGATGGTTTGTTTCTCCTTCAGTGTGCCTTCAGCGGCGTTCCAATCGAAGACGGTGAGGGTGTTGGCCAGTTCGTTGATGACATAGACGAGCTTGCCGCTGGGATGAAAGGTCAGGTGACGCGGGCCGCTGCCGGGCGTGAGTTTGGCGAAGGGCTGCACAGTGTTCGGCGTGAGTTTCGCGGTGGCGGCGTCGAGGGTGTAGCTCATGACCTTGTCGATGCCGAGATCAGCGGCGAGGGCGTGTTTGCCATCGGGGCAGATGACGAAGCAGTGCGCGTTTGGTCCTTTCTGGCGCGCTGGATCGCCACCCGAGCCGCTGTGCTGGAAAAACGACACCGATTCGCCGAGCGAGCCGTCGTTCTTCACTGGAAACGAGCTCACATTGCCGCTGCTGTAGTTCGCCACGAGCACCGACTTGCCCGTGGGATCGACTTCCACAAAGCAGGAGGCCGTGCCGCGTGTGTTTTGGCGATTCAGCGGTCGCAAATCGCCCCCACGGCCCTCGATGGCAAAAGCGGCGACGAAATTGTCCTTCCCGCCGAATTCATCGATGGAATACAAGAACCGCCTGTCCGGCGAGAGAGCGATGAAAAACGGACTCTGTACGCCCGTGGTGCGTTTGAGCGGCTTCAGCGTGCCTGTTTCCGAATCGAAGCCAAACGCATGAATCCCCGCCTTTTCACCCGAAGCGAAGGCAGAGACGAAAACGACAGGTTCAGCAGCAAAAGCAGGCACAGCGAGCAAAGCGAGGAATAGAGAGCGCATGAGGTCCAAACGGACTTGGCACCTCAAATCTCGCTCAGCTTCGGCACCACGAACGGCGCACGATACTCGCGGGTGAGCAGCGCGTTCGCGGCGGCGTTGCCGAGGAAGCTTTCTTTGTCGCCATCGACGCGCAGAGGCTGGCCGAGGGTGACTTGGGTTTTGTCGAGATCGACTCCGGCTTCAGCGAGGTAGTGCTTCGTGCGCTCCAGTGTGTCCTGCACGTCTTCATGGACTTGGAGCGTGCCGAGGGCCTTTGAGATGGCGTTCACGGAGGCTGTTTGGCCGAGGCGATACGAAATGTTCGCGATGTGGCAGAGCGCGGTGCTTTGATGGCCTTCCTCGATGTCGGCGTTGAGGTCGGTGTGCTTGCGACTGCGCACGGCGCGGAGGAAGTTGGCGAAGTGGTTCTCCGATTTGCCTCCTTCGAAGGCGCGGACGAGATTGCCTTTCGGATCAAAGAGACTCGTGTCGGCGATGATGCCTTCGCTGCCGTAGAAGAACCACATGGATTTGAGCGTGGGATGAAACGGTGCGGTTTTGAGGCCGCGGGTTTCGGAGACGATGGTCTTGTCGCCGAAGTCGAAGATGCCCACCTGCGAGTTCGGTGTCTCGGCGACATCCGTGTAGCCGAGACGGCCGCCGTAGCTGAGCACGCTCTTGCCCAAACCGGTCACGCCGAGGCCCCAGCGGCAGATGTCGAGCGAGTGGACGTTGTTGTTGCCGATCTCCCCGCTGCCGGTGTCCCAGAACCAATGCCAGTCATAGTGAAACTTCGGCCGCGTGAGCTTCGTCATCGGCGCGGGGCCGGCCCACAGGTCGTAATCGCACCTCGGCGGCATCACGCACTCCGCCGGGCCACCGATGCTGCCGCGTCCGCTGTAGATGATGCTCTTGGCGAGCTGCACCTCGCCCAGTTTGCCCGCGCGCATGTACTTCACCGCCTCCGCCAAAGCGCCGCGCGAACGATTCTGCGTGCCCGTCTGCGCGATGCGGCCCAATTTGCGTGCCACCTGCACGATGCGGCGGCCTTCCTCGACATTCTGGCTCACCGGCTTCTCGACATACACGTCCTTGCCCGCCTGCATCGCCCAGATCGCCGCCAGCGCATGCCAGTGGTTCGGCGTGGCGATGAAAACGACATCCACCGCCTTGTCTTCGAGCACCTTCCGCAAGTCCTGCACCTTCTTTGGCATCGGCCGCTTCAGTTCGACCATCAAAGCACCCACCTCATCCGCACGGTCGAGATCTGGATCGCAAACATACGCCACATCGCAGTCGGCGAGCCGCGCCAACTCCCGCGCATGTGCCTTCCCGCGAATCCCGCAGCCAATGATCGCGGCGGTGATCTTCTCATTCGCCGAAACCGCCGCCGGATCGGCCCCCAGCAAAGTTTTCGGCAAAGCGACCGCCGCAGCGGCCATGAGTGAGTCTTCAAAAAAGCGTCGGCGGGTGGGGGTGAGCATAGTCTTTGTGTTTGTTCGTTTACTTGAGCATCTTCGCCGCCTCTTCCTTCGCCTTGGCGAGCACATCGGCCAGCGCGACGGGTTTGCCGCCTTGGCGGAGGCTTTCGTCGGCGGCTTCCATGAAGGTGAAGATTTCGATCGTCTCGGCTTCGCTCACGGGAGGGGTGCCGGTGCGGAAGAAGGTGCCGATTTGGCGGCAGAGGGCCTCGTAGCTGATGGTTTTGGCACCTTGGCGCACACCGGCGCTGCCGAACACGAGTGCACCGAACTCCGACTTGCCTTTCACGATGCCGCGATAGGTGCCGATGCGGCCATCTTTCCACACGCCGGTGACTTGGTCGGTGACAGGGCCTTTGGTGCGGGAAACATTCTCGCAGCCGGTGCCCATGAGCGCGAAGAGCGACTCGATGCCGTGGATGGCGTAGAAGAAGAGGTCCGGCGTGCCACTCTGATACGAGCACGGGCCCCAGGTCGTCACGCTGAGAATGTCGCCGATCTCGGGATTCGTTTTCATGGCGATCAAATCGGCTCCGAAGCGCGAGGATGAGCTCGACCAGACCTTCACGTTGCTCTTTTTCGCGAGTTCAAAAATAGCGATGGCTTCGGCGAGCGTGCCTGCGACGGGTTTGTCGATGAACACCGGTTTGCCCGCTTTGAAAATCTCCCGCGCTTCTTGCAGATGGATGCGGCCATCCACGCTCTCCAGCAGCACCACATCGACCTTCGCGAGCAGTTCGGAAATCGTCGGCACGATCTCCACGCCCATGTCGCGGAGCTGCTGAGTGAACTTCTCTTTGCGATCCTTGCTCGCTGGCATGTCCGTGCCCCCGGTGTAGCCCGTCGTCACTTGGATGCCTGCGAGTTCGCCCGTGGTCTCGCCTTTGTTGAAGAGCTTCGTAAACGCCGGGACATGTGAGGTATCGAGGCCGATGATACCTGCACGAAGCGGTTTGAGGTCGTTTTGAGCGAAAGCAGAGCTGGCGACGAGGAGGGAGAGGAGGAGGCGTTTCATGGTCATTTCTTCAAAAGGTCCGAGAGGGTCTGTTTGATCACTTTTTCGGAGTTTGGAGCCGCGTAGGCCTGCGAGGGCTCATAGCCGCCTTCGGCGAAGGATTGCTCGAGCGGGATGTAACCCGTCACGCCATCGCCGTAGCTGGCGGTGCAGATAAAACCACCCGCCCGCTGCTGCTGCGCGAAGAGCTGATACTCGACAAAGCTCTCGCCGGGCAGATGCACGAGGCACACGTCATCACCGAGATGCAGGCTGGTGAAGGGGATCGGCTCGCGGTGGCGGATGAAGCCGATGCGAAGGGCCGCCGCGATGCGTGTGGTGGCTGCGGTGGCGGTGTTTTGCACCACTTTGAGCATGCGCTCCTCGGTGAACTCAGGATCGGGCTGCAAGACGACCGGCACATGCTTCCATACGAGTTTGGTGAGCGGCACACGCTTGGCGTTTTGTTCCGAGGCGACCATCGCGGCGTGAATGCGGCCAGCGAGCAGCGGACGCATCGGCGGCGTGCCGTCGTTGTATTTGCCCGCGCCGATGTTGCCGCCGCAGCCGGTGAAGTAGAGGTGAGGCACGCCTTCCTCCTGCGTGCGTTTTTCACGGGCGATGCCGGCGAAGTCGTGGCTCACGATACCATCGCCATAGTAGCTCATCGGGTGCGTGGCGTAGTAGTGCAGCGCGGCGAGCTTCTTCTCGCCATTCCAAAAGCTCACGGTCTTCAAAAACGGGTCGATGAGGCCTTCCGGCAGCGCACGCAGCACCGGATCTTTGCTGCCGCTGCCACGCATTTTGCCCACTTTGCCGTCGATGACCTGCACGCGACGATTCCCAGCCACTTCGAGCACTTTGGCCTCGCCCGTCGAGATATGCGTGACGGGCTGTGGAGCCTGCAAAGCAGCCTGAATGGCGTCGGCGATGCCTTGGAGGGCTTTGTCCGTCGCCGCGGCATCGAGGATGGCGATCTCCGGTAGCAGCTTTTGCGCGGCATTGTCCACGAGTGGTGCGTTGTGTTGATGCAGCGAGTGCAAGGCGACGCGTTCGGCTGATGTGCCGGCGGCCTTGGCCAAAACCTCGCGCCAATGAATGTGATCCGCGCCGCGTATTTCGCAGAAGTCGATGGTGCAGAGCACGACGGGCTTTTCATCACTCAAGAGCACGACTCCGAGTGCCAGGAGCGGCTCACTGACACCAACGGCGGGTTTGACGAGTCCTCCGCACAGCGGTGCACCGATCGGTGGCGTGACATCAGCACGAAACGGCGCGATTTGGAAGGCGAAAGCCTGAACAGAAAGCAGGGAGAGAAGGAGGAGCGGTTTCACCATGCGTGATAGGGTTGGAATTTGGCTTGCAACAGAAAGATGGCGGATCTCGCGTTCAGTCCACATAGCGCAGCTCGTTGCTCGCCAGCAGTGCCTGGCAGAATGCGGCCCAGGCATCACTGAGCCGCTGGTTCTCGTCGTTTTGGGTGGAGACGAGCATTGAATCCGTCTCGCGGAGGAAATCGCTGGCGCGTTGCATTTCAGTGGCTGTGGCAGAGCGGCCCAGGGCGCTGCGATACGCAAACTGGACTCGTTGCGCCTCATCCACGGCGGCTTTTTGAACGCGGTTGGCGAAGCGTCGCGACTGAGCGACGAGGAAAGTGTTGTTCAACAAATAGAGCGACTGCGTGGCAAGTGTGCTGCTGTCGCGTTTGCCGGTGATGGTAGTGGCATCAGGCAGATTGAAGGGGGTGAGCTCAGGCGGCATGGAGTTGCGCAGCATGAGCAGATAAACACTGCGATGCGTGCTGGGTTGGTGCAGCGGTGGTAGCTCGTTGATGAGCACATCACGATGCTGGATGAGCGAACCCGTGGCGGGTTGAGGATTTAGAGTGCCCGTAGCGCTGAGCATGGCATCGCGGATCGTCTCTGCGTCGAGGCGGCGGCGCAGGTGAATGGCGAAGAGCGAAGAACGAAGGGCGGAGAGTTCAGAAGCTTCGCTGGTTTGTTGATAGGTGCGGCTTAGCACGATGCTGCGGATGAGTTTCTTGATGGACCAGCCTTCGCGCATGAAGCGCGTGGCGAGGTGGTCGAGCAGCTCGGGGTGCGAGGGACGCTCGCCATAAGCTCCGAAATCGTCCGGGGTGGACACGAGTCCTTCACCAAAGAGATGCAGCCACACGCGGTTGACCATCACACGAGCAGTGAGCGGGTTTTGTGGGTGGGTGAGCCAATGCGCGAGCTCCAGTCGGCCGCTCTGCTTCACATCGGTCAATGCGCCACCGCCGCAGGCAGTCAAGAAGCCGCGAGGGATGGCAGGCCCGAGCTTCTTGGACTCGCCGCTGATGTTGAGCTTGCAGTCTTCGATTTTTTTGGCCTCGCGCACGCCCATGGCGAGGGGCGCATCGGGGGCGTAGGTGAAGGAGGCTTTGGCAGGTGCTTTGCGTGGTTTGTTGGCGGCGATGATGGGCTCCACCTCAGCACGTGGTAGCAGTTTGGTGGCGGCTTGAAGCTCGTGCAGCGGCGTCTGCGGCGCGGTGAGGCCCTCGCGTGCGGCTGCTCCCCACAGAGCCTCGGTGCTTTTGAAGATGCCTGCGAGCGCGTAGTAGTCGCGGGTGGGAATGGGGTCTGTTTTGTGATCGTGACAGCGGGCGCAGCCGATGCTGAGACCGAGGATGCCGCTGCCGATGACGTTGATCTGATCGGCTACGACATCCATCTCAAAGTTTTCGTTCATGGCCTTCGCGGGCTTCGAGCCAAGCGCGAGCAGTCCAGTGGCGATGAGCTGTCGATCTCGCTGCTCGGGCGAATTGGCCGGTAGCAGATCACCGGCGAGCTGTTCGGTGATGAAGCGGTCATACGGCAGGTCCTCATTGAAGGCGCGGATGACATAATCGCGATAGCGCCACGCATGTGGGAAGCTCGGGTTGCGAGAAAGGCCATCGTTACCGTTCGATTCGGCGTAGCGAGCCACGTCGAGCCAGTGACGGCCCCATTTTTCACCGAAGTGGGGCGAGTTGAGGAGCGAATCAACATATTCAGACGGGTCTGACAGGTCAGACGAATCAGATGGTGGAAGGCCGATGAGATCAAAAGAGAGGCGGCGCTTCAAAACGGCTTTTTTGGCATCGGCAGCTGGTTGAAGGTTGTTCTGCTCCAACTTGGCCAAAATGTAGGCGTCGAGGCTTTCGCGGGGCCAGGCGCTGTTTTGGACTTTCGGAGGCTGGGGAACTGAAATGGGCTTCAGGGACCACAGCGGCTCCTGCGCGGCTTGTTGCGTGGTTTTGGGCAAGTCCGCCCGCGGATCAGGAGCGCCCATTTTCACCCACTCGATGAAATCATTCACGACATGATCCGGCAGCCGCTTCTTCGGTGGCATTTCGAGGCCGTCGTATCGCACGGCCTGCACGATGAGGCTTTCATCCGGCTTTCCGGCGATCAAAGACGGCCCGGATTCGCCACCGACGATCATTTCGGAGGGCGCGTCGAGCAGCAGCTTGCCTCCGAGCTTCTTCGCACCCTGCGAGTGGCATTCGTAGCACTGCTTTACGAGCACGGGGCGAATCTTTGACTCAAAGAAGGCTCGCTGGTTAGGCGTCATATCCGCGCATACTGCGTGAGCAGTGAGCAGGAACAGAGCTGAGAGCGACGCCTTCATGAAGGGCAGACCATACGGACCAACAGTCGATCTTTTGCCTCCAAATCGCTCACCGAGGATCAACACCATTAACGCCGTCCTTTTCCTCGACGGGCAGCCTTGGCTTTGACGCTTGCGGCCTGTCCTCGGCAAACCAGCGGTTGTTCTCAAAGCGGAAGGTCTCTGGCGCGGTGCCGTCACCGATGTTGATGTCGATTTGAACCTGGGAGCGGCGGAAGACGATGCGGTTGTCTTTGATGAGAACGTTGCGGCAGGGGGTAAATTCAGGCTCACGGGTTTCCTGGAGGATGCGGAAGATCCATCTCATGGGATAAAGAATCGTATTGCCGCTGAACTCCGCGCCATCGACACCAACGAACGCGGCGGCGCACAAACTGCCTTCGATGATGTTGTCGCGAACGATGAGACGCGCGGCCTCGTGCTTGGCACCCTGTGGGCGAAAGTACGGCTGACCCGTGGAGCCGCCGAGGTTGATGGGCCGTTCGCCCGCGTTGGTAAAGTGGCATTTCTCGACGGCCACATCGCTCGTGCCGCCTTTGAGCTGGATGCCAGCACTGGCGGTGAAGCCTTCTTTGCCGATGAACTTGCAGCCGGTGATGACCGAGTGATGGCAGCCGACGAAGTCGATGCCCTGCCCACCCCAGCCAGTGATGGTGCAATCGCGGATCGTCACTTTGTCGAGACCGGAGCACTTGATGCCGTCGTGATTGCCCTTGGGGCCGATGTCGCTGATCGCGACATGTTCAATGGTGATGCCGGTGCTGGGATTCGCCCAATCACCGCCATCGTCGAGATTAAGGCCGTTGCTCGTCTGCCCGCTGATCCGCAGATTCCGCAGAGTGAGCTCGTTGCAGCGCGAGAAATGCCACGCGTTGGCTCCACTTTTGAAGTGTGGTGGATTTTCCGGCTCCAGCGCTGCAACGGTGAGCTTTTCGACGCCGCTGACATGGTGACCGCCTGGATAGTCGCCAGGAGCGATTTTGAGCGTGGTGTCGGGTTTGAGGCTGAGCAAAGCGGTGCGCAACGAATCTCCATCACGCACGATGATTTCATCGGCGGCTGACAAACTGCCGAGGAGCAGGAACAGCAGCGTCCTCATGGCTTCGCGAGGCCTTCAGGCAGTTGGGTGAGGCGTTCGAGTTCAGTGACTTCGTGGAAGAACCATGGCTTGGAATCCTTGATCTTGAAGATGATCGTCTTGCTGGCGTATTTCAGGCCGTCGTGTTCTTTCCAGTCGGCGAAGCGGTAGAAGTCACCACGCCAGTCGAGGCGGTGCAGCAGGTTGGTTTCCTTGTTGAAGTAGAATTTCATGGCGGGATCGACGCTGCCGCTGACTTGCAGGCCGAAGCAGGCTTTGCCTTCGTCGGTGAGGTCGGGGATGACCTCGATCTTCGACTTTTCATCGACGAGCAGGTCGAGCGACCAGGCGCGCACATCGTCTTTGGCAGGTTCGGTGCCGCGTTCTTTCTTGTTGATCCACCATTTGTCTGGCTGGGAGAGGATGGACTCGCGCGTGGACCGCTTTTTGCCCTCAGCAGGCTCCGGTGTGTTGCCGAAATGGAAAACTTCTTTGATGCGGAAGTTTTTGAGCAGTTTGTCCTTCCCGCCGACGGCGACGAGGGTTTTTTCGACGAGCGGGGTCGGGTCAGCAATCTGGGCGAACGTGGTTGTGACGATCAGCAGAGGAAGGATGAAGCGCAGCATGGTGGATAGGCACGAAACGATTTACGGAGACCTTTTCTTCCTGTCTCAAACACCGCGTTCACTCTGACTACTTCTCCAAAGCCTTCATCAGTGCCGAAGCGATGGCTGCCATGCCTTGATCGCCGGGATGATTGGCGACTCCGGCGTGTTTGAAGGGCCGCTCCGAGCGGGCGAAGCTCTTCTTGTCTTTGCCAAGGGCACTGATGTCCACATAGACGCCGCTCACGGCATCACAAGCGCCACGCAGAGCCCCGTCCTTGGCTGTGTCGGCCCAGAAGCAACTTCGCACGAGGATCGTTGGCTTGTGGTTGCCTTGGATTGTCTTCAAAAGCGCTGTCACATCAGCCTGAAACTGCGTCTTCGCTTCTGCTGTCTTCATCGCTGGCACGTTTTCACTGATGGCGAGCACGATGAGGTCCGCTTGGAAGTCGATGGCTTCCTTGAGCTTCGTGGCGAATTCGTAGCCCTGATGCGCCCGCTCGAAGTCGGCGATGTTTTTGACGAGGATCTCCGGTGTGGAGCCTTGCTTTTGCGAGAGCGAGGCCGTGAAGACATGCACGTAGTCCTTTGCCTCCGCACTCGCTGCCATGCCCCAGTTGCCGCTCCAGTCGATGTCGGCCTTGGGGCCGTGTTTGGTGATGCTGTTGCCGAGGAAGAGGACTTTCTCGAAGCTGGTTTGAGCGAAGGATTGGCTGACGAAGCCGGCGATGAGGAGAATGAGGAAGCGTGTCATGAGAGTTGATTAGGGTGTGGTTGGATGCATCACCCAGTCCCAGCGCTCGCTGGCTTGCTTGAGCTGGGGTTCAAGGTCGGCGTCGGTGAGGAAACGTTGCTCGATGAGCTTTTGCACGGCGGCTTTTACCTGGTGGAGGTAGGTGGTCTTGTTGCCGTAGCGTTCTTCGAGGGACGGGCGCGGATCATTCACGGCTTCGCGCTTGGCCTTGGTTTTCGCCAAGGGCACCCAGGCCCCGCGGAGGAGGTAAAACTCGTCCGGTGAGCCGAACTGCGCCGGACGAAACACCCAGCCTGTGCCGGTGCCGAGTGGCACGGCGACATCCGGCACACGAATGCCGCCGAGGTCATTGCCATCGGCATCGCATTGCGGCACGAGCAGTGGCAGTTCGGTGCCCTCGCCTGCGCCGTCGGGGAGTTGCGGATTGCGCACACGACCTCCAGCCTTCACGGCATTCGGTGCGGCCAAACCGGGCACTAGGGGCCAATGCACGTCGTTGATCGGCACGAGTGTGGCGTCGCTGAGCTTGGGGTGCACGCTCGGCGGTGGTGCGGTGCCTTCGCTGACCCAGCGATGCATGGCCAAACGCAGCGCGAGGATGGCGGGATTGGCATTCACGGGATTCGCCAAGGGCGAGCCTTTCACCTGCGAAGTCGGCGGGAAGGACGCTGGGCCATGCGAGGTGCTGGCGAAGAAATACGAGCGCACATTGTCCGGCAGCGCGATGTCTTGTTTGCCATCCGGCGTGGTGTGCGTGAGCGCACCGACACGCCCCGCGCCCCAGTATTCGGCGGCCATGTTGGTGTAAAAGATCTTCGGCGCATGCTTCACGCGGGAATTGGCCAGGATGCCTTCGCTTTGACCGCTGACCGGGTCTTTTTGAGCCGTGTCAGCAAACGGATACGAGGCCGTGTAGTAACCGGAAATGGCTCGTGGTGTGGACCAACGCTGATTCAGCACGAGACGACCCGCGCCAGCGACGTGTGACATGATGCCAGCGAGCGCCATGCGATCCTGTTCATCGGTGTTGAAGCCGAGATAGACGAAGTCACGCAAGAAGCGGCCACACTGCGACGCGCCGAAGGCGTAGGCGTGCTTCACCTTCGCAGGCGAGGCCGGATCATGCTTCAACCAAGCGACCGCGTCACGAATCGCCGCGTAGCCGAGTCCAGCGACGGGCGGCGCTTCGGCGAGATAAAACACCTCGTAGGTCTTTCCGAGCTCAAAGCCGCTTTTGAGTCGAAGGCGGCCTTTTTCGAGGCTCCACTGCGCTCGCGGCACTTCCTGGCCTTCCGGGTAGGCAGCGCGATTTCGCACGAAGAGGCGGCTTTCAGGCCCGGTGATGTCCACGGGCGGATAATCGGTCAAATCGGTGAGCGGTTGCTCATCGAGCTTTTTGTCCGGCGTGAAGACAGCGCTCACCACGCCGCGAATCGGGCTGCCATCTTTGTTTTGAGCGCGTGGCACTTCCAGACGCAGTTTATCCGCCGCCACATCAAACTCCCAGCCCACATTCATGAGCGTGAAGCCCGCTTTCATCACCCACTCGCTCAAGCTCGCTTTCCCACCGCGATTCGGAATCTCCACCCACGCCGCGCCATTGCTCCGCGAGTCGTCCTTCGGTTTCCACAGCCTTAAATCGGCCGTGAAGCTCACTTTGCCCGCCGTATTCACCGGCGCGAGATCGACATCCGCGATGATTGCATTCTGCGGCTGCTTCGGATCAATTTCGAAGTGCAGCTTGCCGATGAGTTGCTCATAACCTGTTTTGCCGACATCCGATCGATTTGTGATCTCGACGCGAACGACGGCAGCGCGTGCAGCAAATGTGGCAAAGAGAGCAGCGAGAAAAACAAGACTCTGGGGTGATGACATCATAATCAGACCTATTCGAGCAGGCTTTTGGCGTCGCCAAACATTTTTATTAATCCGGTAAATAGATAGCGCAACATTTAATGCGGTGTTATGGATGTGTCCGCATGAAGGAAGACGGACGCAAACTAAGCAAAGAACAACAAGTGGGGGCACGCCGCCGGGCGATGCTTCTGCTCGGCAAGGGATGGCATGAACGTGAGATTGCCGAAGCTGTGGGGGTGCATGAACGCACGGTGAGGCAATGGAAGCAGCACCAAAGAGACCACGGCACCGAGGCGCTGCTACGCGATGAGCGTGGGCGTCAGCATGGAGAAGGACGCAAGCTCACTGCTGCGCAGGAGAAGCAAGTCCGAGGGCTCATCGCCGACAAGCTGCCCGAGCAGTTGAAGCTGTCCTTCGCCCTGTGGACACGCAAGGCGGTGGCCGAGCTACTGGAGCAGCAGTTTGGCCTCAAGCTGCCAGTGCGCACGATGGGCCTGTATCTCAAGCGCTGGGGCTTCACACCGCAAAAGCCCATCAAGAAAGCCTATGAGCAAAACCCCAAAAAGGTGAAGGCATGGCTGGAGCAGGAGTATCCGCAGATTGCGGCAGCAGCCAAAGCCGAGGGAGCGGAGATCTACTGGGGCGACCAGACTGGAGTCAGCAATCAGCCCAACGCTCCCAGGGGTTTTGCTCCGCGTGGAGAGACGCCTGTGATCAAGCAGATGTCCAAACGCTTCGGCAGCTCGGTGATGAGTGCGGTGAGCAACCGGGGGAGCGCCCGGTGGATGGTTTACAAGGGAGCGCTGGACTCGGCGCTGCTCATCCGGTTCCTAGAGCGGCTGGTGCGCTCGATGAAAGGGCGCAAAGTGTATCTGATCCTCGACAACCTGAGGGTGCATCACAGCAAGCCGGTGAAAGCCTGGCTGGAAGAACATCAGGAGGTTATCGCCGTGCATCACCTGCCAAGCTACAGCCCCGAACTCAATCCGGACGAACGGCTCAATCGCTCGCTGAAAAGCACGCTAAGCCACCTGCCCTCGGCCAAGGACGAACGCAGCCTGCAAAAGCAAATCATCGGCAGGCTGATCTCCTGCCAGAAGCAGCCTGAGCATATCCGCTCCTTCTTCACCTCAAGCTCAACTCAATATGCAGCTTGATGTTCTTTCTTTGTGCCGGATTAATAGCCGCACGTTCAGCTTCTCCATCATCGAAAGGAAGAGGTGGCAGAGCTGCCCCTCGGGTTTGCCAGTGATGTCGAGCACACGGAGGCCTTTCAGGCCGCCGCCGCGAGGACCCACGAGTCCTCGCCGCTATTTCGCGTTGTGACATGTCCACGACGATAGGTCTCGCTTCTCGTTGGCAAGGATGCTTCGATTGAGGCGTTGTTTGATGCCACTCATGCCCTTCCACACACGTCGCCAGATTTTGCAGCAAGCCGGAGCCGGTTTTGGGTCGCTGGCGTTGCAGTCGCTGCTCGGAGCTGATGGCGTGTTGTCATCGACGAATCCGCTGGCGCCGCGCGCCCCGCACTTCGCGCCGAAGGCGAAGTCGGTGATCTTCCTGTTCATGTATGGTGGGCCGTCGCATGTGGATTTACTGGATCCGAAACCGGAGCTGGAAAAATGGCACGGTAAGGCCATCCCGGTGTGGAAGACGGAGGATGCGTTCATGGGTCGGAAGACGAAAAACGTCGCCATGAAGAGCTATTACCGCTTTGCGAAGCACGGGCAGTCCGGCATCGACATGGCGGAGACCTTTCCGAATCTCGCACGGCATGCCGATGACCTGTGCGTGATCCGCAGCATGCACGCGGAGAGCAACAATCACGGCCCAGCGATCTTCCAGATGAACACGGGCTTCATCCTGCCTGGCAGGCCGTGCATGGGTTCGTGGGTGACGTATGGCCTCGGTTCCGAAAGCGAAAACCTGCCCGCGTTTGTCGTGCTGCTGGATCATCAGGGAGCGCCGGTGAACGGCGCTCTCAACTGGTCGAACGGTTTCATGCCCGCCTCGTATCAGGGCGTGCCCTTCCGCAGCAGCGGCGAGCCGATCGCGTATCTGACGCCGCCCAAGAACGTGTCGCAAAGTCAGCAGCGGGCGCGGCTGGATCTGCTGAAGCAATGGAACGCCGAATTCGCCGCCGCGAATCCTGCGGAGACGCAGCTCGCTGCCCGCATCAATACCTACGAGTTGGCTTATCGGATGCAGATGAGCGCCAGCGAATGCACGGACCTCAGCCGTGAGCCGGAGAGCGTGCGGAAGATGTACGGTCTCGATCACAAGGTCACCGCGCACTTTGGCAAGAACTGCCTGCTGGCGCGCCGGCTCGTCGAACGTGGCGTGCGTTTTGTGCAGGTGTACAGTGGCGGTAATGAAGGCCCGAAAGCTTGGGACGCGCATGATGATCTGAAAAAGAATCACGATCTGCACTGTGCCGAGACGGACGGGCCGATTGCGGCGTTGCTCGACGATTTGAAGATCAGCGGCATGCTGGACAGCACGCTCGTCGTCTGGGGCGGCGAATTTGGGCGCTCACCCGTGGCCGAGAATGGCAAGGGCCGTGATCATCATCCCAAAGGCTTCACCATGTGGATGGCTGGTGGCGGCATCAAAGGTGGTCAGATTTATGGAGCGACGGATGAGTTTGGCTACAGCGCCATCGAGAACAAAGTCTCCGTGCCGGATCTGCATGCGACGATGCTGCATCAGCTCGGCTTAGATCATGAACAGCTCACCTATCGCTTCACGGGACGAGATTATCGCCTCACTGACGTGAGTGGTGAGGTGGTGAAGGCGCTGCTGGCGTAAATCGAGGTGTCTGCTAATGGAGAAGGAATGCCCTCACCTTCAGACATCGTTTTCACCTCGCTTATTGGCGACGCCCTCACTCTCGGACCGCACTGGATGTATGATCAGGAGGAGATTGCGGCTAAACTCGGCAGGGTAGATCGCTTTCATGCACCGATGACCTCGTATCACCCAGGGAAAGCAGCGGGTGACTTCACGCATTATGGCGATCAGACCCTGGTGCTGCTGCGTTCAATCCAGAAGGCCGGGAAATTCGATCTGACGCAGTTTGCTGCCGACTGGCGGGCGTATTGGGAGGCTCCTGAGACGATTTCGTATCGCGATGGTGCCACGAAGGCGACGCTGGCGAATTTGCAGGCTGGGATGCCCGTGGATCAGGCGGCATCGAGCTCGCATGATCTAGCAGGCGCGGGACGCATCGCTCCTTTGTTTCTGCTGAAGTGGGAAAATGATGCGGCGCTGGTGGCAGCAGCGCGAGCGGTGACGGGTTTCACGCATGGTGACCCTGCGGTGGTCGATGCGGCAGAGTTTTTTGTGCGTGTGGTGCTGGCGGTTCAGCGCGGCGTGGTTATTCCGGCGGCGCTGAATGAAGCAGCCTCAAGTCACGTGAAGTGGGTCGCGGCGGGCCGTGAATCGAGTGTTTCAACGGCGAGTGATGTGGAGGCGTTGATGCGCCACGGCTTGTCTTGTGACATTGGGAAGGGATTTCCGGCGGTGTGCCATCTGCTATTCCGTCATCCCGAAGATGCGGTGGCGGGCTTGGTCGCGAATGCGAGCGCTGGCGGGGACAGCGCGGCGCGTGGAACGATTTTGGGAATGGTTTATGGTGCGCGGTTTGGAGTTTCCGAGCTGCCGGTGGAGTGGATGAGCGAGCTGAAGGCGCGGCAGGAGATCACGGCACTGCTGGGGTAGGTGGCGATGGCCGGAACGACGTCTGTATCTCCCTGCTGATCCCTGCTGATCCCTGCTGATCCCTGCTTGAACTCACTTCTTGCCGACGTATCAGCCGATCATGGCCTGGAGATTCGACAAAATGGTGATTCGTGGCGAGATCGACAACACCATGCGCGGGAGTGTGACCGGCGTGCTCTGGCTGCTCGGACGTGAGCAGCCGATGACGCTCTATCTGGTGGGCGATGCGTGGCCGGACCTTGCCGGGTGCAAGCTGACTTTTGAAAACCCCAACCCTATGCTGCAGCCGCAATACGACGAGGGGCTGGCGATGATCCAAACCGGCTCCGTGGGTGACATCACCGCATCACAGAAGCTCAAGAAGTTGCTGGTCCCCGAAGAAGTCTGGATGAAGGCGCTGGAGGAGAGGCGTTTCCACGAGGTGCCCTGGGTGCTCTCCCATTCGCTCTACCTGGAGTGGTTCAGTGACCGCAACGGCCGCATCGTCATCCAGACCACCGACTATGTGCTCCATGTCTCCGAGCGTCAGTGGGAGCTTGATGAGGATGAGCAGGCAGCCCAGCAGGCCATCAATGAGGAGAACATGCGCGCCTTCATGGAAGATGCGGCGCGTGCGCTCGGCGGCGAGGATCTGGCGGATGAAGCCGAGGATGGCTCCAAACCGTATTGATCCTTTGGGTCGCAAGGGGCGGGTTTGGAGAGCGTTTGGGCATCATGCGCACGCTATTGCCTCTCCTCGCCGCCATGTCTCTGTCCGCCGCTGAACCACTCGTTTTCGTCTCTGCCTTTGCCTCGGGCGAAAAAGCAGGCATTCATGCTTTTGGCTTCGATTCGGAGAAAGGCTCACTCAAGCCGCTGAAACGCACCACGAGCGTGCAGAGCCCGTTTTTCATCGCTCTCTTGCCAGACAGTCAGTTCTTGTATTCCATCGACGAGTTTGGCGGGAAGGACAATTTCGTCGCCGCGTTCGCGATTGAGGGGCGTGGGGGCAATTTGAGGCCGCTCAACCGCCAAAACACACGCGGCACGGCATCGTGCTTCCTTGATGTCGATCCCACAGGCAAATGCGTGCTCGTCGCGAACTACAGCAGCGGTAGCGTCGCTTCGCTTCCCGTGCAGCAGGACGGTTCCCTTGGCGAAGCGGCCTCGTTTTTCCAGCACAGCGGTTCCAGCGCCGATCCGCAGCGCCAGAAAGGCCCGAACGCGCACTGCTTCGTCATCAGCCCTGATAACAAGCACGCCCTCGCCGCCGATCTCGGCATCGACAAGATCATGATTTACACGCTCGACGCCGCGAAGGCCAAACTCACGCCGAACGCCGCGCACCCCTTCGCCAAACTTACGCCCGGCAGCGGCCCGCGTCACCTCGCCTTCCATCCGAACGGCAAGCTCGTGTATGTCATCAACGAACTCGCCAACACCGTCACCGTTTTCGACTGGAGCGCCGCAGACGGCACACTGAAGGAGAAACAAACCATCGCCACGCTGCCTGCCGACTTCACTGGCAAGAGCTACACCGCCGATCTGAAGATCACACCCGATGGAAAGCACCTCTACGGCACCAATCGCGGCCACGACAGCCTCGCCAGCTACCGCATCGCTGAGGATGGCACACTCACACTGCTCGCCATCCAACCTAGCGGCGGCAAGGGGCCTCAAAACCTGCTTGTGACACCAGACGGGAATTGGCTGCTCTGCGCGAACATGCCGGGGAACAATGTCGTGGTGTTCAAGATTGACGCCACGAGCGGTAAGATCACAGCGCATGGTGATCCAGTCGAGGTGCCGATGGCCTCGTGCATCCGCTGGGTGGAGTGAGCAATATCCGGGTTGACCGTTCGCATCATTCACGGCAGACTCGGCTCATGAAAGTAAAAGCCGCCGCATCCCTGGCCAAACAGTGGCCGCACGGTGTGACCGTGGAAATTTCCGCCGAAGGTTTTTTGCTCAAACCCAAGCCCAAACCCCGCCAAACTTGGACAACCGCATTCAAGCAAAAGGGGGCGTCTGACGAGTTGAAATCCCTGCGTGGTCTCCAGAACCACTTCGACAAGGAAGAATGGGAATGGTGATGAAGCGGTTCGACATTTGCCTGGTTCGCCTTGATCCTGTGATCGGTGCCGAGACGGCCAAAACGCGTCCCTGCCTCGTCATTTCGCCCGATGAGGCGAATGCTTCCCTGCAAACAGTTATCATTGCGCCAATGACGACTGTCCGCCGCCGCTGGCCGACACGCGTGGGTGTGAGTTTCCAAGGCAAGGTCGGAGAAGTCGCTCTTGATCAAATGCGTGCTGTGGACAAGTCACGCCTTGCCCGGCGTCTCGGCAGGCTCGACGTGCGCACCGCCAATGTGGTTCTCGACACACTGGCAGAAATGTTTGCTCCGTGATCCTTCAGATGCCCTTGTGCATCCGCTTTGTACAGTAGCCATCTCGCTCCGCGAGATGAGCAGAGCGTCATAAAGGTTTCGACTGCCGCAGAACTCGGGCCGCATGCATTCTTCTGACATTCTCATCGCGTTTCTCTTCAAAGGCGATGCGACAAGGAGTGCATCGCTTTAGATCGCTGATTGCTGGAATTCCAACAACTTCGTATGCCCAAGCTTGATCCTCGGCTGACCAAAGCACTTGTTTTCGGCTGTCAGCACAAACATACCTCCTGTCTTCGTAGTAAGGGCGTGTGTAACCCCACATCGACCCACTCTCCGGATTTTGAAGGTAGGGACGCGCCGGAATCGCACCCTTCGGAAGATCCATCTCGGAATTGATGTAACGGCGCTCGATTAGCACCTTGATCCTCTCGTTTCTGGAGGCTTTCAGGCTTCGTCGCCACTTCTCACGACTCTTGTCGATTTTTTGTTTCATTGCTTCGCGTTCCGTACCTCCCACGCAGGGGGCAGATCCTTCGACTCCGGTCCGTAGGTCTGCGACACGACGAATCCGCTGGCCTGGGAGGTGTAGAAGATGCGGCCATTGCTCACCACAGCTCCCAAGCACTCGCGTGAATCAATCGCGGGGCCAGTGGAGACGAGTTTACCGTTCTGGCTGAGGTCGATCATGTCCATGTTCGCGCCGAGCACATAGGGCTCGCTCATGGTGAAGCGGCAGCAGGCGTAGTTGGTGAGGATGCTGAAGGTCACTTTGCCGGTCTCGCGGTCGAAGATGTTGCCTTTGCCGCGCAGGGCGTTGGAGAACATGAAACGCTCGCCCACGCTGACGACATTGAGCGCGGAGGTCACGGCGTCGGACTTCCAGACGAGCTTGCCGGTGTTGGCGTCCAGGCACCAGACGAAGCGGTCGTCCGTGCCCTGCTGCGCACGGTTGAAGCCGCCGATGTAGAGTTTTTCATCGCGCGCGCTGAGCGTGCATTTGGCGGTGACGTAGTAGTCGTTGGTCTGCCAGAGGATGTTCCCGGTCTTCGGGTCGATGCAGCAGGTGAGGCCGTTGTTTTTCACGGGCAGGCCGCGCCGGGCACGCTGATCGGCGTCGTAGCCGAAGAAGACGCTGTAGTAGAGCTTGCCGTCGAGAATGCAGATGCCGCAGTCGTTGCCACCGCGTCCCTGGTCATAAAAATCCTTCTCCCACACGACCTTGCCCGTTTCCAAATCCCAGGCCCACACACGCGGGTGATGGTTCTTCGGGTAATACGGGTTGTCGTTCGAGTAGATGAAGCTCATCACCTCGCTGCCGTCCGCAGGTTTCACCGGCTCACCGCCGAAGGTGTAGGGCTTCTCGCTGCCCTGGGGCGCATAATCACCGCTGCCGCTCGCATAAATGGCGATCTTGCCCGCGACCACTGGTGGGAACTGTCGGCTCCAGCTCGGGCTGCCCGTGAAGGGCGCTTCCCACAGCATGTTGCCAGTCGCGGCATCGAGACAGCGCACAAACGACTTCTTCATGCCCGCCTGCGGAATGAGCAGCTTGCCGTCGATGTAGAGTGGCGAGGTGAAGCTCAAATACACATCCGGCCACCAGCGTCGCCACAGCAGACGGCCCGTGTCCTGCTCCACCGCGATGATCTGCCCCTCCGCCGTGTGCGTGTAGAGCCTTCCGCCGCCGCAGACCGGGAGATGCTTCACCGTGCCTTCCAGACGACGTGCCCAGCGCATGCGCAGCGGCGGCTTGAGATCTTGGTTATTCGAGTTCTGCCCCGCGAAGTTGCCGTAGTTGGTGTACCAGTCGTATTGGGCGTCGGCGAGTTTGCCGGTGAGTGGAGAGCGGATTCGTGGAGGTATTGAATGCACCATGCTCAACGGAACCTTTTCCGCCCAAGTGGAATACTTCACTAACGTGCCATTCTCACTAGCTGTGTAGAGACAGCCGTCTGCGATTGCGACAGGTGCGCTTATGGCATGCCGCTTGATTCCTGTAAGTTCGATCGTTGGACCTCCAGCCAACGGTACGACGTGAACTGTCCCATTTAGATCGCCAAAGATCGCATGCCGCTTCGTCAGCACCGGCGGCGCAATGGCTCCGGCATCGTTAAGCGGCTTCGATTCCTTCGTGCTCATGTCATGCAGGATCAATCCACGTCCGCTCTCCGGCTTCACGCGGAAGACATCATTCCCTCGAATGGCGACGGGCGAGAAGCTCAGCAGGCCGTCCATGCGGATGTTGGTGTCGGTGCCTGCGACGAAGTCGCCGGTCTTCAGCGTGTCGCCTTCAAGGCGCATGATGTCCACACGACCGGCGTTGTCGCGGCGGTGCCATTGCACATAGACGTTGCCCTCGTCATCGGCGCTTTGGCCGAAGGTGGCGGGATATTCTTTGCCCGACCACTCGGGGATCTCACCCGTGGCCTTCAGCTTCGGCGCGGCACCCGTGTCTTCGAGGAACAAGGTGCGGCCACCGGCTGGAACAACGACGACGTTGCCCTTGATGAGGCAAATGTCGCGCGAGCACACGAAATGGTCCTTCCAGTTCACGCGACCATCGCTGGAAGTCGGCTTCGTGCCGGGTTTGAGCGTGGCGAGCATGCGTTTTTCACAAAACGCAGCCCAGGACTCGCCGCTCCAGCGGTTGCCATCAAAGCCGACGACTTCCTTCACGAAATCCCACTTCCACTGCTGTTCGCCCTCAAACGTGAGCGCCAGCACCTGCGCCCCGAGCGTGGCGACATACACGCGATCCTTCGCCACAACCGGCGTGCTAAAAATCGGTTCCCCACAGTCGATCTCCTTCACTACCGCGCCCGTTTCACGATCCAGCACATAATGAATGCCCGCCGTGGTGCCGAAGTGCAGGTATTTCCCCGCGATGGCGGGCGAGGAGACGTTGTTCACGTTTTGTTTGCCACCCTTGCTCTGAAAGCGCCAGACCTCCTTCAGCGTCGCCGCGTCAAAACACGCCGCGCAGCCCGAGCCATCGACGACATACACCTTGCCACCCGCAATCACGGGGGAGGTGTAAATGCCATCCGTCATCGCCACCGCGCCTTGCAGGCCGAGTTTTTCGACGTCCAGGTCGATCTGGGCCGCATTGCCCGAATGCGCTGCGTTGAACATGAACTGCGGCCAGTCTTCTGCGAGAACGGCGGTGGCGAAAAAGAGGAGGGCGAGGCGAAACATGCCTGCTAATACGAGCGCCACGCGTGTTCCTCGCAGCGACGGTCACATGCGCGTATGGGTTGCGCACCAAAGCTTGTTGCACTCAGGAATCTGATGGATTGCCACAGATTCAGGAAACCCGCAGATTTTCAGAGAAGAAACAATCTGTGGCTTACCTGAATCTGTGGTTAGAACAAACTCAGGGGTGTGAGCCAGAATCATCAGGTTCTACTTTTGATGCGTGAGTCCTGGCCACGCGCGCAGATCAGACAGATGTCAAAAGACTCGCATCGACCGCTTCAAGCGGCTCACCGAAGAAAAGAGCGCCAAAATCATCGCCATACGGCAGTTTTTCAGTCGGTGGCCAGAAGGCGCGGTCGCGGATGGCGCTAATAACACCCTCGGCGCAGGCAAGAGCGCTGTGGAGCAGCGAACCGTCGAGACCGGACCATTCGTCGAGGTCGATCTCAGGTTTTGTCTTGCTCAGCGTGACATGCGCGGTGGTGATTTTTTCGCCAGGAAAGCGGCGTTCCATCGCCAGACGGTAAAGCGGCAGTTGCAGATCCACCCAGCGCGAGGCGGTGCCGTCGCTGCTCGTCACCAGCGACCATGCTGGATGGCTCTCCGGCTCCTCGCCGCGCTTCAGCGGCGTGAGGTGGTAGTTCTCGACTGTCTTGCGTATTTTTTTCTGCGCATCGAAGGCGGAGCGCGTTTTGAAGTCGATCAAGCGCACGCCGAGCTGCGCGTGACGCTCCACGCGGTCCACGGTGCCGTTGATGGTCATGCCTGCGAGTGTCCATGGATCATACTCGGGGCTAATGCGCGTCTCGGCGGCGACGATTTGCCAACCTTGCAGCCGCTGCTCCGCTTCCTTCTCCGCCCACCAGCCGAGACGCTGCCGCGCGGACTCGCGCTGGATCGTCACGGGCACTGTGAGACGTGCGCCGTAGATGCCGTGCAGGCGGCGGTCGAGGATGGTATGAAACGCGGAGCGGATTTTTTCAGGGTCGGTCAAAACGACCGCATCGGGATCTTGCGCGAAGGTTTCCAGCACGCCGTGCAGCAGGCTGCCGAACTCCATCGCTTCCATCTCCGTGCGCGTGGCGTCGATCTCGCTCATGCGCAGGCCGTGGCGCAGGTAAAAGCGGAACGGGCATTGCAGGTAGTCGCGGAACTGCGTGACGCGCAGCTTGTGGAAAACGCTGTTGTCATCCGGCAGCGGCTGCGGGCGCAGACGCCAGGCGAGCTGCCACGGCATGGGATCGGCGCGGCGCGGCGGTTTGTTGAAGAAATGCAGCGTGCGTGCGGGCAGGTCGGCGTCGGCGCATTGAAACAACAGGCGCGAGGGGCGCAGCGGCTCCTCCGCTGAGCCGGTGCGACCAAAAATGAGATCGACGCGCCCGCCATTGTGACGACGCGACTCGATGAGCGTGGTCATGAGGCAGGCGTCGCGGGCGAAGCGCGTGTCGTTGTTCCGCAGGCCGAGCGCTCGCCTTGCGGAGTCAGGCAGGAAGGTGTGGCCGATGATGGCCTCGGGTGCCTTGCCGTCGTTCATGCCAGTGATGATGAGATGCGGCGCATCCTCCCAGAGCAGTTCCAGCCAGCCTTGCAGGTCGATGTCGCGTGCCTGACGCTCGGGATAGAAAATTTGATCTCCCAGTGCTAGCAGCAGCAGTTCTAAGCGATGCGCGGGATCGAGTCCGCCGGGGAAAAGGTGTGCTGCAGGTCCGTCGAGCGCGTCGAGCACCTCGCTGACTTGATCCGCGATGGCGGCGAAGACCGCATCCTGCGGATTGTCACTGCGGAAGCGACGCGCGGCGAAGACGTCGCCGAGGAATTCGGTGAGCGCGGTGCCGAAGTCTGGTGCGGTGAGAGATTTGAGCACGCTGTCGATCCACGCGAGGCCCTCAGGCACGGCGCTCGCTTTTTTCGCATCGCTGAACACATGCGGTGCTAGTTCGAGCGCGTCATCCAGCGTGTCTGGCAGCGATGTGACCGCGAGCGTGTCGAGATCATTGAGAAGCTGCTTCAAGGACGGCTTCTCGCCGGTTTGTGCCTCGACACGGCGGCGGATCGTTTCCGCCACGTCGGGACAGCGCATGAACTCTGCCACGGCACGAAACGAACGCGTGGCCGCGAGTTGTGAAACGATGCGCAGCAGGTGAAACACGCCATGCGTGCCCATGCGGCGGCCTGCAGGGTCAAACGCGCCGATCTCACGCGCCGCGAGCGCCTTTTCCAGTGGCGCGGTGATTTCCACATCCGCCACGCCGATGGCCGCGACGGCGCCGGGTTCGTCATAAGATGCGAGCAATTCGACTGCGGCCTCCGCCTGCTCGGAAGGCGTGCCCCCTTGATGAATCGTCTTCTCCGGCGTCGGGATGTCGATGGGGCGTGTGAGCCATGTTTTGGCCACAGGACGGCCCCAGAGATCGAAAGCATCGCGATGCGTTGCCTCTGGCGCGTAAACGAGCACTTCGACGGGCAAAAGTCGGGACCAGTGCTGTAGCGCTTCTACGGCCAGCGATGAAGGATCGAGCACACCGGCCATCACCACGCACTTGATGCCCGATGGGGGCTTGCCAAACGCAGCGGCTCGACGTCGCGTGGCCTGCCAGTCGGTGAAACCGCGTTTCTCCGTCGCGATCACGCAATGGCGCTCAATGCTGGCCAGATCACGCCAGCGCTCCGGCTCCATCTCTGTGTTTTCAAAGATTGGCGCCACATCAGCGAGGCTGAGGCCTTTTTCATTGAGCGTCTCGCGCACGTCGAGCAGGTCGCCCGCGGATTTCACCGCCCAAGTGAAGCCACGCTCGACGGGATCGACGGGGAACACGTTGCGATGCGCGTTCAAGTCGATACGCAGCAGCTCCGCCGCCCAGATGAGTCGTGTTTCCAGCGGACCGGCGGGTTTCAACTCTGGCGCGTGCTCGGGCGAGGTCAGGAAATCAGGCGTCACCACGCGTGGCGGCAGCACGGCAGCGTTTTTTTTCGCCGCATGCACCGCCAGTGCCTCGCGCAGCCTGCGGCTGGCGTTGCGCGTCGGCACGATGATCAGCCAGTCGCTCAAATCGAGTGCTCCCTGGCCGCTCCAGCTCTTTGCGACATGTTCCACGACCGCCTGCACCAACGGACGATCCCAGTCGAGAAACAGACGTGTCGCCGCTGAAAGCGGAGCCGCGAAAAGATCGGCGGCGCTCTCGTCGGTGGAGGTGGGACGCGTTTGGCGTGGCATGCGCGAGAAGTGCGGCGGGAGACGCTTAGCGTCAACGCGGCACCTCTGAAATTGAAGCGAGTTCTCCTCTTCCCGCGCAATGTGGGCTGCGAATCCGCGTTTCCCGCGCTCTCATGCAAACCCGCCGTCACTTTCTCCAAACCGCTGCGTTCGGTGCCATCGCCGCGCCGAACATCCTTCGCGCTCAAAACACGAAGCAGAAAATCCGCGTCGCCTGCGTGGGCATCGGAAACATGGGCAATGGCGCAGTGCAGGCAGCGCTCGGAGAGGAGATCGTCGCGTTTTGTGATGTGGACTGGCGGGAGATCGACAAACGCAGTGCAGGCAGCGTGGCGAAGAATCACCCCAAGGTGCCGAAGTTCACCGACTTCCGCGACATGCTCGACAAGAAGGGCTCCGAGATCGACGCCGTGCTCATCTCCACGCCGGATCACACGCACTTCGCCGCCGCCATGGCCGCGATGGAGGCGAAGAAGCACGTCTTTGTGCAAAAACCGCTCGCTCACAACATCTGGCAGGTGCGCACGCTGCACAAAGCCGCGCAGAAATACGGCGTGCAGACCGTCATGGGCAATCAAGGCCACTGCTGGGAAGGCATCCGCCTGGTGCGGGAGTGGTTCGAGGCTGGCGTGCTCGGCGACGTCAAAGAAGTCCACTGCTGGACAGATCGTCCGTTTGGACACGCCGGATTCCTCGATCCGCAGCCTGCGGTCGCTCCTGCCTCCGAACCGGTGCCCGAAGGGGTGAACTGGGATCTTTGGCAGGGGCCGGTGGCCACGCGTGACTATTCCTCGCAATACCTGCCGCAGCGCTGGCGCGGCTGGTGGGACTACGGTTGCGGCGGACTCGGCGACATTGGCTGCCATTGCCTCGACGCGCCGTTTTGGGCCCTACAGCTCGGCATGCCGGAGAAGGTCGAAATCGTCAAACAAGAGTCCGGCACACTGAAAACCTACACCGCACCGCGTTCGCACATCATCTTTCATTTTGCCGCTCGTGGTGCTTTGCCACCCGTGCAGATTCACTGGTATGAAGGCGGCTTGCAGCCCGAGCGCCTCGCTGGCATGGACAAGCCGCTCCCGACCAACGGCATGATCATGAAGGGCAGCAAGGAAACGCTCTTCTCCGACGGCATGCGCGTGCAAAGCCCGCAACTCTGGCCGCGCGAGCGCATGTCGCCGCTCATCGACATCCTGCGCCGCAAACCGCTGCCGCGCTCCAAAGCAGGCGAACCCATCGGCGAGCTCTTCGCGGCCATCCGTGGCGAAATCCCGCACGCTGGCTCCCACTTCGACTACGCCTGCCCTTTGACCGAACTCGTCAACATCGGCGTCCTCGCCATCCGCAGCGGCAAAACCATCGAATGGGACGCCGCCGCCATGAAAGTCAAAAATGCCCCCGAATTCGACACCTGGATCAAAGAACCTGTCCGCGACGGCTGGAGCTACGGCGAAGACCTTTGGAAGGCATGAGTCTTACTTCTTGAAGCTCAAATTGTACCGTTGCTCCAACTCGTGAAAATGAGCCTCAAGAGCCACGACATTCATTTCCGCCAGCTCTGAACTGTTTGTGGGCTTTAAGCCCATGAGCTGTTCCAACAATTGAATCTTGCCGGACCACATGCCTTCGGCACGACCTTCTTGGCGACCTTCGACGCGACCTTCATTGCGGAGTTTTTGGGCGAGGGACATGGCTTCAGTTCGGAGTTCGTTGGACGAAGAAAGAGTACGGGCGATGCCCTCCACGTCAAGGTTGATGTCGATGTGCACCGCGTAGAGCAGGCAGCGGCGGAAAAGGTCCTCACGCAGCAGCAGGGTGACCTCGACCTCTCCTTTTGCCACCCATTCGAAGAACTCCATCAGGCGCTTTTGCCGTGCCGCTTTCATCAGTTGGAGAATCACCTTCATCTGCGGTTGGGATTCCTCGTTGGCGGGATCGACCTGGGTCAGATCCAGCAGGGCATGCTGAAAGGTCGGCAAAAACGGTCCTAGCAGGCCTTGTAGGTCCTTTGGCAGCTCAAACAGGTCTTGAAACTGAGTGCTCACCGTCCAGCGATCCGGCCCCTGGTGCAGCACAAAGGGCACAACAGGTGGCAGCGGCAGCCCGTGCTCGTCCGCGTGATGCCGCAGCACCTCCGTCACATAGCAGAGCAGCCTCAGCGGCATCAGCGCATCCACGCTCGTCTGGTGCTCCAGCAGCAGATAGAGCAGCACATCACGCTCGGCCACTTTCACGGTGTAAAGCAGGTCCGTGTGAGATTGCTGGAGGTTTTGCCGCACAAACGATGCCGGTTGCAGCGCTAGTGTGCTCCAGTCCGCCGCCGCCACAATGTCCGGCGGCAGATGCCCTTGGAAGAAGGCCGCCGCCTTCGCCGGATCAGACAACATGCAGCGTGCGAAGGCATCATGCGGCTGCGAGGCCAGTTCTTGCTCGAAATCAGTCATCGGCGCACCCAAGTCTCCGTTTGGCCTCTTTCAACCAATCTTGTAGCCTCTAGCCATGGTGCGCATCTGCTTCATCCTTTCGTCATTCCTCATTGCTTCGCTTCGCTCACCCCTGCGGGGCAGCACGCGCTTCGCGATGCTGGCTGTCTCGCTTTGCTCGGCTCTGGTTTCGTCATTACCGGCGGAGCCGGTCAACATCCTCTTCATCGCCATCGACGACCTCGGAAACGACGCCACGCATACGCCGCACATCGACCGACTCGCAGCCAGCGGCGTGCGATTTGAACGCGCCTACAATCAAATCCCGCTCTGCAATCCCAGCCGCGCCTCCGTGCTCACGGGTCGTCGGCCGGATGCCACACAGGTCTATGACCTCGACCGCCACTTCCGCGAGGCCTTGCCCGATGTCGTCACACTGCCGCAGCTCTTCCGTCAAAACGGCTGGTTCACCGGCCGCGTCGGCAAAATCTACCACTACGACGTGCCCAACGGCATCGGCACCGATGGACTCGACGACAAACCTTCGTGGCAACTCGTCGTGAACCCCCAAGGTCGCGATGTGACCGATGAAAAGCTTATCACCAATCCCACACCGCAAAAACCCGTCAGCGCTGCGCTGAGTTGGCTCGCCGCCGACGGCACCGACGAGGAGCAAACCGACGGCATGATCGCTACCGAGGCCATCCAGCTTCTCGAAAAGCATCGCGACGAGCCCTTCTTCCTCGGTGTCGGCTTCTTCCGACCTCACACGCCTTTTGTGGCTCCGAAAAAATA
This sequence comes from Verrucomicrobiota bacterium, assembly GCA_026397635.1. Lineage (GTDB taxonomy): Bacteria > Verrucomicrobiota > Verrucomicrobiia > Verrucomicrobiales > Verrucomicrobiaceae > Prosthecobacter. Next base: position 28,950 of record JAPLUL010000079.1, on the reverse strand, counting down.
CTTCGACCTGCATCCACTCGACTCCATCCGCCTACCCGAAGTCCCCGCCGACGACCGCAGCGACATCCCAGTCGCCGCATTCGCTCACAACAATCCCACGCCGCACTACGGCCTCGACGAACTCACCTGCCGCCAAGCCCTGCAAGCCTACCGCGCCAGCGTTTCCTTCGTTGATGCGCAGATCGGTCGCGTGCTCGATGCGCTCGTCCGTTTGCAGCTCACCGACAACACCATCGTCGTCCTGTGGAGCGACCATGGCTACCACCTCGGCGAGCATCTCGGCATTTGGCAAAAACGCACCCTCTTCGAAGAAAGCGCTCGCGCTCCGCTCATCATCCGAGCCCCTGGACGCAGCGGGAATGGACGTGTTTGCCAGCGCATCGTCGAATTCGTCGATCTTTACCCCACGCTCGCTGATCTCGCTCAACTCACGCCTCCAGCGGAACTCGACGGAAAGAGCCTGCGCCCGCTTTTGGACGACCCGGCTCGTCAATGGGACAGCAGCGCTATCACGCAGATTTTGCGCCCCGCCGATGATCGCCTGCCTGCCATGGTCATGGGCCGTAGCATCCGCACGGAGCGCTGGCGCTACACCGAGTGGAATGCAGGCGCAAACGGCCTCGAACTCTACGATCACGAGAAAGACCCGCGCGAAATCCAAAGCCTCGCGATCAAACCCAATCACGAAGCCAGCCTCGTCATCAAAGAACTCCATGGCCTCATGGAAACGAAAGTCCATGGCACACCGCCGACATCGCCGGTGAATCCGAAGCGTCTATGACGCAATGAAAGTGGAACAGGTTTCCAACCTGTTCATTCCCGCTCCAGTTTCCCGACCTGCGATAGACCGCCCCCTCTCCCACGTTCTCGCGTCCCCCCACATGCTTCGATTCGTCATTTTTGCGTTCCTTTGCGGCCATTCATTCTCCGCTGTGCCCGTCGCAGCTTTTCTCCAACAGCACTGCGTCGAGTGCCATGACGCCGATGTGAAGAAAGGCGGTCTCGACCTCGAATCCCTGACTTTTGATCCAGCGAATGTCTCCTGGGTCAAAGTTTTCGAACGCGTGCGCGATGGCGAGATGCCGCCGAAAAAGAAGCCGCAGCCGGACAAGAACGAAAAAGACCTCTTCCTCGCCGCCTTGAAGGAACCGCTGCTCAAAACCGACCGGGCCGACATCGCGGCGAATGGCCGTGTGCGCAGCCGCAGACTCACACGCGTCGAGTATGAGCACACGCTGCACGATCTGCTCGGCATCGACATTCCGCTGAAGACGCTGCTGCCGGAGGATCGGGCCTCGCACGGCTTTGAAACGGTCGCAGACGGTCAGCAGCTCTCGCATCATCAACTCGCCCGTTACCTCGACGTGGCCGATCTGGCCCTCGACGACGCCTTCGACCGCGCCACGAAAGGCGACGCGACCTACGCGAAGCATCACACACCCGAGATGTTGATCAAAAACCGCGGCGGCAACTATCGCGGCCCCGATTTGAAGAACGGAGAAAGCATCACCTGGCCTATCGGACTGCAATTCTTTGGTCGCACACCGACGTGGGCACCGGCGGGCGGATGGTATCGCATCACGCTGCGCGGCGTGCGTGGCATCAATCCCACCTCCGATGGCGCAGTTTGGGGCACGCTGCGTTCCGGCGCGTGCGAATCCAACGCGCCGCTGCTCTACATGATCGGTCTCGTCGAAGCCACGGCGACACCACGCGACATGACTTTCGAGGCCTGGATCGAAAAAAATCATCGCCTGGAGCTGCGGCCGAACGACGGCACGCACAAACGCGCCCCCACCGGTGCCAAAGGCGGCAACGTCAGCTTTACGGGCCGCAATCTCGAAAAACAAGGCTTCCCCGGCATCGCGCATTGCGGCATCGACCTCGAACGCATCCATCCCATCGCGAATGCGGAAGGCGTGCGGAAGAAACTCTTCGGCGGAGACGGCCTGGAGGCGCTGAAAGCTGAAAACATCGACAAACTCGTGAGCCGCTTTGCCACGCGTGCGTTTCGCCGACCCGTCACGGAGGCCCAAAGCGCCCCGTATCGAGAAATCGCCGCCAAATCGGTCCAAGACGGCGATTCCGTGCTCGAAGCCCTTCGCGCCGCTTACCGCGCCATCTTGTGCTCACCGCGCTTTTTGACCTTCATCGAGGCTCCCGGTCCGCTCGACGACCACGCCATCGCTTCGCGGCTCAGTTTCGCTGTTTGGTGCTCCATGCCCGATCAAGAGCTGCTCGAACTCGCGAGCCAAAAGAAGCTCCACGAGCCTCAAGCGCTTGCGCAGCAGGTGGAGCGGCTGCTTTCGCACACTAAAGCCAAACGCTTCATCGCCTCGTTCACGGATCAGTGGCTCAAGCTCAATCAAATCGACTTCACCACGCCCGACACACGTCTGTTCCGCGACTTCGACCCCGTCGTGCAGGAATCCATGCTCCAAGAAACCCGCGCCTACTTCACCGAGTTGCTGCGCCATGATTTGAGCATCACCCACCTCGTCGATTCCGACTTCGTTTTCTTGAACGGGCGCCTCGCGAGGCACTACAAAGCCGATCTCGCGCTCCAAAGCGGCGCGGGCCTTCAAAAAGTCACGCTCAAGCCCGAAGCCAAGCGCGGTGGCCTCGTCACGCAGGGCGCGATCCTCAAAGTCACCGCCGACGGCACCAGCACCTCGCCCGTCGTGCGCGGCGTCTTCATCAACGAGCGCCTCCTCGGCAATCACATCCCGCCGCCCCCGCCCGGCATTCCAGCCATCGAACCAGACATCCGCGGCGCGACGAGCATTCGCGATCAGCTCGACAAGCATCGCCACAACGAAAGCTGCGCCAGTTGCCATCAAACCATCGACCCGCCCGGCTTCGCCCTCGAAAACTACGACCCTGTCGGCATCTGGCGCAAAGGCTACGGCAAGGACAGCAAAGGCGCGAAGATCGATCCTTCTGGCGTCACCCCCGAAGGTGCGGCCTTTACTGATCTCGCCGCGTGGCAGCAAATCTACACGCAACAGCCCCAACACCTCGCCCGCGGCTTCGCCACCCACTTCCTCACCTACGCCACCGGCGCTCCACCGCGCTTCAGCGATGAAGCCGCACTCGACGACATCGCCAAGAAGACCACCAACCTCCGCTCGATCATCCGCGAGGTGGTTTTGAGTGACATTTTCCGCACCAAATAACGTTTCTCCGCACCATGAGCACTTTCACTTTCCAAAAACACCTCTCCCGTCGTGCCATGCTTCGTGGTGCGGGGATCACGCTCGGACTTCCGTTGCTCGAAGCGATGACGCCAGCCTTGGCGGTCGTGAAGGAGACGAAGCGGGCGAAGCGATTTGTCGGCATGAGTTTGGCGTTGGGACTGCACAATCCGAATTTGGTGCCGGAAGGCTCGGGACGCGGCTACAAGCCCTCGCGCTATCTCGCGGGCATTCAGGATCTGCGGGAGGATTTTACGGTGGTGTCTGGTTCCTCGCATCCGGGAGTCACGGGGGGTCACACGGCGGAAGGGAGCATCTTTTCGGCTTGTCCGAATGCGCGGGGCTCGACGACGCGGAACACGATTTCGCTCGACCAGCTCATGGCGAAGCATCTGGGGCATCAGACGCGGTTTCCGTCGCTCGTTTTGAATACGAACTCGCAGACGAGCCCGAGCTACACGGAGAATGGCTCGATGATTCCGGCGGAAAACAGCGCGATGAAGCTCTTCACGCGACTTTTTGTCGATGACACGCCCGCGGAGCAGGAGCGGCAGGCCGAATTGATCCGCAGTGGTCGCAGCGTGATGGATGTGGTCGGTGCAGAGGCGAAAACGCTCCAGCGCGAGCTCGGCTCCGGTGATCGCGACAAGCTCGATGCTTGGTTCACCAGTGTGCGCGAGCTGGAGCAGCGGCTCGCCGCGAATGAGGCCTGGACGCATAAGCCGAAACCGAAGGTGAAGCTCGCGCCGCCGCGCCAGATCCCACGCGACAACGAAGTGGCCGTGGAGCGCATCTACCTCGACATCGTTCACATGGCGCTGGCCACCGACAGCACGCGCTTCATCACGCTGCATGTCACCGGCAACAACGTGCAGGGCATCGAAGGTGTGGATGAAAGCTACCACAATCTCAGCCACCACGGCATGGACGAGGAAAAGCTCGCGCAACTCGCCCTCGTCGAGCAGGGCGTGATCCATGAGTGGGCCGCCTTCCTGCGCAAACTGAAGACCGACAAGCTCCTCGACGACACGATGGTGCTCCTCACCTCGAACCTCGGCAACGCCTCCGCCCACGATAACAAGAACATGCCCGTCCTCTTCGCCGGTGGCGGCTTCAAGCATGGCCAGCACCTCGCGTTTGACCCAAAGGACAACTACCCGCTGCCGAATCTGTATGTGAGTGCCCTGCAACGCCTTGGATTGGAGGAAGAGCGATTTGCCACGGGGGAAAGGACGATGAGCGGGCTGGAGGTGGCTTGAAGCGTGATCGAAGGAACTTGCTGCTCCCAGTCAGAAGACCATGAACTCAAGCGTTGCCTATGCCTATGAAGCTCCTCTCCTTGCTCCTCCTCGCCCTGTTTGGCTGCCTTCAGGCGGCTGATGTCGAATCTCTCAAAAAGCTGGGGGCGAAGGTCATGGAGAGCGGCGGGGTCGTCACGCAGGTGAATGTGAAGTGTGATGCGTTCACCGAGGCGGATTTTCGCATGCTGGGCAGCTTCACGACGATCAAGGATCTCACCATCAGCGGCAAAACGATCACGGATGACACGCTGACGTTGCTCACCGGCCTCACGGAACTGGAGCGACTCAGCAGTGATGGCATTCAGCTCACAGACGCGGGTTACAAGCACTTCGCGGCGTTTCAGAAGCTCAAATCGTTGTCGTTCTTCCATCCGGCGTTTCGTTCGGAGCAGTTTACTGGCAGCGGGCTGGTGCATTTGAAGGCGTTGCCGAATCTGGAGAAGCTCACTTTTGCCGGTTCGACGGCGGGAGATGCTGCGCTGGAGGCCATCGGCCAGCTCACGCAGCTCAAGGAATTCCGCACTTGGCACACGGCGCAGACGCAGGCGGGGAATGTGCATCTGGTGAAGCTCACGAACCTCACCGGCTTGCGGATCGGCCAGCGGCTGCCGAGTTGGGGCAAGGACTCGCCGATTAGCTTTGATGAATCGTCGATGGAGACATTGGCACAGATCAAGACGCTGGAATCTCTCGAACTGACCGAGGCGCGGCTCTCTGCGAAGATCATCCCGCATTTGAAAGCGTTGCCAAAGCTGACCCGGCTCAAGATCGAGACCGTTGACATCTCCGCCGCTGATGTGGAAGCGATCAAGGCGGCGCTGCCGGGCTGCAAAGTCGATCACAAACCCATGAGCGAGTCCGAGAAAGAAGCGCTGCTCGTGAAGAAACTCCGTCTTTGAGCATGAAAGCCTTTTTTCTTGGCTTGGTGCTTGTGGCCGGTGCGCATGCGGACACCCAGACGGACATCGAGTATGCCAGGGTCGGCGAGCTGGTTTTGAAGCTCGATCTGCATCGTCCGCAGGCGGAAAATCCACCGCTGATTGTGTATGTGCATGGCGGAGCGTGGCGAGCAGGCTCGAAGTCAGATGTTCCCATTGCGCCACTGCTCGAAAAGGGCTTCGCCATTGCCAGTGTGGATTACCGCCTCTCGACGCAGGCGGTGTTTCCTGCGCAGATTCACGACATCAAGGCAGCGCTCCGGTTCCTGCGGGCCAAAGCGGCGGAATTCCGGCTCAACACGGAAAAAATCGCCATCGTCGGCTCATCGGCGGGCGGGCATCTCGCGGCTTTGGTGGGGGTGACGAACGGCCACAAGATGCTGGAGGGCCGAATCGGCGATCATCTCGATCAAAGCAGTCGGGTGGATGCCATCGTGAGTTTGTACGGGGCGTCGAATTTGCAGTCGATCCTCGCTCAGAGCACGGAATTCGGCCTCACCGTGCGAATTCCCGCGCTGAAACTGCTCCTGGGAGACGTGCCGGAGAAAAAGCCCGAATTGGCGGAACTGGCGAGCCCCGTGGCCCATTTAGACAAAAGCGATCCGCCACTGCTGCTGATCCATGGCGATGCGGACCCTCAAATGCCGTATGAGCAGTCACGGGAATTCACCACGGCTTACGAGGCACTGAAGTTGCAGGTAAAGTTCGTCACCTTGCCGGGCAGTAGGCACGGTGGTGAGGAATTTTATGATGATGAACGCAGCAGTCTGGCGGCCGCCTTTCTCAACGAGGCATTGAGGTAAAATCGGCGCTTTTTAAGCCCTGGAAAGCACCCAGCGCGGCACACAGCCCTCATGGGCCTGGGTCACGGTGGCGGCAAAGTCGGCTAGATAGCCGAAGGGGTGAGTGACGGGCAGAATGGTGAGCGGACGGGCGTCGAGATCGGCTTTGACCTCGATCGTGCCGGCGAGGAGGTCGAACTCGATCACGTCACCATCCTGCACGCGGGCGATGGGGCCTCCAACGGCGGCCTCGGGGCTGCAATGCACGCCGACCGCGCCGCCGGAGACGCCGGAGACGCGTGTGTCGGAAAGAAGAGCGACTTTACCGTAAAGCTCCGGCACGGCGAGTGCGGCGCTGGCGACGTGCATTTCCGGCATGCCAAGGCCTACGGGTCCGCAGCCACGGATGACAACGATGTGACCGGGGCGAATGCGACCTGCGGCGGCGGCATCGGAGACGCCTTTCGAGTCGTTGAAGCAGATGGCGGTGCCTTCAAAGCGAGGTTCGTCGAGCGAGGAAACTTTGAAGACCATGCCGTGTGGGGCGATGTTGCCGAAGCAGATCTGGATGTCGGCGTATTCTTTGAACGGAGCTTCGAGCGGGGCGATGAGGTCGTTCGGGAAGGGGACGGGCGCCGCGTCGGTCAGGTTTTCAGCCAAGGTTTGCCCAGTGACAGTGATGCATGAGCCGTCGAGCAGTCCGGTGGCGAAAAGGTGCTTCAGGAGCATGGTGGTGCCGCCGAGGCGGTGCAGATCGTTCATGGTGCCACGGCCACGCGGGGCGAAATTGCACAGCACTGGTGTTTTGCGGCAGATGGCTTGTACATCGCGCAGGGTAAAGTCCACGCCGGCCTCGCGGGCGACGGCGAGGATGTGCAGGACACCGTTGGTGGAGCCACCGACGGCCGCGATGGCGGTCATGGCGTTGGTGAGCGACGCCTTGGTGATGATGTCGCGCGGACGGAGGTTTTTTTCGAGGAGATTGCGCACGGCGTGGCCGACGCGGAGGCATTCGCTGCGTTTTCCGGCCTCACAGCGGCGTCGTACACGTCAAGGATGCTCGTGGAATGGCCTTTGTGACAGCCTGGCATGATGCTGCCTCCGTTGACGATGAGGCCGGGATAATTGGTGCGAGCCAGCGCCATGGCGAAGGCGGGGCCGTTTTTATCGCAGTGATGCAGGCCGATGATGGCGTCGTAGCAGTGGGAGGTGCAGATCATCTCTGCGCCGTTGGCCATGAGGTTGCGGGAGCAGAGCGAGGCCGCGCCGCCGATGTTGCCCTGCGTGATGTTGTCGCTCACTGGCGAGACGCCGAAGGGGAAGCCGATGAGGCCTGCGTCTGCACAGCCTTGGGCGATGAGCTTGGCGAGTTCGTGGGCGTGGACGTTGCAGATATTGCCATCAAGCAGCGGTGTGCCGATGCCGATCTGCGCCTTGTCGAAGTCTTCCGGTTTGAAACCGAGGCCCCAGAAGAAGGCGTTGACGCCACGCTGCCAGCCGTGGGTGAGGTTGCGGGAGTTCCAGTTGAGCGGGTGTTTGTCTGCCATGAGGCTTTTAAGCTAGCGGAGGTGGCGCATCAGGGCAAAAAAAAAAGCTCCCGGTCAGCGAACTGACCGGGAGCAAAGAAACCTTGGAAGGTTAAGCAGGTCATGCGACCCGCTGTGGATTAGAAGGCAACGCTGAGCTTCACGCCGCCAAACACTTCGTAGTGAGTGGTGAAGTTAAGGTTGGTGCGCGCATCCAAGGACTGATTCATCGCAATATATGGAGTCAGAGTGGCAATCTTGGTGAGCTTGATCGGAGCGGCAAGGCTGTAGAGGATGTGCGTGAAACCACTGGTGGTTCCAAGCGGCTGGAGGGTGTTACCCGTGGCTGGACTAGGCGTGAAGGCCGAGTTGTTGCCCGTGTAATAGTCATTTCCGTAGCCAGTGGTGATGGAAGGCACGAGGCTCAGCCAATCAGTGATGGCAATGGTGTAGTCAGCACCAAGCTGAGCATACGAACCACTGACTCGGAAGTCGTAGTAGTAGCCAGCGTAGATGTTGGCAGCGCCAAGCGGAATGGTCATCGTGAAACCGATTTCACCAGCGCCCTTGATACCGAACTCGTTGTTTGTTCCAGTGCCACCGTTAGAAACGCCCATAAAGCTACCAGCATAGGTATCAGGATAGAAGTAATGGAGGTACTGGACACCAAATTTCGCAAAGCCAGCATCATAAGTCAGCGAAGTGACAAGATCGAGTTCGGAATAATCGAATGCGGAGGTGCTCCTTGTGTTAGCAGGAACGGCAGTAGTATTGCCACCATTATTGAACGGAGTCTCAACCGTGGAGATGTACGTGGCACCGAGACCCCAGGTCAGGCTGCCTGCGCCATCTTCACCGGAACCAGCGATGAGCGGGATGGAGAGGTTGAGGGAGGACCAGACGATGTTGTCGGCGAACCACAGACCACGGAAGTAGTAGCGGCTGTCGTAACCGACGTCGAGTGTGGCTCCGATGGAGTCAAAAAGAGCGGAGGGTTCAGGCTCCACGGCTGGGACGGGGGCTTTGGCGGGGGCAGTGCCGGCGGATGCGTTCAGCGCTGCACAGGCAGCAAGAACAGTCACCGAGTTGGCAACGAATGAGGTCATTCTATTGGTCTTCATGTGTTGGTCGAGTTTGGTTTGTTGGTGTTGAGGCGCTGTTTTTCCGGTGAAGGAAAGCCAGCAAGCAGCCATAGAAGTAGCAGGGGGCGTGCCATGTTGTGGGGGTTATGCCCCGAGTCGTCACTTTTTGTGAAAACACGATTTTGCCGCAGATTCAGGCATGCCGCTGTCGATGCGGTGGGGTGTCCCTGAATCTGCGGCAAATCACACAACCTAATGACGTGCTCTGTTTGTGGCTTGCGCGAACCCTGCGCCCTCTATTTGGCCTCAAGGCCAGCGACATCTCTTCCCTCAGTTCTTTGGTCTGAAAGCCACTCGTCCCAGATGCCAAGAAATGCCAAGAGCCTGAATGCTGGGTTGGGACGCATGATTCCTGGAAATGGGCATAAAAAAACCTCCCGGCATTGCTGCCGGGAGGTTAACCAAGAAGGTTGGAAATCGTTCAGAGAACGATTAGAAGCGGACGCTGAGGGTCACGCCACCGAAGAGCACGCTCTTGTAGGGGGTGTCAGGAGCACCTGCGGCACGAGCTGTGCCACCGAGGTTAGCAGTGGTTCCCAGGGGGAGGTTGCCAGCGAGGTAAGGTGTCAGTGTGGCGCGGCTGTTAAGCTTGATTGGAAGCTGAATGCCAGTGGTGATGGCGGTCCAGCCAGTGATGTTGTTCGAACCACCCCAAGTGTTGGCGACATTGCCGTTGGCGGCGAACTGCCAGTTCAGGTTGTGACCGTAGCCAACGTTGGCGAAGGGAACAAGGCTGATGGAGTCAGTGATGGCGATCGTGGTGCTAGCGTTGACGTCGAAATACCAGGAATCGTTCACATGGTCGTAATTCGCGCTGGAGGCGATGTCGATTGGGCCGAGCGAGGTGGCAAGGCCAAGGTTGATTTCGCCACCATCGTTCAATGGAGCATTGCGGTTGAGGCTGCCCATGTTGCGGTAGTAGGTGTAGCCCAGGCTCACCGTGGCAGGACCGAAGTCGTGCGCAACAGCGGCTCCGAGTTGCAGGCGCTGGAAGGAGGCGTCAGCGTTCGGCATGAAATGGTCCTGGTCACCTGCGAGGGTGCCGAATTGAGCATTCCAGTCGAGAGAGGTTGTGCCAGCTCCGTCTTCACTTGCGCCGCCGATCAGAAGGATAGAGCCTTCAGCTGCGGAACGAACCCAGTTCTGGCCGTAGTTAAGGCCACGCCAGATGTAATTGGTATCATAACCAAGGGAAGCGGTGATTCCGAGGTCGTCATTCTCCGGAGCGGGAGCGACCGGATTTTTTGGGGCGGGTGAGGTTCCGGCCAGCACGGGAGTGGCGGCCAGTGCCAAGAACCCCAGCGTTTTCAGCAATGCATTCATTTTCATGGTCTGATTTGGTTGGTATTAGGTTGGTTGGTTTGAGGTCGGACACTCGCATGGATTGTCACAGCGTAAAAACACCGAAACAAGGTACGTGAGCCGTTCAGCTTGAAAATTAGCAGGCGGTGTTAGCGCTGAAAAGCATTATTTTGTCTTTTCGGCAAATTTAGCGGACGCTCGGCATGGAAGTGGCTAATCAGTTCCTTTCATCTTTTTTAATGGGAGCTGAATTGTCGGCATTCAACGAGCGCTTTTGCTTCGCAACCTGGTACCGCACCAAGGGTTCGAATTTGTAGTGAGTGGGCATGATGATGCCGCGCTTGCCGGTGATGGTGGTGGCGCTTTGTTCCACCTCCCAGCCTGGATGGCCGGTCCAGGCCCACTGCCAACCTTCCCGGGCAATGAAGAGACCGCCGCGCTCCTGACCTGCGCGTATGACCCCATCCGTTTTGAGGCGTTCTGGCGCTGCATAATAAATGCCTTTTGGTGACTGCGCCTCAGCTTGATAGTGCCCGGCTGGCAGGGTGAATCTGCCGTCTTTGTGGGTGCATTCCACGGGCTGGGAGAGAATGATGCCGGGGGTGCCGGGCGGGCAACGTTCCAACTCCTTGGTAGCGCATGAATTGAGCGAGGAGGCAAGCAGGCAAGCGAAGAGTGCCTGAAGCTGGCGGAAGAAAGATGCGGTTCTTTTCATGGTTGTAGGGAGCTTGTTTATGACGGCATACCGACCGCATACAAACAAAAACAGCGAGCACGCATGAACTGGCGCTGGCTGCAGCATGAACAAGGACACACCGTTCTGCTGCACGTTACGAACTCTGACATTGAACGAAAGCAGTGTGCTTGCGAGTGACTCGTGTTTCTGCCATCTGCGGCATGGTTGGAATATTTTTTGAGGGGTCTGTGCGCAGGCGCAATAGCACAAAATGAGAACGCCCAAGTGGGCGGCTCATTCAACCTAACCAACCCAACCCAGTAGGCCATTCTCGTCCGTTCTTCGCCCAACTTCCCCCGGACATGCGGGAAGTGCTCATCCTTGCCACTTGGCATGGCATGAGCCACCTCGAGATCGCTCGTGTGCAGAATACGAGTGAAAAAGCTGTCGAACTCCGCCTTTATCGTGCTCGTAAACTGTTACGGGAGCTTTTGACGGATTACCTCAACGGTTAATGAGGCTCTCCTCATCTGATGTTCACCAAGTGTTTTGCGGCTGGCTCAGTCAATGGTGGCAAAAGCTGCTTGGCCATGGGAAACGAATGTCTATCATCGTGAAGACAAGGTGTGTTCCATGGCCAAGCCTGAGCTGTGCTATCTGTTAGGGCAGGGAGAATCGCTGATTCGTTGCACTCACCTCTTTGCGGATCTCGGCCAAGACGGCGTTGTCTTCACGGTGGGTGAGGGCACGGTCGATCCAGGAGGCGATTTGGGCCATCTCGGCTTCTTTCATGCCACGAGTGGTGACGGCAGGGGTGCCGATGCGGATGCCGCCGCCGAGGGTGATCTTCTCGGTGTCGAAGGGGATGCCGTTTTTGTTCACGGTGATGGCGGCCTTGTCGAGGGTCTCGCTGGCGATTTTGCCGTTGAGGCCTTTCGGGCGCAGATCGACGAGCATGAGGTGGTTGTCGGTGCCACCGCTGACGATGCGGTAGCCGAGGGCCATCAGCGCGGCGGCGAGGGCCTGAGCGTTTTTGACGACCTGGGCGGTGTAGTCTTTGAAGTCAGGACGCAGGCATTCGCCGAAGCACACGGCCTTGGCGGCGATGACGTGCATGAGCGGGCCACCCTGCACGCCAGGGAAGACCTGACTGTTGATCTTTTTGGCCAATTCTTCGTTGTTGGTCAGGATGATGCCCCCACGAGGACCACGGAGGGACTTGTGCGTGGTGCTGGTGACGAAGTCGGCATATTCCATCGGCGAAGGATGCGCACCACCGGCGACGAGGCCGGCGATGTGAGCCATATCGACGAAGAGGTAAGCGCCGACGCTTTTGGCGATCTCGCTCATCTTTTGGAAGTCGATGATGCGAGGATACGCGGAGGCACCGGCGGTGATCATCTTCGGCTTCTCACGCAGGGCGACTTCGGCGAGTTCGTCGTAGTTGATGCGTTCGTCATCGGCACCGACGCCGTATTGGCAGAACTGGTAAAAACGGCCGCTGAAGTTCGCGGGGTTGCCGTGGGTCAAATGGCCGCCGTGGGCGAGGTTCATGCCGAGAACTTTATCGCCGGGCTGGAGGACGCTGAAATAAACGGCGGCATTCGCCTGGGAGCCGGAATGCGGCTGCACGTTGGCGAATTTCGCGCCGAAAAGTTCGCAGGCGCGGTCGATGGCGAGCTGCTCGACCTTATCGACCTCTTCGCAGCCGCCATACCAGCGTTTACCGGGGTAACCTTCGGCGTATTTATTCGTCAGGCAGCTACCCTGCGCGGCCATGACGGCGCGGCTGGTGAAGTTTTCGCTCGCGATGAGCTCGATGTGGTCCTGCTGACGATGCTGCTCGCCCTGGATGATGTGGGCGACGGCGGGGTCCGAGGAGGCGAGGAGGCTGAGGGGGTGGGCTTGGGTGTTCATTTTATCGACTCTGCGACCGTGGCGGCCACCGGCGAAGGGGGTCTTCAACCAGGTGTCCACGATTTCCATGGCGGTGGGTTCAGGGGTGGTTTTGCCAGCGAGGCAGAGAATGTTGGAGGCGTTGTGCTCGCGGGTGATGGCGGCGGTGGAGGCATCACTCACGAGGCTGGCCTGGATGCCCGCGTGGCGGTTCGCGGCGATGCTCATGCCGATGCCGGTGGTGCATACGAGGATGCCTGCGTCGGCGCGGCCGTCGAGCACACGCTCGCTGACGAGTTCAGCAAAGTCCGGGTAGTCCACGGAGGCTCCGTCGTGGGTGCCGAGGTCCTCGACGCCATATCCACCGGCTTTCAAATGCGCCACGACAGCGTTTTTCAGGGTGAGGCCGCCATGGTCGGAGGCGATGGCGAGTTGGTGTGGCAGGGCGGAGTCGCTCATGAATTCATTCGTGATTGGGGTTTCGTTCTTCGAGATTCCCGTCAGCAGCAGGGTCTTTCCAGGTTTTGTCGATGTAGGCAAGCAGGCTGGGGAGCATTTTTTTCAGATCGGAGAGTGTCTCCTCGTATGCACTACGTCCTTGGCCGAAGGGATCGCTGAGATCTTTGCCGCGTAATTTGTCATCAGCCGCGAACTCGGAAATCAGATAGATTTTGTCCGAGTGCTCGGGAAATTCGTCTTCAATGGCTGCGATGTGGTGGCGGGACATGGCGAAGACATGCGTTGCATTCTTCAGCATCGCCTCATCCAGCATGCGACTGGCGAAATCCGCACGGTTGAGTCCGCGTTCTTTCAAAATGGCCGTGGTATGCTTGCTGGCGGGCATTCCAGGGGCCGCCGCCACGCCTGCGCTCACCACTTCATAATCGGAGCGTTCTTTGATCAAGTCACGAAACAGCGCCTCGGCCATCGGGCTGCGGCAGGTGTTGCCAGTGCAGACAAAAAGAACGCTTTTCAAAATGCGGTGCGGGTTTGATTCAAAGCCCCGCCGGGGCGGCGGGGCGTCAGTGTGTCGCGACGCATCGGTTTGTCAAAGACGTAGCAAATTCTACTCCGCAGGTCTTTTCATGGAATATCGGACTTGCCAAGGGGGGCGCTCATGGGGTTTGCTAGCTTGAGTTCATTATCAATCGCTCAATCCCGGATGGCGGAACGTTATAAAATCTACGAAAAGCTCGGCGCTGGCGGCGTCGGGGCCGTTTTCCGCGCCTTTGACAGCCAGCTCAAGCGCTGGGTGGCGGTGAAGCGCCTCATGACCGCCTCCGAGGCAGCCAAAGACAAAAACATCGCAGTGGAACTGAGGCGGGAGGCGGACGCGCTCGCCTCGCTGCGCAATCCGAACATCGTGACCATCTTTGATGTGGCTAGCGATGACGAGGGGCTGTTCATGGTGATGGAACTGCTGCAAGGCGAGGACTTGGCGGACGTCGTCGCCCGCGGCCCGTTGCCCTACGATGATTTCAAGGAACTGGCCTCGCAGACGCTGGAGGCCCTGCTCGCCGCGCACCAGCACCACATTCTGCACCGCGACATCAAGCCGGAGAACATCAAGGTGGAGCGACTGCCAGGGGGGCGTTTGCAGTCCAAGGTCATCGACTTTGGTCTGGCACGGGCCGGTCTTGGTGCCCGAAAGCAGACTGAGGATCAGGAAGGCACGGTCATGGGTTCCATCTACTACATGGCACCTGAGCAGCTCACGCGTGAGCCAGTGGATGAGCGCACGGACTTGTACTCGCTGGGCTGTGTGTTTTACGAGGCCTTGTCGGGAAAAAAGGCCTTTGATGCCGAGTCCATGGCCGAGGTCATCGACAAGCACATCAATCATGATGTGACGCCGCTGCAGGTCATCGCCCCGCATGTGCCGCCATGGCTGGGAGCGTGGTGTGCGCGCTTGATGGCGCAGAAACCGGATGACCGCCCCGCGAATTCCCAGCAGGCCATTGAGGAATTCCGTGCCTGGGAAAAAATGCCCACGTCGGTGCCTTATGGTCCGTGGATGGGCATGTATGCCCCGCCCCCCATGTATATGCAACAAGGGCAGCCGACGTACCTGCCGCCCGGCACGGGCACGGTGCCGCTCACGGGGTATTATCCGCCTCAGCAGGAGGCGACGCCTGCTGCTGAAGTTTATGCTGAACCGGTGATGGAGGTGGTGCCTGCGGAGGTCATCTTGGAGGTCCGGCCATTCACAGAAACGGCCGCCATCACCGCTCCTTTGGCTCCCGCGCCTCGCCGTCCAGTCACTGGATATACTACTGCTCAAACGCGCCAGCCGTCTTCTGTGTTAAGCTCCGCAGCAGGCAAATCGGAGGTCAAAACTGGTGCTTACCCCATCAAGGCCATCGCTCTCATTGCAGGGGGTGTGATCGTGCTGGGTATCGGTGGTTGTTTTTTCTTCCAGAAAAGTGCCCCGAAAGCTAGCGACTCGCCTTCGGTGCTATCCACCATCGGCATCTCTTCCGCTCCGCCAAAGGTCACCTTTCAGCTTCCCCAAGACCGCTCCTTTCCGCCAGTGGACCGTGGTATCGCTCTATTTTACGTCGGTAACACGGGCATCCTAAACGCCCGCAAGGGGGCCAATGGCAAGCCTGACCAGGCCAATACCAACGAGCCTGTGCTCGAATGGCATGACATCTCCGAGCGTGGTGGCGACAACATCTTACGCGCACCAAATGCCGACCATGCTCCGAAGCGTGTCACTTGGCCTGAGGCTTCCTCCGGCGGAACGCCAAGAGCCGATCGGGTAGTGCTCGACTTCCGTCCGCGCAACGGCAAGCCCTGTGCACTCGTCCTCGATGACCCAGGCAAAGAGGTGCAAAACATGCCCTTTGGCAGTGTGGGCACTCCAGGTGGAGACAAGGGGCTGACACTCGTGGCGGCTTTTCAAGCCGACGCCGCGCACCTTCCCACACGCTTGCTCACTCTGGAAAACAACGAGGGGGCCAGCGTGTCATTGAGCATTGATCAAAAGCAAAACATTGTTGCTGTAGTGAAACAGCAGGGCGGGGGAGTGACGCTGACTTCCACGGGGGTCAACGGCACGCTCGCCAGTCTCGTTTTGCTGACTTGGAACGCAGGCACCGGAGCAATAGAACTCCGTGCCCGCGACTCAGAGGGTAAAAGCTTCACCTCCCAAGGCGGCAAATTGACAGCGCCGGATGCGCCGCTTGGCCAGTTTTCCATCGGGCGGGTCAAAAACACCCATGGGACAACGGCTAGTGCGTCAGATCAGTTCAGCGGCTATCTAGCTGAATGCTTCGTGTATTCCGCTGCTTTGAAGCCTGACCAGTTGCAGCTCATTGATGGTCGTGTGCGTGATTATTATTTTGTTCCGGCCGCGCCGGCTCCTCTTCAGCAGCGGCCCAAGCCAAGCTTGCGATGATGAAACCCGCAGCAGCTGGGAATTGAGCGCAGGCAGCAAGAAAGAGGGCGGCGTTGTCCGAGATCATTGTTAAAGCCACTCAGAAGGCCCGTTGTATCCGCATCACCCAAACCGGGAACGCTGGAAATAGCTGGGGTATCAATGAACTGGCGCTGTTCAAAAAATAGGGCCTTCTGCGTTCATGGTATCACGCACGGCGCATTGAAAACTGGCCACCAGTGTGTCTGAGAGTCCTTCAGGAGCTGCAACAGCCGCATGAAAAACGCCAGAGTGTGTTTCGCAGGGGATCACCGTCAGCACATGGCCGGAGGAAAGCGCTTGGCGGACCACAGGTCGAGTCCCGCAGGCTGATAGGGCACTTGCCCGAGCTGCCGCCGCCCACGCCATCATGCTGGAAAGCAGCAGTCCCGCCTTGGCCTCATCGCTCCAGAGCACCTCGCCATCATCACTCATCACCAGCACATGCCCGCCATTATCTCGCAAAACCTCTCGGGCCCAGGCCGAGAACGCCGCCAGACGCTCCGTGCGGGAACCCTGGGGAATGGTAAACGTGGGAATGAAGTTGGGTGAGCAGGGTTCCGCTCGAGGTTCCAAGCTCGAGGCGGGCATGAACTTCGGGGCCAAGGCAGGTCTGGTATCCGAAGGCTCGTTCACCCGCACCAGGATGCCTGCATCGGTGGCGCGTTGGCGGATTGCACGGAGCTTGTCACGAATGCGGCTCAGCGGGAGCGCCGCAGCGCTGTTTTGAGGCTCTTCTTCCTGGGATGCTGTAGGTTCATCTGTAGCAGTCTCAATCGGCATGACTGAGAGCGTTTGAGGCGGCTCCGAGGGCTGTAGGCCAGCCTTGGGTGGCAAAGCCTCAGCATCCATGAAACCCGCCTCTTCCGTGGTTTCCGCCACGCTTTGTGGCTTCGATTCTGCGCACACTGCCGGCTTCGTGATCTGTGCCAACAGCGACTCTAGGTGGTTGGCGTCAATCCAGGAGACTTGCATGGCCCTGCTCCGGTTCGCTTTCTTTGTTTAGCCCAGCCCGCTGCTCCAGTTCGGCGGCGATTTGGTCAAAAATCAACGCCTCTGGCGGTGGATTGCGCTTCGTCAGTGCCACCGGCACACCCAACGCGCTGGCTTCCAAAAATGAGGTCAGGCGGGGGATGCTCTGTGGAAACATCAGGTTGGCTGGCAGCATGTCACGTAGCTCACGCGCCACCTTGAGGCTCATCGCGTTGTCCTGCATGACCATCGTGAGCAAAATACCTGCCACGCGCACACCTGCGCCTTCGGCGCGGAATCGTGCCAGAGTCTCCAGCAGATGCGGCACGCTGCGGATCGCCAGCGGTTCTGCCTGCTGCGGCAAAATCACGAAATCGCAGGCTTTCACCACCGCTTCTGTCGTGCTGCTCATGCCGGCGGCCGTATCCATCAGCACAATATCAGTGCCGCGCAGCTCCGCACAGCGCAGCAGGTCTGCCAACCGAGATGGCACCTCGTGCGGGGACCAGCCCTGCCGTGCGCAAGTGTCGTATTGTCCTGCCGGCACGATTTCCAGCTCTGGTAGCCGCGTTGGCACCACGACTTTATTCAAATCCCCGCCGCGAACCAGAAACTCATGAAATCCCTCTCGCGTTTTCGCGCTTTTCGCGAGCGAAAGACCCACGCCGCCCTGCGGGTCTGTATCGATGAGCAGCACCCGCCACCCACGCCGCGCCAGCGAGTAGGCAAGGTTGATGCAAAGCGTGGTTTTCCCCACCCCTCCTTTTTGACTGGCCGTTGCTATCGCGATCACGGCGTGAAGCTAGCAGCGTGAAAACGCTCTGCATCGTTAAAAACAACGTGGTGACAAAAAATGCCAAAAGCGATTTTGAAGTTGCCAAATTCCCCACTCCGCTTTTCCTTCTAATCATGGTTATCAAGACGCCGCCCTTCATTTGCATAGTCCTGTCCAACGTTTTGTTCTTATGCTCCTGCGACAAGCCCAAGCTGCTCATGGCAGAAAAAGACCATGTTGAGTCCGAAATCAAGAGGCTGTTGGATGAAGCCAAAACCTTGGATGGCAAATTTTTCTCTCTCGGAATTGATGCAGCAACAGCCAGCATGAAGTTCGAGATGCAGAACAGGGATCTTGCTCATAAGAACACACTGCTGGAGCAGGAGTTGGCGACACTGAGCAAAAAATGTACCGAGGGAGAGGAAATGATAAAATCCTTGCTGCCCAGACTGGAATCTTACAAGGCCAAGATCGCCCGCTAATCCCACACTCATTGAAGCACCATGTTCGAAGAATCGAAAATTTGGCTTTTTACATTCATATTCACAGCCTTGATCGGGCTCGGTTATGGCTCATTTTACCTCACCACAGTGGATGCGGCCAACTTGGCGCTGCAGGAATCGAAGTCCAAGCTCGCGAGCACCCACGAGTCGTTTGCTTACAAGAAAAAAATGTGGACGGATGTGGAGACCCACGTGGTCAAAAATCGCGAACTATCAGAGCAAAATAGTGTTCTGCTCAAAGCCAAAGATGTTTTGGACATTCGACACCGTAAAGTTGCGAGTGAATTTAACTATTCAGTCGAGTCGATGAAATCAGCCGTTGATAAAACACGCAACAGCGCCCCAGGCACCGAACTCGGAGACATCATGCTGACGAATGGTAAGATGCTGCGCGGGGCAAAAATCCGCAAACTGGATTCATCCGGCCTTTCATTGATCCATGCGGATGGGATTGGCCTAGTGCCGGATGATTTGCTGCCTGCCGAGATCAAAGAGCGTTATGACTTAGGGCCAAGTGCGCTTTTGCCAGAGATGGAGCAGGCACGCGCAACGTTTCTTGAAAAAGCCGTGGTCGAGGTGGTGGATGACTCAAGTTCTTCCAAGATCTCAGCGGTTAAAAAGCGAATTTCTACGCTTGAGATTCAAATGGAGAGTTCCACCAAGCATAAAGAAAAGTTGGAGAAGGAAGTGAAGGATCTTGAGGAGCAGATCAAAGCTGCCGATGCCAAAAGAGCGCCAACTCAAAGTTTGCGAACCATGAAGGATGTGGTTGATGGCAATGCCGGAATGGCTCGAAACGAGCTCAAAGCGCAAAAACTGGAGATCGAAAAGGTGAAAGCGGAGTTGGAAGTGCTTCAGAAGAAGAAATAACCATCCTCACTCCGCGCCCGCCACTTCTGGGTTCAGGGGTGTGTAGTGCTCCAGGTAGCCGATCATCATCTCGTCGTAGGTCTGTTGGCCCCAGTGGACATTTTTGGTGGGATCAGGATTCGCTGGGTTTTCAGTGCTGTTGTCGAAGATAGCGGTGATTTTGAGGGTGGTGCCGCGTGGGAGGAAGCGGGGCATCGCGTAGTCGTAGCGGAGCTGCCAGTTGAAGTCGTAGCGGGGAATGTCGAGCAGTGTTTCAGTTTTGCCGTCAGGTGAGATGGCCTCGAATTTGAAAGCTTTGCCACGCACATGCATGTGAGCCATCCAGGCCATCGCGTTGATGTCCACGGGCAGCTTGCGCTGCGCGGTTTCGACGTGGTTCGCAGCTCCGGCGGGAATGTGGATGCGAGCGTTTGGCAGCGCGGTGGTGTGGACGACGTATTTCGGCGGCTTTTGGGCAAAAAGGAGCCCCATGCGCATCGTGTCTTCCACGGCCTTGCCGTTTGGCGTGTAGTGAATCTGGAAGCTCACGGTCGCCCCGGCGGGCAGTTTGCGGGCAAAGCCTGCGGGATAGATCTGCTTCGTATTTCCAGGCACATAAGCGGCCCAGTAACCCTCAGTGCCTTCATCGCCATCGCCGCGCACTTTGCGGCCTTTTTCATGAACAGTGACGATGACGTGATGCACCACCTGCCGTTCCGTGGGCAGGATCTCATAGCCGCGCACCCAGCGGTCTTCAGGGAAGTCCGTGGTCACAGTGACGTGCTGGTAAGGCATCGTTCCTTCCGCCTTGATCGCAATCGGTTTCGCGGCGGCGATGATGGCATCCGGCTTGCCAATGCTCCATTCGCTGGGGAATTGGCGTGGTGTGGGAGCGTCGGCCACATCGCCTTTCGGTCGATCTGATCCTAACCAGGTAAGCAAATCAGCACGATCGCGCTCGGAGAGCGAGCGATCATTCGCCCAAGGCGAGTGCGTTTGCCCCTCCAGCGCGGCAGCGAACCACGGCGGCATCGCGCCGCGTTCCACCTGCCTGCGGATCATGCCCGCGTGCTCGATGATCGCGTCATACGAATCGAGTGCAAACGGCCCCACGCCGCCGCTGTGATGACATTCCACGCAGTTCGTCTGCATGATTCGGGCGACGTCGCGATGGTAAGTCACCTTCGAGCTCGCTAGGGCGGTTTTGGCAGGCAAATCCAGCGCACAGCCTGGAGCACTTGTCGCGGTAATGTCAGCCGGTTGTCCATGCAGCATGGCCGCCACGGCATCGCGTAAATAATGATGCGCAGGCTGCTCCTTTGCGTAACCGAGGCCGTATTGGTCGTTCAAAGCGCCGCGATAAACGAGTGTGCGCGTCGCATCGAGCAAAAAGACCTCCGTGGTGGTCGTGGCAGCGAATGTTTGGGCCAGCGTGCCATCGGCATCGAGCGCTACCGTGGATTTCAAACCGTGATCAGTGATGAATTTCGTGATCTCATCGTTCTTCTGGCCCGGAGGCGCGTTCACAAGCAGCAGCTTCACGTTTTGTGCTTCCAAATCTTTTTCCAGGCGCACCGTCTCCGGTGCCAGCTTGCGGCTGATTGGGCAGCTTGAGCTGAACAGCGCAATCACGAGGCCGTTTTTGCCTGCGGCGGCACTGAGTTTGAGATCTTTGCCGTCCAGCGTCTTCAACACGAGGTCATCGACCATGCGGCCAACGCCGTGCTCGCTGCCTTTGAGCATCTGCGGCGCTTCTTTGAAGGATGGGTCTTCGTTGGCGGGCTTGATCGGGCTGCTGCTGGTTGGACTGTTGGCGGTGCCGCGTTTGCGGAGGCTGGCGAGCATTTTGACGGCCTCGTCCAACGTCACGCTGCCATCTTTGTCGGCGTCTGGGCCGCTGAACCAGCGTTTGTTCGGAAGTTCGTCCTCTGTGAGCTTGCCGTCGGCGTTTTTGTCGAGCCGCTTGAATAAACTGCCGGTGTCGGAACCTTCGCCGACGAGTTTCTGCGTCTTGCGCACGCTTTGCAGCGCCTCCTCGCGGGTGAGCGTACCGTTCTTGTCAGCATCGAGCATTTTCAGATACTCGGCGCTGTTCAGCTCATCACCGCTGATAGCGCCGTCATTGTTTTTGTCGAAGGCTTTGAAGCGAGAGTTGAATTCTGCGAGCTGGGATTGCGCGCGCAGGCCAATGGCTGAAACGGCTAGAAGGATGCCGCCGAGGAGAATGAAGCCGAGCTTTTTCATGGGAGAAAGGGGAAGTGAACTCGATGCGTGACCGGAAGTTTCCTGCTGTATGACAGGATCATCCAGTCAAATTCACACCTGCACGATTGACGCCGCCCCCAGCCTTCGTTTGAATCGACCTGATGAGCAACCGCATCCTCTCCCTCCTGTCCGTCATCGCCCTTTCTGGCAGCGCTGCTGCCGAAGTGGCCTATGAATTCGTCCCGAACTTCATCACGCCGCCTCCCGGCAAGGAAACCATCGGCAATGGTCATGGCGAAATCGCCGTCGATTCATCTGGCAACATCTATGTCAGCGTCCAAGAAGCGAATGCTGGCATCCAGGTCTATGGCAAGGATGGCAAATTCATCAAAGCACTCGCGCTGCCGCAATCGCTGCACGGTTTTGTGATCCGTAAATATGGTGACGGCGAGCACCTCTACGCCGCCGTGCTGGGTGAGCAGAAGGTCATCAAATGCAGCCTCGACGGCACCGTGGTGATGACCATCCCCACGAGCGAATTTCCTGCCGACAAGATCGGTAAGGGCCTCAAGCTCACCAACTGTGACGTGGCCCCGAACGGCGACATTTACGTGGTTGATGGCTACGGCCAGAGCCACATCTTCGTGTTCAGCGCTGAAGGCAAGTTCAAGAGCGTCTTCGGCGGTCCTGGTGAGCCTTTGAAACTCGCCAACGCGCACAAGGTCTTCATTGACCGCCGTTTTGAACCAGCCCGTGTCATGATCTGCGACCGCGGTCACAAACGCATGCTGCACACCCAGCTCGACGGCACCTTCATCGGCGAGATCGCCACTGAGATGCGCAATCCCTCTTCCGCCAGCTTCCATGGTGACCTCATGTGTGTGGCCGAGATCGCCGGGAACGTCAGCGTCTGGGACAAGGACAACAAACGCGTCGCCGATCTTGGCACGAGCCCAAAACCAACGAACACACCGGGCATTGAGCCGAAAGACTGGCAGCAGGGCGTTGTGACGAGTCCCCACGGCATCACCTTCGACAACGACGGCAACATCCTCGAAACCGAGTGGAATAAGTGGGGCCGTGTGCTGCGCTGGAACCTCAAGAAATAATGCGCTTCGCGCGATCTATCTTCATTCTTGCCGCAGGGGGAGCCATTCTGGCCCCCCTGTGTGTTTTTGGGCACGGAGCGGAGTTTTTGAGTGCCAAACTCACGTTGCTGCCGGAGTCGGAGGTGCTGCTCGAAATCACCGCCGATTATGGCGGGAATCCGCTCATCGCGGATGAAGCTATCGCTCAGGAGGCGTTGATTGATCCTGTGCGGTTGAGGCGGGGCGAATCACTGGTCCCATTGGCGGAGTTATCAGCGGCTAACATCACGCAGCACGAAAACTGGGCGGAATTTGCGCCCGCGTCTTATTTGCCTTCCGAAACGGAGGCTCAGCCCCACACCTTGATCACCGCCGCGTGGCGCTGGCGCAGTTCGGAGCCGGAAATCGTCTTTGAGATGCCGAAAGGCAAACTGCACGATGTGCTGCTCTGGACACGCGATCAAACCAACCCCGATGCGCCGCCGAAGTGGATGCTACTGCTCGCAGGCGACAGATCAAAGGCCATCGCCATCCACTGGCCGCTCTGGTGGCAGCGCTGGCAGACGGTGATGGCCTCGTCGGTTGTCGTTCTCGCGCTCGGTTACTTTGTCTCGCGGAACTTCACACTGCGCCAGCGGACGCTGTAAGGGCCAGTGCCCTTTTTGATGCCATGAACCTGGAAGCCGATGTGGCCTTCGGGGTCGCCGGGCTGGCTAAAGTCAGCGGTTTTGACGCCATTGACGAAGCTCTGGTAGTGGTCGCCCTTCACCACGATGCGGTAGTGGTTCCAGTCGCCCTTTTTGAATGCGGCCTTCGCTTCTGCGGTGCGCACGGCCTCGGTTTCCGTCAGCAGGCTCCACCAAGTGCCCCGGCGGGCCTCGTCATAGAAATTACCAGCAGAGCCATCGATCGCGATCTCGCACTGCGGCCCGTACAGACGCCCGGCAGGCAGCGGTTTGCCGCCTTTGCTGCCTTCGGGAGCGGGATCGCCCTCTTTGGCGATGTGGCTGCGCACCTGCACGCCGGAATTGAGTTCATTGTCCACGTTCACCTCGAACTCGAGTTCGAAGTCCTTGAACGGACCGATCGCCAGGAAGGTGTTTGGGCTGCCATCGACCGTGGTGCCGGTGAGCACGCCGTTTTCCACCTTGTAGGTGGCCTGCCCGCTGATGATCTGTCCGCCGTTCAAAGTGCCGTCTGCAAACCAATTCTGCCAGTCACTAGGAGTCTGGGCTTGAAGGTTGAAGAAGGCGGCAGCCAGAACGGCGGTGGCAGAGAAGGAGGCGAGGAAACGAGTTTTCATGATTTAGGGCGCTTTCAACGCATGAAAACGATGATTTCCATCGAAAATGCCCAGTTGTTTAAGATGTCTTAATTACATGGGTGGTTTTAACCGGATAAAAACCCCAAATAAATAGAAGCCAACCTTGACCATTGGGTCAGGTTGGAATTAAAATGGCGTTATTACCTGGTTATAATTGAATGGCCCGCCCCTCAAACACCTTCGACTCATTGTCACTGACGATCGCGATCACACCGCAGATCAAGCAGTATCTCGAAGACATGACCCTGAAGGGCACGTTCGGGAGCAGCCCCGCCGAGGCGGCGCGGATGCTCTTGAGTAATGGGATCGATTCCATGTTGAACTCGGGTGCTTTGGATAGACGCAAATGGACTCTCAAGGACGGCCAGCTCGTTCTTCTGACGCAGGATCAACCTTCCCTCTCATCATGACTCTGCAACTCGATCTTCAAGCCGACTCAACCGTCTTCTCGACTCTCATCGAGGTCGAAATGACCGACACCGACCGCAGCCTCAAGGGCAACTGGAAGTCCGAAACCCGCCTCTCCATGCTCTCACACGAGATCACCCGCTACATGCCGGAACTGGCCGCCATGCTCGCCCAAGGCGGCAAGCGGAAGATGCTCGCGGCTTGAGAAGCGCTGGTGCCATTCCTGGCCGCACTCTCTTTACGGTGTCGGAATGGCCCGTTTGCTAATGCGCAGCTTGCTTCGTCGTTTCCCCAGGCAGGCTGAGCGGCATTGGATCACTCAGCTTCGAACTGGGAGACCTGTTTCGCTTTCGGGTGCCAAGGCCGGGTTGATCTCGACCTGCGGCTCCACCGTTCCTGGAGTCAATGCCGTGAGAGCGGAAGCGGTCATCAAAAGAAAACAGCGGAGCAAGAAGCAGTGGAAAGACAGGGGGGAGAAGCGCGGAGCCTGCCGTAAGCCGCCGCAAAAGCAATCTGGGAGGCGGAAACACACCGTGGCTTCTGTCGGCGCGGCGGTTCCGGTTGACGGAGCGGCCCGGCTGCATCACGGAAAACGCATGACCCTCATCTCTGGAGCCGCCGTTGCCGAAAAAGTCCTCGAAGAATGCCGTCGTGACATCGCTGAACTCGCTGCCCGGGGACGCAAGCCGGGCCTAGCAGTTGTTTTGGTCGGTGATGATCCCGCTTCACGCGCCTACGTTCGCTCCAAAGACAAAAAATGCCGCGACCTGGGCCTGCATTCGGTCAAACTGGAGCTTCCAGCCAGCACGACACAGGAAGAGCTGCTCGCGCATGTACGCGCCTTGAACAATGATCCGGCGATCCACGGCATTCTGGTGCAAAGCCCGCCGCCGAAGCACATCGACGAGGCCGCGATTGTACGCGCCATTGATCCTGCGAAAGATGTGGACGGCTTCCATCCCGTGAACGTGGCGAAACTCGCTCTCGAAGACCCAAGCGGCTTTGTGCCCTGCACTCCGCTGGGCTGCCAGCGGCTGTTGATCGATGCGGGCATCGAAACCAGCGGCGCACATGCCGTGGTCGTCGGTCGCAGCATGATCGTTGGCAAACCGATGGCGCTGCTGCTCATGGCGAAGCGCAAAGGCGGCGACGCCACTGTGACCGTCACTCATTCCCGCACCCGCGACCTTGCGGCGATCACCCGCACCGCCGACATCATCATTGCCGCCATCGGCCGCCCGCATTTCATCAAGGCGGAGCACGTCAAAGAAGGCGCGGTTGTCATCGACGTCGGCATCAACCGCGTGGACGATCCAACGAGCGAGAAAGGTTACAAACTCGTCGGTGATGTCGCCTTCGACGAAGTCGCGCCGAAATGCCGCGCGATCACGCCCGTTCCGGGCGGAGTCGGCCCCATGACCATCGCAATGTTGATGGCGAACACGATCAAAGCCTGCAAGCAGGCTGCATGAGGCGCACCTTGGCCGACGTTGAGTGAGCGCATGAAAATCTGCCTCGCTCTCCTTCTCTTGGTCTCCCAAGCCCTCGCGCTCGATCCTGCCAAACTCGCCGCCATTCATCCGGCGATGGAGGAGGCGGTGAAGGCTAAACTGGCTGCGGGAATCGTTACGCTAGTGATGGAGAAGGGCAAAATCGTTCATCATGATGCGGCCGGCATGGCGGACATCGCGAAAGGCCGCGCGATGGAGAAGGACGCGTTGTTTTGGATCGCCTCAATGACGAAGTCGGTGAATGCGACGGCCGTGATGACATTGGTGGATGATGGAAAGCTTGCTCTCGACGAACCGGCGTCGAAATGGCTGCCAGAACTGGCCGACGTGACGGTCGAGGGCGGTGCAAAGCCGAACAAGCCGATCACGCTGCGCATGCTGCTCTCGCACACCGCAGGCATCGCTTTTCCGCCACGCAAGCCGACCGATGGCGCGATCTCGCTCAAATCGTATGTGGCCACTCTCACCAAGACGCCTTTGGCCTTCCAGCCTGGCAGCAGCTACGAATACGGCTTTGGCCCCACCGTGGCCGGGCGCATCGTTGAGATCGTCAGCGGCATGAAATATGAGGAATTCATGCGCACGCGTTTGTTCGAGCCACTAGGCATGAAGGACACAACGTTTCATCCCACTGACGAGCAGCGTGCGCGAATCGCCCGCACCTACAAAATGGATGGGGACACGCGTCATTTCGTGCCCGGCTACAATCCCTTCGTCACGAGCGATTCGAGCGTGCAGCACATGCCGGAGCCTGCGGGCGGGCTATTTTCCACCGCGCAGGACATGGGCCGCTTTTACGCGATGATCGCCAACAACGGCGAACTGGATGGAAAGCGCATCTTGAGCGCCAAAAGTGTGGACGACATGACCCAACCGGTCAGCGCAGGCGAAAAGCAGCTCAACTACGCCTGCGGCTGGCAGTGCAACACCGAAACGCAGCGCGTCTGTTCCGCCATGCCCGTCGGCAGCTTCGGCCACGGTGGAGCCTTTGCCACAAACGGCTGGGTTGATCCGACAAGCGGCATTGTGACCGTCTTCCTCGTGCAAAACGTGCTCGTGCCCGACAGCGGCAAGCCGAAGGACGCCTTGCAGAAAATCGTCATGGAGGCCGCAGGCATCATGGTGAAACCGCTTGCTGGAAAACAGACAAAGCCCTGATTTGCAGGAGGCGTTTTGATTCTGGTTCCATTTGCGGACTGTGCGTGGCATGCTCCTCCTCGCCATGATGATCCGACCGACCTTCTTTGCCGTTTTGTGCGCCTGTGCGCTGCCCGCCAGCCTTTTTGCCGAGGACGAGAAAAAACCGGAAGAGCCAAAAAAGGAGGAGAAAAAAGACGTCAAGAAACCTGAGGACGACCAACCGGTGGTCACGGAGGGCAAGGTGACGATCGGCGGCAAGGAGATCGCTTATGAGGCGAAGGCAGGCACGCTGCCCATTTTGAAACCAGACGGGAAACCGTCGGCGCAGGTTTTTTACACAGCTTACACGATGAAGGGGGTGAAGGACGCCTCGAAGCGGCCGGTGACGTTCTGTTTCAACGGGGGACCTGGCAGCAGCAGTGTGTGGCTGCATCTCGGCGCGTTCGGGCCAAAGCGGGTGGATTTGCCTGCGGACGGTCTCACGCCGCCAAAACCACCGGGAGGGCTGGTCAGTAATGAATTTTCGATCCTGGATGTGACGGACCTCGTTTTCATCGACCCGGTGAATACGGGCTTCAGCCGCGCGGAAGATCCAAAGACGGTCAATGAATTCCTCGGCGTGCAGGAGGACATCCAGAGCGTGGGCGAGTTCATGCGGCTGTGGGTGACGCGTGAGCAGCGCTGGCGTTCGCCGAAATTCATCGCGGGAGAGAGCTACGGGGGCATTCGCGGTGGTGGTCTGGCGCAGCACCTTCAACAGCGGCATCGGATGTATTTGAACGGGATCATCATCGTGTCGGGGCTGCTCGATTATGCGACTCTCATCGCGGGGCCGCTCAATGACACGCCTTATTTGGTGGGACTGCCCGCCATGACGGCGACGGCGTATTACCACAAGAAGCTCCCGCCGGATTTGCAGGCTGACTTCAAGAAGGCGGTGGCGGAGGCGCGGGAGTTTGCGTTCGGCGAGTATGCCTCGGCGCTGCTGAAGGGCGCGGATTTGACGAAAGTGGAGCGCGAAGCATTGGTGAAGAAACTGGCGCGACTTACCGGTTTGGAGCCAAAATTGATCGAGGAGCAGGAGTTACGGATCGACAGTGGTGTCTTCCGGGAAATGCTTCTACGGAAAGAAAAGCTCGTTCTGGGCGCCTATGATGCACGTGTAACGGGCACCGATGGTGACGAATCAGAGATTTACCCGCAGATCGAGCCTTTCATGCGCGTGGTGGGGAGCATCGCGGCAGCTTCGATGAACGCATACTTGCGCGAGGAACTGAAATATGAAAAAGACCTGCCCTATGAGGTTTTGGCTCCACAACCGAACTGGAACCACGGCAAGGGGAACAGTTACACGAGTGTGAGCGGCCAGCTTGCTGACGCGATCCGGCAGAATCCGCACCTGAGAGTCCTGGCGATGGTCGGGTGGCGTGATTTGGTGACTCCGCCAGACAACATGCTGCTCAGCGTGCGCCAGATGCGTTTGCCGGACGAACTGCGGGAAAACATCGAGTTTGCCGAGTATGAAAGCGGCCACATGATGTACACGAACCGCCCGGACATGGCGAAGATGCATGAGAATATTGCGGCCTTCATCGGTCGAGCGCTTTAATAGACAAAATTGGGCTTTTCGACCTGTGTCGGCAAGCTTCTGGAGGAAAATTGGCCCAAAATCCCCGAAATCCTCATGGGAAAGAAGCGAATGTCATTAAAAAGCCTGCTTTTGTGCGGATAAACTTGTTGCCTCAAAAGTAAATGACACCGGGGAGGGCGCGGGAGGAAGGGATCGTTGCCTCAGAAGTGATGACACCGAGGGTTAGGCGTTCAGTGTTGCTGCTGCGTGCACGCAATGCAAGGAGCCAGTAGGGCGACTGGAATGAAGTGCACGCAGCAGCAACGGGCGCAGCGCTGCCTCCAGCCGCCGGTTGATCTCGAAGGGGTTGAGCGCTTTGCGTGCGGCCCTCAACTCGGCTTTCTTCCACGCGCTTACCGCATCGCTGCTT